>CAZAFN010000011.1:0-44172 GCA_964484795.1 uncultured Alphaproteobacteria bacterium | reverse complement strand
GAACGCACCGCTCATAACGGTGTTGTCGGGGGTTCAAGTCCCTCCGGGCCTACCATTCAAAGCGACTTTCAGATACAATCTACTAAAAAATGTTAGTCAGTTTTTCACGTTTTAAAAACGACTAAACCAAAATGTTGTCAAAATTTTTATAGAATTTATTTATTTCTAGCCAGAATATTCAGACGCCTTCTTTTTCATTGCTTCAATTAGACCTATTACGCCTTTTGGGTTGTTTTTAATTACCGAAGAAAATTCAGCTCGTTGAGTCACTAACATACTTACTCCTTCAAGATTGACGTCAAGGATTTTAAATTTTTTGTTTTTGTCTAGATACATTTTCCATTGAAGTTTAACAACTGGTCCTTCCTCATTAATAAGATCCATTTGAACATTGTAATAATTATTCTCTAATGATGAATCCGTAGCCTTAAACGTGCCTTGCCACCCCTTAAATTTTGGTGCATATGTTGTCACTAAATAATTATTAAAAGATTCAACAAAATCCGTCTGAACATTTTTATCAATTTGTTTCCAATAACGACCTAATACAAATCTTGAAATATAATAATTGTCAAATGCAGCAAGATAAAGGTCTTTAAAATTACTGTGTCTTTCAGTAGCAGTTAATTGATTATTAGAAACTTTTTCAATTACTTGTTTTCCAAGTTCTTCAATGAATAATTTACTTTTTTGGAGATTGTCATCAGATGAAACTAATGATGGGACTAAAAAAATTGCTAATGCGAAAGTCAGCCTTTTAATCATACGTATCAATTAGTTAGATAAACTCTTGTCTCATTATAAGCAGGATAATTCGATGAAGGCAAGTGATTAATTTGACCTGGGTTTAAGACTGTTGGTGTAAAAATAACCTCAGGAAATTTCATACCATTAATTAAATAATTGGAAGATGGAAGAAGAACGGTCGAAGCAGAATATTGTGAGACTGGTGATCTTGTCTTGGCTTTTTTTGTTTCATTAGTTGAATCAGAATCTCTTTTTTCTTCAACATACTCAGCAACCTTCAACTCTCTAGTTTCCAAGTAGTCTTCTCCTTTTAATTGAGATAACTCATCAATTGATTCTGACTCGTTTGAGTATTCTGTCGTTGCAGTAATCTGCTCGATAGTCTCTGATGATTCATCAGATGAAACAACCTCATTTTCAACAATGTCAACCGAATCAACTATATCCTCATTTGAAAAAGTGTTTTCCATATCACTACTACTTTCATCAACATACGTAGCCAACTCACTGTCATAGATTTCATCGTCTTCATATATATCATCTAAAAGTGTATCAAAAGAAACCTCATCCTCACTCATCTGATCTCCATTTGAGATATCTGTTTGTCTTTTTTGTCTGTATAAACTTCTCATTGTGGCATAATAGTCAAGAGAACCTTCTCTAATTTCATCAACATAATCAAGATATTTTTCTCTCAAATCAACACCACGTACAACTGGCCCAGTAAGCCTGGCTTCCATACCAATCCCACTCATGCGATACCCAAAGGAAAGTGGGTTGGTTATTGCGTCCACACCTAGTCCAACAGTGTCCCTAACACTTGATGGACCAAAGACTGGCAACATTACATAAGGGCCATCAGGAACACCCCAGACGGCAAGTGTTTGACCAAAATCTTCGTCAACTTCTTCAACTCCACCAAAACTTTCTGTACTAGCTACATCAAAAAGACCGCCGAGTCCAAATGTCATATTCATTAAAAATCTTCCAAGGATGTTGCCTATACTTTCTTTATCAAGTTGTAATATTGCGTTGGCTAAACTAACTGGAGTTTTAGCTGTATTTGCAAGATTTGCTATATTTTCACGAGGAATGTCAGGGACTTCCCTCCAACCACGAGCTACAGGCTTAAAGAAATTGTCATCAAGTGAATTATTAAAATCAAATATATTTCTATTCACTGATTCAAATGGGTCGTTTTCTGTATTTCCATGCTCATCACCAATTACGCTTGTTTGGTAAAAACTGGCCAAAACAAAGAAAAAACACAAAAACAAAGGCTTGATAAAGTTATTTTTAAAAATTACCATAATGTTGTCTATATAAATCCAAATGTTAATTTTAGCTATTATATAATAAAAAAAAAAACTAAAAACAAAAAAATAATTATTTATTGTAGAAAAATTGTAAAAAATCTGATTTCTAACTTTATATGTTAAAAAATAGTAGAAAAATTAGTGTTTCTTTTGAATTTTTCCCACCCAAAAATCAAGATTCGATAAAGTCTTTGTGGGTTAATATTAAAAGATTAGAGCCAATTAAGCCAAAATTTATTTCTGTTACTTATGGTGCTGGAGGTTCCACTAGAGAAAACACACATAATTTAGTTAGAGAAATCAAGGAAAAGACCTCATTAGAGGTTGCTGCACATTTAACTTGCATAGGTTCATCGAAAGAAGAAATTGAAAAAATAGCTGAAGATTATTGGAATTCTGGCATCAAACACTTGGTTGCTCTAAGGGGAGATAAACCAAAAGGTCAATTTGAAAAAGAAATTGTTGATTTTACTTATTCAACAGATCTCATAGAATTTCTAAGGAAAAAGTTTGATTTTGAGATTACAGTTTCTGCCTATCCAGAGTCGCACCCTGATTCCAATTCAATAGAGCAAGAATTTGATGTTTTAAAAAAGAAGATTGATTTAGGAGCAACGAGAGCTATTACACAATTTTTCTTTGATTCTAACGTTTATTTTGATTTTCTTGATGGAGCTATAAAAAGAGGAATAAAAATTCCGATTATTCCCGGTATTCTTCCGGTTACAAATTGTAAAAAAACAATTGATTTTGCACGTAAAATGAATTGTAAAATGCCAAAATCTCTCATTGAAATGTTTGAAGGATTAGATTCTGATCCGGAAACAAGAAAATTGGTTGCTGCAAGCATTGTATACGATCAATGTAAGAAGTTAATTGAATGGGGAATTAGAGATTTACATTTTTATACTTTGAACAGGGCTGATTTATCTTTCGCAATTTGTCATATTCTTGGTATAAGAACACTCAAGTGATGTGTAGTTTTTAATGAAAAAAATTAATAAAATAATTAACCTAATGAAAGAAAAAATTCTTATTCTTGATGGTGCTATGGGTACAATGATCCAAAAAAAAAATCTCTCGGAAGATGATTTTAGAGGAAAAAAATTTAAAAGTTTAAACAAACCCTTAAGTGGAAATAATGATATCCTAAATTTGACTTTTGCAAAGCTTATATATGATATACATAGGTCATATTTAGATGCTGGGGCTGATATAATTGAAACTAATACATTCAATTCAACAATGATTTCTCAAACAGATTATAATTGTGAAAAACATTCGTATGATTTGAATTATCATGGCGGTATAATAGCTAGGAACGCAGTAGACGATTATTTGAAAGAAAACCCTAACCAAATAAAATTTGTCGCTGGCGTAATTGGTCCTACTAATAGAACATGTTCGATGTCACCTAATGTAGATAATCCAGGGTTTAGAAATATTGAATTTGATGAATTGATGAAGGATTATGAAGTGTCTGTTGATGCTTTAATTGAGGCGGCTGTTGATCTCATTTTAATTGAAACGGTTTTTGATACTTTGAATGCAAAGGCTGCATTAATGGCTATCAGAAATATTGAAAAAAAGAAAAAAACTCGAATTCCAATTATGATTTCGGCTACCATTACTGATTTGTCTGGCAGAACACTTTCTGGACAAACAATAGAAGCTTTTTACAATTCAATAATTCATTCAAGTCCATTAATTGTTGGATTGAACTGCGCACTAGGACCAAGAGAATTAGAACCATATTTGATTGAATTGAATAGAATTTCAGAATCATTTGTCAGTATTCATCCAAATGCTGGTTTGCCAAATGCATTTGGCGGGTATGATGAAACTCCAGATTCCATGGGAAAGTTTGTTAGAGATTGGAGTGCTAATGGTTATATCAATATTGTTGGTGGATGTTGTGGAACAACGCCAGATCATATTCGAGAAATGAAAAATGCTTGCAAAAATTATAAACCCAGACAAGCTTTAGATAAAAATACCAGCTTGAGGTTGTCGGGTTTAGAAGCTTTTAATTTTTGATTAAAATGAAACAAAATGCAAAATTCATAAATATTGGTGAAAGAACTAATGTTACTGGCTCAGCTAAATTCAAAAAACTAATTATTTCTGGTGACTATGAAAAAGCTGTTTTAGTTGCAAAGGAGCAAATAGATAATGGGGCACAAATAATAGATATTAATATGGATGAGGGTCTTTTGGACTCAGAAGCTGCTATGGTAAAATTCCTTAATTTGATTTCTGTTGAACCAGACATTGCTAAAGTTCCATTTATGATAGATTCATCAAAATGGGGAGTGATTGAATCTGGTCTAAAATGTATTCAGGGAAAAGCTATAGTGAATTCTATTAGTTTAAAAGAAGGCGAAAAAGTTTTTATTGAACAGGCCAAACTTGTTAAAGACTATGGTGCGGCAGTAGTGGTTATGGCATTTGATGAGAGTGGACAAGCAGACAATAAAAAAAAAAATTTGATATCTCCAAAAGAGCTTACGAAATTTTATTGAAAAAAGTTAATTTTCCAGCGCAAGATATTATTTTTGACCCTAATATTTTTGCTGTGGCAACTGGAATGGATGAACACAATAATTATGCTAAAGATTTTTTTGATGCAACCAAAATGATAAAAACTCACCTTCCTTTTGTTAAAGTATCTGGTGGTTTGTCTAACGTTTCGTTTAGTTTCAGAGGAAACAATCAGGTCAGAGAGGCAATGCATTCTTGTTTTTTATATCATGCAATTAATGCAGGACTAGATATGGCAATAGTGAATGCTGGGCAAATAACGATTTACGAACAAATTCCTAGAGACTTAAGATTGGGTATCGAAGATGTTTTGTTTAATAGAAATAAAAATGCAACCGATAATCTAATAAGAATCTCTAAGAAATATTCAAAGAATCAAGAGAAAAGAAAATCAGAGAAATTATGGAGAAACAAAAAGCCTGAAGAAAGAGTTAAGTATGCACTTGTTAATGGAATAAATGAATTTATTGATAAAGACACAGAGATTCTAAGAAAAAAATACAAATTTCCATTAGACATAATTGAAGGACCATTGATGGATGGAATGAATGAGGTGGGAGATCTTTTTGGGTCAGGAAAAATGTTTTTGCCCCAAGTAGTTAAATCTGCAAGGGTTATGAAACAATCTGTTTCATATTTACTTCCTTTTATGGAGAGTGAAAAAAAAGAAAAAAAATCTTCAAAAGGTAAAATTTTGTTAGCTACAGTCAAAGGAGATGTCCACGATATAGGGAAAAATATAGTTGGAGTAGTATTGCAATGTAATAATTTTGAAATTATTGATCTGGGTGTAATGGTCCCGGCACAAAATATAATTGATAGTGCAATAAAAGAAAATGTTGATTTAATTGGGCTATCTGGTTTGATCACTCCAAGTCTTGATGAAATGTGTTTTGTAGCAAGTGAACTCACAAGACAAAAGATAAATAAACCACTTTTGATTGGAGGGGCTACTACTAGTAAAATTCACACTGCTTTAAAGATTGCACCACTTTATGCTACTGGTGTTTGTCACGTGACCGATGCATCAAGGGCTGTAAATGTTGCTTCAAATTTAATTTCAAAAAACAAATCTTTACCTTTTCTTGAATCATTAAAAGAAGAATATTCCAAATTAAGCAAAAACTATCTTAAAAAAAGTCAAGGTTCATCTAAAAGAAGTTTGGATGAATGTAGAAAAAATAAATTTAAATTTGATTGGAAAAACTACAATCCCCCTGAACCTAAAATTAAATCATTAAAAACCTTTTACAATGTTTCAGTTGAAGAAATTATGAAATATGTAGATTGGAAACCATTTTTTCAAGCATGGGAATTACAGGGTAATTTTCCTCAGATTTTAGACGATAAGGTTATTGGACATGCAGCAAAAGATTTGTGGAAAGATGCCAATAAAATGCTAGAGGAAATAGTGAAGAAAAAAACTATAAGTCTTTCTGGAGTAATTGGTTTTTGGCCAGCTAACTCAAATGAAGATGATGTTATAATTTTTGAAAATAATTCTAGGAAAAAAATAAAATCTAAATTTCATTTTTTAAGACAACAAATGAATAGAACTAATTCCACAAGACCC
This sequence comes from uncultured Alphaproteobacteria bacterium, assembly GCA_964484795.1. Taxonomy (GTDB): domain Bacteria; phylum Pseudomonadota; class Alphaproteobacteria; order Methylaequorales; family Methylaequoraceae; genus CAZAFN01. The sequence continues at coordinate 37,995 of CAZAFN010000011.1, read as the reverse complement.
AATTTCTGTTTAGCTGACTTTGTTGCACCCCAGTCTTCGGAAATACCTGATTATTTAGGTGGTTTTCTGGTCACTGCTGGGAAAGGCATTGAAGATTTATCAAATTTTTTTGAAAGAAAAAAAGATGATTACAACTCAATTTTAATTAAGTCCCTCGGTGACAGATTGGCTGAAGGTTTCGCAGAAAAGATGCATAAGGATGTAAGGAGCAACTTTTGGGGATATTCTACCAACGAAGATTTTACAAATGAAGAATTGATCAAAGAAAAATACATTGGAATAAGGCCTGCTCCTGGTTATCCAGCTTGTCCTGATCATACAGAAAAAAAAAAGTTATTTGAATTGCTAGATGTCTCTAATAATCTGAGAGTTAAATTGACAGAGTCTTTTGCAATGACGCCAGCAAGTTCTGTATCAGGCCTATATTTTTCAAATCCAAACTCTTCATATTTTGGCCTTGGTAAGATTAATAAAGATCAAGTAGAGGATTATGCTAATAGAAAAGGTGTTAGTTTGGCTGAGGCTGAAAAATGGCTAGGACCTAATCTCAGTTATACACCAAAAAAAGCAGCATAATGTCTATAGGAGATAATGAAAAAATAGAACTACCTGATCCAGATTTTTTGTTAAACCTAAATCAAGAGCAAAAAGAGGCGGTATTAAATACAGAAGGTCCTCTGCTAGTTTTGTCAGGAGCCGGTACTGGAAAAACAAAGGTTCTGACCACTAGATTGGCAAATATAATTTATTCCAGAAAAGCAAAAATATCAGAGATTTTAGCTGTTACGTTCACTAATAAAGCTGCTCTAGAAATGAAGATTAGAGTTGAGAAAATTTTAGATAGACCTGTTGAGGGTATGTTTATTGGAACTTTTCACTCAATAGGTGTAAGAATATTAAGGAAACATTCTCAATTACTAGGTTTAAAAAGTGATTTCACCATACTAGATAGGGAAGATCAACTTAGAATGATCAAGCAAGTCATTTCTGCTTTAGATCTTGATTCTAAACTATTCGTTCCAAAAAACTTTTTATATATGATAGACCAAATGAAGAATGCTGGATTAGGTTCAGATGAGATATCCAATCATGAATTTGAATTAAAATCTAACGGTAAATTAAGTCAGATTTACAAATTTTATCAAAATAGATTATTAAGTTTTAACTCAGTTGATTTTGGAGATCTAATTTTGATGCCATTGAAATTATTAATGAGATTTGATGAAATTTTAGAAATTTATCAGGAGAGATTTAAATATATACTTGTTGATGAATATCAAGATACTAATGCTACGCAATATATGTTTTTGAGACTATTGGCAGGTTTGAAAAAAAATATTTGTTGTGTAGGTGATGAAGATCAATCTATTTATGGGTGGAGAGGAGCACAATTAAAAAATATTCTAAATTTTGACAAGGACTTTGAAAACTCAATGATTATCAGGTTGGAGCAGAATTATAGATCTACAGGCAACATTCTAGAAGCAGCTTCAAGCGTAATTTCAGAAAACAAGGAAAGAATTGGAAAAAAATTATGGACCTCAGATCCAATAGGTGAACCAGTCGAAATAATTAATATTGAAAATGACGAAATGGAGGCAGTTTTTATTGCAGATAAGATTAGAGATTTAAAAAAAAATGGCATACCTCCTTCTCAGATAGCAATTTTAACTAGAGCAAGCTTTCAATTTAAGGATATTGAAGATAGATTCATTAAAGAGAACTTAAAATACAAAGTTGTTGGTGGTTTAAGATTTTATGAAAGACTTGAGATTAAAGATGCGCTTGCATATTTTAGAATTTTGTCTAATAAATCTGATAATCTAGCCTTTGAAAGAATAATTAATGTCCCAAAAAGAGGAGTAGGACCATCATTTATTAAAAAATTGTATGAACATGCAAGGAGTAGTGAAATTTCTCTATTTGAGTCATTGGAAATTATTCTTAAAGAAGGAAACTTGCAAAAGTCCTTAACACAGAAAATAAATTTTTTTTTAACTGTAATTAATAATCATACAAAAATGCTTGAAAATAAAGAGCATTCTGATGTAGCAGGATCATTGCTCGATGATATAGGTTATACAGAAATGTTTCAAAAAGATAAAACTCCAGAGGCAGAAGGAAGACTTGAAAATTTAAAAAAATTGATTATTGATATAAAAAATAGGAATTCTCTGAAGGAATTTTTAGAAGAGGTAAGTTTATTAACTGATAGTATCAATGAGTCAAATAATTCTGAAAAAATATCACTAATGACATTGCATAGTGCTAAGGGACTCGAATTTGACTATGTTTTTTTACCAGGATGGGAGGAGGGAATATTTCCAAATCAAAGAAATATTGATGAATACGGCAATAAAGGCTTAGAAGAAGAGAGAAGGCTAGCTTATGTTGGCATAACAAGAGCAAGAAAAAATTTAAATATTTCATTCGCAAATTTCAGAAAACAATATAACTACAGTATTTACAGATCAATCCCGTCACGATTTATTTCAGAACTTCCAAAAAAAAATTGTAGACTAAAGAATCAAAAAAAAAGGATAGAAAAAAAAATTGGAAAACTAATGGAATATTCCAGTAGTAAATTTTCCATTGGAGATACTGTAAATCACCAAGAGTTTGGAATGGGAAAAGTTTTAGGTATATTTGAGAAAACTCTCAAAATTAGATTTGAGAATAATCCAGAAATCATTGACGTTTTTTCTGACTTTGTAGAAAAAAATTAAAAGAATTGAAAAAATTTAATATTGAAATCAAAAGAACAGAAAAGCAAAAATTAAATTTTTTAATTAATCAGTTTGAAAGTGTAATTTATTCGGAAAAAAAAGGACGATGGTTTGTCTCCATTTTAGTCAAAAATTCAGATGAAGATATTTATTTGGCTAAGAGCATATTAGAAGACTTTGAAATAAAAAAAGTTGAAACGATAAGAAAAAAGAATTGGGTTAATGAAAATGTTAAATATGATAATGGAATAGTTACTGATTTTTTTTTTTTTTCTCAAGGATTAAAAGAAAGTAAAAAAAATAAGAAATTTAATATAATTATTCCAGCAAGCAATTCTTTCGGAACAGGGTCCCATGAGTCAACATTTCTAGCATTAAAAAATATTGAATGTATATTAAAAAAAAAAAGAGTAATTAAGTGTTTTGATTTGGGAACTGGGACTGGAATTTTGACATTTGCAATGAGAAAAATTACAAAAAAAAAAATTTATTCTTCAGATTGTGATTTAAATGCAGGCAAAAATTTTAATATTAATAAAAAAATCAATTATTTAAATAATGTTTTTTTTTTCCATTGTTGGGGTTTTAATCATTTTTCATTAAAAAAACAAAAATTTGATCTTATCGTTTCAAATTTATTTTTAAATCCTCTAAAGAAATTAACTAAAGATTTCTGGTATCATTTAACAAAAAACGGGATTTTAATTATTTCTGGAATTTTGAAGAATCAAAGGAATGAGTTAATAATGCATTTTACTAAATTTAATTTAAAATTATTAAAAATTAATTATATTGGTAATTGGACTTCTATTGTTTTCCAAAAAAAATAAATGAGAAATAAAATTTCAGAACTATTAGAGAAATTGAACTTATCTGGATCAGATATTTATCTATTGTCTACCAGCGATGAATTTCAGAATGAATATGTTCCTGAAATGAATAGTAGGATGAAATGGTTAACTAATTTCAGTGGTTCAAATGGAATCGCACTACTGTCTAAGATAGAAAAAATTTTTTTTACTGATGGAAGATATCTTCTACAAGCACGAAAAGAACTAAGTGGAATATTTAAGATTGTAGATATGCATAAGACTAGTGTTATTAGTTATATAAAGACTAATTTTAAAGATAAGAAAATTTTGATAGATACAAAAACATTTAAGAAAGATTTTGTTATTGATTTAATTAAAATATGCAAGAGTACAAAAAATTCTATTCTTCATGATAAGAAAAATATAGTTGATCAAATCTGGAAAAAAAAACCTGCAGAAAATAAGAAATCATTTTTTATTTTAAATAAAAAAAACTCAGGTATTGGCACAACTGAAAAAATTAAAAAAATAATCAAAATAAATAATGCTGATGCAATTGTAATAACTTCTCCAGAATCTGTTTGTTGGTTATTAAATATAAGGGGATATGACCTGCCTTATACGCCAGTTGTTTTAAGTAGATTAATTCTCTTTAAAGGAAAGATTAAATTTTTTGTTGATAAAATAAAACTGCCTTTTAAAGAATTTGTGTTTAAATCGAATAAAATTTCTATTTTTGACATCAGTGATTTTGAATCCGAACTTCTTAAGATAGCAAAAAAAAGTCAAATATTCATAGACAATGAAACTTCCTTTTATTTTTATCGACTATTAAAAAAAAATAATAAAAACATTAAAGTTGGGATAGATCCTTGCAAATTATTGAAATCACAAAAAAATTTAGCGGAGATACAATCAGCTAGATTGGCACACTTTTATGATGGAACTGCTTTAGTTGATTTTTTCTACTGGCTAGAGCATCAACCATTTTCAAAAGATCTAACTGAATCAAAAGTTGCTAAGAAACTTGAATTCTTTAGAGCACGAAGTAAAGATTTTTTTTCTCTAAGTTTTTCAACTATTTCTGCAACTGGAGCGAATGCAGCAATAATACATTATAACTATGAAACAAAAGGTGATGTTCTGAAAAAAGGGCAACTTTATTTGTGCGATTCAGGTGCTCAGTATTTGGGTGGAACTACAGATGTTACTAGAACAATAATTTTAGGTAATAATAAGCCAAAACAAGAATATGTAGATTTTTATACTAAGATCCTTCTTGGACATATAAATATTTCTATGATGAAGTTTCCTTTAGGAACCAAAGGGAATCAAATTGATTCTATAGGAAGATATTCTTTGTGGAAAGATGGGCTTGATTATGATCATGGGACTGGTCATGGTGTAGGAAGTTTTTTAAGTGTTCATGAAGGACCACAATCAATTAGGAAAACTTATAGTGATTTTGAGTTGAGACCAGGAATGATTTTGTCTAATGAACCAGGATATTATCAAGAAAAAAAAATTGGAATTAGAATTGAAAACTTGATAATTGTTAATAAATCGAAAATTAAAAATTTTCTTGAATTTGAAACTCTTACTCTATGTCCGTATGATTTAAATCTGATAAATGTAAAACTGCTCAATTGTGAACAGAAGAATTGGTTAAATGATTATCATTCACGCGTTTATTTGGAGTTATCAGATTTTGTAAACTCGTCAACGAAAAGATGGCTAAAAATTAAAACAAAGCCAGTTTAGGATGAGTTGTCTAATAATTTTTTTGCGGCTAAAAGAGCTTCTTGTGTGATTTTTTTTCCTGAAAGCATTCTTGCGATTTCAGTGACCTTATCTTCAAAATTCAATTTTTTAATCAATATGTCGGTTCCGAAATTGGAATTAATTTTTCTTACAATGAAATGGTCATTACCAAGGGCAGCAACTTGAGGGGAATGAGTTACTATCAAGACCTGTCTACCTTTACCTAATTTTCTCAACCTTTCACCTACAGCAGTCGATACTGCTCCACCAATTCCACTATCAACTTCATCAAAAACCATACTTGAATTGCTTTTTTTTTGAGCGATAACTTTTATTGCTAGTGCTATCCTGCACAATTCACCACCAGATGAAATTTTTTTAATTTCATCCATTTGAGATTTTGGATTGGTTCTTATTTGAAATAAAACTCTGTCTATTCCATTTTCACACATTGGATTTTCTTCTATTGATGTTTTAAACATTGCAGTTTCTAATTTTAGTTGAGGAAACTCTGAATTGATTTTTTGATCTAAATCACTTGCAAACTTTTTTCTAAGAGAAGAAACTTTTTTAGCTTTTTCCTCATACTGTTCCTTGACATTTTTTAATTTATTTTCTAGATTTTTTAGGCTTTCCATATGATTTTCATTTGATGTCAATTTAATTTCTAAATTTTGAAGAAAATCAATAATTTCATTTTCTTCAATTTTATGTTTTCGACTGATCTTTTTATATAAAAACAATCTTTCTTCAATGTCATCCAATGATTGGTTGTCAAATTCTTCATTTGAAAGATCTTTAAAATATTTGGCTATTTCAGAAATTTCTATTGATAATGATGTTAGTGAATCTATTTCTTTTATAGAATTTTCATCCAATAGAGTTCTAAGATCATCTAGAAGATTAATGTTTTTAGATAAAAGAACTTCAATACCTGCAGGATTATCTGATGTGAAGTTTTGATTAATCTTATTTAAATGCTCAGAAATTTTAGCGGAATTCTGAAGTATTTTTTTTTTTTTATTTAATTCAATTACTTCATTCTGGATGGGATTGAGTGATTTCAACTCATTTAGGTCATATTTAATAGTCTCTTTTTCATCTTTTAGGGTTTCATATTCTGCTTTCTTTTTGTGGTAATTTAATTCAATATTTTTAAAATTCCTCCAGAGTATGTATAATTCGTCTAGATCATTTTTATAATCGCCATATTCGTCTAAAGTATCTATATGAGTTGACGAGTCTAACAGTCCTTGTTCAGAGAATTGGCTATGTATTTCTATTAGGCTCCCTGTAATTTCTTTCAAAACAGTCAGCCCAACTAAGTTATCATTTATAAAGGCTTTGCTCTTACCATCATCATTAATAACTCTTTTGATAATTATTTCTTCATCGTGTTCAACTCCTAAATCTTGAATTTTTTTCTTTACTTTTATAAACTTTTTTATATCAAATAATGCCGATACGCTTGTAATTTTACCTTTTTCAGGCTTAAAGGAGTTTTTGGCTCGTTCTCCGGAAACTAGATTTAGTGAGTCAAGTATCATTGATTTCCCTGCTCCTGTTTCTCCAGTTAATACACACAACCCTTCGTTAAAGGTAAAGTCAATCTTATCAATTAATAGTAGATTTTTTATTGATAGATATTTCAGCATTTTATATCAGATCCAAATCGTCTTCGTCTAATTTGTCTATATCCAATTGTTTTTTTTGAAATCTTTTTAGATTCTTATTTATTTTATGTTCTTTTAATAAATCTTTGCCTTCCCTAGCCCATCGAGTTTTTGGGAAGTTATACTCAAGAATTCTATAGAGGTAATAAGATTGTTTTACAAGTCCAATGGAAATATAACATTCTATCAACCTAAAAATTGATTCAGGAATATGAATGGTGTTTTTGTATTCACTTAATACAGTCTTATATCTCTTAATACCTGCAAGATAATATCCTTCAGATTGGTAGAATTTTCCAACCTTAATTTCTTTCGCTGCTAGATGATTTTTTAGTTGATTTAGGTGTGTTAGTGATTTTTTTGCATATGCAGATTCTGGATATCTATTTATTAATTCTGAAAATTCATCGTAAGCTCTTTTAGAGAATTTTTGATCCAAGTTTACATTAGGCATTCTTTCATAATATGAATAAGCCTTTAAATACATTGCATATGGAAGCAGTTGATGGTTTGGGTTGAGTTCAATGAATTTGCTTAATGTTAGTATTGCTTCGTCATATTTATTGCCACTATAATATGCAAACCCTGACATCAACTGCCCTTTTGATGCCCATTTAGAATATGGATGTTGAAGTTCTAGTTCGTTAAAAATTTCTGATGATTTTTCAAATTCTTTTTGTTTTAGATACATCATTCCTTCATTATACATTCCAACATCACTTTTGATTGTCATTTGAACAGATGAATCTTCTGTTGATGAGCATGAAAGTAAGACTAATAAGTAAAGTAATCTCAACACTTTAAAATTCATGTAGAATATTTTTAAATGATTTGTTGTTTTAATAAAGTGTTATTTTATAAAAAGATTAATTGGAGCAAACAAGTTCCCAATTAGACGGTGATTCAAAGATTTTTTCGAGCAATTTGACATTTAAGCTATGGCCGCTGGATGAGGTCAGAAATGAACCTAACATTTTATATCCTGACAATGATATATCCCCAATGAAATCAAGCACTTTATGTCTTACAAATTCATCGCTAAATCTCAACCCTTCATCGTTGATAATCTTATCTTTACCTAAAACTATTGCGTTTTTAAGGCTTCCTCCCAAAGCTAAACCTTTTGACCTAAGTCTTTCAACATCTTCCAAGAAACCAAAAGTTCTAGAACTACAAATTTGTGATTGATAAATTTTGGAATTAAGCAACAAAGAAATTGACTGTTTACCTATGCATTTATGGTCATAATCTATTTTGCAAGAAATTAGAGTTTGATCAAAAGGTGATACTCTTGCAACTTTATTTCCCTCTTTAACCTCAACATTTTTCAGGATTTTAATGAACTTTTTAAAGCTTGATTGACTCTCAAACCCGACAGTGTTGATGGAATCAACAAATTGTTTTGAAGAACCATCACATACTGGGACTTCATTACTATCAAGATCTATGAATGCGTTATCTATATCAAGTCCAGACAAAGCCGACAGAACGTGTTCTACAGTCGATACACTATTGCCGTTAGAGTCAGATATCATTGTACATAAATTTGTTGATGTAACGTTTTTGTAATGTGCTCTTATGCTAATCTTTCTACCTTTTTTAAATGTTCTAAAGACGTAGCCGGTATCTGACGGTGCTGGGTTTATAGACATAGTGACTTTATTACCAGTGTGGAGTCCCACACCACTAAAATTTATTGATGTTTTAATGGTCTTTTGTTTTTTAGCAACAAAAATCTTGGGTAAACTACCTGAAATTGGATGGTGATTTTCTTCACTCTTCAAGCTAGGGTTTAACATAGTGTGAATTTACCTAAATCCCACAAAATCCGCCACTCACAAATAATTACACTTTGTTTCAAACTTAGGCATAACTATCTTCTATCCAATTTTCAACTCTATCATAGATGGTAAGGAACTTGTTATTTAAATATTCAGTTGCAAAATCATATTTATTATAATTTTTTGCTAATTCAATTAATCCAAGTAATGTACTAAATTCAGGCTTATTATGAAAAAAACTATCAGGCCTTTCAATTCTTCCGATCCTACTTTTTCTATTGAATATATGTTCACTGAGGTTTTCTATCCCAAAAATTTTGCTTGCACCACCAGTTAAAACAATCGAGTTAATGCCTATTCTTGCATATAGATTGTCAAAAAGGTTATCCCTAATTATTTCGAGAATTTCTTCATATCTAGGTTTTATTATTCCATAGAGTAAATTTTTACTAATTAATTTTTTTTCATTTGAATCTAAGTCAATTTCAATTTTTTCATTGAAAGGTAAGTTAAGTGTTCCATAGATTATTTTTGCTAATTCAGCAGATTCTGGAGATATTTCCAAGCCCTTAGAAATGTCTAGTGTGACATCATTTCCTCCAATAGGTATGTTTGCGACATAGACGATTTTATTTTTTAAATATACGACAACCTTTGATGATGATGATCCAATGTCTATGCAGACTGAACCTTGATTTTTTTCAGAATTTGTAAGACTGGAAATGGATGATGCAACACCTGAATCAAAGAAACCTTTTACTGATATTTTCTTTTTTTTATAACAATTATGCAGGGCTTCAAAACAAAACCTATCGACCATTAAATTGAAGCAAGAGATGCCAAACTTTTCACATATCTGGCCTATTGGCTTGTCTGTAATTTTTTTGTTATCAATATAAAAATTTATAGGAAATGAATGAATTAACTGTTTTCCTTTAATTGTTGAATTTAAGATGCTTTTTTTAAATATCTTTCTCACAATTTTTTTTGTGATTCCAAATTTACCAGAGTTAATCTCTGTAAATTTTTTTTTGGATAAAATATTGGAATCAGTAATATTGCTAAAAATTATGTTATTTTTTTTTCTATCTAATTTTTTTATTGTATTGGCAAAAACCTTTTCGATAACCATAGATAGTTGATTTGGGTCATACAGTTTATTTTTTTTTATACCACTACTTTTCTTATGATCCATAGCAATAATCTTTGGCTTGTCATTTATCAATCGAAAAACAACACATGCAACTTTGTCTGCACCAATATCAAAAACAGTAAATGTTTTATTTTTATTTACTAAATTAAACATTCTTCATCGTTCATATATATTCTGCCCTCATTTTTTTCTATTTCTATTATTCTCCCATCATAATTTCTGAAATCTTTATATATTTCAGAATCCTTAATTACTTTAAAAATTTCAATTACCTTATCGATTTTTTTTAGAGGCAGATAAATACACTTTTGATCATAGAAAATAATCCTCCACCCCACACTTTCAGAGTATGCAATCTCTCTTATTTGATTTTTTAGGGAATTATATTTTTTAAGAACTTTGTTCAAATCTTTAATTTTTAAATTAGCATTCTCACCGTAAAGAGTAATCAAATTACTCGATGGGAATGATGCTATTTTCAAAACATTTCCATTTTCATCAATATACTTTATCTTACCATTATCATTCCATATCATAAACGGATTATTTTCATTTATAAAAATTTCCAAAACACCTGAAGGTTTAAGGTTAAAATTAAAATCTTTAATTTCTTTAATTCCAACTAATTTTTTTTTTAATTTTATTGGATTGAAAGCCCAATAACTATCTCCTTCACTTATTCCAATTTGATTTATTAAATAATCTTTGGATAGATTGTTTAGGTTTAGAATTTTAATTTCTTCAATTTTTTTTTTAAGAAAAATATTATCTAAATTTGCTTGAATATTTAATTGATTTTTTTGGTATGCAAATAATGTTACTAGAATAATGCCAAGGAAAATTAAAATTTTTCGCATATTGGATTTGCTAGAATGATTTCACATAATTTCAGGAAACTTATATCGTTATTTTTTGCCATTTCTGGAAGCAGTGAATTTTTTGTTAATCCTGGTTGTGTATTAATTTCCAGTAAATAAAGTTTATTATTCTTTTCATTATATCTAAAATCTGACCTACTCAAGCAATTACAGTTGAGTTTTTTGTGAATCATTAATGCTTGTTCTTTGATCTCTAATTCTATTTCTTTAGGGAGTGTGGGATTGATTACATGTTTAGGAATGCTAATATATTTGTTATTAAAATCGTATACTTCGCTCTTGAATATAATTTCCATTACTCCACAAATTTTGTTATCTAATATGCCGACAGTTATTTCTCTTCCCGGTATAAACTCTTCAAACAAAAATTGATCAATCGTAGACTTATGATTTTTTATAAACTCAACTAATTCAGTTTGATTATCTACTTTTTTCAACCCATTGCTTGATCCACCACATATGGGCTTGATAATAATTGGAAAAACGCATTCATCGTTTAAGCTAATTTTGTTTGCAGTTTTTCCGTTAGGACATCGGATTCCAAAACTCTCAAAAACTATCTTTGAGAAAAATTTATTCATTGCAAGCGATGAAGTTAAAACACCGGAGTGAGTATAAGGGATTTGAAGAAAGTTAAGTATAGATTGTATTTGTCCGTCCTCTCCAAAAAATCCATGCAAACAATTAAAAACAATATCTGCTCTTGATTCTTTTAGGTCTAAAATAAATTTTTGGCAATTTGGTCCAACGTTTATAATGCTAACAGAGTATTTTTTTTTCAAGGTTTTAAAAACTTCATCTGCAGTTAAATTGGAAATTTCATGTTCATCTGAAATTCCACCTTTAAGAACAGCAATATTTTTAAATTTTGTTAAATTTTCCAACTCTTTTTAACTCCCAGTCAAGCTTGATTTTAAACTTCTTCCATACTTTTTCTCTGATTTCTTCCCCTAATAATTCTAAATCTAGAGATGTAGCAAAATTTTCATTTATTAAAAAATTTGAATGTTTTGCTGAAACGGATGCTCCACCAAGTTTTTTTCCTCTGTAACTAATACCATCTATTAATTTCCAGGCCGAACTATTTGCTGGATTTGCAAATGTGCTTCCACCTGTTCTAGATGATATAGGTTGTGTTTTACTTCTAACATCCGAAATTTTTTTTAGTTTTGTGGCAATTACAGATCGTTTTTGAAAATTAATTTTAAATTTAGCGCTTACGACAATTTCATCTTCATGAATTGATGTTTTTCTATATTCAAATTTTATTTGACTTTTTTTTAAAGTTTTTAATCCACCATTTCTTTTTAGAACTGTACATGAAACCAGTGAGTCACTAATTAATCCACCATAACACCCGGCATTCATTTTAATATTACCACCTAATGTTCCTGGAATTCCTTTGAGAAATTCAAATCCACCAATTTCTTTTTTTAGACAAAAACTTGAGATTTCAGAATCTTTGGAGGCACTACCAATCTCTAGCAATGATTTTTTTTTATCAATGGAAATTTTTTTAAACTCAGTGCCCAGTCGTATTATTATGCCTTTAAATCCACCGTCTCGAACAATTATATTTGATCCTCCACCAATGATTAATATAGGGATTTTCTTTGGAGTTATTTTTAAGAAGGCAACTAAACTTTTTAGTGTATTAATTTTTAAAAATAAGAATGACCTGCCCCCAGTTCCAAACCACGTTTTCTTGCCAATTTCAAAATTGTATTTAATTTTTACTAGATCTTTTATTAAATCTTTAAACATAATTAACTTTGATAAAAAATAGAGAATTCTTCTGCAATCTTACTACTTAATCCCGCACCCATAAAAATAATATTGTCACCTGGAGAAATTATCTTTTTTAGTTTTTCAAAAAATATTTTATTATTTTTTATTACAAATATTTTTTTTTTTAATTTTTTTTTCATCAAATTAGCTAAAAATTCGTTATCTATTTTCTTTTCATTAGTTTCACCTGCTCCATAAATTGGTAAAATAAAAATATAATCAGATTCCACAAAGCTAGATATGAAATCATTTAGCATGCCGTGAATTCTTGAGTATCTATGGGGTTCAAAAATAGATATTATACTTTTTTTTGTTATGATCCTTAATGACTTCAAAGTTGAGTCAATTTCTTTTGGATGATGAGCATAATCATCAATTATCATGTTTTGTGAACTTTTGAAGAGAATAGAAAACCTTCTCTTAACACCTTGATATGAAATTAGTGCTTTTTTAATTTCTTTGTCAGAAATTTCCAGACCCTTTGCCACACTGTATGCGGCTAAAGTATTTTGAACATTATGAGTGCCAAGCAAAGGTATTGTGATATCCCTTATGGTTCTTTTTTTTTGTAAATTTTCAACAATGTCAAAGCGAGTATGAAAAATATTTTTAAATTTAATTGTTCTTATATTTGCAGCATAAAAGTTTGCCTTTGAAGATAATCCAAATGTAACTATTTTTTTTGTAAATAACATTTTTTGAATATCTCTTATGTTTTTGTCATCTACACAAATAGCTAAAAAACCATAGAAGGGAATATTGGTGGCATATTTGACAAATGCACTTTTAAGTTCATTAATGTCTTTGTAAAAATCTAAATGTTCTAGGTCTATATTATTGATAATTCCAATAGTTGATGGTAAAAAAACAAAAGATCCGTCAGACTCATCAGCCTCTGCAACAATCCATTGTCCTTGACCTAATTTTGCATTGACTTTCAAGCTATTTATTATTCCACCATTAATTATAGTTGGATCAAGATTTGAAGATTCTAGTATGGTGGCTAAAAGGGATGTTGTTGTTGTCTTCCCGTGAGAGCCAGAGACAGTTATTGATGGTTTAAGTCGCATTACCTCGGACAACATCATTGCTCTAGAAAGAATTGGTAATTTATTTTTCTTAGCCATTTTCAATTCTATATTATTTGCTTTGATTGCTGAAGAATAGACAAGTAGATCAACCTTTATTATGTTTTTGGCTGAATGATTCAAAAAGATTTTAATACCCTTTTTTTTCAATCTTTTGATGATTTGATTCTCAGAAATATCACTGCCTGTAATACTAAAACCCTTTTGATGAAGAACTTCAGCTATTGCACTCATACCTATTCCTCCAATTCCTACAAAATGTATGTTTTTCTTTTGATACATTCTTTTAAGTTAGGATTTCATCAATTAATTTTTCGATTGGTTTTTTAACCATATTTTGTTTTGTTTTGTTTGAAAAATTTAAGTTTTTTTTTAAAAAAAGTTTTTCTTGGATATTTCTAGAAAGTGAAGAATAATTTATTTTTCTTTCATCAACTATTTCGCATGCATTATTTTTTTTAAATTCCATAGCATTGTAGTGTTGATGGTTATCCATCGATGATGGCAATGGAAATAAAACTGAGTATTTTTGAAACAACTCTATTTCTGCTAATGTTGATGATCCACATCTACTGATAATAACATCAGATTTACCAATTTCATCATATATGTTTCTAAAAAAAGTTTTAATTTTATATTTAACTCCAAGTTCATTGTAAATTTTAATTAATTTAGACTTATCTTCTTTTCTTGCCTGTTGAATGATTATGATATTTTTTAGTTTATCACTGTTAAAATTTTTAATTATTTTTGGTAGAATTTCAGAAAAAATTCTAGCACCTTGACTTCCTCCAAGAATTAGCAAAACATTCCCCTTGTTTTTGATATTTTTTTTTCTTCTAATCTTTCTAACCGGTATGCCTGTATGCACAGAGTTGCTCTTTGAAAACTTTGTTGTTTTAAAAGTTATTGCAACCTTATCTGACAAAAGAGATAAAATTCTATTTGTTTTTCCCATTATGGCATTTTGTTCATGTATCAAAGTTTTAATTCCTAACATTTTAGCTGAAATTAATGATGGTATAGAAGTGTAACCACCAAAACCAATTATTAGCGATGGTCTATGTTTGAGAATTAGAATTAATGATTGAAAGATTCCAGAAATAATCTTGATGAAGTTGATTGGGATTGCAAAAAAATTGCGAGGTGATCTTGCTGAAAAAACTTTGTAGTATTTAATTTTTCTTTCAGAAACCAAACCTTCAGTTCTTTTATCTACTAAAAAAAAATATTTATATTTTTTATTTCTTTCTGTCAAAGCTATTGCCGGAAAGATGTGCCCCCCAGTGCCACCAGCAACTAGAAAAACTTTTTTAGTCATTCTTACACTCTCTTGTTAGGGCCAAAATAAAGCCAATAAGTATTGAATTTGATATCAATGATGAACCTCCATAGGATACAAATGGTAAAGTCATTCCTTTGGTGGGTAAAATACCAAGACTTGATGAAACATTAATAATTGTTTGAAATATAAGAATATTGGCTAACCCAGTTAAGGCAGTAAATACAAAAAAATTTGTTACACTCTTTGATAAATAATAAACTCTACAAAAAATTAGTAGATACATTAGCAAAATAATGACTGCTGAAATAAAACCCAATTCCTCTCCAATAAGGGCAAAAATAAAGTCAGAATGGGCATCTGGCAAAGTTTTAGACACATTGCCACTACTTATTCCCTTGCCAAACAACCCTCCATTTTCAAACGATTTTAAGGATCTTGAGATTTGATAATCATCTCCAACATCAGAAAATAAAAAGTTCATTAATCTAAATTGAAAATGATCTAAGAAGAGAAAACACATCAATATTACAAATAAGAATCCCAAAAATATTGATGAAATAATTTTTTTGTCAACATTTGAACCAAGTACTTGAAGAATCCATACCCCAAATATAAGAATAAACATTCCCATATCTGGTTGAGATATTAATACGGCAGAGATTGATGCTAGAAAAAAAATATTTATTAACAATGAATAGTCATTTTTATCTTTGTTCCTACTTAGTAGCAAGGCGCTAATCATAATGAAGGTTGGTTTTAAGAGCTCAGAAGGTTGGAATGAATAACTAAAAATTTTTATCCATCTATTTGCTCCTTTGGTTTCGGGGAAGAAAAAAATGGCTGCAATTGATAAAAGAATCGACAAACAAAATATGCCCATAGATATTATTATTAGATTTTTGGTTGAAAATTGTGAAATAGAAAACATTATTACCAAGCCAACAAAGCAAAAAACTATATGTTTTTTAAATAAGAAATTGGATGAAAGGTTCCACTTGCTATCTAGTTGTTCTGAAGCGCTAAAAATACAAATCAAACCAAATCCTATAAGAACAAAAGTCGAGACTAGAATATATTTATCTATGTTCAACCACAAATCTTTTAGATTAGTTTTTTCATTTTTCATATTTTATTTTTTCACTAACTAGTTTTTTAAAAAAAAGTCCTCTTTCTTCATAATTCTTAAATTGATCAAAGGAAGAACATGCAGGTGACAATAAAATATTTACATTTTTTTTTAATTTTTTAGCATCTTTAATGGCAGCTTCTAATGCTTGTTTTAAATTTTTAAAGTCTTTACATTCAATGGATTCTGTATTTAAGAATTTTCGGAAATTTAATTTTGACTCTCCAAAAGTGTAGGCCTTGATAATTTTTTTTAATTTATCTTCAATACCCTTCAATCCACCTTTTTTTTCTTTTCCTCCTAAGATCCAAAATATATTTTTTAAGGAATTAATTGCTGTAATTGCAGAATCAATATTAGTTGCCTTGCTATCGTTATAGAAACTTATATTCTTCAATGAACCTACAAACTCAATTCGATGTTCAAGGTTTTCCATCGTCCTAATTGATTTGATGAAGTCATCTGGTTTTTTCTCAAGTAAAAAATGTGTTGCATAAGTTGCCAATAAATTCTGAAAATTATGTTCTGCAGGCGTAAATTTCATATTTTCAGAAAAAACTTTAATTTTCTGAGATGACAAATTGTTATTTATTAGAATGCCATCCTTTTGTTTTTTAACATAAATTCCATCGTGAATTTTTTGTTTTGTACTTATTGTGACTAGCTTTGATTTAAATTTTTTTTTGAAACTTTTTGCTATTTTTTTGCAATATTTATCATCAACACATATTACTGCAAAACAATTCTCATCCTGGTTTCGAAAAATATTAAGTTTTGCGTCGATGTATGATTGCATGCTTTTGTGCCAGTCTAGATGGTCTTTTGAAATATTCAATAAAATAGCAATATCAAATTTTAATTTATCAATTTTGTCTAGTTGGAAAGATGATGATTCTACTACAAGAATTTTTTTACTATTATCTTTCAAATTTAAATTGGCAAATGGTATTCCAATATTTCCACATGCAAAAGCTTTGGGAGAGCTTTTAAAAGAAACTGAATGTTCAATAAATTTAGTAGTAGTTGACTTTCCATTAGTGCCCGTGACACCAATCAGGGTTTTTTTTTTAAAGAATTCTAGGAATTCAAGATCGGTTGTAATTTTTACTTTACATTTTCTTGCTAGTCTGATCGCTGGATGAGGTTCTTTAATTTGATGATTAATGCCAGGGCTTACAACTAGATAACAAAATTCATTAAAATTTATTTTTTTTGGAGAAGTTAAAATCAAACCAGATTTTTTGGCTTTTGTTCGAGTGTTCAGATTGTCATCCCAGCAGTATATTTTTTTGGAAATCTTATTTAAATATAAAGCGAGAGACATTCCAGATACACCGAGACCCAAAACAAATATTTTTTTTTTAATCCTATTTGTGATCATCTTAATTTAAGACTTGCTAGACCAATTAGTGCAAGAATTATTGAAATGATCCAAAATCTTATGACGATAGTTGACTCAGACCAACCTTTCTGCTCGAAATGATGGTGAATTGGTGCCATCTTAAATATTCTTTTTCCAGTTGTTTTAAACGAGATGACTTGAGCAATAACTGATAGTGCTTCCATAACAAAAATCCCTCCAATTATAGCGAGAATAATTTCATGTTTTGTTGCGACGGCAATGGCACCTATAGTGCCACCTACCGATAATGACCCTGTATCTCCCATAAAGACCATTGCGGGAGGAGCATTGTACCACAAAAAACCAAGACCAGCTCCAATTAATGCAGCACAAATAATTACAAGTTCTCCAGTATCGCTTATATAGGGTATTTTCAGATATTCTGAATAAATAAGATTTCCAGTAAAATAGGTGATAAAAGCAAATGATAGTGATGTTATCATAATCGGTCCAATTGCCAAGCCATCAAGTCCATCTGTCAAATTTACTGAGTTAGCAGAGCCAACTATTACTATAGAAGCAAAAAAGTAGTAAAAATAACCTAAATCTATAAAAAATCCTTTGGTAAAAGGAATGAACACAATGTTAACCAAGTCTGGATTTATTATTTTGTTGAGACAGAAAATAAATAAAAAAGATATGCTGAATTCTAAAAGCAGTCTATTGGAACTTTTTAGACCTTCAGATGAATTGCTTTTTAGCTTTTTGTAATCATCCATTGCCCCAATTAGACCAAAAGTAATTGTAATGCTGAAAATAAGCCAAACTAATTCACTATTTAAATCTGCCCAGAGTATTATTGAAACAAATAATGAAATTAATATTAACATTCCTCCCATTGTAGGAGTTCCAACCTTATTTATAAGATGGCTCTTCGGCCCATCTTTTCTAATTGGTTGACCATTTTTTTGAACATTCTTAAGAATCTCAATTAATTTGGGACCAAGTATGAATGAAATAAGAAAAGCAGTAAAAAGGGCTCCACCAGCTCTAAAGGTCAAATATTTAAATAGGTTTAAAAAACTAAAATCTTCAATTAATGGTATGAATAGGTAGTAGAACATTCTTAGTATTTTTTTATCAATTTATCACAAATTTGATGTAATTTTGTTGAATTTGAGCCCTTGATCATTATCAGGTCTCCATCTTCTGTAATATTCGTCAATTTATTGTATACATTTTGACAATTATTAAAATGAAATGCTTTTATTTTTTTTGGTAGATTTTCATAGATTGTTTTTGTGAAATTTCCTATGGTGATTACGGAATAAGGATTAACTTTGATTAAAACTTTAAGAATTTTTAAGTGAAGTTGTGAGGATGTTTTTCCCAGTTCAAGCATATCTCCAATCACACATATTTTTCTTCTTGCCTTGTAATTTTGAGTTTCGAGTCCCTTGATTGCATTCTCTAGAGAATCTGGGTTGGAATTATAGGATTCATCAATCAAAGTGATTTTCTTTCCTTTAATCATTAGGTTATGGGTTTCTCCTCTTCCTTTAATTGGAGAAAGTCTTTCAATATTTTGCTTGTAATTATTAATTTTTAAATTAAGTATTCTTATTAACCCTAGAATTACAAGTGCATTTATTTCCCAATTAATGTAACTAGTATTTTTTCTTAGAGAAATCTTTTCTTTTGTAATTAAAAAAGATGAATAACCAACTCTTTTGGATTTTGGCATTAATCTAAAACTAGATTTTTTTGAAGGACCAAAGGAAAAAACATTTTTAGTTAATTTTGTTGCTTTTTTTTTTAGAAAATTGTGGTACTTGCTATTGTCAGGCAGGATTGCATAAGAATTTTTATTTAAATAGTTTAGAATTTGTGACTTTTCATATGCAATTTCTTTATTTTTCTTAAAGTTTCCTAAATGAGCCAACCCTGTATTAGTGATAATTGAAACATCAGGGTGGGCAATTTTAGTTAGTCTATTTATTTCACCAGGGCTATTCATTCCAAGCTCTAAAACACAAATTTGTGTATTTCTTGGCATATTTGCCAGTGTTAAGGGCATTCCAATCTCATTGTTAAAATTTCCAAAATTACTGAAAGTTTTATATTTTTTTTCAAGAATTTTAGTTAGCCAGTCTTTTAAGGTTGTTTTTCCACTGCTTCCTGTAATACAAATCATTAATAGATTTTTTATTCTGTTGCGAGAAAACGTCGCTATTTTTTTTAACGAATTTTTTGTATTTTTAACTACTATTAGTGGGATGCGAGATTTCTTGATTTTTTGTAATTTTTTCTCCTCTATTAACGATGCTATAGCACCTTTTTCATAAGCTTTATTTATAAAATTGTGCCCATCAAACTTTTCACCCTTAATTGGTATAAACAGACTCCCTTTCTCTAATGTTCTGGTATCTATCGAAATATTAGAGAAACTAAAGTTTTGATTGATTGAGTTTTTACAATTTAATGCATTATGTATTTCATTTAAACTCCACAAACTCATTTTTCTTCCAAGAATTTTAGTGCTATTTTTTTATCATTAAAATGAATTTTAGCATCTTTGACAATTTGAAAAGTTTCGTGTCCTTTTCCAGCTATCAAAAGAGTATCATTTTTTTTAAGCAAACCTATTGAAAATTGAATAGCTTTTTCTCTATCACCTATTTGTTTTGTTTTATATAATTGATTTTTGTTTAGATTTTTTAACATTTCATTTCTAATTTTCAGTGGATCTTCAAATCTTGGGTTGTCATCGGTGATAATAACTTTGTCTGAGAATTTAATTGCTTCCCTTGTCATTAAGTTTCTTTTAGCTTTGTCTCTGTCGCCCCCACAACCAAAAACACAAAATAACTTTCCTTTAGTAATTTTCTTTAATGAGGAAAGTACATTATTAAGAGCACTCGGTGTATGGGCATAATCAACGAAGACTTTGATCTTTTTCTTATCATAGATTCTTTCTAGTCTACCGATTGGATTTTTTAGTTTTTTAAGTAATTCTAAGTTTTTAATCTTTAGATTGTTTTCAAAAACTAATATTAATGAACAGATTTTATTGTAAATCTCAAAAATGCTTGTGCATTCAAAGTCTAAGGAAAATTTAGTTTTCTTAAATTCCATTATAACAGTAAAACCAGTTGGTTTTTTTTTTATTAAATTTATTTTTAAGAATTTGGCTCTTTTACCAAAGTCCAAGATTTTCAATTTTTTTTTTTTGCAAATTCTTAAGAAGAATTCTGAATGCTTTGAATCTGTATTTATTATTGCGGATGAATTTTTTTTCGCATAATTGGTAAAAAGTAGAGCCTTACTCATTTTATAATTTTTAATTGTTTTATGGTAGTCTAGGTGATCTCTAGATAAATTAGTAAATGCCAAAACATCAAATTTTAGAGGATAGAGTCTGTCTTGATTTAAACCAATGCTAGATGCTTCAAAAATTATTTTTTGGCATCCGATACGACTTAATTTATTGAGATGTTTGTGATTAGTTGTTGGCTCTGGAGTTGTAAGATTTAATTTTTTTAAAACTTTTCCATTATGGATTAGACCCAAAGTTCCAAAACTGGCTCCATCAATCTTTTGGAATTTCCATAATTGCCTTGTGTAATGAACGACACTAGTTTTGCCATTTGTTCCAGTGACAGCAATTTTCTGT
The DNA here is from genome assembly GCA_964484795.1 of uncultured Alphaproteobacteria bacterium. Lineage (GTDB taxonomy): Bacteria > Pseudomonadota > Alphaproteobacteria > Methylaequorales > Methylaequoraceae > CAZAFN01. The sequence continues at coordinate 16,909 of CAZAFN010000011.1, read as the reverse complement.
TTGATACTGTTTGGGTAAAATATTGATGCAATTTCAGCAGTTAATTTTCTGATTTCACCGGTTCTTATGATTGTAATAAAATTATAAATCTTGGAATGTAATTTTATTTTAGATCTTAAAGAAATAATTAGTGCAATCTTTTTAAACTTTAAAATATCCTTGATATAGTCTTCGCCATTATTTTTTGATCCTTTTATAGCGGAAAAGATATGATTTTTTTTAATTTCCTTAGACATCATACTAATGCCTTTGACGTTCATCTCAGTAAAATTTTCAATTTTTAAAGGAGTTTTACATTTTTTTATTATTTCACTTAACTGCATTTAATTTTCCATATAGGTAGTTTTTCTTATTTAGAATTGGAGAAATCTTTTTTACAATTTTTGCAAATGTTGGTGCAGCTGTGTTGCTAGCGAAGTTCCCTAGGGATTCTTCATTATTCTTTTTTGGTTCATCAAATAAAACTAATGTTAGATATTTTGGTTCTTCCATTGGGAAAATGCCAATAAATGAAGTGATAACCTTGTTTTCAGAATAATTACCATTTTCAACTTTATTTGAGGTTCCGGTTTTCCCCCCCACTCTTAATCCTAAGATTTTGGCTCTTTTTCCTGTTCCATTCTCAACAATTTTTTCAATTAAATTGTTTATTTTATATGATGTTTCTTTTTTTATAATTCTTTTTCTTTCTGCCTGATTTTTAATATAAATCTGAGGGTTTATTTCATAACCACCATTTACTAAGGATGAAAAAGATGTGATCAAACTAATGGGTGAAAGAGAAATTCCATAGCCATAACTTATGGATTTTGAGGTTTGTTCATTCCAATTTTCCGGTAACTTATTTGAGACAATCTTAATTCCTTTTAAATCAATATTTTTAGTAATTCCTATGGTTTCAAAGAAATCTCTTTGCTTGTCAATGCCTGTGGATTCAAGAACTTTAATGCTTCCCACATTTGATGATTTTATGAACACTTCCTCAAAATTTAACTGCTTTTGGGCTATGTCTTTATCATCAATTACTTTTTTGCTGGAAATTTGATAACCGTCACTAATATTGTAAATTTCATTTATAGATTTAGAATTGTTTTCATAAGCCATTGCTGCATTGAAAATCTTTAATGTAGATCCCATTTCATATCTAGCTTCTGTAGCTAAATTATTTTCAGAAAATGCTTGTATTTTTTCAGGATAATTAGGATTAAAATCTGGCAAAGAAACCATAGAAATAATTTCCCCATTGTTAACATCCATAACAATTGAAAGAGCCGAATTTGCATCGAATGTGCGAAGGCTTTTTGACAATTCTTCGTGGACTATTGTTTGCACTCTGAGATCAACAGATAAAGTTACATCATCTCCATTTTGCAATTTAGAATTGAGGTTTTTTTCAAGCTTACTTTTTAAATTTGATGATAAAAAACCAGTTAGATGAGAAAAAAGTGAATGTTGCGGATAAACTCTCTTGCTAGAGTTTTGAAAATTGATTCCAGGGTCACCAATTTTCTTGAGTTCATAAATTTCATATTGTGTTAAATAACTTTTAATTCTGATGTATTGTTTTTTAGAAAATACTCTTTCAAAAAATTCATCATCTTTTTCCTTAAATATTTTTTTTAGATTTTCTTTTAGTTTTTTAGGGTTTAGAATTTTTCTAGTGTTTAAATAGAAATCCTTCGTTTTAATTGTAGTTGCAATTATTTCTCCATTTCTATCAAGTATTTTTCCTCTTTTTTCAAAATTATTTGTTTCTTTTGCTAAATCGTCTTCATAATTTAGAATTGATACTTTGAATAAACTAGCAATGATATGTGAGTAAAAAACGAATATAAGAATAAAGAATAAAAGGTTGATGTTTTTTGCATATTTTATGGCACTTTCTTTTTTGGCAGTGTCAATTATATCATTTCCATCATTGAATCTGATTTTTGTAGAGTCGAGTCTTTTCCCATTAGGTAAAACGTTTTCAAAATGATATTTGTCAGATTCATTCATAAAAATTGTTATTTAAGAATAATTAAGTGTTCTTGTTCAATTGGTGAAAATTTAAATTCTTTTTCATTTATTGCCTTGAGCTTTTGTGGACGAGTAATATGAGTCATATCAGTGGTTATTGCTTCAATTTCCTTGTCAATATCCTTTATTTCTTGACTGATTTTATTTAATTTAGCTTTCTGATCTGTTACTTTCAGCTTAACTGCAATTATAGAAGTTATAATCAATGTAAAAAAAATGAGGTGTACAAATTTCATAACTTTTCAGCAACTCTTAATCTTGCAGATCGAGATCGGGGGTTGTTTTTTACTTCTTTCAGTGAGGGCGTAATAGCTTTTTTGGTTAGTACTTTGATTAATGTTTTTTCTTCCAATTGAATTTCTGGTTGGTGTCTATAATTGTTGGCAGTGTGGTAACTATTTTTTTTGAAAAAATTCTTTATAATTTTGTCCTCAAGTGAGTGGAAAGCTACAATTGCAATAGGAGAGCCTTTTTTTAAAATGTTTACGCTTGTTTTTAGAAAGCTTTCTAGTTCATTTAGTTCATCATTTATAAAAATTCTTAGAGATTGGAAGACTCTAGTAGCTGGATGAATTTTTTTTTGAAAATTTATTTTTTCAACAATTTGAGATAGCGTTTTTGTAGAATCAATTTTTTTTTTTATTCTAAACTCAATTATTGATCTTGCAATTTTTCTTGAGTTTCTTTCTTCACCATAATAAAAAAAAATATCACTTAACTCTTTTTCAGAAAATTCATTGATGATTTTTTCTGCAGTTAGACTAGAGTTTGTTCTATCCATTCTCATATCTAGTGGGCCATCATATGAAAATGAAAAACCTCGACTAGAATCATTTAATTGAGTGTTGCAAATCCCTAAATCCAGAACAATCCCATCAAAATATTTAATTTTTCTCTTAATTAATGTTGTTTTGATGTTGCTAAATCTTTGAACATCAAAAATCAGGTTTTTTGGATATTTTTTTTTTAATTTATCTGCAAAAACTTTTGCGTTAGGATCTCTATCGATTGCAAAAACTTGACAAGAAGCCATTTGCAAAATCTTCTTACTATACCCTCCCTGACCAAAAGTTCCATCTAGGTATTTTTTCTTGTCTTTGGGATTTAAGAAAGACATAACTTCATCAACCATTACCGGTAGATGTTTGGTATTGCCAGACATCTTTAGTTGGCTTGTCTTCTCAAGAACGCTGGTATTTGGAGAAGATCATCATCAATATCTGCTTGGCGTTCGTTTTGTGAGTCCAAATCTGATATATCTGATTGTTGATTGCTTTGAGAATCAAAATCCGAGAAACTTGTTTCTATAATATTTTCTTCATCCTTGATCTCGTCCTTGGGTTCACTTTTAAATTTTTTATCACTTTCTTCTACCATCTCCTTGATTTCATTTTTGAACTCATTCTCAGTTCCCGCATTTTTTATTGTTTCAGGAATACTTTTATTTAAATCTTCATTTGTGTTTTTGCTTGATCCAAATAATCTGCCAAAAAATGATTTTTTTTCAGAAATTTCTGTTTCATCAATTTTTGCGTTTTCTCCGATCACAGTGATTTCATCCTCAATTGAAGAATTATTTTTTTTATTGAAATCACTTGTTTGTCTGAGATCAACAAAAAAACTATCTTGAATTTTTTCAGATGATCTTTCGACCATAGTCCTCTCATTAGATTTAATTTTTTCTGTTGAATAGTTTGTTTTTTCTTCATTAACAATGTTTTGATAATAATTTTCTGAATCGATTCCAGTTGAAAGTACAGAAATTTTAAATTTGCCCTCATAATCTGAGGTTTTCTGGACACCCAAAATCAAAGTTGTATTTTCATCTGCTTCTTTCCTTATTCTGTTTACAGCTAGATCAATTTCATGAAGACTCGTATCCTCTCCACATGTAATGTTAATTAATACACCTTTAGCTCCAGCCATAGAATTATTTTCTAGTATGGGGTTTGATATCGCTTGTTCAGTGGCTTCAGCTGCACGATCTTCTCCTTCAAAAATGCCAGTTCCAAGATGCACCTTACCTGTTTCGTTCATTATTGCTTTAACATCATTAAAATCGTGATTCATTACTCCTGGATTTACCATCACATCAATAATGCTTCTAACTCCATCGATTAGAACATTATTGGCAAATTGAAGAGCATCTGTAAAGGATGTGTCCTGCTTAGCCAAAGCGAAAATATTCTGATTTGGTATAACTATGAGATTGTCAACGTATTTTTGCAATTCTGTAGTTCCATAGTCAGCATGTTCTTGTTTCTTTTTTCCTTCCATTGCAAAAGGTTTTGTTACAACTCCTACAGTCAGAATATTTAATTTTTTGGCAATACTGGCTATGATAGGAGCTGCTCCTGTTCCAGTTCCACCTCCCATACCTGCAGTTAAAAAAACCATATGTGAATCTATTAGATGTTCTTCTATTTCAGCAGAAACTTCTTCTGCTGCTTTTTTCCCCATTTCAGGGTTAGCACCAGCACCCAAACCTTTAGTGCAACTAGGCCCTAATTGAAGGGTATTGCAACTTTCTGAGGAATTTTTTAATGCCTGGTTGTCTGTATTGAAATGGAAAAATTCAACTCCTTTAATTTCTGATTTTATCATACTATTTACAATATTTCCGCCAGCTCCCCCAACTCCAATAACTAATATTCTGGGTGAAAGATTGTCAATTTTCGAAGGCATCTTAAGATGAAGTGTTGTCATTTTTTTCTCCTTAACATGTTAAACTCCTTTAGGTATAGGTTTTAAACGAGGATTGAGTTTTTTCTGAATCGCCGTTTTGATTGTTTGTTCCTTCCTTTTTTCATAGTATTGAGGATCCCAAATTTGAAAGGTTGGTCCTAATCCTACAAAAAGAACATCTTTGTCTATGCTTGCATGCTCAATTAATTTTTTAGGCAGGATTATTCTTCCTTCTGTGTCAAATGGTAGTCTTTCAGCCTCACCAAAATAAAGAGATATAAGGTCAAACTCGTCTTTTGAGTAATCATTGTTACTATCTAGACTGTCAGAGATACTTTCCATTCTATCCACCCCACATGCATCAATAGATTTGTTGTTGTAAGAAGGGAAAGCTATAACCCCTTTAAATGATTGTTTTTGCAAAGAATTTCTAAATGATGAAGGAACAGAAACTCTAGATTTAGAATCCATTTTATTGATAATAGTTGACAAAAACAAAGCCATAAAGTCCTTAATTGGGATATTATGGGATATTATGGTATATTCTGCCACATATCAAGATAAAAAAAAAAAAACTAGATGGTCTATAAGCCGGATTCTGTACCTTTAAATAAAAAGGCTATGGCTATTAATCTCGAATAATTGTTACCAATTATTTCTAGCGTCCTACCATGCTTTGGTGCAGAACATCACCAGTCATAAGACAAAGCTTTTTCGGACTTGCTCCCAAAGGGGTTTACAATACCTTCTTTGTTACCAAAAAAGTGGTGAGCTCTTACCTCACCTTTTCACCCTTACCAAAAAATGGCGGTTTTTTTTCTGTTGCACTTTCCCTAGGGTTTCCCCCGCCGGATGTTATCCGGCTTTGGTGTTCTGCTGAGTCCGGACTTTCCTCCTTCAAAAGGCAGCCATACGACCATCTAGCATATCAATTAAACTACTTATTTTTTAGGTAAGTCAATGTTTTTTTAAATCTAGTATGTCAATGGATTTAAGTAAGCTTGACTTGTTAGGAGGTTTATTTAAAAGTTTTGGAAGATGATGTCTATGGAATGAGTTTACAACTAAACGATTCTTATTGTTTTTAGAGTTCAACTTTATAAACGGATAGCCAATCATTTTTAAATTTTTTAGAAAAGTGTAATAATCAATTGAGCTCAATTTAGATTTGACCATTCGATCATCAACCCAAATTCCAATAGAATTTTGATGGATTTTCTTCCAAGGAAAATGCGCTCCTGGGTCAATTTTCCTCAATGGAGCAATGTCGCTATGACCTAACACCTTTTCATCACAAATTTTAAACTTTTCTTTTAGTTCTTTTAACAAATGTACAAGTGATTTGATTTGTTGATTAGGATAATCTTCATTTGAACTTTCACCAGCATTAACTATTTCAATGCCTATTGAGCGACTATTGATATCTGTGGATTTTTTCCACTTGGATTCTCCGGCGTGCCAGGCTCTATACTTGACGTCTACTAGATTATAAATTTTCCCTTTTTGATCGATTACAAAGTGACAACTTACCTTTCGTGCATTGCTAGTAAGTAATGTAATAGCCTTTTTGAGGGTTTTTGTTTCAGTATAGTGTAGAATTATAAATGAAATTTTTTTTTTTCGATTATCAAAGTTTTTTGATTTGTATTTGTGAGATATATTGGTAAACATAATGTTCAATATTATTGTTAATACATTAATACTCTTATGAAATATATACTAATCGCTTTTTTTGTTTTTTTTTTCAACAATCATTTGCAGTCTCAAGAAAAATATTTCAATGTCAAAGGTTCATCTAATATCTATGTGGAGCCAAGTATTGAAGCATCAATTATTTATCCAATTGAGCTTGGAAAAGAAATGATCCTTAAAGAAACAAAAGATGAATGGTATTATCTCTTGGATGAGTTGACAGGATTAGCTGGTTGGGGCCTAAAAGAAGACTTTGCGCTTGAAAAACCTAAAGGATCATCTGGTAAAAGAAATTATGATCAATCATTTAAGAAATTTAAGGAGAATGTAATGCAGATGAGTGCATCTATAAAGGAGGCAATTTCAGTTGATACTTTCTTGGATGTAAAACATATTGGAGGTGCTGCGGCAATAGTAATAGCTGACAATAACTGGTTTAAAGGAAGAAGACACCCAAATCAAGCTTTCCAAGTATACGATCTTTGGAAGAATGCAAATCAATCCCCTTCGTTTCTGTCATTTAGAAATGAGAATGATGAAGAACAGTTTATAATTTTGTCTGGTCCGCATCGACCTAGATATCTAAAATCAGTCAAATAAGTGTTAAGGACACTTAAACTTTTTTTTTTCTTTTCCGCTTTATTATTAATTGTTCTCACATTTTTGCCACTATTGATTGATAAAAAAAGCATTGTTAATTCAATTAATCAAAAAGTAGCAAATGAATTGGACATACAAATTAATTTCAGTGATGATGTTGAAGTCACATTTTTTCCATTTCCTACTATACAAGCTAATGATGTGAGTTTTAAGGATGAGAAAAATGGAATTGATATAACCTCACAAAGAGTAAAGGTTCTATCTTCTTGGAACTCCTTGATAAATCTTAATCCGGAATTCAGTTCTCTGGAGTTTTTTTCACCAATAATCAGATATAAGGATGTTGATGTTTCAGGAAAGTTTTCTGATCTGAAAATTCCTGTTGGGTTGGAATCAAAAGATAAAAAAGCTTTCAATTTCATTAAAAAAAAAATTAAGAAGATAAAGTTGCATAATGGAAAATTAAGAATTGTTAACTCACAAAACATTTTCAAATTTAAAAACATTAATATTTCATATGAAAGTGTCGGTCATTTTTTCATCAAAGGTGATTTTGATTATGAAAATTACCCCTCACATTTTTTGCTTGATGCTTCTGGTTTCGAGTTTGATGAAATTGATTTTCAACTGGAACAAAAAATAAAGAATGAGAATAAACTTCAAACAAAAGGGAAATTATCATTTGATGGAAATGATGTATTTTTTAAAGGTAAAACTGAAAGTGATCTTTTAAAACTGGATGAATTGTTTTTAGTAGCCAGTCAACTTTCATTCTTCAAAAGAAATGATGACGTGGTTTTTGCAAATTTATCAAAACCTAATTTCAGATTGGATCTTGATGTTGGAATAAAGAATATGATTTATGATTCTCTAATTTTTGAGAATGCTAGATTTAAGATAATTTCAGATAAAAAAAAGATTTCTTTTAAAAATTTACATTTTAATTTTAATGAATCGTCAGTAAAATCTGAAGCAGTTTACCATCTAGCAGAAAAAAAAATAAATGGTAAAGCTATGCTTGAAAACTTTCTAATTGAAGAAAAATATTTTGGTAAAACTAAATATGATTTGTTAGAAGGAAAAATGGATTGTTCTTTTAATTTTGAGGTAAGTGAATTCTTTAATGATATTACTAAGGCAATCAATAAGTCTCTAATTCAAGGCAAATGTAATTCTGGGAAAGTTAAGCTCAGAGGAATAGATTTAAAGAACATTGCAAGTAAAATTGATGATCTTGATAGTTTGCCAAAATTTTTAGCTCTTATAAACCAAAAGAATACGCAAGGTTTTTCTATTATCAAATCAATAGATTTAAATTTTATGATTAAAAAAGGAGTTTTACGTATAAATGGGCTCAAGAGTATTCAAGATAACGTGAGAATTAATTCCACGGGTAATTATGATCTAATAAGTGATAGATTGAATATAAAAAATGAATTTTTGGTGAGAACTGAAAAATATAAGAATTTGCCTCCATTCAGAATAAATTTTAATGGTAGTTCTAGCAATTATAAAGTGTCATATGATTTTCAGGAAATCAGAGATGTTTTATTTGCTGAAGGAATAAATAAAATATTGAAGAAGAAAAAAAAAATAGTCATAAATCCTGGATCGCTAAAGGGAATCTTAAAGGGCTTGGATCTTAAAAAAGAAGTTGATCCCGAAAAAATAATCGATTTATTTTTAAACTAGTCAATGGAGATCATTTTTTCAGGTTTAACTAATTCATCAAATTCTTTTTCTGTGAGATAATTGAGTTTGACAGCTGCTTGTTTGAGTGTGATTTTTTCAGAAAATGCTTTTTTTGCTATTTCTGCTGATTTTTCATACCCAATTTTTGGATTAAGTGAGGTAACTAGCATAAGTGAATTTTCAAGGTTTTTATTTATGGAATCTTTATTAGGTTCAAGTCCATTAACACATCTCTCAGAAAATGAATCAATGGCATCACCTATGAGTCTGATGGACCTTAGTATTGAGAAAATTATAACAGTTTTGTTTGCATTTAATTGAAAATGGCCTTGGCTTCCAGCTATGGATATTGACAAATGTAAACCCATTAGGTGAATGCAAACTTGAGACATTGCCTCACATTGAGTGGGATTGACTTTCCCAGGCATTATTGACGAACCAGGTTCGTTGGATGGCAAGGTTATTTCACCAATTCCACATCTTGGCCCAGATGAAAGCAGGCGAAGATCATTAGCTATTTTATAGCAGGATGTCACTAATGTGTTTATAGAACCAGAGAAATGTGTAATTGGATCATGGGATGATAAAGACTCAAACTTATTTTTTGACTCTTTAAATGGATATCCTGTAATCATTTGAACTGCCTTGATAAACCCTGAAATAAATTTTTTTGAAGAATTCAAACCAGTTCCAACTGCAGTTCCGCCTTGAGCGAGAAAGTAAATTTCCTCTAGTGAATTAAGTATTCTAGATAAGGAATTTTCTAACTGTGATATGTAGGCACCAAACTCTTGACTCAAAGTTATTGGTGTTGCATCTTGTAAATGTGTTCTACCAATTTTTATTATTTGTTTGAATTCCTCTTTTTTTTTCTTCAGCACTTTAATAAAGTTTTCTATGGAGGGTTTTAGTTTTTTTTGAGTTTCCGATACAATTGCTATGTGCATTGCCGTTGGAAAAGAGTCATTGGATGATTGTCCAAGATTGCAGTGATCATTAGGATGGATAGGGCTATAAGTTCCGAGTTTTTTCCCCAATTTTTGATTTGCTTTGTTAGCTATTACTTCATTTACATTCATATTAGTTTGTGTGCCTGATCCTGTCTGCCAAACAGAAAGTGGAAATTGATCTTGAAGTTTTCCATCTATTAATTCATCACAAATTTCAATAATTTTTTCTCCGATATTTGCTGGCAATTTTTCTATTGCAATGTTGCTAATTGCTGCGGCTTTTTTTTGTATTGCAAATGCTTTTATTATTTCAATTGGCATCATATCTGAACCGATTGGGAAATTCTCAACGCTCCTTTGTGTTTGTGCTCCCCAAAATTTCTCATTTGGAACCTTTACATCTCCTATGCTATCTTTTTCAATTCTATATTCAGTCATTTTTTTTTCTAAAATCATCTAAGGTTACGATTTTTTCTAATTTAGATTTAACTTTAGTTTTGTTTTTTCTTGCGGTTTTAAGATTTTTCTTTTTTGAATTGCTCTTGTCATCCCTAAGTTCCAATTCTATGCTAAATTTTACAAAAGGGTCATAGAATTTTATTATGGAATTGAAAGGTATTTGCAAAATTTCTTTTTTTTTATTAAATGCCAGGGTTACTAGAAAATAATTTTGTTTTATATTTAAATTCCAATATTGATTCTGCAACACAATAGTCATTTCACCAGGGTAATCTTTTAGCAGATGTTTTGGAATTTTTACACCTTCACCAAGTGTTTTGAAAGTAATGTAAAAACAATGGTTTGAAGATATTTTTGATTCAGAAAGGTCTGTCAATATCTCCTTAATCACTTCCAATATTGCAGTATTAATTCTTTTTCCATAATCTATAAAAATTTTTTTCATGTGAACTTATAATTTTAACCTAATATTATCAAAATTATTTGTCTATTAAAATACAAACCTAAAAGTCAGACTTTGATTAAAACTAAATAAATAAATAAAAGAAGATTATAAAAATCAGAAAAATCGAAAAAAAATTTAATAGTAATCTAAAGAACTCATACATGATGGTTAATCAATTAAATACTCAATGTATTAGCAAGAACCCAAATTTGTTAAATTTAAAAAACATCGGTGATAAATTTATGTAGAAAAAAACCCAAAACAAGAAACATAATTCCTAAACCATATGTTGTTGCAAATTTTAACTCCAGTGTTTTGGCAAAAAAGAATGGGATGAAAAAAAACAATGATACTGGCACCCCAACTAGGATGCTTTTTGCAAAGATTATGCTTTTGTCTAGATCCCTATGTTCTAAATAGGAAAAAGCTAGTGCAATTATACTAATAAGAGGTAGAGCTATTATAAATCCGGCAAGTGTTGGTTTTTTTAAAGACAACCAACTAGCAAAAGCTATTATCAAACCCGATAGGAAGACTTTAATGAAAAAAAAAAACATACTTGAAGATGTTGGTCTTAAATTAACCAAAAAAATTCTTTATTTTGGAAATTGGGTTTCTGAGCGGTTCATAAACTCTGTCAATAAATTCAATATGATCGGAAAGTTTCTTTTCTAGTCTCGATAGAGATTTTTGCAATCTGTCAATTTTAGCTTCTAATTTTTCTATTTTATCCAAATTACCATCTTTACTCATACATCTAATTTAGTTGTAGATCTTATATTAGTAAATAGTTATTTTAAATTATATCTTTTAAAATTTACTTGAAAAGTTTGATGATTTCAGGATATAGGATTTGCTGAAAGTATCAGGATACTGTTTAGGTTCGTTTTTTTTTGAAAAAATAAGATAGATTGATACTGACAAACAAAAGGCAATGTTTAGATAAATGATGATTTCGAATAAAACAGGAAACATACCAATTTAATCGACATGTTTTTAAATTTGTTAAGTTTTATTCCCATTCGAGTTCGGTATATGTTCTGGTAACGTTAACTACATTATAATCTTCATACAATTTCCAATTTTCTAGATTCTCAGACCCAATGTTTTTTTGTGCTTCTTCAAGAGTTTTGTTCATTTTGTGGTATTCTCTAGCTTGCGTTATTAGTCTATCAAAATAATTCATCATTGGCTTAATTGCCTCATTTTTAGTTTTAACCGGTCCGTGACCTGGAACTATTAAATTTATGTCCATATCATTTATTTTTTTAAGATTAGATTTCCAACCTTTTATACTTGCCCTAATGGAGGGAGTTCTTTCAACAAAAATCATCTCGGACCAGAAAATTTTGGTTTTTATGTCATATATGGAGATGTCATTATCAGTGTGACCACTTTTCCAGGCCTTTATTTCAACAAGTCTTTCACCTAAATCAATTATTAATGATTCTTCAGTTTTTATAGATTGGGTTGTCATTACAAGTTTTACATTTTGCATTGAATCATCATTAGTAATTGAGAATTGAAGATTTTTATAAAATTCAAAATTGTTTAGTAAAGATCTGTCAAGTTTTTCATGACCGACAATTTCAGGTTTAAATTCTTCAAATTCTTCCGTTCCAAAAAAATGGTCAGGATGACCATGGGTAATTATTATATGAGAAATCGGCAAACTAGTAATTTTTGCAATTTCATGTTTAAAAGCATTGCCAATTTTTGGTGTGCCTCCTGTATCAATTACCATTGCTGAATGTGAACCTATGATCAACCCAAGATTGGCGATGTCACCTTTATTTAATTTGTTGGAATTTTCCTGTTTGCCAAAATGAACATATACTCCCTCATCAATTTTAGTTAACTCAAAGGCGAAGAGTTTAAATGAAAATAAAAACCACACAGAAAAGGACAAAATGAAAGAGTTGATTTTTTTCAATATATTTAATTGTATTTTTAAAGAAGATACTTTGCAAAGCAATTCTATAATTTTCAGAAGATTTGACTAAAATTTTTCTTGTGCGTCCCACTTTGATAAGATCAAAGTGGGAAACTTCGTCCATTAAATAATTTGTGAATTAAATAAAAAAAAACAATGGTTTTTTTGTATAAAATATACATTTGTAGTTTTACCAAGTATAAATTTCCTGTGAAAAAAAAAAATCTAATTTCCATTGCCTTTTTTATTTTTTTTCAAAAAAATTTAATGGCAGATCATTTTATTATTCTTCAATCTACCACCTCAACTCGTGATTCTGGATTATATGAATTTTTGTTGCCTAAATTTAAAGAAGAATTTGGATTTGATGTTCGTGTAATATCAGTAGGTACCGGACAGGCAATTAGAAATGCCAGGCGATGTGATGCTGATGTTTTAATAGTTCACGACAAACAATCTGAAGAAAGTTTCGTTTCTCAAGGTTTTGGATTGTTCAGAGAGGAGTTTATGTATAACGATTATGTTTTGGTAGGACCCAAAAGTGATCCAGCAGTAATAAACGAAGGAAATTCAATTGGTGATGCATTAAGAAAGATAAGCGATAGCAAATCAAATTTCATTTCGAGAGGAGATGACAGTGGAACTCATAAGAAAGAGGTTGAGTTATGGAAACTTAATAAATTCGTTCCAAGTCCAAAGAAGGATGAATGGTATTTTGAAGTTGGTCAAGGAATGGGAGGCACGTTGAATGTAGCAGTTAATAAAAATGCTTATGTTTTAACGGATCGTTCAACATGGGTGAGTTTTAATAACAAACAAGATCATAGAGTTTTACTTCAAAATGAGCCCTTATTAAAAAATTTTTATGGTGTAATTCCCTTGAACCGCATTAAATGTCCAAAGGTTAAATCAAATTTATCGGAAGAATTTGTTAATTGGATTACTTCAAAAAATGGAAAAAAATTGATTAATTCCTTTAAGGTAAATGATCAACAACTGTTTTTTTCAGTTGATTGACCTAAAGAAATGGATAAAATCTAATTTGGTTAGGTGTTAGTTTATGATGCAAAAAAGATTTATTTCAAAATTTTCCAGTTCACTGGTTTTTCTTTTTTATTTTCTAAGTGTCCAAGTTGTGATTTTTAATGCGTATTCCATTGATAAATATGACAATATCTGCAAGTCACAAAAATCGGAAAATGATGTTTCATGCAGAAGTTTTTGTATTTTAGGACAAACAGACAATCTAAATCTTAGTGGAGAAAATATTTTTCATTTTGACCGGTTTTGGTTTGGGTTCTTAAATAATTCTGTAACTAACCCCAAATTCACCAGTATTGATTTAAAGTCAAACTCTCCTCCTTTTAAAGCCTAAATTTTTTAGGATTAGAACAAGATTAAATTAAATTTAATTGGAGAATTTTATGTTGTTAGCTTTATTTTTTATTACAGTACTTTTTTTTGATGATGTTTTTTCTGGTGATCTGAGTCTTTCAGATGGTCATGGACCGATACTTTCAGATAGTCATGGACCTATATCTGTAATGGGTGATCATATGCACCACAAAGGTGAAATAATGTTTTCTTATCGTTTTGGTCATATGAGAATGGATAAGGTGATGAATGGAACGAAGTTTTTGCGAATTACCGAAATCACTTCAGCTCCCAATGGTGCTTCTAACGTTGGTACATATATGAATTCCCCTATATCAATGAAAATGGATATGCATATGTTTGGAGCAATGTATGCTCCTACGGATTATCTTACATTGATGGCGATGACTAGTTATTCAGAAAAAGAAATGACACAACAAAGGATGCCTATGAGTGGTAGCAGCCGATTTGACGTCAATTCATCAGGTATAGGAGATACTAGAATTTCAGGGTTATTTAGACTTTATTCTGATCATAGAATGAAAAGTCATATGGGGTTGGGTCTGAGTTTGCCCACGGGAAGCATTGATGAAAGGGATGCTACGCCTGCATCTGCCGATGCTAGGTTAGGCTATGCTATGCAAAATGGTTCTGGAACTTTGGATCCATTTTTTTTCATCAATAACGTTAATGATTTTGGCAAAGTTAAGCTAGGTGAACAATTCTACGTCAAGATACCTGCTTCTGGAAAAAACTCCAAAGATTATGAATATGGTGAAAATTTTGATGCCACCGTGTGGTCTTCTTATCGTTGGCTTGATAATTTAAGTACATCGGTTAAGATTAATTATAATTACCAGAAGAAGATGGAAGGTTCAGACAATGAAATGAACCCCAGAATGAGTCCTGCAATGGATTCAAGAAACCAGGGTCATCAGAAACTAAATTTTGGGTTTGGAATAAACTTCATAAGTCACAATGAGATTTTGAAAAACCACAGATTAGGAATTGAAGGAATTTTCCCAATTTATCAAAGATACAGAGGAATTCAAATGTCAGAAAATTTCAGAACTATGATTGGTTGGCAGTATAGTTTCTGATTATGCCGCATTTGCAATTTGACATAAATATTAGACTCAGTGAAGAGGACAGGACTGAGTTTTGTGAATTTGTCAAAGTTCAATTCGGAAAGATAATGAAGACGGGCACTGATCATATTGCCGTTACTTTAAGAGAATATGAGAAAGGGTCGCTCAGTCTTGGACGGGCAAAAAAGAATGAAAGTGTCTGTTTGATGAATCTAGATCTAAGAGAAGGCAGGTCAGACAAGCAAAAAAGAGACCTAGTTGATGCCTATATGAATGAAGTCAGCAAAAAGTTTGGAGTTAGTGTTGCAAACCAGTACGCAACTTTTACTTCGCATACCGGTGCTGATTTTCATTTATATGAACGTTCCCTGACAAACTGGAAAAAAAACGACGATCCCTTAAAATAAGAACATATGAAGATCTCCATTAAAGAAATAACATCAAATGAATTTCAAGTTACGATAAATTCTAATTCTTTAACCACTCACAATGTGATTTTGACTGATGAAGTTCATAAAGATTTAACTGATGATAAAGTAACGAAAGTTGAACTTTTGGATTTTAGTTTTCAGTTTCTATTAGATAGAGAGCCAAACACATCAATTCTTTCATCATTTGAACTCACTGTTATTTCAAGATACTTTCCTGAATACAAACAGAGTGTCAGAAATTGGTGTTCTAATTAGGCAAGAAAATCGTAATTTCACCTTGGATTTGGTTTTGGAAGAATTTTTAAAAAAAAACTTTTAAATAGACATTTTGGCATACCAATTGCGGATTGTCATCTATGATAACGTCAAAATTAGATGGTGGACTCGGCAACTTGTTATTTGAAATATCAGCAGGTTATGCTCATGCGAAAAGGATAAATTCAACTTTTTTCTTAATGGAAGATGATGAAAATTATGAAACTGGTTATTTTTCCTTTGTAAAAAATAAGATATCCAAGGAATATGCAGAAAAAATCGTGTCATCTTGGACTAAGTATAAAGATACTGTGTTTTCTAAAATTCCAGTGCGTAAAAAAGAAGATTTTGAGGTCGTCAAGCAAGGTGGTTTTAAGTATTCACCTTTACCTCCTAGGGATAATGTAATTCTTGATGGCTACTTTCAGTCGGAAAAGTATTTCAATGATTTTGAGAACGAAATTAAAAATTTGTTTGTTTTTACTGAGTCATTAAAAAAAAGAAATTTAAGAAAATTAAATAATTTAAAGAAAAAAAAGGTCGGGGTTCACTTCAGAAGATATAAGTATAATCATACAATTATGCCTCCGATGCCATGGGTTTATTACGAAATCGCTATGAAAAGCTTTAATTCCAATGATTATGAATTCGTTTTATTTAGCGATGACATCGATGAAGTTGCTAAGAATATGGATATGAAAAGATTCAATCATTTGGAAAATGAAACTGACGTTGACGATTTGTTTGCCCTTTCCCAATGCGATGCGATCATAATGAGTAACAGCACTTTTTCCTGGTGGGGTTCTTGGTTGGGCAAGAAGAAGGAAAAGGTAATAGTCCCACCATTTTGGTGTGGTATAGCTGGACCACAAGATCTGCAAGACTTAATTCCCGATCGATGGGATGTCTTAACATAATTCTTGGCATTTGAGACTTCTGTGTATCGTTGGGTGTTCTAAACCCCTTTATTTCAAGGACTTCTATTAAAAGTGTATCACAATAATTGATTTTTTCTGCACGACTTCTGCGAAAACTAATTTGGCACCGTTATTGCTGAAAATGAGTATGTTACCACATTCATTCATAGGCAGTTGTAGGTATGAGCATGTTTTTCAAAATGCTTACCCTGGGAGATTGCACTCAGTTAGAGAAATAAATTATTTTTTAGAAAATCTTGATAATTTAAAAAATTACTTCAACTATCACACATTATCAAACCCCATTTTTAAAAATTTTGTAAATCTAACTTTTGGAAATGTTTTTAATACTTATTTAGAAAATAAAAC
>CAZAFN010000010.1:17033-46538 GCA_964484795.1 uncultured Alphaproteobacteria bacterium | reverse complement strand
GATGAAATTTTGGTAGGAAAAAAACCTGCTGGTATTATCGTAGACAATCTAAATAGAAAGGCATTCATATCTAATCCAGGGAGCCACAATGTTTTAGAAATTGATTTTTTAAAAAAATCCAAAAAATTTTATGAATCGGGTCCAAGTCCAATAAGTATTTTTTTGACAAAAGATAAAACCCAACTATTCGCATCCAATTGGTACGACAATACAGTCTCATTAATAGACCTTAAAAAAGATAAAATTATAAAAAAAATTGTGGTTGGAAATTCACCTGCTGGTATATTCGTAGATTATGAAAATAACAATCTTTTCGTTGCAAACAGAGAAAGCAACAGTGTTTCAGTTGTTGATATCTCGAAATTAAAGGAAGTTAAAAGAATTCCTGTAGAGAGTGCACCTTTTGGTGTTTTCTCAGAACCATATATAAATTTTGTTTTTGTAACTAATGTACAATCAAATTCCATTTCTCTGATACATAAAAAAAATCTAAATGTTATTAAAAATATAAAGGTAGAGAAATGGCCATATCAAGTGGCTTATG
Organism: uncultured Alphaproteobacteria bacterium; assembly: GCA_964484795.1. GTDB lineage: Bacteria > Pseudomonadota > Alphaproteobacteria > Methylaequorales > Methylaequoraceae > CAZAFN01. Next base: position 45,994 of record CAZAFN010000010.1, on the reverse strand, counting down.
ATAAAGAAAATAATAAACTCTATGTTACAAATCAAAGAAGCAATAGCATATCAATAATTGGTATGAAGAAAAAGAAGGTTATTGGCACCATAGATGATGTTTGTGAGTATCCTGAAGGAATTGATATTAGTTACAATGAAAATTTAATAATAGTTGCTTGTTGGTTTGAAGATAATATTATTTTATTAGATTTAGATACTAATGATTTAGTTAAAAAAATTCTGGTATCTGGAGGGCCAAGGGCTTTCGGTAGTTTTATATTAGAAAATGGCAAATAATTTTAACAAATCAACTCTAACGTCAATGGCTAATGCCATAAGAGCATTATCTATAGATGCAATTGAAAAAGCTAATTCTGGTCATCCTGGCTTACCTTTGGGCATGGCTGATGTGGCCACAATATTATTTTCTAAATACATGAAATTTGACCCTGAAAAACCTGAGTGGATTAACAGAGACAGATTTGTTTTGTCAGCTGGACATGGCTCAATGTTACTTTACGCAATTTCTTATCTTACTGGTTATAAAGATTGCTCAATTAATCAAATAAAAAAATTCAGACAATTAGGTAGTAAAACTGCTGGACATCCTGAATACAAACTTTTAAAAAGCATAGAAACCACTACTGGCCCTTTGGGGCAAGGTTTAGCCAATGCCGTGGGTATGGCAATTGCTGAAAAAATTCTTCATACACAATATGGAAATTTGTGTGATCACAGAATATGGACTTTAGTGGGTGATGGATGCCTTATGGAAGGAATATCTCAAGAAGCAATTTCAATTGCGGGACATTTAAAACTTAACAAACTTGTTGTTCTATACGATGACAATCAAATTTCAATTGATGGTCCTACAAATCTTACTTGTTCTGATGATCAACAGAAAAGATTTGAAGCAAGTAATTGGAACACAATAAGGATTGATGGCCATAATTTTTCTCAAATCGACAGAGCAATTAAGTTTTCATTGAATTCTAAAAAACCTACACTGATAGTGTGTAGCACATTAATTGGATTTGGTTCTCCAAATAAATCTGGAAAAGCATCCTGCCATGGATCACCACTTGGAACTGAAGAAGCCACACTAACAAAAAAAGAATTGAAATGGCCATTTAAAAAATTTGAAGTACCAAAAAAAATCTTAAGCAATTGGTCAAAAATTGGTATTAGAGGAAAAAAAATACGGTTGGTATGGGAAAAACAATTGTCTAATTCCAAAAAAAGAACGGAATTCTTACAACAATTTAAGAAAAAAAAATATAACAGGAATTCTAATATAAATAATTTCTTAAAAGATTTGACAAAACAAGAAACAAGTGAGGCAACTAGACAATCTTCACAAAAAATTCTTGAATTTTTTACAAAATTTGTACCAAATTTTCTTGGTGGCTCAGCGGACCTTACAGGATCAAACTTAACGAAAACAAAATTTTCAAATTCAACAGGCAAAAAAATAAATTATATTTATTATGGTGTTAGGGAACATCTGATGGCCGCTGCAATGAATGGTATATCAGTTCACGGAGGATTTATTCCTTATGGTGGAACTTTCTTGGTTTTTTCTGATTACTGTAAAAATTCAATAAGATTGTCTGCTATGATGAAAAGGCAGGTCATCTATGTATTTACTCATGATTCAATTGGCTTAGGAGAAGATGGACCAACACATCAACCCATTGAACATTTACCTGGATTAAGAGCAATCCCAAATCTACTAGTATTTAGACCTTGCGATGCAATAGAAACATTTGAATCTTGGGAGATAGCAATAAATACTCACAATTCACCTTCAGTGCTTTCATTATCTAGACAAAAACTTCCTTTAATTAGATCAAATACTAAAAAAAATATGACTATGAATGGAGCATATTTTATAGAAAAAAACTCAAAATCACAGATTACCATAATGGCTTCAGGATCTGAAATGTCTATTGCATCTGATGTGCAGAAAAATTTAAAGAAAAAAAACATCATATCAAACCTTGTTTCAATTCCATGTGTTGAACTTTTTGAACAACAGAATGAAAATTACAAAAAAAAAATTCTTGGTAATACACCAAGAGTTCTTATTGAAGCATCATCAAGTTTTGGCTGGCACAAATTTTTACAAGACACCGATTTAATTTTTAGCATTGACAGATTTGGTGAATCAGGTAAAGGAAATGAATTGTTTGAGTTTTTTGGATTTGACTCGTTTAATATTTCAAAAATAATTTCTAAAAAATATTTCAATGTTAGCACTTAAAAAAAAATTTTCTGATTCATTTAATTTTGTTGTTAATAAAACTGTAATAGTTAGAGCAGATCTTAATCTTCCAATATTTGAGGGAAAAATTACAGATTTCACAAGACTAGAAAAAATAATTCCAACATTTCATGAATTATTAAATCGCAATGCCAAAATTTTAGTTTTATCTCATTTTGGAAGACCCAAAGGGATAATTAACAATGCTTACTCTCTAAAACCCATAATTCCAGAATTAGAGAAACATTTAAAAAAAACGGTTTTTTTTTCTACTAAAGATATAAATACATTTAAAAGAGAAGAATTAAATAAAATTTTTCATTCTTATGATGTAGTACTTCAGGAAAATATAAGATTTTATCCTGAAGAAGAAAAAAATGATGAAACTTTTACAAAAAAATTATCATCATTAGGCGATATTTTTGTTAATGAATGCTTTTCAGCTTCTCATAGGGCTCATTCGTCTATATTAGGTATACCAACCTATCTTCCTTCTTTTCCTGGAAAATTATTAGAGCACGAAGTGCAAAATCTTAAAAATTTACTTTCTGATAGTAATTCGCATAAAACAATTGCTATTTTTGGTGGCTCAAAAGTATCGACTAAAATAAAAATTATTGAATTTTATGCAAAAAAATTTTCAAAAATACTTTTAGGTGGAGCAATGGCAAACACTTTCCTTGCGGCAATGGGAAATAAAATTGGAAACTCACAGTATGAAAAATCAATGATTAAATTTGCAAAGGAATTCATAAAAATTTATGAAGATAAAATTACACTTCCAGTGGATGCAATAGTGATTAAAACAAATGAGAAGGATTTTAATAATTATAAAGTAAAAAGAATAGATGAAATTGAAAAAAATGAAGTCATTATGGATATAGGACCTCAAACAAGAATGAAGTTTTTTGATGAAATTTTATTATCTGAAAAATTACTTTGGAACGGTCCATTAGGCTTATTTGAAAAAAAACCATTTGATGCAGGAACAGCTTTTGTAATGAAATCAATTAAAACAAACAAAAGTAAAAACTTCTTTTCTGTAGCTGGTGGAGGTGATACTATATCAATGTTAAAACAGGCTGACAGTTTTGACAATTTTTCATTTGTTTCAACAGGTGGTGGTGCTTTTCTTGAGTTTATTCAAGGCGTAGAATTACCTGGTTTGTTAGCTCTGAATAAGTAATTTGAATTCTAAATGAATAAAACTAGACTAAACGAGATTGCCAAAAAACTTTCCAACCCTCCTAAGGGAATACTTGCAGCGGATGAAAGCACTAAAACAATAGAAAAAAGATTTGATTCAATTAATGTTGAGTCAAGCTTTGAAAACAGAAGAAAATATAGAGAATTATTATTTAAGACTAAAAAATTGAATGAATTTATTAGTGGAATAATACTTTACGATGAAACAATAAAACAAAATACATCTGAAGGCATTCCTTTTCCTAAATACCTAACTGATATTGGAATCTCTCCAGGAATCAAAGTTGACACAGGGGCAATACTATTAGATGAAAATACAACAGAAAAAATTACAGAAGGATTAGATGGTCTAGCTTCAAGACTTAATGAATACGTCAAATTAGGTGCGGAGTTTACAAAATGGAGAGCCATAATTGATATAAATAAGCATCACCCATCAGATTATTGCATAAAAACAAACTCTTATTCTTTAGCTAGATATTCAAAAATCGTACAACAAAACAATATGGTTCCAATTGTAGAACCTGAAGTGTTGATGGATGGTTCACATACAATTGAAAAATGTTATGAAGTAACTAGCAAAACACTTAGAGAAGTTTTTCATCAATTAGAATCTCACAATGTTTTCCTTGGTGGTATATTACTTAAACCTAATATGGTCATATCAGGAAAAAAAGCATCAACTCAAGCAAGCGTAAAAGATGTGGCAGAAATGACAGTAAAATGCCTAAAAGAAAATGTACCTAGTGATGTTCCTGGAATTGTTTTTTTGTCAGGAGGACAAAGCAATGAATTAGCCACACAACATTTAAACGAAATGAATAAAAATTATAAAGATCTACCTTGGAACCTAAGCTTTTCTTATGGAAGAGCATTGCAACAACCATCTATAGCAAGTTGGAAGGGAAATGATAATAACATTTTAAAATCCCAAGATTCACTATTTTTAAGGAGCAAATTAAACTCTCAAGCAACTTTGGGAAATTATTTAAGTGAGCATGAAAATTCCCCTTTATGAATAATTCAGTAAAAATTGCTCCATCTATTTTATCTGCAAATTTTTCAACCTTAGGTGAGGAAATCAAAAAACTGGATCTTAGTGGATGTGATTACATTCACATAGATGTTATGGACGGCCATTTTGTACCAAACATTACAATAGGGCCAAGTGTTGTTGAATCGATTAGAAAATATACAAAAAAAATTTTTGATGTCCACCTTATGATAGATCCAGTAAAAAAATATATACCAGCATTTGCAAAAGCTGGATCAGATATTATCACCATTCATCATGAAATTTCAGAAGATGTATTTGAATGTATAGAATTAATTAAAAAAAATAAGAAAAAAGTTGGAATATCAATAAAACCATCAACTCCTTCAAGTGTAATAGAAAATTATGTGGATTTTATTGATTTAATTTTAATTATGACTGTTGAACCTGGATTTGGAGGACAAAAGTTTTTAACTGGGCAAATTGAAAAAATTAAGCATGCAAAAAAAATAATTGGCACTAGAAATATTGACATCGAAGTTGATGGAGGAATCAACTTAAAAACTGCAAAAAATGTAATCAATGCTGGAGCCAATGTTTTAGTTTCTGGTTCCACAATATTTAAAAGTAATAACTATAAAAAAACAATGAAAGACCTAAGAAATATATGAATTCTAATAATTTTTTTTTTTGCTTTATTTTTTTTTTCATATTTAACTTTCATCCAATTTATTCAGAACCATTTATTTCTGTAAGTGCTAAAGTGCCTGAAAAAATTAAGATTTCAGATACACTTAAATTACCTGCGACAGTGCTTGCAAATGAGAATGTGAAAATCTCAACTGTAGTTACAGAAAAAATTAAAAGAATTCATTTCGAAGAAGGAAAGTTTGTTAGGAAAAATCAACTCCTAGTTGAATTAATGGATAGTGAAGAACAGGCAATACTAGAACAAATAAATGCAGAACTTGAAGAGGCAAACTTAAATTATGAAAGAGCACTAAAACTCTCATCAAAAGGAAACATCTCTCAATCAATATTAGATAATAAATTAATGATTAAAAAAAAATTAAATGCTCAAGTTACTCAAATCAAGGCTAAAATTGATGATCTTAAAATAAAAGCACCGTTTGAAGGTTTAACAAGTGTTAGAAATTTTAGTGAAGGATCCTTGATGAAACCAGGTGATGTAATAACAAATCTATATGATATAAAAAAATTAAAGATTCAAGCTTTTGTTCCAGAAGGTTATATAGAAAAGATAAAAAATAATATGGAATTTGAGATTCAAATCAAACTACTGAAAAAAATAAATCTAAAAGGAAGAATATCTGTGATTGATCCATTAATAAATGAAAAGACTAGAACTTTCAAAATCCTGGGAAAAATTAATAATTATCAAAATAAAATTATGCCTGGAATGATGGTCAATTTAGAAATAGCATTAGATCAGCGAGAGGCGATGTTAGTTAGAGAAAGTGCCGTTTTCAATGTGGATGACATTTCCTATGTTTATGTAGTTGCAAACAACAGAATTGAAAAAAAAAGAATTAAAATTGGATCCAGAAACAATGGAATGATTGAAATATTGAGTGGAATAAATTTTGATGATCTAATCGTCTATGAGGGTATTAATAAAATTAAAATAGATTCTATAGTTAAAATTAAATGAATTTTTCAGAATTTTTTATAAGAAAGCCAGTTTTCTGCGCTGTGTTAGCAGTATTTTTGATTATTTTAGGTTTGTTGTCATTAGAAAAACTCCCATTAAGGCAATTCCCAGATATTGAAAGATCTGTAATAACGATTGATACACTTTATCCGGGAGCCACATCAGCCATTGTTGAAACGAAAATCACTGAAATTGTAGAAGGACAAATTAGTGGAATCGATGGAATTCAATCTATTTCATCTGTTAGTAGTGATGGAAGATCAAAAGTTACCATTGAGTTTTTGGCCAACAAAAACATTAATGAGGCAGCAAATGATGTTAGAGATGCCGTTTCAAGAATTCTAAAAAACCTTCCAAAAGACTCAGATCCTCCAGAAATTTCCAAAATGGATTCAGACTCCAGTGCTATAATGTGGCTTAATCTAACTTCAGATGACGTTAATCAACTTGAGTTAACTGATTATGCAGAAAGATATTTAGTGGATAGATTATCAGTAATACCTGGAGTTGCCAAAGTCAGGGTATCTGGTGGGAAAAAAAAATCACTTAGAATCTGGGTAGATCCTACTTTACTTTCACATTATCAATTATCTATTACAGATATAGAAAAAAAAATTTTAAATGAAAATGTTGAAATGCCAACTGGAAGATTGGAGTCAAAATATAGAGATTTTACCATTAAATTAGAAAGTGGGTTCACAACAGTAGATGATTTTAAAAATTTAATATTAAAAAAAGGTGAAAATTTTTCTTTTGTGAAGTTGGGAGATGTTGCAAAAATAGAAATTGGTCCAGAAGAAACAAGACAATTATTTAGAGGTAATGCTGAAGAAATGATAGGATTGGGTATTCTTAAACAAACCTCTGCCAATCTTATTGAAGTAACAAATGGAGTTAAGGAGGAATTTAAAAAAATTAAAAAAGATTTACCTAGTAATATCAAAATATATCAAAGTTATGACACTTCACTATTTGTGACAGAAGCTTTAAAAGAAGTAATCTTTACTCTTTGTTTTGCAATATTGCTAGTTACTCTAATAATTCTAATTTTTTTAAGAAATTTTGTAAGCACTTTGATTCCTTTGTTGACTTTGCCAATATCTATTTTATCAACATTTATTTTTTTAAATTTTCTTGGATATTCTCTAAATCTAATAACACTACTTGCACTTGTTTTGTGCACAGGATTAGTAATAGATGATTCAATTGTTATGCTTGAAAACATTCATAAAAAAATGGAGTCAGGTTTAACAAAATCTGAAGCAGCTTTATCTGGTTCAAAAGAAGTTTTTTTTGCAATAATCTCAACATCAATTGTATTAATTAGTATTTTTACTCCAATAATTTTCTTAGAGGGTGATACTGCAAAACTTTTTGAAGAGTTAGCAATTACAATAATTGGTGCAATTTTTTTCTCAACAATTATTTCCTTAACCCTAACACCAATGCTCTGTTCAAAAATACTACATTGTGGTGAGGGAAGAAAAATCAAACAAAAAAAATATGAAGATACTTACATAAAAATTCTGGAATTTTTACTAAAAAAAAACACAGTATATTTAATCACAATTATCGGAATAATTAGTTCAATAATAATTTTGTACAATAATATTTCCAAGGAATTAGCTCCAAGAGAAGATAGAGGAGTTTTTATAATGGTTATGGAATCACCTCAAGGAAGTACATTTGAACACACTGTAAATCAAATGTTAAAATTAGAGAAAAAATTATTAGAATTTAACCAAAACAATGAAGCTAAAAGAATATTGCTGAGGGTACCTAGAAGTTTTTCTGGTACTGAAGATTTTAGTGATGGACTAGGAATAATAGTTTTAAACCACTGGGATAAGAGAAGAAGTATTTGGGAAATAATCGAAGAATTTAAAAGAATTTCATCTAATATTACTGATTCTAAAATAATTATTTTTCCTCCACGAGCTTTTGGTCAAAGAAGATCCGGTCAAGAACTTCAGTATGTGATTTCTGGAGACAGCTACTCAAACATATTTAAAAATATGAGCTTGATACTCGATGAAATTGAAAAAAACGACAATTTTTTGTTTTCTAGAATTGATTATAAAAAAAACAGGCCTCAAATAAAAATAAATGTAGATAAGGACAAAGCCTCTGATCTTAAAGTATCTAATTTTGAAATAGGTAGAACCCTTGAAATTCTTCTAGCTGGAAGAAAAATCAATACTTTTATTCAAAACGGTGAGGAATACTACGTTATTATTCAAGCTAAAAAAGAAAAAAGAAGTGAAATACAAGACATAGGTGCATTCGAGATCAAAACTGTTGACGGTAATTTTGTTAGATTAGATAGTCTTCTAGATTTTAATGAAGTTACGGAAGCTAAGGAATTAAACAGATATAATAAAATGAGATCTATCACCTTAAGTGCCGGTTTAAAAAAAGGATATTCTTTAGGTCAAGCCATTGACTATTTAGAAAAAATTTCCAATGAAAAACTTGAAGGAAATTTTAAAATTGACTTCAAAGGACAAAGCAAAGAGTACCAAAAATCAACTAAACAGTTTTACTTTTTATTTTTAATTTCTTTGATTTTTGCATATTTAATACTTTGTGCTCAGTTCGAAAGTTTTAAGTTTCCATTTATAATTATGTTGTCTGTTCCATTAACATTGATATCACCTCTAATTGCAATTTTTATTTTTAATAACACTCTTAATATCTTTACTCAAATTGGAATTATAATTCTAATGGGAATTGCCGCTAAGAATGGAATACTAATAGTAGAGTTTGCAAAACAACTTAAAGTTAATGGTGAAAGCTCCTATAATGCTTTAATATTAGCATGTAGAAAAAGATTTAGACCTATATTAATGACTGGGTTTTCAACAGTAGTTGGAATTATACCTTTGGTTGTTGGTTCAGGCGCAGGCAATGAATCGAGATTAACCATAGGAATAGTTTTGATTTCTGGGATTATATTTTCGGTTTTTTTGACTTTATTTTTAACGCCATTTTTCTACAAAATATTTGACAAAAATTAAAATGAATTGACGTATTTAAAATTGTTTTCTTCAAAATAATTTGTATCTATCTCAAATGAATCAAGTTGAAGTGAATAAAAATTATCAAACCATCTTTGTATGTTTTTATGTATTTTTTTGTCATACTTTAAACTAAGCGCCTGAGTTGTCGTTTTTTTATATTTAAGTGCTTTGCCATTTCTAACAATTTCATCACCATTTTTAAAAACATACTTTGCATTCGCAAACATTTCATCAATTTTCTTTTTTGGGTCATAGATTGATATATCAGCAATGCAGCCCTCTCCAAGAGAACCTCTGTCTGTCAAACCTAAAATTTTTGCTGGTGAAGCTCTAGTCATTATTGCAATTTCATATAAACTGTATGTTCTTTTTAAAAATTTTAAATCACTAATTTCTTTAGCACTGAAATTTATCTTTTCTATCTCGGAGTTCCTGTAATCAAGATCCATCAATAATCTAATTAACTTTGGATAGGATGTAAAAGGTGCTCCATTAGGATGGTCTGTGGTTAAAAAAACTCTCCACGGATCCTTAATAAGCAAAAACAATTCTAGTCCAATTGCCCACTGCAACGCATTAACAAAGTTTTTTTCTTTATACTCATAAGGAATTATGCCTCCTCCTCCATCCTCAACTTCTGAAATAATCCATTTATTTGGGCTTGCATTAGATTTTGCTTTATCTTGTTTCCAAATGTCTGAAGAAATTGTAACTGTAGGTTTGAACATTACTTGACCTATATCAACAGTAATATTTTTATTTTTGTTTACAGAATCAGCTAATTTGGAAGCACCTGATGAAAAACCTTTTTTACCTTTATTATCATAGCCATAGAACTGAATATGTGCTAAATGCATCCTTCGTCCTTCAGCTCCGTTAATTGTATCAATTATAGACTCAATATTACCTGCCATTCCTAGATTATTACAATGAACATGAACTGGGTGAGGAATATTTAAATTTTCATTAGCAATATTTAATGCCTTTAAAATCTGCCTTGAAGTCACTCCATAAGCAGGAACAACATCATCAAGAGAAAAAGTTTCAGCTTCACCACCATTTTTAAAAAACTCAGAACCTCCAGCATTAATAACCTTTAAACCTAGACATTTAGACGAATTCAAAGTCCAGGCCACATAGTCATCTATGTAAGACTGTCCTTTTTTTTTACTTAAGCTCTCTAATAAAAAATTATCATTACCAATAATTCCAAGAGCAGCTTTATCAATCATAGGGATTTTTTCTAATTCTAGCTGTGTAAGAAAAGCATTAACAGGTAGTACGGCTGGTTCTATTACGGTTGTAAACCCCATCTCAGCATATCTATAGCCGGTACCTTCAGATGTCCACCTAGAATTAAATCCAGGCAGATCTTTTTTTCTACCAAGATTTTTTTCAACAAAACTTGAATGTATTTCAGGAGACAAGAGTCTAGCGTTATTTACATTTCCACCAGCTATATGGGAATGAATGTCAATGCCACCAGCCATCACAACCATTCCTTCAACGTTATAAGTGGTTTTATACTCAATCATCTCAGAAGAACTTGGCTTTACTATTATGCCATCTTTTACATATATATCTTGCCTTTTATAATTGATCTTTTGAGAAGGATCGCATATTATTCCATTTACTATCTTAAATTTCATTTTGCACTTCAAGAATTTTGGTAGTATTAAATATATAAATCTTAAGTATTTTAATATATCACTTTAAATTTGATAAATTAATACCAAAATTGCTAGAAGGATATTATAATTTACTATTAGGAAATTAAAATGGACTCGATATCACCAAAAAGAAATCTTAAAATTGCACTTCAAAATAAAATAACTAGAAAAGAGGCTGAAAAGGCCGTTGAAACACTAATTAGATGGGCAGGTGATGATCCTGAGAGAGAGGGACTAAAAGATACACCTAAAAGAGTTATAAGTGCTTATGAAGAGTTTTTTTCAGGGTACAAACAATCTCCAGAAGATTTTCTTTCCAGAACTTTTGATGATGTAGAAGGATACGAAGATATAGTAATGTTAAAAGATATTTCTTTTAATTCACACTGTGAGCATCATATGGTTCCAATAACTGGAAAAGTTCATCTTGCTTACATACCAACTAGAAAGGTTGTAGGCATTTCAAAATTGGCAAGAACAGTTGATATTTTTGCAAAAAGACTTCAAACTCAAGAAACAATGACACAACAAGTTTGCAAATGTATTCACGAAACCTTAGAAACCAAGGGAGTCGCAGTTTACATAGAAGCTTTTCATCAATGTATGACTACTAGGGGTGTTCTCAAGCCTAACGTTTCTACGATAACAAACTGTTTTTTGGGAGATTTTAAAACAAATAAAGACCTTAAAAGACAATTTCTTGACTACATCAAGAGTTGATGAATATAAATTTTGGAAAAAGAAAATCAGTCTTAGAAGTTGAAGAAGGTTCAAACCTTCAACCTAAGTTTGATAAAAATGGATTAATTCCTGTTATAACCGTTGATTCTTCAGACAAGCAAATACTAATGCATGGCTATATGAATGAAGAAGCATTTAAATTGTCCATACAAACGAAGGAGGCACACTATTGGTCAAGAAGTAGAAAATGCATTTGGAAAAAGGGAGAAACCAGTGGTTTATCACAAAGAATATTGGAAATAAAAATTGACGATGATCAGGACTGTGTTATTTTTCAGGTTGAACTAGGTGGTTTGCAAGCTAGTTGTCATGTTGGATACAAATCATGTTTTTACAGGAAATTATCAGATAAAGATGGAAATTATTCAAATAAACTTGAGTTCGTAGAAAAAAAAAAAGTTTTTGATCCAAAAAAAATTTACAGTAAAACACCAAATCCAACTAAGTTATAACTAAATTATTTTGTAATTCTGTATTTAGTTGGTAATTCTGTATTTAGTTGTTAAAATTAACAGTAAATAAATTAGGAGGAAATTAAAATGGACGCTTCAATTCTAAATTATACTGTTAATGATAATGTGGGCTCATTTCTTAGCAAAGATAAGAGCATTTATATTAACGGTAAATGGGTTTCATCTAAATCTGGGAAAACATTTGACGTGGAAGACCCTGCCACTGGAAAAAAAATTGCTACTTGTGCCGCTGGCAATAGTCAGGATATAGATTTGGCTGTTAAAGCAGCAAGAGACGCTTTTGATTCTGGAAAATGGGGTAGCATTCCACCAAATGAAAAAGGAAAAATTTTATGGAAAATTGCTGATCTAATTGATGAACATAGTGAAGAACTTGCACAACTTGAGTCCCTTGATAACGGAAAACCAGTGGTTATTGCTGGTGCAGCAGACGTTCCATTATCTTCTGATTTGTTTAGATATATGGCTGGATGGGCAACCAAAATTGAAGGTGAAACCATTCCAATATCTGTGCCATATACTCCTGGCGCTCAGTACCATAGTTACACGGTTAGAGAACCTGTTGGAGTGGTTGGTCAAATAATTCCATGGAACTTCCCTTTACTTATGGCTGCATGGAAACTTGGGCCAGCTTTAGCTTCAGGTTGCACAATTGTGCTAAAACCTGCTGAACAAACTCCATTATCAGCATTGAGACTCATTGAAATCATTAACGACGCAGGTATTCTACCTGATGGTGTTATAAATTTAGTTACTGGATTAGGTGAAGAAGCTGGTGCTCCATTGGCTGCACACCCAGGAGTTGATAAAGTTGCATTTACTGGCTCAACTGAGGTTGGAAAACTCATCACTCAAGCTTCTGCTGGAAATCTTAAAAAAGTGTCACTTGAACTAGGTGGAAAATCCCCAACAATTATTTTTCCAGACGCTGATATAGATGCAGCAATTGCAGGTGCAGCTAGTGCAATATTTTTTAATCATGGTCAGTGTTGTTGCGCTGGATCAAGACTCTTTGCACATGAAAAAATATTTGACAAAGTTTCAGAAGGCATAGCAAAAATTGCTAGTGGAATTAAAGTTGGTCCTGGTATGGATTCATCTACTGAAATGGGACCTTTAGTATCTGATGAACAATTCCAAAAGGTTTCCGGATACATTGAGTCGGGCAAGTCTGAAGGTGGAGACATAATTGCTGGTGGAAAATATGATAATTCTGATGGTGGTCATTTTGTTCACCCAACAGTATTTACGAAGACTAGCCACGATATGAAGCTTGTTAAAGAAGAGATATTTGGTCCAGTTGTATGTGCTCAGCCATTCTCAGATGAAAATCTTGAGAAAATAGCTGTAGAAGCAAATAATACTAATTATGGTCTTGCTGCAAGTATCTGGACTAGTAATATAAGCGTTGCTCATAAACTAGCCGCTAAAATTCGTTCAGGGACTGTATGGATTAATTGTCATAACATTTTTGATGCCTCATTACCATTTGGTGGTTACAAAGAGTCAGGATGGGGAAGAGAAATGGGACATGAAGTTCTAAAAAATTACACTGAACTCAAAGCAGTTACAGTAAATCTTTAATTTTATATAAAAGCTAGTACTTTTCATAAGAACTAGCTTTTTATTATGCCTTTAGTAAAAAATAATAAACCATTTGATAGGTTGGTGTTCTATAGCAAATTGCTTAGCTATACTCTAAGTTCCCTGTTGTTGTTGTTATATTTTTCTTTTATTGTTGTACTAGCTTTTAAACCTGAGATCTTTAGCTTGTTCCCTTTTAACAACTCCCTAACCTTAGGGATATTAGTAGGCTTATCAATAATAGTTTTTTCAATTGTCATAACATTTATTTACGTAATAATTTCAAACTACTTTTTAGACGAATTGAAAGAAAAAATTAAATGATAAATTTTTTTTTTTTTCTTTCAATTTATTTTATTTTTCCTAAACCTTCATATGCAACTGTTAGTTCAAGCAATTACTTTGCTGCTTCAATCTTTCTAATTTTTGTTATAATTACTCTTTTAATAACTTATTTTGCTTCCAAAAAATCACAAAAAAAAGCTAATTTTTATGCTGCAGGTGGAAAAATCACAGGATTGCAGAATGGATTAGCCATAGCTGGGGATTATATGTCCGCTGCCTCATTTCTTGGAATTTCAGGCCTAGTATTCTTTTCTGGGTTTGATGGACTCATATATTCAATTGGTTTTCTAGTTGGGTGGCCTATAATTCTATTTTTAATAGCTGAAAAATTAAGGAACCTTGGCAAATACACTTTTGCCGATGTAACTTCAACAAGACTGGAACAAAGTAAAATAAGAATTCTTTCTGCTTCAGGAACTCTAATAACTGTTTTACTCTACTTGATTGCCCAAATGGTGGGAGCTGGTGCTTTAATCCAGGTTTTATTTGGTTTTCCCTATCAGACAGCCATTTGGATAGTCGGAATATTAATGATTATATACGTAAGTTTTGGAGGAATGATTGCAACAACTTGGGTTCAAATCATAAAAGCAATATTATTACTTTTGGGTGCAACTATAATTGCAATACTGGTATTAAAGGATTTTTCATTCAGTTTGAATGAATTACTCAGCAACGCAACACAGATTCACAAAAGTGGAAAAAATATTCTTTTTCCTGGAAAATTAATATCTGATCCAATTTCTGCAATATCGCTTGGAATAGCACTTATTTTCGGAACAGCAGGATTACCTCACATTTTGATGAGATTTTTTACAGTACCAGATGCTAAGACTGCACGAATATCTGTTCTCTACGCAACAACATTTATTGGGTATTTTTACATTCTAACTTTTGTAATTGGTTTTGGAGCAATAGTTTACCTTACAAACAATCCTAACTACCTTGATATAGATAATAATATGGCAGCCATTCACTTATCCCACGCAGTAGGTGGAGATTTTTTCCTTGGTTTTATTTCAGCAGTAGCTTTTGCAACAATTTTGGCTGTTGTTTCTGGACTAACTTTAGCTGGAGCTTCAGCAATGGGCAGAGATTACTACGTATATGTATATATGAAAGGTAATGTGGAAGAGAATATTGAAATTTTTGTTTCCAAAATTTCAAGAATATTAATAGGCATCTTTGCTATAATTTTTGGGATATCATTTGAAGGTCAAAATGTTGCATTTATGGTTGGCCTTGCATTTGCTGTTGCTGCAAGTGCTAATTTTCCAGTGCTAATACTTTCAATTATGTGGGAAAGACTAACAACAAAAGGAGCATTTATAGGAGGGTTTCTTGGTTTATCAAGTTCTATTTTATTGGTGATACTAAGTCCAACAGTTTGGGTTGATATTTTTGGTTTTGAAAAAGCTATATTTCCTTACAAATATCCTGCCATATTTTCTGTAACCATTGCTTTCTTATCCATCATATTTATTTCATTAAAAGACAAAGAAGATTCAAATAAAGATAATAAAAATAAATTCAAAAAACTTGTAAGACTTGCATATTTAGGAAGAAAATAAGTTGTTATTTTTTAACATTGACGAACCTTCACCTGAAGAAATTAAGGATTGGATGAAAAAGAATGAACTTTCAATTAATTCAGCATCAGAGGCACTTGGAGTAAGTAAAAGACAGTTTTCTAGATTCTTATCTGGAGAAACTCATGCAAAAAGAATACACGCGCTAGCAATGCAAATGATCTGGTTAATTAATGAAAACAAAAAAAAACTTACCGAAAATAATAAAACTAAAAAAAAAAATAGAAAAATTAAGATCCCAATAAAATAATTAATCTTTAAATAATAGATAATTTATTCTTTTATTTTCAAACCTCATTTTTTTTATAGCATCTAAAATCAGTCCAGAAAAAAAACTTAAAAATGCAAGAATCATCATAAAGCCCGACAGTACAGCCGAAGGCAATCTTTCAACTAAACCAGTTTTATAAAAATCATAAATTATTGGAAATCCAATGTACAATGAACAAATAAAAAATAAAAAACTAAAGATTGAAAAAAACATTAGAGGTCTTCCATCTTTTATCAGAACAAGGATAAGTTTTAGAATTTTTACTCCATCTTTTACCGTATTTAATTTACTATTTGAACCTTTAGGCCTTGATTTATAGTCACATTCAAATTCTGCGACAGGAAGTCTTTGCTCTAGAGCATGAATAGTTAATTCAGCCTCAACTTCAAACTCTTTTGAATCAATAGGAAAAGTCTTAATGAATCTTTTAGAAAAAATTCTAAAACCTGAAAATAAATCATTAATATCATTTCCAAAAAAAACTTTTACAAATTTAGAAAAAAATCTATTCCCAAAAACATGCCCTAATCTATAAGCTGAAGATTGAATATGATTTCTTCTTGCAACAATCATATCAAGGTTATTTTTTTCCATTTTTTGAATCATTTCATTTAAATTTTTTATATCGTAAGTATCATCTCCATCGATCATAACGAAGAAATCCCCTTTAATAGGATCTGAAAACATTTTTCTAACCACATTTCCTTTGCCTCTTTTTTTTACCTTAACAATCTTAGCACCACACTTTTGTGCAACTTCAATTGATTTATCATCGGAATTATTGTCATAAACAAAAATACTAGAGTTCGGAATTTTTTTTTTAAATTGAGAAATCACACTACCTATCGTAGCTTCTTCATTAAGACAAGGTATGAAAACGACTATTTTTTTTTTCATCGACTGACAAATAAGAAAGTATTATTACTTTTGTTAAAGGAATCAAATTTAAAACCAAATTCATTAAATGACTGTATTTTATCCAAAGTGTTGACTTCTTTTTCTATCAGAAATTTTGCCATTAATCCTCTGCATTTTTTGATCATCATTCCAATATTACTTATCTTATTATTTTTTATTTTTTTGAAATCAAAATTAATAACTCTCACCAATAGTTTTCTTTCATCAATTGACTTAAAATATTCTCTGGAAGCTAAGTTAAATAAGTAATTTGACTTTTCATTTTTAAGATCATTATTAAGTTTATTGGTAATTTCATTTAACCAAAATTTGTATAAGTCTTCACCTAAAAGAGATTCAATATTGGTGCCCATTTCCAGCCTATATGGCTTTATATTATCAAATGGTCTTAAAATGCCATACAAACCAGATAATATTCTCAATTTTTTCTGAGCATACTCTAACGATTCCAAATTCATTTTCCTTATTGATAATCCATTAAAAGTATCTCCAGAAAATAAAAAAACAGCTGGTTTTACATTCTGCCTACTAAAATCAAACTCTCTAAATCTTTGAAAGTTTAATATAGCTAATGAATCACTAATATTCATAAGTGATTTAAGTTCATCTACAGTTAAACTTCTAATTTTTTTGACTATTTTCTTAGTTTTAGGAATAAAATATGGTTGAGAAAACTCAAAATTAAAGTCTTCAGAATCCAAATTAAGCTTTTTAGCTGGTGAAACAACAATCATACAATAATGATATAATAAAATTTAAGAAAAATTAAACTCTATTTATCTTATCATTGCCCATTGACCACTTTCTTCTCTACAAGCCGCATCAAAAACATTGTTAGATTTGCCTCTACCAATCAATGAGCTTTCAACGTAAATGTGCTCAATCAACCTACACTCAGGACTACCATAGTAACCTTTTATTTTAATAACACCTTCATTACCACTTTTAGGGTTTTTCCAATATCCTGAAACTTTACTTTTATTCTTGTCATTTATTTCCAATACTTTCAATGTCTCTTTGCTATAAAAATAATAATCATCTTGAACAAGATATTCTGACAAATATTTTCCTACTACTAAACCAGCCGTTGAACCAACAGTTGTAGTTAAAATATCACCATTAGAATACTTCCATCCAAGAAAACCACCAAGAGCTGAAGTGGTAGCTTCAACAAAACCTTTTCTGTCATTAAAATTGTTTGCTGCACAACTAGAAAGTAAGAATGAAAAGACAATTATAGCAAATCCAATTTTTTTATTCATTTAGGTACCTACCAATTAAAAAATCTCTCTGACTTCGCTTACTCAAAGATTTAAAAAAATTCGAGTTATTCCTTGATTCTATAGATTTATATGAAAACTTAGAAGCTAAAGCACGTTTTTTTAAATCATTTAGGTGATTTAACCTGTTAACCTTTTGATTCACAGCTAAAACATCTGCATCTTGATCACTGATTAAAAAATTTTTTTTGTAAGCAAGAGGAGAAAGTTCAATCATTGATTCAGGAACAAAACCTATAGGTTGTAGAAAACCAGTGTCGTATAATTGTTTTACTGCAAATGCAATAGACCCAGACAATGTTAGATATTGAATTGTCCAGCTTAAGTTTCTAGTTTTTTCATTAGCTATACCCGCAGCACCTTCACTTCCAAAAATCTCACTGAATGCTCCAGCCTTTACAGGTGTTGAAAATACAAAAAATAACAATATGTAAATAACTACTTTCATAGATCCTATTAAACTACTTCAGTATTAACGACTGAAATTTCAGAACGTTTAGATATGCCAAAAATTAATTGTTTAATAAATGTAGTTCTTCAATTATTAAAAGTCTTTCCTGAAGTGGCAACCTAAAATAGATATCAGAATTTATTTTTGCACTTCTGTTATCATAAAACTTGTTAATAACACCCAGTTTATTGGAAAATTCAGATCTTTGTTCAAGTGAATCATCAAAATATTGATCATGAATTAGGCCTGCACCTATACCAACAAAAGATAATTCCAACAATCCTAGATTACCAAAACCAAAGGTATTATAGGCACCAAGAGAATTGGAAGTTCTAAAATTAAATAGAATTACTAGAAAAAATGCTATTGATAAAAATCTTTTCATTTGTCATATACCTAACATTCTTATGATTCTAACATAATTTTTAAAGTTTTTTAAAGGAAGTTTTAAGTTTTCTATAAATTCAAAAAAAGAAGTGGAACTATTGAGTTGACATTCTTGGAACCACACAGGTGAAATTCAATGCTCATTGAAATAGTCCTTGTACCAAGAAATAGTTTTATCTAAACCGCTTTCCAAAGAAAAAATGGGGGACCAACCTAATTCTTTTTTAGCCTTTGAGGGGTCTAAACATTGATTTATGATTTCTCCTTTTATCTCATCTTCAAGAATAGGTTCTATATTCTTTTTAAACTTTTTAATTATTAATTTCACAATATTCATAACATTTACTGGAATTCCATTTGAGAAATTAAAAGCTTCACCAACATATTTTGAATTTCTTGACAGTTCTCTGCTAAGAAGAACATAGGCTTTAACAGCATCTTCAACATAAATATAATCTCTAATTAATTTGCCATTAGACCTGATTATTGGGGTTTCTCCCCTTATCATAGATCTAATGGTACCAGGAATTAATCTGCTCCAATTCAAATCTCCACCACCATAAAAATTTCCACATCTAGTTATAGCAATTGGCAAATCAAAAGTTTTTGCATAGCTCACCCCTACCATCTCAGCACAAGCTTTGCTAACATCATAAGGATAAATAGCCCTTAAAGGACTATCTTCTTTATAGGGAAGTTTTAAGGATTGACCATAAGCCTTATCTGATGAGGCAATTACAATAGACTCTATGCCTTTAACATTTCTACAAGCTTCTAATAGATTCCAAGTTCCTCTGACGTTGGATTCAAATGTAGACAATGGATTTTCATTTGCAATAGGAATAACAGTTTGAGCTGCAAGGTGAATTATATTTTTTATTTCATATTCACATAAAATTCTTTCTAATTGTTTTGGGTCAGACAAATCTCCATTAACAATGGTTATTTTGTTGATTTCACTCGGAGATAGAACCATTGAGTTGGACACCCAATCTCTAAGTAGAATGATAATTTCTGCTTTTTTTTTTTTTAACTCATTTATTAACCAACCACCAGTTAAACCAGAAGCACCAGTAACAAATACACGTCTATCTTGCCAAAACTCACTCATTCCAGACTTTCCATTATCAAGAACTAATTTTTTAAAACTATTTTACAGTTAATATTAAATAAATATAGAAAATTAAATGAAATTCAAATTGTGCTCAGAACCAATTTTTTCTACATCCACTCCAACACAAGTCAAAACAAATTCAATATTCAACTTTCTACATTCATTAGCATGCAAAAAGTATTCTTCAATTAGATCTTTAATTTCTTGATTGGTAATTGTGTTAACTGTTAAATTTAAAAAAATCATCCTCCCTTTTTCATAATTTTCTTTACTATTTTGCTCTTTATAAAATTTATCCCAAGGGGCATTTTTTAACAAAGGGTTATAATGCGTAAAAGTAATCTTTTTATTTTCTATAACTACATTATCTTTATGAGCAAGCCATGAAAAATAATCATCTGCACAAACATGTCTAAAATTTGGATGACCAACAAATCCATATCTTTCCAATCTCTTTTTAGAAAACGCAGCATGTTTAATCATATATGGTCTATACTCAACTCTATATTTATCAAAATCTTTTAAACTATATGATTTTTCAAAATCATCACCGATCCTTAAGACGACATCTTTATCCCAATTAGTAGAGTTTAATATTTCATAGTCCCAATGTTTATGAGGAATAACGTCATCTGTTGAAATTAGCAAACATTCGGCACTAGCTAATTTTGCTATAAAATTTAATTTCTTAATTGAACCTGCAGACTTTCCATTAATACAAGGGTAATAATATTCAAAATTATTTTTAGATACTCCAACCTTTCTAACTTTTTTATCTTGGTATGAATCAGCACATATTAGATATTCAATCAAATCCGGTTGTTTTGCTAGATCCAACCATTTTTCTCTTGTTTCTTTTGCAACATTTGGTCTGCAAGATGGATGAATGCAGGATATTTTAGCCATAATTGAAATATTGCAGAATTTGTACCAAAATAATGAGGATTAAACAAAATTTTTAAGCTTGCAATCAAAAACTGAATCATTTTATACATTTCAAATAACCATCAGTTGTGCCAGTTACCAATAGCTTGCTGTGAATTTCTTCATCAATTACAAATTTTTTATTCTCCTACAACTTAAGTTGGTCAAAGAATTATTTGAACCTCTTAATTCAAATACAGTAATCATTTTGTAAAGCATCCCATCATAAACAAAGTAATGATGAATGGTTTTATATTTTCTTACACTAGATTTTTCTTTTTCTGAATTTTTAAATTCATATTCAAATCTTTTTATTACCTTCCCTTTTTCAAAATCAAGCAAACATTGCTTTAAATCTAACAAATCGGAAATATTCTCATCAATTTGATCACTTTTAAGGTTAGGAGACAAAAATATAAAAACTAGAAAAAATATTATTTTGAGCATAAATTAAGATTATCACTAGTTTAGAATTTACAAAAGAAACTATCAGGCTTGTCTTAAAAAACATTCCTCTAACAATCATAAATTTCCTTTAAAACCAAATAGATTGGCACATATGTTGCGAATAATTTAAATATGTTAGATACAATTTCCACTGATAAAAAAATAGTAATTGAATGGGGCTTTTTTGGTCTAATTGAATTTTTGGTCTCGGAAAGTAAGAATATTCAAAGTAAATATAAAAATGCGTTGGATATAGGCAGTTCTCATGGAAATCACACAAAAATTATGAGACATTTTGGTCTCAAGGTTGATCAAATTGACAAATATGAAAAAAATGCAGAAATCAACAATGATTTTAATTCATATAATTTCAAAAAAAAATATGACGTAATTTTTTGTTCTCATGTCATTGAACATCAGAGGAATGTAGGGTTTTTTCTTGATAAAATTTTTGACACATTGACAGACAACGGAGTTCTAGTAATTTCTGGTCCTAAACATCCAGCTGAAAGATTTGTTGAGGGTCACATTCAAAGTACAATAATGCCAATATTTTTGCAGAATTTAATCTTTGCTGGATTTGATTGCAAAAATGCAAAAATATTATCAATGGCTGGAGTCGAAAATTCATTTATTGCCAAAAAGTCAAAAGACTTTAACCCTAAAGAACGCATTAAAAGTAGTTTCAAATGGAGTAAAGAACATCAAAATCGCTCATTTTTTAAATTAAATGAAAAAAACCTCATTAAAAATGATTGTTTGTTTGTTAAAAATTGTGAAATCTGGAAATTAGAAAATTTAGGGGTTGGAGAGCTTGAAGAATATCCTTCAGCTGATGTTGGGCTTAGTCTTAATTTTCCTAAAGATTATGAATGCAAAGATTTTACAATTGATTTTATAATTGATCGCCAATTTTTTCTGTTTGATCAAAACAAAAAAATCTTGAACGATAACACAACAAGAATTGTTCAATTGAAAATATGAAGTTATGACAAAAGATACTAAAATTAAAAATGAATGTCTTCCTGATAATGGTATTTTTGCACTTTTAGAATTCTTAATCTCTGAAAAAGAATCAATAAAATCTAAAAGTGCGCTTTTGCTTGGGAATTTCGATAGTCATCATACATCTATAATTAACAAATTTGGATTTAAAATTGATGAAATAAGTGAAAAAAAAATAAATTCCATATTTCATCTTAAAAAATTTCAAAAAAAATATGATGTTGTTATTTGCAATCATATAATTCAATATCAAAGAAATACAGGTTTTTTCTTAGATAAAATATTTGACATTCTTAATGACAATGGTGTTTTGGTAATTTCTGGACCAAAAAACTCTCCAGAAATATTAATGGAAGGACAAATTTCAACATGTATTTTACCTGTTTTTATACAAAATTTAATTTACTCAGGATTTGACTGTAAAAATGGCAAAATGATGTCAATAGGCTTATTAGAAAATTCATTCATAGTAACTAAGGACAAAAGTTTTGATAGAGGAGAAAGAAATGAAACGGGTTTCAAATGGTCGAAAAACCATAGAAAAAGATCTCCATTTGAATTAACAGCTGGCAATACCATAAAAAATGAAGTTTGGTTTTTTAATAACTGTGAAGTCTGGAAAACTGCAACATTCATAGGTGATTCTGGTAATCTAAAAAATGGAATTATGATTAATTATCCAGAAAAATATAAATTTAAGGATATTCAGTTCAATTTCTATATACAGGAAAATTGCAGCTTGTTTGATAAAGGTATGAGTGAGTTAAAGAGTCATAACAATAATCGAAAGATTATGCTTTAAGATATTTTGACTACAAACGTAAAGTGAAGTTTTTAAAAACTTTTAGATAAATTTGATGAAAGTTTTTCTAGCACGTCATCCCAACAATCAATTGAACTTTGTCTAAATATCAAGACACTTGGATACCAATCAGTACTATCACCTGAAAGTCCCCAACGCCAATCTGGAATTTTTGGCAAAAGTAAATTTGTCGGAATACCTATGCTACCTGAAATGTGAGCCAACACAGTATCAACAGAAATAATCTGATTCATCTTGGACACTAACATAGCTGTTTCACTAAAATCATCTAGATAATCGTCGCAATTTATAACATTTTTAAAATTAGATAGAAAATTAATTTCCATTGGATCAAGTTTTTTTTGTATTACAAAAAATTTACATTTTTCAAATTCTTTAAATATTTTACTTAAAAATTCTACTGGTATTGATCGAATTTTATCTCTTTTATGACTTGGATTTCCTCGCCAAGACAAGCCAATTTTATGTTTTTTTTCATTAACTAGTTTGGTTAAATTTTTTTTCAACAAAATTTTTTGTTCATTCAAATTTAGTGGTAAAGGTTTGGGGATGAAATTTGTTTTTTCTGATAGAATATAAGGAAGACTCATTAAATTAGTCTTAAAATCATGCTCTAGAATACTCTTATTACTAAATTTGCTATTTACTTCTACATCATCTAAATATGGGGATGTTTTAAGTAAATTTATAATATTCTTGTGAGCACTAAGTGAAATTTTGAAGCCATATCCCTTTATAATACTCATGTATCTAAGAAACATAATATCATCACCAAACCCATCTTCATTGATAATAAACAGTTTTTTTTGTCCTGAATTTTTAAGATGTTTTTTTTGTAAATTAATGAGAGGGATATTATTCTGGCTAAGGTTGCTTGTTTTATCCCTCACTTTTTCAAAAAATTCTAAATTTTCCTTATTCAAAAAATTTAATTGCAATCTAATAAATGCTAAATTCCTTTGCGCCCACACATTTTTAGAATCTAAATCCAAACATTTATTAAAATAATCAATGGATTTTTGTACCTGGCCATTCTCGTACAAAAATAGAGCTATTCTTAAATTTGTATCAATATTTAATGGGTCCAAATGAAAAGAAGTGGTCAGACATTCATCTGCCATTGACATCTCTCTGTTTAGCATATAAGAAAGACCTAATTGAGCCCAAAAAGATGGATTTTTTTGATCTTTGGTCACACATTTAGCAAAAATCTTAATTGCTTGATCATAATCTCTAGTTGTTTCAAGAGTCTGACATCCAAACTGAAATAAGCTTTTTAAATTTTTATCAATTAATTTTTTTTGCATTTTCTTCTATTTTTCCTAAAAAATCTCTTGCACTTATCTTGAGCAATTAAAATGCCAATTTCACAATCTTTAAACTTAATTGATTTTTATAATTACTTTTAAAATTAGTTATTTTATATTATTTGCAACTTATTTAGTTTTTTGCGATGAAAAAAAGATTTAGAGAATATCCCATTAAAAAATGCAAAAACTTTGGTTTTACCTTCTGCACATTATTTTTTATCTTAGCATTGTATGAATTTCTTAGTTTCAGCAATGTAAACAAATTTTTTCTAGCAACTACGGCAACATTATTTTTTTTAACACTAAAGTTTCCTGAATGCTTTAGATTCCTTGGATTTTATTGGGAAAAATTTGGGTATTTTCTTGGTAGATTTTTTTCCCCAATAATTTTAACATTAGTCTATTTTTTCACAATCATACCCATTAACCTTATTTTGAGAATTTTTGGAATTGACATTTTAAAAAAAAATATTGATAGAAATAAAAAAAGCTATTGGGTTGATCAAAATGAAAAAACCACAGATTTTAAAAACCAATTCTAAAAATGTTTGATTTTCTAAAAGAATTCGCTTCTTTTTTGCTTATAAGAAAAAAATTTTGGTTAATGCCTATAATATTAGTACTATTATTGTTTGGCATCTTAATAGTAATGACTCAAGGAACAGCTGTTGCTCCATTCATTTACACAATATTCTAAGTTAAATTAATGACTAAAATATTGGGTATATCAGCTTTTTATCATGATAGTGCTGTGGCATTAATAGTTGATGGAAAGATTTCTTATGCTGCCCAGGAAGAGAGATTTTCAAGGTTAAAGCACGATTCAAATTTTCCTCAACTTGCCCTTAAAAACTTACTAGAGCATACCAATACATCTCTAAGTGATATTGATTATGTAGTTTTCTTTGAAAAGCCATTTCTGAAATTTGAAAGATTAATTGAAACATATCTAGCTTTCTCTCCTTTAGGAATACAACAATTTTTAAAATCAATGCCTATTTGGCTAAAAG
This sequence comes from uncultured Alphaproteobacteria bacterium, assembly GCA_964484795.1. Taxonomy (GTDB): domain Bacteria; phylum Pseudomonadota; class Alphaproteobacteria; order Methylaequorales; family Methylaequoraceae; genus CAZAFN01. The sequence goes on along the minus strand of CAZAFN010000010.1, from coordinate 20,516 downwards.
AAAAGTTATTTATGAAGAAAATGATAGTAAATCATTTAAAAAAGTTTAATGAAAAATTTAATGAAAAAAAATTATTTTTCTCTGAACATCATCTAAGTCATTCTGCGAGCGCTTTTTTTCCATCTCCATTTAAAAAATCCGTGATTTTTACTGCTGATGGAGTTGGAGAATGGGCTACAACTTCTCTGGCAATTGGAGAAGGAAATAAAATTACAACTATCAAAGAAATTTTTTTTCCTAATTCAATTGGTTTATTGTATTCAGCTTTTAAATATTACATTGGTTTTAAAGTTAATAGATGCGAATATAAATTAATGGGAATTGCTCCTTACGGAAAACCTATTTACAGCAGAATCATCAAGGAAAGTTTAATTGACATAAAAGCTGACGGATCATTTAGACTTAATCAAAAATATTTTAATTATTCTACTGGATTTAAAATGACCAACAATAATTTTAATAAGCTTTTTGGTGAAAAACCTAGAAGTCCAGAGACAAAAATTAAAAAATTTCATATGGATATTTCAGCATCAATTCAAAAGGTTACTGAAGAAATCGTAATAAAAATTCTGCAATCAATAAGGCATGAATATAAAATTGACAATCTATGCTTAGCAGGCGGCGTGGCACTTAATTGTGTGGCCAATGGAAAAATAAGAGATATGCAAATATTCAAAAACCTTTGGATTCAACCAGCAGCTGGCGATGCAGGAGGATCTATAGGTGCTGCCCTATCCTTTTGGCATATGCATTTGAAAAAAAATAGACAACGTAAAGTCAAGGATGAAATGCAAGGCAGTTATTTGGGTCCTTTTTTCAAAGGAAGTGAGATTAAAAAGTCATTGATTAAAGCAAGTGCAAATTTTGAAATTTGCAAAAAAGAAGAAATCGTCAAAAAAACAGCAAGAGAAATTGCCAAAGGCAAGGCTGTTGGGTGGTTTCAAGGTAGAATGGAATTTGGCCCAAGATCTCTTGGCTCCAGATCAATTTTAGCCGACCCACGTAACAAGAAAATGCAGAAAAATCTAAATCTAAAAGTTAAATTTAGGGAAAGTTTTAGACCTTTTGCCCCGTCTATAATAGAAGAAAAAACAAGTCAATGGTTTGATTTGAATGAAAAAAGTCCTTATATGCTTTTGGTATCGAACGTAAAACAAAACAAACTTAAAAAAATAAACAAAAAATCCGAAGATAAATTATCATCAATAAACGAAGTTAGATCCGTCATTCCGGCAGTTACCCATATAGATAATAGCGCTAGAATTCAAACAGTTGATAAAAAAACAAATAAAATTTTTTACGAATTAATTTATGAATTTTATAAAATAAGTAAAGTTCCTATTTTAGTTAACACCTCATTTAACATTAGAGGGGAACCCATTGTTTGTAGTCCAGCCGATGCATTTAGATGTTTTATGGGTACAAATCTTGACATATTAGTAATTGAGAACTTTTTTTTAGAAAAAGCAAAACAGAATGAATCCACAATTAAAGATTACAGAGATCAATTCCAATTAGATTAGATTAGCTTAGAAATCTTAATAATAATGAAAAAAATATTTAATTTTTTACTTGTCTTAGCATCAGTTATAATATCTTTATTTCTAATTGAAATTTTATGCAGATTTTCTGGTAAAACACCATTTCAATACACAAAAAAATCATCAGATGAGCCCACAACAAATGAATTTGATGAAACGTTAGGGTGGAAGCCAAAATTAGGTACATTTAAATTTAAACCATGGAGTCCAGTGGGAAAAGTTACTACGTTAACAAATACTGTAAATGGAAGAAAAGATTTGATAAATGACGAAGAAATGAAAAAAATCATTTTTCTTGGTGGATCTTTCACACAAGGGTTTGCCGTTGATGACAGGGAAACATTTGCTTATTTAGTTGAAAAAGAACTTGCGGAATTTAATGTGGAAAATTACGGAGTTGGTGGCTACGGGACATATCAAAGTCTTCTTAAATTAGAAAATCTAGAAAAAAAAAAAATAGAATTTGTATTTTATGGTTATGTTGATCATCATGACCTTAGGAACATTGCTCAAGATTCATGGCTAAAAATGCTTATGGAATATTCAAATAGGGGTGGTGTAAAATTGCCATACGTTTCTCTTGAAAAGGATGATCTAATTAGATATGAGCCAACAAAATTCATTGAATTACCATTTAGGAAAAATTCTGCACTAATCCACTTAATTGAAAAAAAAATAATGTATTTTAATTCTAGGTCACGATATAAAGCAAGAGTGGCAATTCGAAATAACATTATAAATGAAATGAATTTGTTTTCCCAAAAGAATGACTTTAATTATGTGACGCTACTACTTAACACACCAAATGATAACTTAAACAAAATTATTAAATTTCATAATGACAATAAAATTAAATATCTAAATTGTAACATTGAAAAGTTTGAGGATGAAATGATTGTCAAAAATGAAGGCCATCCAAATTCATCTGTGCACTATAATTGGTCTAAATGCATAACTCATTACATTCGTATGGTAGCGGAGGAGGGACTTGAACCCCCGACACGCGGATTATGATTCCGCTGCTCTAACCACCTGAGCTACTCCGCCATTATAATAAGAGACTTGTTAACTAAACGAATATTGCTCAAATAACAAATAGTTTCAAGTACATAGTAAATAATTTTTTTATTTTATTGATAACCATTAAAATTTTTTAAATAATCATATTACTTTAGAATGTCTTAATTATAAAATTTACAAAACATTAAAGTAATGGAGAGAAATTGAGTTTTTTAATATCAAATTTTTTAAAAGTCAGAAAGAAAACATCTGAATTAGTGTCAAAACTTGAACCTGAGGATATGATTGTGCAATCAAATGATTTTGTAAGCCCAATTAAGTGGCATTTGGGTCATACAACTTGGTTTTTTGAAAATTTTATACTACAAAAAAGAAAAAATTATAAAAAATTTGATAGATCCTTTAATTATATTTTTAATTCATACTACAATGGTGTAGGAATATATAACCCAAAAGAAAAAAGAGGAACAATCAACAGGCCATTATTGGATCATGTTATTAAATATCGTAAACACGTTGACGAAAACATTTCTGATTTGCTAACCAAAAAAGATCCCTCCTCAAAATTAAAATTTCTTATTGAACTTGGAATTAATCACGAACAACAACACCAAGAATTAATTCTAATGGATGTGCTGAATAATTTTTTCAATAATCCACTTAAACCAAAATATCTAAAACCTAAAAAAAATAAAACAAAAAAACACAAACCTTCATTATGGAGAAATAAGACTACAACTTTATTTAATTTTGGAGTTAATGATAATTTATTTCACTACGACAATGAGTCTCCTTCAAACACAATGGAAATTTTTCCTTTTGAGCTTAATGTTGATTTTGTGTCAAATAATGACTGGTTAGAGTTTATTGATAGTGATTGATATAACAGACCTGAATTATGTTTATCTGATGGATGGGACTT
>CAZAFN010000010.1:0-17023 GCA_964484795.1 uncultured Alphaproteobacteria bacterium | reverse complement strand
AACAACCTTTATATTGGCTCAATAAAAATTTTAAATTTTCTTTTTTTGGAGTTGAGAAAATAGATGGATCAGAACCAGTTTCAAATATTAGTTTTTACGAGGCAGATGCCTACAGTCGTTTTAAAAAAAAAAGATTGCCAACTGAATTTGAAATAGAATATTTTTTAAATCAAAATGAAAAAATTGGTAATCTATTAGAAAACAAAAATTTTAAAGAAATCACAATAAATAATCAAAATGCCATTGAAAATTCTTACGGTAACTTGTGGTGTTGGACAAGTAGTAATTACCTACCCTACTCTGGTTATAAACCCTTTAGTGAAAAATTATCTGAATACAACCAAAAATTCATGTGTAACCAATTTGTTTTAAAAGGGGGGTCATATGCAACTCCAAAAAATCACATTCGATCTACCTATAGAAACTTTTATTATCCATCTGACAGATGGCAATTTTCAGGACTAAGATTAGCTTGTGATTTAAAATGATTGAAAATTTAAATATATATAACTTTAGAGAAGATGATCAGGAAGACGATAACGAAATAATTTCTGATTTAAAAAACTCTGAACAAAAAAAAATTAATTCTAAGCACTTTTATGATGAAAAAGGTTCCAAATTATTCGGTATGATTTCAGAACTTAAAGAGTATTATCCAACTAGGGCAGAAATTGAAATTATTGAAAGCCAAAAATACACTTTTAAAAATAATTTACCATCTAATGCCTCAATCATTGAGTTTGGAAGTGGCTCAAATAAAAAAATAAAAAAGCTTTTGAATGCTCTCAACAACCCTAAAGAGTATATTTCTATTGATATTAGTTATGATTTTTTATTGGTTAATGCAAAAGAAATAGCAAAAAAATATCCTAAGCTCAGCGTAAAAGCAATTTGTGCAGATTTGTATCAATTAGGATCTATAAGAAAAATCATAAATGACAATTCGCAAAAAATTGGTTTTTTTCCAGGATCTACTATCGGTAATTTTTCTGAAAATGATGCAAAAAAATTACTGATAGGCTTTAAAAAAATTCTTGGAAAAGATAGTTTTTTAATAATTGGTGTTGATTTAAGAAAAGATAAAAAAATTATGGAAAAAGCCTATAACGATTCGAAAGGCATTACCGCTAAATTTAATAAAAATATTTTGAACGGAATAAATAATAAAGTTGGTAGTAAATTTAATGTTAAAAATTTCAAACATAAAGCTTATTTTAACGAAAAAAAAAAGAATTGAGATGCACTTAATTAGCATACAAAATCAAAATATATCATTAAAAGACTATGATTTAAAAATACTAAAAGGAGAAAGTATACATACTGAAAACTCTCATAAATATACTTCCGACGAGTTTGAAAAATTAGCACTATCATCTGGGTATAAAAAAATTGATTTTTTAACAGATCAAAAAAAATACTTCGGTATTTTTTTCTTAAAGGTAATAGATAATTGAATTTTATAAATTTTAACAATGCAGGTGCAAGTCTCTTAGAACAATCAACTAAAAATGAAATTTCTAAATATCTAAAACTTGAGACAGAAATATCTGGATACTACATCGAGCAAGAAAAAAAAAAAATTTTAGACAATTTTTATTTCAATGCTGCAAAGCTTCTAAATTGTAAACCTAAAGAAATATCTTTTTTGCAAAGCTCTACATATGGATGGAATTTATTTATTAATTCTTTAACTACAAAAAAAAAATCTAATGTAGTCATTTTTGATAATGAATATGGAAGCAATTACATAAGTCTAATCAACAATAATTTTAATGTAAGGGTCAGTAAACTCAAGGAAAATGGTGAAATTTCATTCGAAGACTTAAAAGAAAAAATAGATGGATATACAGCTTTAGTTGCTGTCTGTCATATTGCCTCACAATGTGGAAACATTCTTGATATAGAAAAACTTGGAAGATTTATAAAAAAAATAAACTCTAACATCATTTTTTTTATTGATGCATGTCAATCAGCTGGTCATTTAAAATTGAATGTAAAAAAAAATATGTGTGATGCTCTTGTATGTTCTGGAAGGAAGTATTTACGAGGACCAAGAGGAACAGGGTTAATTTATATAAAAGATTCTATTCAAAAAAAAATTACTCCTAAAATAATTGACACAACCAAATCAAAAATAATTGGCAGAAATCTTTCAATTATTAATAATGAAAATATATTTGAGACATTCGAATATTCGCCTTCGTTAAAAATTGGTCTTTCAAAAGCTATTGAAAAATTTAATAACCTTGGTCACAAAAAAATAGAGTTAAAAATAAAAAATTTAAGTAAATATTTTAGGAAAAAAATGTCGACTAATCCCTTTGTGATCATTTATGAAAATGATAAATTAATATCAGGTATTAATACTTTTTCAATAAAAGGAAAAGCATCTCACGGCATATATTCTTTCTTAAAACAAAAAAAAATGATAACATCTGTTTCAACTTTTCAAACCTCGACTCATTATTTTAAAAAAAAAAAAATCAATGATATCGTCAGGGTTTCATTTCATTACTTTAATAAAAAAAAAGAGGTAGACTATTTAGTTTCGTGTATCAATAATTTTACAAAAAAAATTAAATAATTTTCTCACCTGAATATATCCAACCTCCACCAATTAATTTTTTGTAATTATCATAAAAAACACATGCTTGACCTGGAGCCACGCCAAATTCAGGTTCAAATAGTTCAACAGTGCCTAAATTATTGTCTTTTTTAGATATTTTAACTTTTGCGGAAGTGAGCTTTTGACCAGAACGAATCTTTATGTAAGCTTTAAATGATCTAATTGGAAATTTATTCGCAAAGAAATTTAAATCTTTTATGTAAAAATAATATTTAGATAATTTTTCCTTTGGTCCAACAACAATTTTATTTTCACCCCTATCAATATTTAGAACATACATTGGTTTCTGATTTGTTTTTCCCTTCACCCCCCCTACTCCAATTCCTCTTCTCTGACCAATTGTATAATCTAAAATTCCATTATGTGTGCCAACAATTTCACCATTAAAAGTTTCAATCAATCCTTCTTTAAATGAATCAGGGTTCTGTTTTTTAATAAACTTTCTATAATTTCCATCGGGTATGAAGCAAATGTCCTGACTATCTGCTTTTTGAGCAACTTTCAAATCAAAAAAAACTGCAAATTCTCTAATTTGAGTTTTGGAATAATGACCCAAAGGAAATCTTAAGATTTTCAACTGCTCTTGAGTTGTTGAAAACAAGAAGTAACTTTGATCTTTAAACTTATCTTCTGCTTGATACAAATTGATCACATTTTTCTTTTCCACTCTCTTAACATAATGTCCAGTTGCCAAAACCGAGCAATTCAGTGACTTAGTAAAATCAATTAAATCCGTAAATTTAACTGTTTGATTGCATCTAATGCAAGGAATTGGCGTTTCACCATTTAAATAACTATCAACAAAATCATCAATTACTGCTTCCCTAAATCTACTCTTGTAGTTGATTACGTAATGCTTTATTCCTAATTTTTTGGAAACCTCTCTTGCATCAGCAATATCCACCCCTGAACAACATGTTTTGGGGTTCTTTTTACTTTTGGCCTCGTACAACTGCATTGTAACACCAATGACTTCATAACCAGCTTTCTGAAGAATTGCCGCAGTTACTGATGAATCAACTCCACCAGACATTGCCACAACTACTTTTGAACCTAATGCAGGAAGATTGTTTTTCTTTACAAAGTTTTGATAATCAATGTTCATCAATCCCTTTCATCAATCCAAGCCATCTGAATAGCCTCAAGAATTTTTTCATTTGATGCATTTGGATCATCATCAAAACCCTCTAGATTAACAACCCAATTATGCAAATCTGTAAATCGTAAATTTATGTTGTCTTTGTCTGGATAACTTTCCTCAAGTAAAATTGCAATATCCCTAGAATCTGTCCATTTAATTCCCATCTTCAACGCTCATATTTCTTGTGCCTGATGGTATCTTAACTTTCAGACCATCAAGCTTTTCATTAATTATAATTTGACAACCAAGCCTAGATGTATGCGTCAAGCCCCACGCAAGATCAAGCATATCTTCCTCTTCTTCTGAAGGTTCAGGTAATTGATCAAAAAATTTTTTCTCAACAATGACATGGCAAGTAGAACAGGCTAATGATCCTTCACAGGCACCTTCAAGGTCAATTCCATTATTATGTGCCACTTCCAAAAGTGACAAACCATTTTGTGCTTCAATGGTTTTCTCTTCCCCATTAGATTCAATAAACGTAATCTTAGTCATAACCTTTACACCCCACCAATTTCTTCGCCTACTAGGCTAGAAAAACTTTTGTCAATTCTTTTTTCTGCAAACTGTTTAGTACTTTCATTTAATTGATCAATCAAATGATTGATTTTGTCTACATCATTAGAATTTAACTCTTTTTTAAGCATATTAATCATTCTATTTATCTTTTCTATTTCTTTTTTAGAGCACAACAAATTTAATTCATTCCTAACACTAGCAATCTCGTTTAAAAATTTGGTAGCTTTAATCTTAGATTCAATGATCATTCGTTGATTAACATCACTTTTGGCATTAGCAATACTTGATTCAACAATGGCTCTCATTTCAGCCACATCTAAACTATCACTTGTTTTGATTACCAAATTACTTTGCTTTCCTGATGATTCGTCAACAGCTGATACAAATAAAATACCATCAACATCCAAAGAAAAGCTTACTTTGATTCTTGGAATACCAGCAGGCTTAGGTTCTAGTCCAGAAAGAATAAATTCTCCTAAACATCTATTATTTTCAGAGGTGTCTCTTTCTCCTTGCAAAATTGTTATTTTAATCGAAGTTTGTCCGTTCTCATGGGTTGTAAAAGTTTGTTCTTTAATTACTGGAATCGAGGTATTCCTGGCAATAATTCGTTCCATCAAACCTCCCATAGTCTCAATTCCAAGTGAAAGAGGAGTTACATCAAGTAATAAATTTTGTGAACCATTTAATAATTCGTAACCATGAAGTGCAGCACCATGAGAAACCACTAGATCAGGATCAACATCATTAAAAATTTGTGTATGAAATTTTTCTTTAATTTTTTCATTTACGCACCTTAATCTTGTTGAACCACCAACTAGAATAAAACCATCAATCTCATTCACATCAAGCTCACATTCATTTAATAAATCACTTGATATATCAATGGTTTTATTTACTAAATCATCAATTGATTCATTCAACATTGAAGTTTTAATTGAAATATCTTTCATTATTTTTTTTACGGTTAATTGAGAATTGAATTCATCTTTATCAATAAGGTCTTCTTTAAAACTTCTACATTTTTTTATAATTGCTACTTTTTCGTTATTAGATAAATCTTGAATGGACATCTGGAAGTATTTTTTTAGTATTGAATTTGCAAACAATTCATCAAAATCATCTCCACCTAGATTAGGATCTCCACCAGAACCAATAACTTTAAAAATACCATCTGAAAGCTTTAATATTGATACATCAAATGTTCCTCCTCCTAGGTCAAAAACAAAAAAATTCCCCCTTTTTTTTTTTTGTAGTCCATAAGCAAAAGCTGCAGCAGTTGGCTCATTTATTAATCTTTTAACATTGAAACCAGCCATAAATGCTGATTTCATAATTCCAGATCTTGCTTTCTCATCATAATATGCAGGAACTGTAAGCACGCAATCATAAATTTTCTGCTTTAAAAATTTGTCACAATTTTCTTTTAAATGCATAAAAATTTCCTTTGAAACTTCAATCGCTGAAACTCTTTGATCATTTTCATTAATAAAAATTTTCTCATCAGGATTCTTAGTGAAAAATCTTTTAACAGAGAACACTGAGCTAAGAAAACTTTTCTTGTTTAAAGCTTTATTTCCTACGTATTTCTTATTTTTTTCGTATAATACTATCGAGGGAATGAGCTTGTATTTTAAGTCATCTTCAATACAAATAATCTTTTCTTTTTTCTTTATTGAACAAACAGAATTGGTTGTTCCAAAATCAATTCCAATGCAAGGAACAATATCATCAACTCTTTTCTTTTTTGGTTCATTAATTGTAATTAAATTCATAAGCCCAAGAATTATTTCAAACTTTTATTCATTTTCTCTAGGTAAGATAATTTAATGTTTAATCTATTAGCTGCACTGAGAGATTTAGATTTAAAGGAATGATCAATGTCATTTAAAGTTTCTGAGATCTTTGATTTAATCTCTGCAATAATTTTTGATTTCTTTTCAAACTCTTCCGCTAACAAGCATTGGTTTTGTAAATCCATAATTTCCTCTAAAACTGAATGATCATCAAAGGATTTTTCATCAGAATTTTCTTTATACCCCAAAATTTTTAACAAAATATTTGCTCTAGATATATTATCGATCAAGGAATTGTATGCTCCATTAATCTTAGACGAATGAATCATTGAAAAATTTTTTTCTTGTTCTGTAGTATTTATAAATTTGTCTGGATGTAACAGTGATTGTAAATCAAGGTATTTCTTTTCAAGTAAAATTAAGTTTATTATATATTTTTTTTCGAGATCAAACAGATCATATTCATTTACATCGATTGGTTCTTGGATTTTTTTGCAATTTTTGCAAAAAAAACTTTTGTAATCATTGGTTTCATTGCAGTGCCAGCAATTTTTCTGTTTTTGATTTTTCATCAAACCAATTTAGACGTGGAATGATTCTCCACAACCACATCTGCCTTTTTCATTTGGGTTAATGAATTTAAAACCTGATTCTAATTCACCTTTAACATAGTCCATTTGAGTTCCTATCAAAAAAAGTGAAGCTTTTGGGTCTACAAAAATTTTAACATCTTCAAAATCAAAGGTTTCATCACCCTCTATAAACTCATCTACATATTCAAGTGAATATGACATTCCAGAGCAACCCTTTGTTGTAATCCCTACTCTTATGCCTTTAGGCCTGCTTTCTCTAGCTGAAATAAGTTCTCTTAAATGCTTCAAGGCACTAGCAGTTACTGTAATCATTTCTGATTTTTTTGCTTGTAATCAGAAATTGCAGCTTTAATGGCATCTTCAGCGAGCACTGAACAATGAATTTTAACCGGAGGAAGAGCCAAATGATTTGCTATTTCAGTATTTTTTATGGAATTAGCTTCATCTATCTTTTTTCCTTTTACCCATTCAGTTATTAATGAACTAGATGCAATTGCAGAACCACAACCAAATGTCTTAAATTTGGCTTCTTCAATGATTCCCGAATCATTCACTTTGATCTGTAGTTTCATTACATCTCCACATGCAGGCGCTCCTACAAGACCAGTGCCCACATCTTTTGATTCTTTGTCTAAAGAACCTACATTTTTTGGATTCTCGTAATGATCCAATAATTTTTTACTATATGTCATAAGCGTAACCTCCTTTTAATTTAATTATCAGTGAGCAGCCCACTGAATTTTACTTATGTCAATTCCCTCTTGGGCCATTTCCCACAATGGACTCAATGACCGAAGCCTTTTTACTTCTTTAACAATTTTCTGAACCGCAGTGTTAATATCCTTTTCAGTCGTAAATCTTCCCAAACCTATTCTAAGACTAGTATGTGCCAATTCTTCTTCCACTCCTAGAGCCTTTAGTACATAGGAAGGTTCTAGTGATGCCGAGGTGCATGCCGAGCCAGATGAAACTGCTAAATCTTTTATTCCCATCATTAATGATTCACCTTCAACATATGCAAAGCTTATATTTAAATTTCCAGGAACTCTTTGTGTCTCTGATCCATTTATATATATTTCAGCACAAGCACTCCTTATTCCATCAAGCATCATATTCTTAAGTTTATTTAGTCTAAGATTTTCATCTTTCATTTCATTTATGTAAATTCTACATGCCTCACCCAAACCTACACATAGAGCTGGTGAAAGTGTGCCAGATCTCATACCTCTTTCTTGACCTCCACCACTCATCATAGCTGAGATTCTAACCCTTGGTTTTCGCCTTATATATAATGCTCCAACTCCTTTTGGGCCATAAATCTTATGACCAGAAATACTCATCAAATCAATATTCATCATATTTACATCTAAAGGAATTTTTCCCACTGCCTGAGCACAATCTGTGTGAAAAAAAACATCCTTTTTCCTGCAAATTTCTCCAATTTTTTTTAGTGGTTGTATAACACCAATTTCATTGTGAACTCCCATGATGGAAACAAGCAAAGTGTTTTCATTCATGGAATCTTCAAGTTTTTTCAAATCTATTAATCCATCACTATTTACGGGAAGATAAGTTATGTCAAATCCCTTCTCAGACAAGTGTCTGCAGGATTCAAGAACACATTTATGCTCTGTAACACAAGTAATAATATGTTTTTTTTTATCACCATAAAATTCAGCCACCCCTTTAATTGCTAAATTATTAGATTCTGTTGCACCAGAAGTAAAAATGATTTCTTTAGGGTTTGCAGAAATAATTTCAGCAACATTTTCCCTAGCCATTTCAACAGCTTGCTCTGCTTCCCAACCATAAGAATGATTTCTAGAGTGAGGGTTTCCATAAACCTCACCAAAAAAAGGGAGCATTTTTTTCAACACCCGAGGGTCGACTGGTGTTGTTGCCTGATAATCAAAATATATATTTTTAACCATTCATTTCAACCTTAACGATTAATCCATTAATTAATTTGGTGAGTTTTATCATATTTTTCCAGGTTTTGTTTAGATAAAATTACATCAAAATTGTTCATCATCACATCATAAATAGAAACTGAATTTAAAAAATCGGATATATGGTGGGTCAGTTTATTCCAAAGGTTATGTGTTAGACATTTTGACTTTTTTTTATGAGCCACACAGCCAAAATCTATGCCATTACACCCTGTAATCTTCAGTTTCTCATCAATTGCATTAATTACGTCAAAAACCATCACCTCATTTGTTTCACGCGCAAACAAGTAGCCACCTGATGAACCTCTGACACTTTTTACAATCCCCACGTTTTTCAAAGACAAAAAGATTTGTTCAAGAAAAGGAACTGAGAGGCTTTGTCTTTTAGAAATTTCAGATAAAGGAACTGGCTTTCCTTCACCGGAATTTATAGCCAAATCAACTAATGCAGTAACAGCACTTCTCCCTTTTGCTGTAAGTTTCATTTAGACCCTTTCTGTTTATGTTTAGAAACCTTCTTGTCTCTATTTTTTAGATTTAAATCATAGTCTTCAACAGAATCAAGTTGAGACTTCAGTAAATTGACCTTTTCATTAAGCATGTGAATTTCATTGAATAGAGCTAGTATACTCTTTTTATTAGGATCATCGATCTTACCTTTACCCATTCCATAAGCGGTAAAAACTTCAGAATTTTTATTAGATTCTAATTTTCTAGCTGGAATTCCTACAAATGTCATGTTTTCAGGAACATCATCCAAAACAACAGCATTGGCACCAATTCTAGAATTTTTACCAATATTTATTGGTCCTAATATTTGTGCACCAGAACCAATTATTACGTTATCTTCAATTGTTGGGTGTCTTTTGATATTTCTTTGAGAGTCCGTATCTATTGAGGGAGTCAAACCACCTAATGTCGCTTGTTGATAAATGGTAACATTGTTACCAATTAATGAAGTTTCACCAATGACCAAACCTGCACCATGATCTATGAAAAAACTATTTCCAATTACAGCAGCTGGATGAATCTCAATAGAAGTAACCATTCTTGAAAGATTACTAAAAAACCTGGCTAAAAATTTTAGTTTAAATTTCCACATAAGATGACAAATCCTATGGGTAAAAAGTGCGTGAAAACCTGCGTACGTAAAGAATATCTCTAAATAGGTTCTGGCCGCAGGATCCCTCTCCTTTGCAGATTTTAAATCTAGGTAAATGAGTTTCAACAAATTTTTTGACATAGTTGAATTTATGTAATATACATCCCTAACTAAATAATTAGAATATCTTACTAAAATAGTCAAGTATAAAAAAAATGCCTGAAATTTTATTAAATGGGCCTGCAGGAAGACTCGAAGCCCGCTACACACATAATACCAGACCAACTTCACCGTCTGTTCTCATTTTACATGCACATCCTGGGCATGGAGGCAATATGAACAACACCTTGGCACTCAAACTTCATAGATTATTTGCCGACTTGGGTTTTTCTAGTTTAAGATTTAACTTTAGAGGTGTCGGAAAATCTGATGGAGAACATGATGGAAGTGAAGGTGAGCTTTCAGACTCAGCAATTGCTTTGGATTGGTTGCAAAATCAAAATCAAGAATCAAGTGAATACTGGATCTGCGGGATTTCATTTGGAGCTTGGGTTGGAATGCAATTATTGATGAGAAGGCCTGAAATTCCAAAATTCATTCTCATTAGCCCTCCAGTAGGAAAATATGATTTTAATTTTCTGGCTCCCTGCCCTGCATCTGGTCTCGTTCTTACAGCTGAAAAAGATACGTTGATTGAAGTTGAATCAGTGAAAGATATTATAAAAAAATTGAATCAACAAAAAACCATTACAGTTAAACATGAAGTCATCAAAACAACTGATCATTTTTTTCTTAACATCGAAAACAAAGTAATAGAAAAAGTTAAAAAATACGCTTTACTCTAGAATCCATAAATACTAATGGGGTGGCTGAGGGGATTTGAACCCCCGGCCTCCGGTACCACAAACCAGCGCTCTAACCAACTGAGCTACAGCCACCACAATAAAACATCAAGAAACTTTTACGTTATTAGAAGTTTCGAATCAAATATATTTAGATGAAAAAAAATGTAAAGTAATAACTAATATAAACAGTGACATTAAACAGAAAAAATATTTTGAACAGCTCTACAATATTTGGAAAATCTAATTAAAGGAATATTAATTTTTGAATAAATGAATTCATCAGAGAATTTAGCTGAACATTTGAACTCAACAACCTCTTTTGGTTCAAATATTCTTTTTTCTGAACATATTTCTCTATATGTAATGTTTGAATCAAAGGTTACCCGCAAATCAGAAAACTTAAAGTAGCTTCTTAAATATTCAATCTCTACTCTAGGCAAACAAACTCCATAAAAATTATCATAATAACCATTTGCAAATAAGTTCTTTAAGTGTTTTTTTGAAATAGGATTACTCTGCTTAAACCTTCCCTCAATAGAAGAAATTTTAATTTCTAAGTTTTGCTTCTTTAAATTTTTTTCATAATGTCTAATACGGATCTTCTTTCTAGGTACGCAGCCTTCTTCTGAGTCATTATACATTTGGAACAAATTCGTATCAAAATAATTACTAATAACCTTTCTAGGAGGATGTAATTCAATCATGCCTTTTTTAATTAGTTCATTCTTTAAAAGAAAGACCTCATACCTTGAAGCTGAAATTTTATACTCTTTTCTAAAACTCACTTAAATTATTTCCTATATCAATTATAGAGTTTGGATCTTGGTATATAGATCCATTGCACTTAAAATCTTTAACAGATAAGTCTGAGCCACCAAATTCTTGTTTTTTTTTATATGCAGATAGGCAAGTCTTGACTTTTTTTCCAACTAAATTATCAATTTTAGCCAGAGAAGAATCTTTTGAAGCAACACCTATAGTAGAAGATTTTATAACAGCACTTTTTAATTCAAAATTTGAGGTTTCACCAATGGAGATTCCTTTGTCATTACAATTAGAGATCATAATTCTTTCAATTTTGTAAAATCCATAACTAAAATCAGAACAATCATTTCCAGCATTTAGAATGTCCAACAAATTTATATTTAATTTACTAAAATCAAAGTCAACTCCATCACTAACTGCATTCTCAACTTTAATTGAATTTATTTTTCCTGATCCATCAATAATATTTATGGCATCCTCACAGTATCCATCAGTTGAATGAATATTGGTGTTAAAAAAATTAACAGAATAGAAAGTTAAACATCCTGTCAATCCAAATTCACTTAAATGACTGATAAATTGATTCTTATCTTTAACTCCAATCATTTTAATGGTCCAATCCTTAATTTCAGGCCCTTTGAATAAAAACCAGTCATCAACAGTATTTTGCTTTAATATAACAAGTTTCTGATCAGGCATGACGATGACCTCACCAGTCAAAGAATACTCAATCAAACCAATTTCAGATTGAATTAATGATTTTTTTCTGCCATGAATTCTCTCATTTTTAGCTTTAACAATAATTGATCTTAGTTTGTCATGTTCATTGGAAGACATAATGTTTGAAATTTTAATATGGTCTAAAACAACATCATTGCAATTAAACTTTGACAAACATTTAAGTAAAAATTTTTGTTCTTTCGTTTCCAGATTAATTTCATAGATTCTTTGATCTAAATTATTATTTCTTGAAAAATCTGAAAAATAATCAAGTAAATAATCAAAATCTTTTTCAACGATTATTTCTTGATTCATCTCATTCTTAAGTTTTTTTAATTCAACCATTCGATCAATCAATTTATTTAATGAAACTATTATTTCTTTTTTTGCATTTTCGTATGACATTTTAGTTTTAGTTGAATAAATTCTTATGAATTTCTCATTAATTTTCAGCGCTTCTATTTTCTTTTTTAAATCTTCAATTTGCCTTTTAGAAATTAAACTTAAGATAGGAATTAAATTTTTATTACTACTTGGATTAAATTGATTGAAATCATCAAATTTTAGATTTCCATCATAATATACAGGCTCAAAAATGTCTTTTAATGAGTTAAAATAAAATTTTCTGTTGTGAGGTCTTAATCCATGTTCACCATTCATTGCTAAAAGAAGAAAATCATACAAATTAAATACATTCTCATTACTTTCTTTATCTAGAGACAAATATGAATCAAAAACATTCATTTGTGATCCAAAATTTAGGTAAGCTTTTTGTAATCTTAAAAATGAATTAATTGATACCATAAATGAAGAAATATTTTTTTTACTCCACTTTTTATTTATTAATCTACTTAATGAAACTGGCTCAAGCGAAAATCTTTTAAACTTTTTGTAATTCCACAAAAGTTCTTCATCTCCTTCAAATAAAGGACCTTCCCTCCTCCCATTTAATTCCAACATCTCCTTGGAAACCTTTTCTTGAAAAAGATATCTGATTTCATTGCCATTAAATTTTGCATCAATCAATGAAGTCCTTGGAGCCAAAAAACCAAAGTCACTTAATATCATCGTACCTAAAATTTCTGAATTACGATATCTAGTGCTAGGCAAAAATAATTTAAATTTTGTTGATGAAGCAATGTTACCATCAATTAAATTTACATCTAAGCTACTAAAAAAATTTCCATTTAAGAATGCTATATGATCTTTATGGTCTCCATGCTGCCTAATTTTTGCTTTATATTTGCAAATGCCAAAATCATAATTCACAACGATATCTGCTAGCACTTTCTTTTTAAACCTATCCCTAATAATACCTTTTTTGTCCGTATAAATTTTCAGTGCATTAACAGCCCATTTTCTTTGATTCTTAATTTCCACGCTAATATCAATGATTTTTGATGGAGTTCTCAAATCATCTATATGATTAGCCGTTTTAAAGTTGCATTTAGATTGTAAATTTGAATTCACAAACAAGGTAAAAACAAAGCCAAGAAAACAAATAAATCTCATTTATTTTAGCAATCTACAAGAAATAGTCTCTTTCTTATCTTTGATGGCATCGTAAATTTTCATTAATTCAGCAACATCTGATGAAGCTAATCTGTATTCAAATCCATTAACATTTCTAAATACTGACATTAAATTTCTATCAGAAGATAAATATTTAATTTCTTTTTTACTTTGCACATCTAATGTCGCAAGAGAATTTCCCTCAGCAAACGAGGTTTTAAACCAAGATTTCTTAAATTTTTTGATCATAATTTTGTCAATGAAAAAAATTAAAGCTAAAATGCTCACGATTGCAGCCACTAAGAATCCCAACCACTTTAGACTCACTGAAGCAGAAATGCCCATTGTTATAACAAAGAAATATACTGTAAGTTCAAATGAAGATCTGACAGGGTTACGAAATCTAACTATTGATAATGCGCCAACCATTCCAAGAGAAAGAGCAATATTCCCAGAAATTACAGATGTAACCACATATGTGATAACTGGCAAAGTAAGAATTGTAGCTGTATGCGAGAAGGTTTCCACCCATTTTTGACCACAAAGGATTAAAGTTTGACGAATTATTATTGAAGTCATTACCAAAAAAATTAATGTTATAATTTTCTCAACGTTTCCAAATATCAAATCAATCATTTTCAAATTTAAACATAGTTAAGCAATAATAACAAACAACCAACAAAGAATATTTTTTGCATAATTACAGAATTATTAAAATTAAATAATTTTTTTTAAATTGATTCGAATTAGCTATATGGACCAAATTTCATCAAAGACCAAAAATAAAAAAAACTAAAAATAACAGAATAAAAATAAATGATGCTGGATTTCTTTTTAAGGTTTTTCTGGTTTTGTTTTAAGAAGGTTATCAGCAGAACAATAAAAGGAACTATTAATCCAGTAACTACATTGGATGGCGTATTGTTCAAAACAATGAAAAAAAACGAGTAAAGCATAAAATAAGTTGCAGAACATATCGTTAATGGATCTTTAAAATCAAAGCTAACCTTTTTGTAAAAAAATAGACTACTAATTATTGTCAGGAATAAAAACCAATATTGGTGGAAAAACTCCTTTAAAATCATAAAAAATTTATATGCGATTTTGAGGATTAATTCAGCTAAGCCCTGTTGTTCAAAATAGTCAGATATCCACACAACCATTTTATAATCAGTAAAGTTGGAAACATAAAAAGATTGATTAATGTTAAAAACATAAAAGTACCAAGCCGCATAAGGAATTGAAAATAATAAAATAAAAAGCAAATAATCTAAGAATAAATTAATTTTATTATCTTTTTTGTAAGACTTGACAAAGTACATCAACAAACAAATTGCAAAAGGAAGAATGAAAATGGCGTAAAAAAGCATCATAAGTCCTAAAACAGAACAAATCATAAATAATTTTTTCTTACTAATTTCATTATTTAGAATCTTAGACGAAAAAAAGATTGAAAACGCGCCTGAGAAAATTATCAAGAGCTTAGTGGATGGAGACCAGAAAAATTGGTTGGTAATATTATTGAAAACAATCAACAATGAGAACCACAAAAACCAATTAAAATAACTATTTCTAGAAAATATTGAAAACTCAAAAATTTTAAAGCAAAAAAACAAGCAACCACACAAGATTAAAAAATTCAATGCCGCAAAGACCACATAAATTATTTTAGGATGAAATTTCTCAAAAACTTCTATAGTAGAACCATTAATGTTTTCTTTTAACGTCAAATTAGGAAAGTTACTTCCAAATCCAAACTTTTTTAGAACAAAATCAATTGGATGCGACAAGACGAAAACAACAAGCATTAATCCTGGCCGAGTTTGGCGGACCGAATCATTTGACAAAAGCCTATTAGGATTGGATGCATTTAACATATAATCAGCTGAATCACAATTCATACTGTGACCAAAAAATTCATTGATTTCAAAGTTTCTCACACAGTATTCTTTTTGCTGATTGTCCGAAACTCTTGGACCTATCATCAACAAAAAAAGATAACTAACTATTAGTCCCCAAAAAATAATAACTAAATATTTTTTAATATCTTGTGAAATCACTCTTCAAAAAATTAGTGTTTTACTTTTTAAGAAACAAATCATCTTCTAAGCACGTCTTCATTTGATAAAAACCAATCATAATATTTCGTTAACCCTTCGTTTAGATCTATTTTGGGGTGCCAACCTAATTGAGTTAACCTAGAAATATCAAGTAGTTTTCTTTTTACACCTGCTGGTTTAGCAGCATCAAAAGATATTTTACCTTTAAAATCCACTACTTCCTTAATTTTTTTAGCAAAGTCTTTAATTGTGATATCTACCCCGGTCCCAATATTGATGATTTGCTCATCTGAATAATTTTTTAATAGAAAAACGCATGCATCAGCAAAATCATCTACATGTATGAATTCTCTTGAAACTTCCCCATTTCCCCAAATAACAACTTCTTCAAGATGCTGAATTTTAGCCTTATGAAATTTACATATTAGTGCAGCTGGGACATGACTGGTTTCTTCGTTAAAATTGTCATTTGGCCCATATAGGTTGGTAGGCATTACTGAAATAAAATTACAACCATATTGTTTTCTGTAGGCATTACACAACTTTATCCCAACAATCTTAGCTAATGCATAATATTCATTTGTTTTTTCAAGTTCCCCTTTCATAAAGCACTCTTCTTTCATAGGTTGTTCAGAGTTGGCCGGGTAAATGCAACTAGAACCAAGAAATAAGAGCTTTTTAACATTGTTATCATAAGCAGATCTTAAAATATTTGATTGAATCATAAGGTTCTCATATAAAAATTCTACAGGGTATTTGATGTTTGCCATAATCCCACCAACCCGTCCTGCAGCATTAATTATTACATCTGGCTTGTTTTTTTTTACAAAGTTCTCTACAAGTGTTTGATCAAGAAGATTTACTTCTTTTTTTGATGCAAAGATTACTTGGCAATCTTCACTATCTAATCTTCTTACAATTGATGAGCCAGCCAAACCTAAATGACCCGCAACCCAAATAACTTTTTTTGAAATGTCAAGTTTCATATTGGCAGTAATAATAAACAAAATTAATGAGTTTGTAATATTATTTTCAATTTTGCATATTAAATTATTTCTTATATATTCTGCCTATGCTTGACCTAAATAAATCAATTCATGAAATTGGGACGGATACAGCATTCTCCATTCTCTCTAGAAGCAATGAACTCTTGAAGATGGGAAATGACGTAATTAATTTAGGAATAGGGCAACCAGATTTTCCTACACCTGAGAATATTGTTCAGGCAGGAATTAAGGCTTTAATTGATGGTCATCATGGATACACTTCAAATAATGGCATTTTAGAATTAAGAGAAGCCGTGGCAGAAGATTTTTTAGCAAGAAATAAAGTTTCCGTAGATCCAAACAACATACTAATTACACCTGGTGGTAAGGCAGTGATTTTTTATACTCT
>CAZAFN010000009.1:0-47008 GCA_964484795.1 uncultured Alphaproteobacteria bacterium | reverse complement strand
AAAAAGAATGGATGAATTTATATCTTCATTTTTTAGAAAAAAGAAAAAAATCAATGAAATAATCTTAGAAAGTTAAGCAAAAATATGCCAATAAAAGACTTTTATACTCTGAAAGTAAGTGGTCTAAAAATTGCAATTAATAAAGTATGAATACAGAAAACTTATTAAGAAAAAAATCTGATGAAAATATTTTTACAGATGAATTATTAACAGTAAGTTACTGGGAAAATTTAGTTCCTCAACTAAATATAGAAAAATTGAGTTATAATCAAATATTAGATATTTCAAAAAATTCAGTATTAAAATTGAAAAAAAACCTTATAAAATATGGTTATTTTCACAAAAAAGATAAAAGTTTCGATTTACCACTAACAATAATGGAAGGCTCCATTAAAGTTATAGATGATATTGGGTTACCTCCTGTTTTTGCCTTTGTTTTTGATGAATTCTGGTATATACAATTCCAAATTAAAAACATACTTGATGAAATATTAGGTAAAGATTATAAACAACTTCCTGATTTTTGGGCTTGGCATATAAATTGTGGTCAATCAGGTTGGCAACCTCACAGAGATAAGAATGAAGGATCATTATTTGAAAATAATGAACCAAAGTCTGTTACAGTTTGGATTCCTTTAAGTCATGCATCACCTACTAATAGTTGTATGTATGTGCTACCAGCTAATAAGGATAAGTTTTATAATACATTAGCATCAGAAAAGAACCCTCTTGAGTTACCAGGCAACTTATCTGATATTAAAGCGCTTCCAGCAAGTTCTGGTGATTTGTTAATCTGGACTCAAGAAATATTTCATTGGGGTTCAAGTTCAACAGATAAACACGATGAATCAGCAAGAACAAGTATTGCATTTGAATTTCAGAGAAATGATGTGCCACCATTTCGAGACTTTCTACTTGAACCAGGTGTGTTGCCCACCTTTGACGAACGCTTAGCATTAATTTCAATGCAGATTTTACAATATACACATGCGTATGGTTTCAAAGAGAATTTGGTTAATTGGGCTCACAGATATGTCGAAATATATAGGAAAAAAAACAACCTATGAATAGTACTATAATTATGATCTCTAAAATTAAAAAAAAAGTTTGAAGGAAATAATAGAAAGATCTATAGCTACCTTGCCAAAACAGTCAGTTACTGTGGAGTAATCTTTCTTCAATTACTGGCCATAACTCCTAAGAATATCAATTTGGCATACTGATTGCTAAAATTTAGTATGTTAATTGAATTAGATTATTTTAAAAAATTCAAATGTTTGGGAAGTGATTGTTCTAATACATGCTGCGAAGGATTGTCTGTTCATGCTAAGCAAGAGGAATTAGACAAAATAAACAATAAAATTACAAAATTATCTAATAAAAACAAATTTGATCATTTTTTAAAAACATACAAGAAGATTAAGTGTTCTAATAAAGAAGTTCATCTCTTGGTAGACAAAAATAAAACATGTTCGTTTTTTGATAAAGATAAGCTATGCAAACTTCACAAACATATTCACCATTCTATCTTGCCATCTGAGTGTCAGGAGTTCCCAAGAAGATTTATTTATTTTCCTGAATCTGAACTTAATTCAGGCTCATTTGGTTGTCCAGAAATCAGTCGAATGGCTTTATTTCAAAATAGAATGCTTGATGTTGTTGTTGATGGAAAAAAAAGGAATTCGAGTATCATAAATTTTCTCAATTTAAATGAAAACCATAATAACCAATTAAATAGCTATGCTATTAATGGACAAAAGATTATAAATCTTATTTATAAATTATTTTTAGAAAAAAAAAAAATCCATCTAATACTGAGAGTTCTTAATCAAGTAGCAATTGACAGAGAATACTTTGAATCTAATCCTAGTAAAATAGAGGAAATATTTTTTTTCATCTTTGATGCCTTAAAAAAGGAAGAGACTATGCATGAAAATAGGGATAACTTTCAGTTATTATTTTTCAAAAACTTTTTTTCTAGTATAGTTCAAGAGGATTTGCATCCCCCAATAAAAAAAATTTTGGAAAAAAACTGTCAAAATTTCTTTGATAATAGACAAGAATCAATGTTGAAATTTAAAAGAAATAGAATCCTATTTGATGAATTATTAAAAAAATACCCGTTTTTTGAACATAACTATTTTATCAATGAGATTTTTGGTAAGTTTCATTGCTTTACAAGAAAATCACTAAATTCTCAGGAAATGATAGGAAAAACAATTTTAATTTATTCTATTTCAAGATTTTTTTGTATAACTAGTTTATCAGCAAATAATAAAAAAAATATAGAGCACAATTACTCAAAGATTCTTTCTCAAACAACTAAATGTTTTGAAGGAATTGATTTTAAAAAAATGATTGAGTCAAACAATAATATTTTTAGTGAATTAATATTCTTGTTTTAGATATAAAAACTAATAATGTAAATTTAGTTAAAATAAAAAAAATACCAAAAACGATGAAATTAGGTGACGGTGAATAGTCGTGCGAGGCAGATTAATGTTAAAAATATTTGGTTTGTTATTCGTTTTAGGAATGACATTTTTAGTTCTAGATAAATTTGCAATAATTAAAACTTCAAAAAATGAATTATCCGACGAGATTAAAGAAAGAAGAAAAGCATATCTTAAATACTGGAGTGAGTCAGTTCCCCACGAAGGTAAGTTTGTTAACCAAGATACATTTGTGGTTTATCACACAAGTAAAAAAAATAATTTCAGAAACAAAGATGATTTTTCCAGAACCTATCATCCAAAGACCGTTACAGATCAAAGTTGTGAAGAACTTGGCATTGGTTTTATTCAGGTAAGAAACATTTATAACAATAAACTTTTATCGGGAATTGCTTGTAATAACTATTAAATTTATATCCACAATAGGGAAACAGTCTGCTAAAATGAAGTGATTTTTGAATGAACTTACAAAGAGTATAGAAAGGAGAATTAAATGTTAAATGTATACTTGTCAGGAGAGATTCATACTGATTGGAGAGAAGAAATAATTCAACTTTGTAAAAAGGAAGATTTAAGTATTAAGTTTTCTTCACCGATTACAAACCATGATGCTTCAGATAATTGTGGGGTTGAGATCCTTGGCATGGAAGAAAAAAATTTTTGGAAAGATAACAAAGGTGCAAAAATTAATTCAATCAAAACCAAAAAATCCATCAAAGACTGTGATTTGGTAATTGTGAAATTTGGAGATAAATACAAACAATGGAACGCAGCCTTTGATGCAGGTTATGCTTCGGCTTTAAATAAATCAATGATTGTAATACATAATGATGAACATCAACATGCGCTTAAAGAGGTGGATGCATCCGCATCTGCAGTTGCAAAAGATCAACATCAGGTTGTTAGAATATTAAAGTATATTTTAGATGGATCACTAAAGTAAAAATTAAATATTCAATGAAATCTAAAATATCTTCACATTATTAAGCCATCATTTTTGGCATTTTAGAATTGACAAAGATCTTTGATTTGTTCACCTGTATTGTTGCTCGATTTGCCATAATGTCCGAGCGACGTTGTAGAATATGATTTTTATTCCTCATTAAAGCAGTTGAGTTCTCTACAGATTGACTTAATAAAGACTGCATTCTTTTTCGATTCTTTTTAACGTTTTTGTCTAACTCTAACATTGCATTTCTATTTTTTTGTATCAATTTAGCATTTGAATCTGGCGTAGCTTTTGCTGGTTTCAATTTACCATCTATTAACTCTTTGTTGATGGCTATTTGTTTGCTATTGAAGTCAACTATTGATTGGTTTAAATCCATGATTTTTTTGTTTACATCAATTAATTTTGCATTAATTTCTGCCATTTCTTCGCTGATTTTTAGAATTTCCGAATTTAATTTTGATTTGTGTTCTAGAAAATCAAGTGAGGATTTGTTTATTTGAGCATAAACAAAATTTTTCTCAACATCATTTACAAATAAATAGTTTGATAAGATTGCACTTCTATTTTCATAAATTCCGTCAGTGTTTGCATTGGCTAACTGTCTGTTTCCCATAAACGCCGCGGTATAATTACTTAAAATCAACAATCTATTCTCTTCAATCGTTGTTCGTGATTGAAAAATCAATGCCTTATTTTCCATGACATCGGTATCAATTTGAGAAATTTTTATCATATTTTCTCTAATTGAGCGTGCATTAACATCTGATTGATTCATTTTTCTCCCCTGTAGATTATACATCCATTATAAATAAATTTTGGAACCAATCTATAAAATTCTAGAAGAACTTTGAATTAAAAAACAGCTGAGTGATTTCATCACTCATTTAACTTTAAAAAAATAGTTTGTTGCGTTAGAATTTGTTTTATAAAACTAAAAGATTAAGAGATTAAGTTATAATGAGTGATTTCATAAAAGTAGTTCTTTTTGATTTTGCAATATTTTTTTTATTGTGGATGTTTTGGTGAAAAAGTTTTCCCCATTAATTTTTTTTCTAGCTTTGATTCTGTACGGAATGTTATCAAACTATCATAAAAAACTAGAAAGAAAATCAGGAATATTCAATGATGGTCAACATAGTGTAATTGATGAATCACTTCTGTAAGTTGGTTGTGATCAAACTTATGTTATTCTTTTTTTTGTGGTTGTGCTTTTGAAATTGATGAAATGAATTTTTGTGAATTCAAGCCGATGGATCTCCGGACTTTACCTTTTTCATCCACTCTTCTATTCCAATGATATCTTCTTTTTTAATTTTTTTTTTATCTTTCTCTGATAATACGTCCTGGACTACATCAGTCTTTTTCCATCCTGCTACGGGTGTTTTTTTATTTTCTTTAGGAACGTATTTTGATTCATTCACTTTGACGTATTTGTGAACATAACGTGGACAATTCTGCCAGTAATCTGTCAACTTTACTCTAACAATCAAATCCGCTTCTTTATACTTAGTCATTAATGGATCATTTTCAGAAATAGATGCATTGCCATGAACTCTTAATCGATGAGGTTTTTCGAAAGATATGAAAAGTATTCCTACTTTGTTATTTTGCTCTATGTTCCCCATAGACATAAACATTCCGTTTCCATCATAACTGGGAAAGGCTAGAGTTGTTTTGTCAACCACGGTAACAAACCCTGGGTCACCACCTTTGTAAGAGACAGTTGGTCTATTGTTGTGATCTATGGTTGATAAAAAGAACATATCTCTTGATTCAATGAAATTTTTTGCATCATCATCAAATTCATTCTTTACTATCATATCTTTCAATCGATCAGCCATTTTTCTCGATTCAAATAGATCTTGCAATTTTCTGTGAGTTTTACCGTAAATTTCAGTCATTAAATTACACTAACATATTTTTTTGTGATTGGAAAAATTTGTGCTAAAAGATAAAATTCAGGTTTGTGAATCATTTTTTAATGACTCTATCACATAGGACTTCATTCAAAAAATAAACACTACTTCCCGGTTTGGAATTTTTCCAACTTTTATTTGGAGTTCCATTATAAAAATCATTACCTTCTCCCATGCTTTTTTTGAATGTTTCATAGTTTAAATCTCTTGTTTTTAGATTTGTGCAGTCAATTTGAGAATATATTTTTAATGATAACATTCCGTTAGACTGTGGACGCCTATAATTTACAAGTTGTGAAAAAAAAACATTTTCTCCTTCCCTTTTTATTGACGTAGTTTCTAAGTACAAATCTCCCTTGTTAATGGTGAATAACCTGAACCATTCACCAAAGCAAAGGGATGGGGTTGAAAAAAAAATGAATAAGATTACAAATAATGATTTTCTCATGTTTTTTTATTTTATAGATTTTAGTAATATTAACAAATGGTAAAAATTAACCCAAGAAAACTCGACAAGGTAATTATATTTGTGTTTTGTGTTTTTTTTTCCTTTCCGATCAATTCAAAACATCATAAGGACTTGACTGGACTAAAACTAATCTGCGATTTGGATAACAGTAAACATGCGTTTGAATTTATAGATAAGAAATTCTTTGCTGAACTTACCCTAGATTTAGAAAACAAAGCAATAGAGTTTAAAGGAGACAAACACCATTATCTTACCGACAAAAATTATGTGTATCTTGAAAGAATTGATTTTTCTAATCAGCTTTTTATGAGAATTAACAGAGAAACGCTAAACATAAATGATAAAAAAGAAATGGGATGTATAATTTTGAGAATTCCTATTTTAGAATATTTAAAAAAACTAAAAAACGAGCTAGAATAAAAAATTAGTTGAGATTAAAAGTTTTGGTTTGTGTTTAAAATAAGAAATTTAATCCTTTTTCATCTTTTTTGGCTTTGTTTTTTTGAATTAAGTTCAAAAGAACTAGTCTTGGAATGTAAATGGATGGAATCTCAGCAATATTTCAATGATGGAAAAGTGGACACAAAGACAAGGAAAAGTTTAGGAAATGCAAAGGTCAATGATGGTTTTATCAATTATAATTTTGATGACAAAGCATTTAAGTCAAACATACTTGGATTAAATAATTATTACAAAATTTATCACAACTCTCGAAATGATGTTTCTTTGGATTTAATTGACAAGAAAACCGAATGGAATTTTAGGATTTTTACAGGCAAAGATACTGACCTAATTGGGAAAATTTTCTATGATATAATTATTAAAAAGAAGAATTTTTTTACTACCTTTACTATTAAACCATCAAAAAAGCAATACGGTACACCTTATGCAGGAATTGTTAGCTTTGATTGTGAAAAAATAAGAAAAAAGGTATTTTGATTAGGTGAAAAAAATATTCTTTCTTTTTTTCTTTTTTTCTCATCCACTTTTCAGTGAAGATTATTATCATTGCAAAACTACTGCGCATAATGGTTTGGAATTTTTAGGGAAAGATTATGGTGAGATAATTAATTATCTTGGTTTAGGCGATTTTAAAATAAAATTGTCAAGAAGTAGAGAAGATATTATTAGAGAACAAAATGAGGAAAGAAAAAATAAGAAAAAACAATTTTTTCCTAAATATTCTCATTTTTTTGAATTAATAATCATAAAAGCTTCGGGTTATCCAGATGTTATGCACTGTTCATGGATGCATGATGTTAGGTTCGATAAAAAGGAAAATAGAAATTTTAACTGTGTAGAAGAACCTAACAAAAAAGATGTATTCAGCCTAGATTATGCGGGTAATTTTATTTATTCCTCGAGTTTTGATGATACTGAGATGAACAAATCAAATCAAAGTTTTGAAAGAAAAACTTTGCATAGTCTTTTTGGGAAATGTAGAAAAATAAAAGAAAATAAATAAATTTTGAATTTTGTTTCATTAAATCACCAAATGAAAGTATGTTTAATATGTCTGAGAAAATTAATCTTTGAAGATCAGTAAGATGAGTAACAATGTAAAATATAAAGTATTGGATTATGTCAACATTGAACATCACAACAATGAAGAGGTTGAGTCGAAATTGAATGAATATTTCGGTAATGAAGGTTATGAATTGATTACTGTGATAGATTTAGGTGAAAATAACACTAATAAAGATGGTAAAAGTTCAAGATTTAGATACATTTTTAAGAAAAATGAATAAAAAACTTAAAATTAAAGATATGAACAATCAGAATTATGTGGTTGATGATGTGCAAAGGTTTGTTAAACACATAAAAGATTTTCACTCCTCGGGTTCATCTATTCATGAGGAGAATGGTTTCTTTTTCGTAATTGATGATGATTTCCGATCTTCAATTAGTGAATTTTTAAAATAATATTTAATCTATAATGGAAATTTTGCTGTTTGATAGTCTTACAAGAGAAAAGAGAGAATTCAAACCGATAGATGATAAAAAAGTCAGAATTTATGCTTGTGGACCAACAGTTTATGATTTTGCGCATGTTGGCAATGCAAGGATGGCAGTTGTAACCGATCTCCTAATTAGAGTTATCAAAACCAAGTTTAAAAACGTGACCTTTGTATCCAATATCACTGATATTGATGATAAGATAATTGAGGCGGCAAATTCTTCAAAAAAACCCATCAATGAAATCACAGAAACTTACCATCGAATTTATAATGATGATATGAAAAGTTTAGGAGTAAAACTGCCTGACCATCAACCTAAAGCAACCGAGAATATTTCAGAGATGATTGATATGATTCAGAAATTATTGAAAAACGACTGTGCTTATGTTTCGGATAGTCATGTTCTGTTTAATGTAAAAAAGTACAAATTTTATGGTTGTTTGTCGAGAAGATCTAAGGATGAACAAATTGCTGGGAGTAGGGTTGAGATTGCTAAATACAAAGAAAACCCCGAGGATTTTATTTTGTGGAAACCAAGTAAAAAAGATGAACCAAGTTGGGAATCACCATGGGGTTTTGGCAGACCAGGATGGCATATAGAATGTAGTGCGATGTCTCAGAAATGCCTTAACATTCCATTTGACATACATTGCGGAGGGGTTGATCTTACATTCCCTCATCATGAAAATGAGATAGCCCAAAGTTGTTCGGCTTTTTCAATTGATTCGGATCCAAAGACTTTTTGTAATTATTGGTTTCACAATGGTTTTGTCACATTTAGTGGAGAAAAAATGTCAAAATCACTTGGAAACATCCAATTAGTAAATGACTTGCTAAAAAAATATTCTGGACAAGTAATAAGATATAGCCTGCTAAGTTCACAATACAGACAACCACTAGATTGGTCATCAAAGATTTTGGAGCAGTCCAAGAAAACTTTATTGAGATTTTATAAAGTATTAGATGATTTACAAGATGTTCAAGTATCAAAGAATGACGAATCTGACGAATATTTCAATGATTTTCTATGTTCACTTTATGATGACTTAAATACACCTAAGGCTCTTAGCCTCTTTAATGGATGGTTTAATCTTTTAAAAGATAAAAACATATCTAAGAAAAAACAAATAAAATCAGCTATTTTAAGAGGTATGGAAACTCTTGGACTAGTAAATAACCAGAAAAAAGAAAACGCTTCAGATTCTATGCTGGCTAACGATGTTAAAATGATAAAAAATTTCATAAAAGAAAGAGAAATGGCTAGAAAGAACAAAGATTTCAAAAAAGCTGATGAAATTAGATTGAAATTAAAGGATTTGAAAATTGAGCTTGAGGATACTGAGAAAGGAACGATTTGGAGAAAAGTATGATTGTAAAGAATCCGTTTAATCAATTGGCCATCATATTTCTTAGATTTTACCAATTAGCAATTTCCCCTTTTTTAGGAGTTAATTGCAGGTTTTATCCTACTTGCTCTCAATATTCAATTGAATCTTTCAGGGAATTTGGCTTTTTTAAGGGAACATATCTGACTTTTAAACGACTTGTTCGATGTCATCCATTTGGAGGAAGTGGATATGATCCAGTTAAAAATAGCAATGAATTGAAGATACTTAAGATTCCTTTAAAAAAGATTAGATTGCATAGATTGAAAGAATTATATGATAAACTTCCTCAGAAATTGTCTAAATATGATGACGATGATTCTTCAAAAACACTTCATTTTGGACTGTTTTATGAAAATGATTTAGTTTCTGGTCTAACTATAATTGAAAAAAAAATAGATCAACTTGATGAAAAATCAGCACAGATTAGAGGAATGTTTACAGTTAGTGAATTTTGTAGAAGAGGTTTTGGTTCTTTGTTGTTGAATCATCTGGTAATGGAACTCAAAAAAAGAAGATTTAAAATAATCTGGTGTAACTCTAGAATTGTAGCTATTAATTTTTATAAGAAATTTGGTTTTACCGAAGTTGGCAAACTGTTTTTTGTAGAACATATAGGACTGCACAAAAAGCTTCTAATTAGAATTTAGATGCAAAAAATCACAATCTAATTTTTTTAGTAGAAATTTTAAAAAGATTTGCATTAGATTTAAACTAAATTTAATATCGTCAAAATGAAGAATTTACTCATTGTTTCCTCAACTAGAAATACAAATTACGAACTGTCAAGCTCAATTAAGATTCATTTTGAGAATAAAGACAACATTAAGTGCTTAGTTGTATCTCTTGAAGAGTTTGATTTACCTTTATATACGCCTACACTAGAAGAAAACTTCAGGCAAGATGGCTCATTTCCAGACGATATTACCAAAATTAAGGATATTTTAGTTGGTTCAGATGCAATCATTTGGTGTAGTCCTGAATATAATGGAGGAATTTCACCTATTTTAACAAACGCTATAGCTTGGATTAGTAGGACAACAGATGACTGGAAAGAGGGGTTTAAAGACAAACATTCTCTTGTTTGTACGTCATCAGGAGGAAATGGACATAATTTCGTGAAAGGATTTACTTTGCAACTTACTTATCTAGGGGCTGAAGTTATGGATCGTTCCATTATAAAGACTAAAAAGAAAGATATTGATGGAAGTGAATTTGAGGAGATTTTAGACCAATTTTACAAAAAAATTTAGAAAAGTATAAATAAATTTGATTAATAGTCGTTAGTATGATTGCAAGCTTGCTTTCCATTAACTGCAAAAAAGGGATGTTTTTCATCCCTTTTTTTTTATTCATTTTGCATATATATATAGATTATGCAGAAAAAATATAATTTTGATTTGTTTGTAATTGGAGGTGGGTCTGGTGGAGTTAGAGCCGCAAGAGTTGCTTCTTCTAATGGATTAAAAGTAGGATTGGCTGAAGGATGGGATTTGGGGGGGACATGTGTGAACAGAGGATGCATACCAAAGAAACTTTATTCATTTTCGTCGCATTTTTGCGAAGAAATGGAAATAATGAAATCATTTGGTTGGTCAGTGAAGTCCTCAAAATTTGACTGGACCCAACTTGTAAAAAATAAAAGAAAAGAATTATTGAGACTTAACAAAATATATAAGGATTTATTGAAGAAATCTGGAGTAACCATTTTTAATGAATATGCATCGTTTCAAGGAAAAAATTTTTTGAAAGTTGGCAAAAAAAAAATTTCATCAAAAAAGTTTTTAATTGCAGTTGGAACAAAACCAAAAAAACTAAAATTTTCTGCCAATGATGAAATAATAA
Source organism: uncultured Alphaproteobacteria bacterium (assembly GCA_964484795.1). GTDB lineage: Bacteria > Pseudomonadota > Alphaproteobacteria > Methylaequorales > Methylaequoraceae > CAZAFN01. The sequence goes on along the minus strand of CAZAFN010000009.1, from coordinate 36,030 downwards.
CTTCGGATGATGCATTTGATTTAAAAGAATTACCAAAAAAAATTTTAATACTTGGTGGAGGTTACATTGCAGTCGAATTTGCGTCCATTTTTAATGGTTTAGGGGTTGATACGACTGTATGTATAAGAGGAAAAAAAATTTTAAAAGATTTTGATGATGAAATTTCATCCATTTTGATGGAACAGATGAGTTTTAAGGGGGTTAAGTTTATAACTGAGAATTTCCCAAATGAGATTAGCTTTTCTAGAAACTTTTTTACAGTTGACTTCGGTAGAAATAATAATTTTAAATATGATCTTGTTTTTCAGGCGCTGGGGAGGGAGCCAAATCTGGATAAATTAAATATTGATAACACAAAAATAACGAGATCATCGGATGGATCGATTGTTGTAAATGATTATTTTAGAACGTCAAAAAAAAATGTTTATGCAATAGGTGATATAATAAACAGAATTCAACTTACACCGGTTGCAATATCGGAAGCAATGAATCTTATCGATAATTTTTCTAGAAAGAATAAAATAAAGTTTAAATATGAAAATATACCAACTGCTGTGTTTTCCAATCCAAATTTGGCAACTGTAGGTTTAACGGAAAAGCAAGCCAAAAAAAAATATAAGAAAATTGCTGTTTTCAAATCAAATTTTAAACCACTAAAGCACTCTCTTTCAGATTCAAAAGAAAGAGTTTTTATTAAACTTATAGTTAATTCTCTTAATGATAAAATATTGGGTTTGCACTATGTTGGAGAGAATGCTCCAGAGATTATTCAAGGTTTTTCAGTAGCAGTTGTTAATGGACTTACAAAAAAGCAGTTGGATGATACCATCGGCATTCATCCAACTAGTGCGGAAGAAATAGTGACTTTAAAAAAATAAAAGCAAATGATAAAATTTGTAATTTAAAATTTAATCATTATAACTACTTAATATTATGAAACAAAAATGGAATCCAGAAAGTTGGAAGCAGAAATCAGCTTTGCATCAGCCTGTTTATGAAAATGTTTCAGAATTAAAAAAAGTTGTAAGAAGGATGAAAAAACTTCCACCGTTGGTTTTTGCGGGTGAAGTAAGAAAGCTTAAAAAAGAATTAGCAAAATGTGTTGATGGTTCAGGTTTTTTGTTGCAAGCAGGTGATTGCGCTGAAAGTTTTGCTGAATTTCACCCGAATTATATAAGAGATACTTTTAGAGTAATTATGCAAATGGCTATAATTTTATCATTTGCAGCAGGAGTTCCTGTCGTTAAGTTGGGAAGATTGGCAGGTCAATTTGCAAAGCCAAGATCTTCTCCAATAGAAGAGAAAAATGGGAAAAAATTGCCTAGTTATCTTGGTGATATGATTAATTCCATTGAATTTAATAGAGACGCTCGAATTCCTAATCCAGAAAGGATGATTAATGCTTACAACCAGGCGGCATCAACGCAAAACCTTTTGAGGGCTTTTGCTTATGGGGGCTATGCTGATTTATCAAATGTTCAAAATTGGAACCTAGATTTTGTCAAACAATCTAAACAAGGTTCAGATTTCAAATTTCTGGCCAATAGAATTACAGAATGTCTAAATTTTATGAATGCTTGTGGAATTAATAGTAAAACAGTTAGACAGATTTCAGAAACAAACTTCTTTATTTCTCATGAAGCTCTTTTACTGCCTTATGAAGCTGCGTTTACCAGAATAGATAGTACAACTGGAGATTGGTATAATGTTTCTGCTCATATGGTATGGATTGGTGACAGAACTAGGAATTTAAATAATGCTCATGTTGAATTTTGTCGAGGTCTTAGCAATCCAATAGGTATTAAAGTTGGTCCAACTGCCAAACCTGATGAGTTGATAAAATTAATAAAAACCTTAAATCCTAAAAATGAAGTTGGCAAAATTGTTTTAATAGTTAGGATGGGTGCAAAAAAAATCATTGAACTTTTGCCTTCGATAATAAAAAAAGTTAGGAAGAGTGGATTTTATGTTGTTTGGTCATGCGATCCAATGCACGGAAATACTGAAAAAGCAAAAAGTGGTTTTAAAACTAGAAATTTTAAAAATATTTTAAGTGAAGTTAGGTCATTTTTTAAGATTCACAAATCTGAAGGGACATATGCTGGAGGGGTTCACTTAGAGATGACTGGTCAAAATGTTACAGAGTGCATAGGCGGCCTTCAAAAAATTTCTGATGAAGATCTCGGTAGTAGATATCATACTCACTGCGACCCAAGATTAAATGCTTCACAATCAATTGAACTATCTTTTTTGATGGCATCGCATCTAAAAAAGCTAGGATGATTATTAATAATGGAGGTATGAAATAAGATTTTTTTTAACTCAAAAGAATACAACAGTTGGAGAAATTGAAAAAAATTTCAATATAATCAAAAAATCTTTTAAAAAGGCTGTTCAAGAAAAATGTGATTTTTTTTTAACTACTGAACTTTCTCTAATTGGTTATCCGCCTCAAGATCTTTTATTTAGAGATGATTTTTTAAAAAAAGTTGAAATCTACAAACAAAAAATAATTAAATTAACAAAAAAAAATTCAACGATTTTTTTATTAAATATTCCAAACAAAGAAAAGAAAGAAATTTATAACACTTTATTTTTAATACAATCAGGTTCAATAATTTACAAGATTAATAAAACCATACTACCTAATTACGGAGTTTTTGATGAAAAGAGATATTTTTCAAGTAAAAAAATTGATGATGGTTTTTTTGAATTTAAAAAAAAGAAAATTAAATTTCTAATTTGTGAAGATATGTGGTCAGATGAATTTATTAGTGCAAATAAGAAAAAAAAATTTGATTTAATGGTTGTAATAAATGCCTCTCCTTTTGAGATTGATAAATTTGAGATGAGAAAGAGTATGGCAAAAAAAAACACTTTGTTTTTTAAATCACCTTTAATTTATCTAAATTTGGTTGGCTCTCAAGATGAACTAGTTTTTGATGGAGGATCATTTGTGATGAATAAATTTGGCAAGGTAGTCAGTCAAGAAGAGTTTTTTGTTGAATCAGAAAATATTGTTGATACAGATATTTTGCCATCTCTGAAAGCTGTATCCAAAAAAACCAATAATATGGAAACTTTGTATAAGGCGCTAATGATTAGTTTGGAGAATTATGCAATGAAAAATAATTTTAAATCAGCGATTATAGGTTTGTCGGGTGGGATTGATTCAGCAATTTGTCTTACAATTGCAGCTGATGTTTTAGGAAAAGAAAATGTAAATCCGTATTTTTTGCCTTCCATTTTTACATCATTTCAGAGCAAAGAAGATGCTTTCAAAATATCTAGAAATCTTGGTGTTAAGATCCAGAATATTTCAATTGAGACACTTAGAAAAATGTTTGAAAAGGAATTATCTTTTCTTTTTAATAATCTGCCTAAAGACATAACTGAAGAGAACATTCAATCTCGAATAAGAGGAATGTTGTTGATGGCAATATCAAACAAGTTTGATTCATTATTGATCTCAACAGGAAATAAATCTGAATTAGCAGTTGGTTATGCAACTCTTTATGGTGATATGTGTGGTGGTTTTTCGTTAATTAAAGATTTGTATAAAACCCAAATAATTGAGTTATCGAACTGGAGAAATGAAAATATTCTAGATATATTTAAAATAAAACAAGATGGAATTATTCCAAAAAGTATAATTCTTAAAGAACCAACAGCTGAACTTAAACCCAATCAAAAAGATTCGGATACTTTGCCACCTTACAATATTCTTGACAAAATTTTAGAATTGCTGATTGATAAAAATCTTGATTTAAAATCAATTGAAAAAAAAGGGTTTGATAAAGTTACGGTAGGAAAGATTTGGAAAATGATTAAAACTTCCGAATACAAAAGATATCAAAGTGCAATAGGACCTAAGGTATCTGGCATGTCATTTGACAAAGATAGAAGATTTCCAATTACAAATAATTTTTTGATTTAAAATGTTAAGATTTGCGCCAAGTCCAACAGGTTATCTTCACACTGGAAATGCTAGAGTAGCAGTATTAAATTATTTGTATGCAAAACATAAAGAATTAGAATTTTTCCTTAGAATTGATGACACTGATCAAGAAAGATCAGATGAAAAATTTGTTGATGCGATAATAGAAGATTTATCCTGGTTAGGTATAACTTTTGACAGAATTATAAAACAATCTGATAGAACTAGAGACTATAAAGACACTTTTGAATTTTTAAAAAATAAAGAATTTATTTATCCTTGTTTTGAAACGTCTGATGAATTAGCACTAAAACGTAAGGTACAGTTAAAGTCAGGAAAACCACCAATTTATGATAGATCAGCATTAAAATTGACAAAAAATGAAATTTCAAAATTTATCTCATCTGGCAAAAACCCTCACTGGAGATTAAAGTTAGACGATGATCCAATAAGTTGGGATGATCAAGTTCATGGGAAAATTAGTTTTGACCATTTGTCGATTTCAGACCCTGTTGTTTTTAGATCTGATGAGATGCCCCTTTTTACAATAACTTCTGTAGTTGATGATTCAGAATTTAATGTTAGTCATATTTTGAGAGGAGATGATCACATAACAAATACTGCAGCTCAAATAAAATTGTTTAAGTATCTTGATTCGCCAATACCAAAGTTTGGTCATTTCCCATTAATGAGATCAAAAACAGGTGGTGGATTGTCTAAAAGATCAAACTCTTTTTCCTTAAGAGAATTTAAAGAAAAAAAAATAACTCCTTTAGTTCTAATGAATTATCTAAATAAAATAGGTACAAGTTCCTCAATTGATGAACTTCAAAGTGTTGATGATCTTATTAAAAAATTTGAACTTTCAATCTTTTCTAAAAATTCAGTTCTGTTTGATTTGGATGATTTAACAAGGCTTAATTCAAAATACATAAAAAATGTAAATTACAGTGAATTAAAAAAAAATATAAATGTTGAGTTTGATGAAAAATTTTGGGATATCATAAAATCAAATGTTTCTAGTTATGATGAGGCAAACGAGTGGTTTGACATAATAAAAGGAATAAATAAAAATACAGAAAAGATAAAAGTAGACTCGTTTTTTTTTGAAAATATTTGCAATAATCTTCCAAGTGAAATTACTAAGCAAAGTTGGAGTGAATGGACAAAAAAAATTAAGGAAGAAGTTAATATTAAGCCAAAGGATATATATGTAACTCTAAGAATTATTTTGACGGGCAAAAATTATGGACCAAGTATGAATGAATTGCTAACTTTGTTTACTCGAGAGGAAATTCTAAAAAGAATTATTGCAAATTGTGAAAAAACGACAAATAAAGATATATGATAGTACTTTAAGAGATGGTGCTCAAACTAAAGGTGTAAACTTTAGCTTGGATGACAAATTAAAAATACTGTCGATACTTAATGATCTTGGAGTTGATTATATAGAAGGAGGGTGGCCTGGTGCCAACCCTACGGATGATAAGTTTTTTAAATCATTGCCAAAATTAAAATCATCGAAAATTGTTGCATTTGGTATGATGAGAAAATTTGGAAAAAGTTCACAGAATGACCCTGGACTTAATGCCATAATTAACTCTGGAGTATCTTCTGCTTGTTTGGTTGGCAAATCTTGGGATTTTCAGGTAAAGAATGCACTAAAAGTTTCATTAGAAGAAAATTTAGATATGATAAGTGACACCATAACTTACGCATCAGGAAGATTAGAAGAGGTTATGTTTGACGCAGAACATTTTTTTGACGGTTTTAAAAATAACCCAAAATACTCACTCGAGTCTATTAAAAGAGCTTATGATTCAGGTGCTAGCTGGATTGTTCTTTGTGATACCAATGGTGGTACATTGCCTTATGAAGTTAAAAATATAATAGAAAATGTTAAAGAAGTTGTTCCTGAAGAAAATCTTGGGGTTCATTTTCACAATGATACTGATAATTCAACATATAATTCCCTAGAATCTGTAAGAAATGGCGTTTGTCAGATACAAGGTACATTCAATGGTTTGGGTGAAAGATGTGGGAATGCAAATTTAATAAATGTTTTATCAAATTTAATTTTAAAAATGGGATACGATTGCAAGTTAAAAAAAAATTTGAAGAAACTGACTTCAGTTAGCAGACAAATAGATGAAACGTTAAATAGACAATCACCTAGAAATTTACCTTTTGTTGGAACGGCTGCATTTGCTCACAAAGGAGGATTGCACATTTCCGCTGTAGAGAAAGATCCAAGATGTTATGAACACATTGATCCTGATCAAGTTGGAAATGAAAGAGTTTTAGTTGTTTCAAATCAATCTGGAAAAAGTAATGTAATCAATAAATTGAAAAGATTTAAAATCAATGTTCAAGGAAAGGAAAAAGAAGTAAAAAAATTTTTAGACTTGATTAAAAAACAGGAATTCCTCGGTTATGCATATGATGGGGCAGAGGCAAGTTTTGAATTATTAGCCAGAAGAAAATTTCAAAAAATTAAGGAATTCTATAGTTTGGAAAATTTTGTAGTTTCCGATAAAAAAAAAAAGAATTCATCTAATGAATTTGTAACTTCTTCAGAGGCTAGAGTTAGAATCATTGTTGGCAAGAAAGGTTTTTACAGTGAATCTGAAGGTAACGGTCCAATTCATGCTCTTGATAATGCATTGAGGAAAGCTTTGGTTAAATTTTTTCCAATATTAAAAAAATTAAATTTAGTTGATTATAAAGTTAGGATTCTAACTCCTCAAGACGGCACAAAAGCTCTTGTAAGAGTTAGAATAGAATCATCTAATGAAAAAACCACTTGGTCAACAATTGGAGTGTCAAATAATGTGATTGATGCATCATATATAGCACTTCATGATAGTATTACTTTTCATTTATTAAAATCATAAGTTTTGAATGATTTCTCAGAATTTTTTATTACCTGAAATTATTTTAGTAAATACGCAATTGCCGGAAAATTTAGGAGCAGTTGCTAGAGCAATGCTTAATTTTGAATTCCAAAAATTAAGAATTGTGAGTCCACAATTTAAAATGAATAATGAGAAGATCATTCCAGTATCAGCAGGAGCTGAGAAAGTTTTAAAAAAGATTAAGGTTTTTGAAAATTTTAAGGATTCTATTGGGGATCTAAACTTTGTCATTGCTGTAACTAATAGAAATAGAGCAATTGAGAAAAATTATATTGGTATTACTGATATTATCAAAATGACTAAGACAACCAAAAAAAAAGTTGGACTGGTTTTTGGTCCTGAAAATGCAGGCCTTGACAATAATCACATTTCTTATTGTGATCGACTCTTTAGAATTCCATCTAACCCCAAGTTTTCTTCATTAAATCTTTCCCATGCGGTGATGATAGTCTGTTACGAGATCAATAAAGTTCTTAATAATGGTTCATTTAAAAAAGACTACTTAATTGAAACTTCCAAGGAATATGCAAAAAAAAATGAGATAATTAATTTTTATTCTTTGCTTGAAGAAAAATTAGAAAGTTCGGGTTTTTTTTTGGTAAAGGAAAGAAAAAAAACCACTCAACAAAAGATAAGAAAGATTTTTGGTAAAATACAAATGGATTCTTCTGAAATTAAGATCTTGATGGGTATAATTAGAAGTTTGTCAAAAGACAAGATTTGATCAAATGGAATTGACATTAATTTTTTTAAAAGTATATTTTCTTTGGTATGACACGAATTTTAAAATCTAAATATAAAATTGACAGAAGACTTAAATGTAATCTATGGGGTCGTCCAAAGAGTCCATTTAATAGAAGAGACTATCCACCAGGACATAATGGCCAAAATAAAAGAAGAAAACCATCAGATTTTGGTCTTCAGCTAATGGCTAAGCAGAAGCTTAAATGTCATTATGGCTATATTACCGAAAAACAATTTAGAAATATTTTCTTTAAGGCCTCAGGATTAAAAGGGAATACCAGTGAGAATTTGATTGAGCTATTAGAAAGAAGACTAGATGCCACAGTATACAGAATGAAATTTGTAACTACCATTTTTGCTGCAAGACAATTTGTAAGCCATGGGCATATTAAGGTTAATGGAAAGAAAGTTTCTATACCATCATACTCATTAAAAGATGGTGACATTGTGGAAGTTAAAGAAAAAAGTCGTGAAATGCCATTAGTTCTTGAGGCAATTAGTTCAACTGAAAGAGATGCTCCAGAATATTTATCTGTTGACTATGATAAAATGAAAGGGACTTTTTTAAAAGGACCTAAGCCTAATGAAGTTCCTTATCCAGTTATCATGGAACCAAATCTTGTAATTGAGTATTATTCTAGATAGTAATTAAGTAATAAAAAATTCTTTAAATCTGTTAATTCATTCAGAATGATTTTAACTAGAGTTAGGTAATTTTTGTTACTTTTTTTTAAAAAAATTATAATAATCTTATGAAAATTTCAGCACTTATCATTGCAAGAAATGAACAAGACAAAATTGAAAGAACATTAAAGTCATTAGAGTTTGCAGATGAAATTGTGATTGTTTTGGATAGGTCTGAAGATGAAACAAAGAAAATATCAAAAAAATATACTAACAAAATTTTTTCTGGCTCCTGGAACTTAGAAGGTGATAGAAGAAATTTTGGTATAAATAAATGTTCTTCAGAATGGATAATTGAAATTGACGCAGATGAGATTGTTTCTGAAGAACTTTGCAAGGAGATCAAGGACAAAATTAAACAAGATAAATTTGATTTTTTTTATATTCCCATTAGAAATTATGTGGGACAAAGAGTCATCGAATTTGGTTGGATGGCATGTATGGCACCCGATGGAAAATTCTCCTTATTCCGAAAAGGTTTTAAATATTGGGGGGATGGTAGAGTTCATCCAGATTACAATGTAAAAGGCAGGAAGGGTGAAAAATTTTCAAATCCAATATTCCATTATATGTCAAAAGATATTTCTGATTTGATTGGTAGATTTAATAAAAACACTTCTCTTCATTCTCTAGATTTAAGAATGCAAAAGAAAAATCTAAAAAAATTATTTTCAATAAGAAAGATTTTTTCAAGATTTTTCAAATGTTATTTTTCTCGGAAGGGCTATAGATCAGGTAAAATTGGGTTTTTAGTTGGTTTATTATGTAGTATTTATCCCATAGTTTCAGCCATTAAAGCATCAAAGAACAATGATGAAATTTAATTTTGATTTATTTTGTAATGAATTTTGTATTTTTTGAGCATTTCTATAAATTCACCGTTCTCAACAGTTTCCCGAAGTATATCGCAACCACCTACAAATTCATTTTTCATATAGATTTGAGGAATAGTAGGCCATTCAGAGTAGTCTTTAATTCCCTGTCTTAAATCATCATCATCAAGAACATTATAACTTGAAAAATTAACTCCCAAATAATTTAAAATTCCTACCACATTGGCAGAAAAACCACACTGGGGAAACTCTGGAGTTCCCTTCATAAATAAAACAACATCATCACTTTTTATCATTTTTTTTATTTTGTCATTTGAACGTTCTGTCATAAAAGTATCCTCATTTATAATTCACTTGTAGTTAACATTAGAGCGTGGAGCGTAGTTCCCATATGAGAACCTATTGCGTTATAGATCATTTGATGCTGTTTAATTTTAGATAAACCTTTAAATTTTGCTGATCTTATTTTGGCGTGGTAATGATTGTTATCACCCTTAATGTCGTCAATTTCTATTTCAGCATCGGGTAATTTTTTTTTAATTAGATCTTTAATTTCAATAGCAGTTAATGTCATTTACCTAGTATAATTAATAAACCATTTGCTATTATATTTTACAAGTTTTTTTACGGAAATATCAAACTGATTTTTAATATTCAATGAGTTTCCCTTGACCAACCCAATTTTTTGAATAAAAACTTTTTCTTTTTTTGCTAGATCTATTAGTTTTTTTCCATCATTGCTTATTATTATGTATCTTGATTGATCTTCACCAAACAACCATCCTTCAAGCTTATTTTTTTTAATGGGAATTGTAATCTCAATGCCCATTTCATTGGCAATGCACAATTCTGCAAGTGCCAATGCCATCCCTCCATCTGAAAGATCATGACACCCTATTATTATCTTTGTATTTTTTATTAATTTTTTTACAAAGTTGCCATTTTTTAATTCTTCACCTAAATCTAATTTTGGAGGATTTCCAAAGATTTTTTTCTGAATCTGATTGAATGTTGATAATTCTAAATGACCTTTGGTTTTGCCAAGAACAAATACATCAGATTCTTGAGTCATCTTAAGGCCTTTCGCGTATGACAACTTCTTTATCACTCCTACCCCTCCAATGACTGGTGTTGGGTATATGGGCTCTTTTTTAGTCTCATTGTATAACGAGACATTGCCAGACACTACAGGGTAGTTAAGGTGTTTGCAGGCAATCTTGATTCCTTTGATAGATTCTTTAATTTCATACATAATTTCTTTTTTTTCAGGATTACCAAAATTTAAATTGTCAGTTATTGCTAAAGGATCTGCCCCAGCCGCAATTAGGTTTCTCCATGATTCTGCAACGGCTATTTGAGAACCTAATTTTGGATCAGATTTACAGTATATGGGGTTGCAATCGCACGAAATTGCAATTGCCTTATTTGTATTGTGAATTCTTACAACTGCAGCATCAGATTTTTCAGATGAATAAATTGTATCACACATAACTGATGAATCATATTGACTATACAGCCATTTTTTTGAAGAGTGGTTTGGCCCAGATAAAATTTTTAACAATGCTTCTTTACAATTCAAATTTTTTCTCAACCCTTTATCTCTTATTTTAATCTTTTTGGTTTTTTTTGATGGTCGGTCGTATTCTGGTGAAGAGTCCGCAAGAGGTTTGATTGGAAGACAACCAGCTAGTTTTTTGTTGAAAAAAATTTCCATTTTGCCAGATTTTGTTATCTTTCCTATTTCTTTGGCCTGCAATCCCCATTTATTAAATATTTTGAATGTAAGATCTTTTCTTTCAGGTTTGATGACCATTAACATTCTTTCTTGAGTTTCTGATAACATCATTTCATATGGCGTCATATTCTCCTCTCTACAAGGCACTTTGTCCAAGTATAATTGAACACCGCAGTTTCCTTTTGATGCCATTTCAAAAGATGATGATGTTAAGCCAGCTGCTCCCATATCCTGGATTGCAACAATTGCATCGTGTTGCATTAATTCTAAGCATGATTCTAATAATAACTTTTCCATAAATGGATCCCCAACTTGAACTTGTGGTCTTTGTTTGTCTGATTCATCATCAAACTCCGATGATGCCATAGTAGCTCCATGAATTCCATCTCTACCAGTCTTTGAACCTACGTAAATTATTGGATTATCTTCACCTTTGGCAATAGAGTAAAAAATTTTTTTTTTTTTTGCTAAACCAACACACATTGCATTTACAAGAATATTATTATTGTAACATTTGTGAAAAAAACACTCTCCACCAACGGTTGGAATTCCAACACAATTTCCATAGTCCCCAATTCCTTTTACAACTCCTGAAAGTAAATTTTTTGTTTTTAAATTTGAAGGGTCACCGAATCTCAAAGAATTTAGATTTGCTATTGGCCTTGCTCCCATCGTAAATACATCTCTCATAATTCCGCCTACGCCAGTAGCTGCTCCTTGATAAGGTTCTATAAACGACGGATGATTATGACTTTCCATTTTGAAGACTATTGCATCGTCATCCCCAATATCAATTACTCCCGCATTTTCTCCTGGACCACAAATGACATGTTCACCTGTTGTTGGAAGAGTTTTAAGCCATTTCTTTGTTGATTTATATGAACAATGTTCACTCCACATTACAGAAAATATTCCAATTTCCAATATATTAGGTGATCTTTTGAGAATTTTGATTATACGTTTGAATTCTTCATTAGTCAGTCCATGACTTTTAATTAATTCAGGTGTAATATTATCTGAAATTTCGTTCATAATATTTCTCTCAATCCTTCAAAAAATTTAATTCCATCCTTACTAGTAAACTTTTCTATAGCCCTTTCGGGATGAGGCATAAGACCTAAAATATTCTTCTTCTTATTGATTATTCCAGCAATACCATCAATTGAACCATTAGGATTATTTTTTTTGTTAACAACCCCATTTTTAGATGAATATCTAAAAATGATTTGATCATTATCTTCTAAACTTTTTAGTGTAGAATCATCAGAAAAAAAATTTCCTTGAGAGTGTGCAATGGGAAAGTTGACAATCTTATTTTTATTTAGTTTTCTAGTAAATTTATTGCCATCATTTTCAACTTTAAGATAAATATCATCACATTTAAAAACTTGATTAGAATTTTTTATTAATGCTCCCTGTAATAAATTGCATTCAGTTAATATCTGAAAACCGTTACAGATGCCAATAACAGGAACACCTTTTTTAGATAGCCTGATTAATTCTTTTATTGCAGGTGATTTTGTAGCTATGGTTCCTGCTCTAAGATAATCTCCAAATGAAAAGCCGCCTGGTAAAAAAATCATATCAGATTTTTTCATATGAGAAGTATTATGCCATATATATTCTGGTTTGATCCCCATACACTTCTCTATTGCAACTGCTAAATCTCTGTCACAATTTGAACCAGGGAAAATTATTATAGAAATAACGTTTTTAGGCACAAATTTATTTCTTCTTTATTATTTTGAAGTTTTCAATGATTGGATTAGATAGAAGTTCTTTGCTAATTTTTTCTATTTCTTCTGTGTAGTCTTTATTTTCGACCACCTCTATGTCAAAAAACTTCCCTTTTAAAAGGTTTTTAACTGACTTAAAACCAATGTTGGATATAGTCTTTTTTATAGCCTCAGCTTCTGGATCAAGAATCCCTGGCTTGAAATTTACATAAACTCTAAATATCATTCTTTAAGACTTTTTTAAATTCCTTTTCAGACAATACCCCTAATCTGTAGGCAACCTCTTTATATGCTGCGTCAACTTCACCAAGATCTTGTCTGAATCTATCTTTATCAAGTTTTTTATTAGTCTGCAAATCCCATAATCTACAATTATCAGGACTGATTTCGTCTGCCAACATTATAGCTGGCTCATCATTATTCCAAAATCTTCCGTACTCGAGTTTAAAATCAACAAGCCTAATTCCACGTGAGAAAAAATAACCTGTAAGAAAATCATTGATTCTTGAAGATTGAGAAATTATTTCTTCTAGCTCATTATGTGATGCCCATTCAAATGCTATTATATGTTCTTCAGAAACAATTGGGTCGTTTAGTTTATCATCCTTTAGATAAAACTCAATTATTGGCCTAGAGAGAATTTTACCTTCTTTAATGCCTAAACGCTTAACAAGTGATCCAGTTGCAATATTCCTTACTACAATTTCAATGGGGATTATATCAAGCTTTCTTATTAATTGTTCTCTCATATTTAGTCTTTTTATGAAATGATTGGGAATGTTAATATCAGAAAGCCTAGTCATTAATAATTCTGAAATATAATTGTTCAAAACGCCTTTTCCAGGGATTTGACCTTTTTTTTTGTTATTGAAAGCCGTTGCGTCATCTTTGAAATATTGAATCAAAGTGTTTGGTTCTGGCCCCTTGTAAATGATCTTAGCCTTTCCTTCGTAAATTTTTTTTTTCATAATTAACCAAGAACTTTTTTAAAAATTTTTTCTACGTGTTTAAAATGGTATTTCAAATCAAAAATTCCATTTAACTCATTTAAATTTAAATATTTTCTTATATTCTCGTCTGCAACTAGTAAAGATTTAAAATCAAGATTTTTTTCCCATGATTTCATCGCAACTTTTTGAACAAATCTATACGCTTTTTCACGAACCAGACCTTTGTCAATTAGACTTAATAAAACTCTTTGGGAATTATAGAGGCCTTGAGTTTTATTTAAATTAATTAGCATATTTTTTTCATTAACCTTTAAGTTTTTCATAATGTTTTTCATTCTGTTCAATGCGAAGTCACTTAGTATCAATGTATCTGGGCAGATCATTCTTTCTACAGAAGAGTGTGAAATATCTCTTTCATGCCACAATGTTATGTTTTCTAATGAAGGTATGACACTTGATCTAATGATTCTTGCAATCCCAGTTAGATTTTCACTTAATATTGGGTTTTTTTTGTGAGGCATTGCAGATGAACCTTTTTGTTTTTTAGAAAAAAATTCTTCTACTTCACTTACTTCACTTCTTTGAAGATGCCTGATTTCTGTAGAAAGATTTTCTATTGAAGATGCAATTATTGCAAGTGTAGAAAAAAGATGTGCATGTCTATCTCTTGGAAGAATTTGTGTTGATACTCTTTCTTCTTGTAGACCTAGTTTTTTGGCTACATATTTTTCAACACTAGGATGAACATTGGCAAAAGTTCCAACAGCACCAGAGATTGCACAAACAGAAATATTTTTTTCTGCTTCCAACAATCTTTCATAATTTCTTTGGAATTCACAATATTTACCTAAGATTTTTAGACCAAAAGTTGTTGGTTCCGCATAAATTCCATGACTTCTACCAATGCAAGGGGATTTTTTGAATTTAATTGATAGATGTTTTAAAATATCAATTAATTCTTTCAATTCACTTTTAATTATTGTGCATGATTGCTTCAGTTGAAGAGAAAGTGATGTATCTAAAATATCTGATGAAGTGATGCCTTGATGAATAAATCTAGAATCCTTTCCTATGTTTTCAGATAAGTTAGTTAGGAAAGCAATAACATCATGTTTAACTTCTTTTTCAATTTCATCAATCCTTTTAATGTTAAATTTTGCAAGTCTCTTGATGTTTTTTAATGCTGAATCTGGAATTTTACCAATTTTATTTTGAGCTTCACAAATTAAAATTTCAATTTTCAACCATATTTCGAACTTGTTTTGTGGTTCCCAAATTTTTGAAATTGCTGCTCTTGAATATCTTGATATCATTTAATTACCATAAGGTGGAAAAAGATAATTTTTTTTTGATAGAGTGAAAATTTCATATCCAGTCTCAGTAACTCCAACCGAATGTTCAAATTGAGCAGAGAGAGATTTGTCACAAGTAACTGCTGTCCATCCATCTGAAAGCACCTTAACCTTATATCCACCAACGTTTATCATAGGTTCAATGGTAAAAAACATTCCTTCTCTAAGAGAGACGCCTTCGCCTGGCTGACCAAAATGAAGAATGCTGGGGGGGCTATGAAAAACTTTGCCTAATCCATGTCCACAAAAATCTCTAACAACTGAATAGTTTTTCTTTTCTGCAAATGATTGTATTGCATAGCCAATATCACCAGTTGTGTTTCCCGGTTTTACTTTCTCAATTCCTCTCATCATTGCTTCATAAGTAGTTTCTACAAGTTTTTGAGCTTTTAATTTTACCTCACCTACGTAATACATTCTACTGGTATCACCATGCCAGCCATCAAGTATTGGTGTTACATCAATATTAACTATGTCACCATTGTTTAAAGTTTTTTCCCCGGGAATTCCATGGCAAACAACGTGATTGACGGATGTACATATTGATTTTGGGAATCCCTTGTAATTTAATGGCGCTGGAACTGCACCTTTTTTTTTTTGAAATTCAAAACAAATTTCATCCAACTCCAAAGTTGATATACCAGGCTTAACAAACTCTGTTATATGATCTAGACATTCTGAAGCAATACTTCCAGCTTTTCTCATTTTTTGAAATTCATCTTTTGTATGTAATTTTATACTATTAGTCATAAAAAAAAGAATAATGTATAGTAAAAAACTTTGAACGAATAGTAAAAACTTAAATGAAATTAAAGAGAAAAAAATCCGGGCTAATAATAATAGGTGATGAGATTCTTTCTGGAAAAACATTGGAAAAAAATGCAAATTTTATATGCAAAGAGCTTGTGAGAAGAGGTATTGAATGTTCTGAAATTAGTATTATCAGGGATGAAGAAGACCAAATAATTGAAACAGTAAATTCTTTTAGATCAAAATATGATTATGTCTTTACAACAGGAGGAATTGGTCCTACGCATGACGATATAACATCCAAGTCAATATCCAAAGCACTTAAAGTGAAACTTACCTTGAATTCTGAAGCAAAGGGTCGTCTGGAAAAACATTATTCTGATGACATTCTTACTAATGCTAGACTAAAGATGGCCTACATTCCTGAAAATGCTTCATTAATTGACAATCCAGTAAGTATAGCGCCTGGTTTTGCAATTAAAAATATTTTTGTTTTTCCTGGAGTGCCAGAAATCTTACAAATAATGTTTAAGGATTTTATTAAGTCTTTAGCTAAACAAAAAAAATATTGCAAGAGGAATGTAACCACAACTTTATCTGAAGGGATAATTGGTGATTTTGTAGAAAAGGTTCAAAATGAATTTCAAGATGTAGAAATAGGAAGTTATCCATATTTTAAAAAAAATTCATTTGGTGTCTCATTAGTAATTAGGGGCGATCTTAAAAAAAACGTTGATACGGTTAGTAGAAAAATATTTGATTATCTTCAAAGTAAGAAAGGTAATCCAAGATTATTTTAATTTATTCTTAAGCATTTGTTTTGAATAATTTGAAAATTGTCTTTCAATCATACCTCTAACTTTCTTTCTAATATATTTTTTAACCGTTGTTTTGAAAATAAATTCGATCTTTATGTGTAATTGCTTTAGATCTAGATTGTTTTCTTTTGTGAATTTTTTCACTTCGGATGATTGGTTATTCTTAAAATCTAGATTAGACCAATTAGGAGATTTCTCTTTGCTTTTTTGAGCAGAACTACGAGCATCCTTAACCTTACTATTTAGTCCATCTAATTCTTGATGAGATATTCTGTGAGCATCGGCAACTTCCAATTTTTCTAAAATATCGTTTTCTTTTTTTGCCTCTAATACAAGTCCATAGATGGATTCTATTATTGCTTCAATTTCTTTTTCTTTGTTCATAAATGCTAAAAAATTAAAAACTATGATAGAATAAAAAAGTGGAAATTTAAATAGTTATGTCAAACATTACCTACGAGATTATACCTTTTTCTTTTTTATTTGTTGTGATAATTTTTTTTCTAGCCTTAAAAAAAAATAAAAAACCAAGTAAAAGAAAAAAAAACAACCCTATGGATAAAAGTTTGTTAAACTTTAAAGAATTTCTTGAAACCTCAGAATTAAAGCTAAAAGCCTTGCGTGATCTATACAAGCAGGATTTGATAGATTCCAAGATTTATGTTAAAAAAACGGAGAAGATTGCAAATTTGATAACAAAAGAGATTGGTAAGGATGTTTTTGAGATTGCGCAAAATAAAAAAAACGAGATATACAATCAAGTAAAAGTTGATATCCTGAAAAAGATTGATTCAAAAAAAAGTGATGAAAGTGTGAGTAATTTAGATTCTTTAATTTTAGCCGTTGATAAGAGAATAGAGTCAGGTTTGGAAAATGGAAAAAAATAATACAGAAATTCTAAAAAAAGTTAAAAACTTGGTATTAGAATCAAAGACCGAAGACCAAAAGATTGTAGACGAATCAAAGTCATCAAACAGGAATCATTCCGATGAATTAATTAAGAAGGAAGTTAGGCAATGGGTTTATTCAAATGCTGAGAAAATTGCTAAAGAAATAATTGAAGAAGAAGTAAAAAAAATATTTAAATAACTTAGAATTTTAAATTTTTGATATGTTTCCAAAGTCTTTTTAAACCTTTTGGTGCGTTTGTTTTTCTTCTTTTTGGCCATTTTCGTGTTGGATCAAATATAGTTCTATCTAAACCAATGTCCCTAACCGCTGGCTTTTCAATTATTACTGTATAATATCCATGCTCTTTGTATTTAACTCCTATGTCCAATTCATTTTTAAATTTCTGGTATCCACCAATTAAATTATAATCTTTCATTCTTTTAACACCTGGTCTAAATGAAAAATATCCCCATTCCCAACCTGTTTTACAAAAAACTCTTCTAAAACCAATCCCATTTTTTTTTGTAATTTCAAGAGGTCCATAACTAAATACGTCTAACCTACTTGCACTTTTTTTACTTTCCAACCAAACTTGAATTATTTTTTTATCTGTTTTAAGAATTTCTAGTGAATCTTCAACAAACTTTTTCCTAGTATATACCCAATCATCTTCACAATGAAAAACAAATGGTGTTTTGATTTTTTTGTAAGTATCTACAATAGACTTTATTTGTCCCTTTTTTTCTTTATTACATATGGTGATCAATTTTTTACCCCATTTTTGTTTAACATGTTTGTATACATTGTTATTCACTGAATCTTCTACGAGGTATAGTTTTTCAATCTTGTAGGAATTCTGTTTAAAGAAACTTTCAAGTGTTTTATCCAGCAAATCTATACGTCCACAACTGGTCAGAACAAAAGTCATTTTTTCTTGCATATGCAACAATATATATATAACTTTAAATTTTGTAAAATCTTCTGAAATGGAAAAAAGGGCTTTAATCACAGGTATAACAGGACAAGATGGAGCATATTTAGCTGAATTGCTATTGAATAAGGGCTATACAGTTCACGGAATTAAAAGAAGATCATCTACAATAAACACAGAGAGAATAGATCATTTGTATGTAGATCCTTTGGAAAAGAAGTCTGATTTTGTTTTACATTATGGAGATCTAACAGATGCAACCAATTTGATTAGGATTATTTCAGAAATCAAACCTCATGAAATATATAATTTAGCTGCCCAAAGCCATGTAATGGTTAGTTTTGAAACACCTGAATATACAGCAAATTCAGATTCATTAGGAGCTCTTAGAATTCTAGAAGCAATTAGAATTCTCAAACTTGAAAAAAAGACTAAATTTTATCAAGCTTCAACATCAGAACTTTTCGGAAATTCGGGTAGAAAGATTCAAAGTGAAAAAACTCCATTTAATCCTCAGAGTCCATACGGAACGGCAAAATTGTATTCTTATTGGATAACAAAAAACTATAGGGATGCTTATGGTATTTTTGCATCTAATGGCATTTTGTTTAATCATGAAGGTCCAACAAGAGGCGAAACCTTTGTGACTAGGAAGATAACTATGGGAATTTCAGAAATTTTGTCAAAGAAACGAAAAAGAATTTTCCTAGGAAATCTTGATGCCAAAAGAGATTGGGGGCATGCAAGGGATTTTGTAATTGGAATTTGGAAAATTTTACAACATAAAAAGCCAGACGACTTTGTTCTTTCAACTGGTAAAACTTTTTCAGTCAGAAGATTTGTTGAAGTGGCTTTTTCATTTGTTGGAGTTAAAATAAAATGGGTTGGGAAAGGTGCAAATGAGAAAGGTGTTGATTCAAGAAATGGCAATGTTCTTGTTCAAGTTGATAAAAAGTATTATAGGCCGCTTGAAGTTGATTATTTGTGTGGTGATTCTAAAAAAGCTAAAAAACTTCTAAATTGGGAGTGCAAAATATCTTTTAAAGAGCTTGTAAAGGAGATGGTTTTTAATGATCTCAAAAAAAATAAAATAGCCTTGTGAAAAAAGTCACGCCCATTGTTTTGTCTGGGGGAGTTGGGTCGAGATTATGGCCGTTGTCAACTAAGAATGTTCCTAAGCAATTTTTAAATCTTCCGTTTGGTTCAAAACGTAATCTTTTTCAACAAACTATTAATGGAATTAAAAAATCAAAGTCGTTTCATGACCCCTTAATTATTTGTGCTAGTGGACATAAGTTTTTAGTAAAGGATAGTCTTGGGAAGCTTTTTCAAAATTCATCTATAATAGTTGAAAAAATACCAAGGAATACTGCTATATCAATTCTGCTTGGAATTTTTTTCTCAATTAAAAACGCAGATTACTCTTTAGTTGTTCCGTCAGATCATTTTATAAAAAATAGGGATTATTCAAAAATGATACCTAAAAATTTGCAAAGTTTTAAAGGACACATAATTTATGGGATAGTTCCAAATTATGCTGCAACTGATTATGGTTATATCGAAGTTGAAGATTCAAAAAAAAAGATATCAACTGTAAAAAATTTTTTTGAAAAACCTACAAAAATAAAGGCAAATCTATTTATTAAGAAAAATTTTTTCTGGAATTCTGGAATTTTTTTATTAAATAATAAAAAACTACTGTTAGATTTCAAAAAATATCATCCAAAAATTTATAAAATCTGTGAAAGTATAACTGAATGTTTGGTTTCTGATCTTGAGTTTTATGAGACCTCTGAAAAATTAATGAGGAAACTTCCCAACATATCCTTTGACAAAGCTATCTTAGAAAAAAATGATAATCTAAGTATGATGAAAGTTAATTTTGTTTGGAAGGACCTAGGAACATGGAATTCATTGGACACTCTATCTTCTCCAAAGAATTTATCCTTAGTAAAAGATTCCTATATTCATAATAGCTCAAAAAATACCACAGTGATTAGTGATAGAAAGTTTACAATAGTAAATGATTTGTCTAATGTGATAGTGGTTTCGAACAAGGAATCACTTTTCATAAGTTCAAAGAAGGAATCAGGTAAAATAAAGGAAATATTATCTAACAAAAAATTTAATGAAACGTTGGATTATCAAACCATATTCTACAAGCCATGGGGTCATTATGAAGTAATTTTAAGAGCTACTAACTACTTGTTAAAAAAAATAACAGTTAATCCAAATCATAGATTGTCTTTGCAAAAACACAAATTCAGATCAGAACACTGGGTTGTGGTGAAGGGAGTTGCAATAGTTACTAGAGGAAAGCAGAAAAAAGTTTTAAAAAAAAATCAATCAACTTTTATTCCTGTTGGAATGGAGCATTGTCTTGAAAACAAGGGTAAGGTGCCTTTAGAAATAGTGGAAATTCAAATGGGCGATATTTTGTCTGAAACTGATATAGTTAGGTTGGATGATCCATATAAAAGGTAGGTTTTTAAATTAACAATTCGAGATGATCTTTGTAATTACGCCAATTATTTATTGAACTTTTAAATATTGGCTTTCTCACTTGGTGAAAACTTGCTGTATGAACTGGTCTTTTGTTTTTATGAAAATTAAGGAGATTATCTTGAAATTTTATTCCAATATAATTACATAAATTTCTCACTTGATTTTCTGGATCTTCTACTAATTCTTCATAATTTAAAGAATAGTAATTTACTTTCATATCATTCCAGAATGTTACTAACTTAGTGTAAAGATTATAATATGCCCTTAATGAAATTAAATCATAAGAATAATTAAAATGCGAAGCAGTAAAAAAAGTTTTAAAAAGTGATAAAAGGTTATCCAATTTATTGCGTCTACAAAGAATAATTTTAGAATTCGGAAAAATGGATTGAATGAATCCCATATACATAAAGTTAACAGGCAACTTGTCGGTAAAAATTTTTTTATCAGATTCTACTTTTTTTAGGTAATTCAACTGTATTCTTTCCAAATCTGAGGAATCAATTTTACTTGGTGTAAAATTCTCATTTAAAAGACCATTAAATGTCGATTCAAATTCATCGTGAAAATATGTTAGTTCTCCACCAGCAAAAATTTCCACTGAATTGGAAATTATTTGTTCGACTAATGTGGTTCCCGAACGCGGCAATCCCAGAATAAAAACTGGTTTGATATGCGTGGGTTTTAGATCTAATAATTTATAGTTTTCTGCATATAAAAGTTGAACATTCTTGAAAGTGTTTTTTTCATGATTAAAACTCCATTCAGATTTATCAATGTAATTTCTTTTATATTGAGAATTACATTCGTTGAGTAATTCGAAACTTTTGTTATATTCTTTTTTTTTTTCATTAAAGTTTGAAAGTGCTAGGCCTAAATAAATTTTGTTTAAGTTGAAGGTTGTTTCATTTTGGTATTTTTCTTCTAATGATTTTAGCTGAAAGTTAGATATTTTGAAATTTAAGAGACTTAACTGATGGTGAGATGATCCATTTGATGAATCAAGATCAATGCAATTGCAAAACTCCTTTTCTGCAAGATTATTTTCTCCAAGAATTGAGTAAATTACTCCAAGTTCATTAAAATATTCAGGATTTTTACTATCTATTTTTATTGCTCTTTTAAGATATTCTTTGGCTTCTGAGAATTTTTTTTTTGCAATTAGGCTTTTGGCAATTTTGCAGAGAAAATCAGGATCTTTTCTTGAAAATTCAGAATTTTTGATAATTCTAATAGCCTCAGTATATTCTTTGAAATTTATCAAAATATTATAAATTTTATTTAAACTTTCCTTTGTTGAAACCAAGTCCAAGGTTTTCTTTAAAAATTTTTTTCCTTGTTCATTATCTTTTAGGAAAAAATAGCTTTCAGCTATTAATAGATAAATTTCAGACTTTCTAGTATCTATTTGATCGATTTTCATTAAAATCTTGATTGCTTCTTTATGTTTTTTTAGTGCCCGTAGTGAATGAATTTTAGCAATTAATCCGTCAATTTGATTGGGGTTGTCATTTAAGAAAATATCAAATTGTATTATTGAATTAGTGAAAGATTTTTGTGCGTAAAATATTAGACCAAAAAAATAGTTGAATTCTTTATTTTTAGGATATTTTTTTATTGCCCTCTTGCATAATAATGAAGCTTTAGCATATTTTTTTTCAGAATATAATTTTCTTATTTTATTAAGTGTTTTTTCTATCAATCTATTTTCCAGAGTTAATATTATTTGAGAAAAATTAAAAGTTTATATATCGTAAGAAATATTATATATTCTCACAATAATTCTTTTGAAGAAATTTAACTTAAATTGTAGTTGAAAGTTTAGTGTTTTTAGAAATTTAATGCGCTCGTGCTGAAATTGGTAAACAGACAGGACTTAAAATCCTGCGGAGTCTGACTCCTTGTGGGTTCAAGTCCCACCGAGCGCACCATTTTAAAAAACTTTTAATAAATATTAATTTCTATAATGTAGTTAAGTAAATTGATTCTTTGAGCTAGAATATGTCTATGAAATACGGATTTTTTTTTTATTTTTTAATTTTTAGTTTTGGTTTTGCAGAAAATCTTGATGAAAAGATAGAAAAATTCATACTTGATAACCCCGAGGTTATTTTAAAATCTCTTGAAAATTATGAAAAGAAAAAGGAAAGTGACCTCAGATCAGAAAATAAAGAAAAAATTAACAAAAAGAAGAAACTTATTTTTAATTCTGACAATGGATTATATATGGGAAATCCAAATGCAGAAAAAATAATTGTTGAATTTTTTGATTACAACTGTTCTTACTGTAAAAAGGCTCATAAAGACATCAAAAGACTCTTAAAAAATTATAAAAACTTTAAAGTTGTGTATAAGAATTTTCCTATACTTTCTGAAAAATCCTTTGAATTAGCAGTTTTCTCTTTAGTTATTGCTGAGAAAGATCAAAGGAAGTTTGAAACCTTCCATAATCTGCTGATGAACGTAAAGGGCCTGTTGAGTGATGATAAATTAAGGAATATTTTAGACGAACTTGGATTTACTTATGATGAATTAAAAAAAAAAGTAGATGATCAGAGTATAAGAAAGAAAATAAAAGGAGATTTTGATTTGGCAGAGTATTTGGGTTTAAAAGGCACGCCGGCCTTTATCTTGGATGATGAAATAATTTTTGGATATGTAGGGTTTGAGGAACTTTCTTCAAAGTTAATAGATTAGCAATAAAGTGAATTTTTTTCATTTGTTTTAAACTTTGCTGCGAACCCATTGCTATACAAAATTTTTTTCCCATACTGGCTTAAAAAGATATTATGTTTTATTAAAGCATCCATCTCTCTAAGATGTTTTTTGGTTTTAGTGTCAAAATCTGAAAAAAAATTTTGTTCATCCTGCAGTACGTGGATTATCTCATGAAGTAGAATTGCTCTATCACAAACATTAGTCAATGGTTTTAACTTGTCAGAAAGGTAGATTTTATATTTTGGAGTTTCAGGAGTATAGGCTAAAATTTCACATTCTCTACCACATGCCAGTGAGGATAATCTGGTTTGTTCAATGAACTCAATGTCAGGATCTTTATTTGGATGCACATATTCTGTATTACTTGTTATCCACAAAAGTAGTGCTAGAATTAATTCAGTAATATTTTCAAATTTTTCCACAGTACTAATCTATTAAAAGAAAAATGAAAAGTAAATTATTTATACATCGTACTTTACCAGAAATGTATAACCTGGAAGTTGGAGATGATAATAAAATATATATTGAAGTAAGTGGAAAGAAAGATGGTATCCCAGTTATTTTTGTTCATGGTGGTCCGGGAGGACACTGTAGGAATGAACATCACTCACTATTTGATCCCAATGTTTTTAGATCAATTATTTTTGATCAAAGAGGTTGTGGAAAAAGCACTCCATACAAAACTCTTAAAGGAAACAATACAGATGAATTAGTTGAAGATATTGAAAAAATAAGAGATTTTTTGAAAATTAAAAACTTTATAATTGTTGGCGGTTCATGGGGTGCTACATTGTCATTAAAATACGCACTGAAATACCCAAAAAATATTCTTGGAGTTCTTCTTAGATCTGTTTTTTTAGGTACAATAAAAGAGATTGAATGGGCCTTTATTAACGGACCAAAATGTTTTGCCCCTGATCTTTATGATCAATATAAAAGTTTTTTTCCTTCAGAAGAAGATTTGATTAATTCATATTATGAGGAAATATGTGAAAAAAAATCAAAGTTACATTCATGGGTTTGGCATGATTATGAGAGAATTTTATCTCAAATAAATCCTCAAGATCATTCATTTGAATCCTATGAATCAATGGAAAAAAGAGAAGGTGTTCCAAATTCACCATTTATGGAATTACATTATATCAAAAATCATTTTTTTATGGAGGATGATGAAATACTAAGAAACATTTCAAATATTTCTAGAATACCTGGTTTTATTGTGCAAGGAAGATATGATTTAATTTGTCCGCCTGTAAATGCATATAACTTAAACAAAGGTTGGAAATCTTCGAAATTAATGTTTGTTAATACAGCTGGTCATTCATCATCAGATCAGGGGATTATGGATAATATGCTTGAAGGTTTAAACAAGTTAATCAGTGATGTTTAATTCATAAAGTACATACTTGTTTTTTTCTTTTTTTAAAATTTTTTCCTTGATTCTTTTTTTTTGATTTTTTCCGATTAATTGAAATAATGACCAAATACTAGCACCTCGGATTATGGGATTGTCATCATTTAAAAATTTATATATTTTTTCTGACAATTTTCTGCTTTTACTATTCCCTGTGGCGATTATGACATTTCTTAAGAAACTTACCCATCCTATTCTTAATATAGGTGATTTGCTAAAATATTTTTTAAATTTTTTTTCACCCATCGACAAAAAAAAATCTAGTGTTTTTTCTCTTTTAGTAGATAAGAAATCTTTATTTTGAGTGGCTTTTGAAAATTTGTTCCAAGGACAAACTGCTAGACAATCATCACATCCATAAATTTTGTTTCCAATGTTTTTTCTCAAACTTAATGGAAATGGTCCTTTATGTTCAATTGTTAAGTATGAAATACATTTTCTTGCGTCAATTTTATAATTTTTATAGAGAGCTCCAGTCGGGCAAATATCAATACATTTTTTACATATGCCACAATTATTAGATGAATAGGAGTTTGTTCCAAGTTCAATTGGCAGGAAAATCTCAGATAAAAAAAGCCATGATCCATATTTTTTAGATACTAAGTTGGTATGTTTTCCTTGCCATCCAATATTTGCATTTTGCGCAAAATATTTTTCAAGTATTGGTGATGTGTCAACAAAACTTTTTGATTCAATTTCAAAGTTTTCAAGCAACCATTTTTGAAAATTTTCTAATTTTTCTCTTATTACTTGATGATAATCAATATTTTTAGCGTAAACACTGATGTTGGCAGTTTTTTTGTCTTTGTTGAGGATCAAGGGGTTTTGTTTCGGTGAATAATTAATACCCAAAACGACAATAGTTTTAACTTTGTTCCAAATCTTTTTTGGATTAATTTTTTTTTCTAAATGTCTTTCAAGCCACTTCATCTCTCCATGATGATTCTTTTCTAAAAATTTTATGTAATTCTTTGATGTAGTTTTGTCAACATTAGGTTCTGTAAAACCTACAACATCAAAACCAAGCTGCTTTATTTTTTTTGTAATATTTTTTTTTATATTTTTCATATTTTAAATTTATTTCTTATTATATTTTCATAATGTCAAATAAATCAAATAAAGCTTTAGTTCTTGTTAGTGGAGGATTGGATTCAACGGTTGTACTCTCCATTTGCAAGAGATTAGACTTAAAAATTTATGCTATCTCATTTGATTATGGCCAAAGACATAGAATTGAGTTGAATTTTGCAAGATGGCAGTCCAATTATTTTCAATGTAAATCTCATAAAATATTTAAAATTGATTTGTTTGGAGGTTCGGCTTTGACTGATAATATTGAGGTTCCAACAAACAAAAAAGTAGAGTTAATACCTAATGATATCCCAGAAACCTATGTCCCAAGTCGAAATATAATTTTTTTGTCATTTGCATCTGGTTATGCTGAGTTTTTAGGGATAGATAAAATATTCATAGGAGTGAATGCAATAGATTACTCTGGTTATCCAGATTGTAGGCAAGAATTTATTAAAGGATTTGAAAAACTTATAAATTTTTCAACTAAAAAAGGTTTGGAGGGGAATAAATTTAAAATTAAAACGCCGCTAATAAACCTTACAAAAAAAGAAATTATTTTGATTGGGAAAAAGAATGGTGTAAATTTTTCTAAAACTTCAAGTTGTTATAACCCCAGAAAAGAGAAAAGTTGTGGAATTTGTGATTCTTGTTTGTTAAGAAAGAAAGGTTTTGATGAGGCACGTCTTGATGATCCTTTATTTAAAGTTAGATGATGTACAAAGTAAAAGAAATTTTTAAATCAATCCAAGGTGAAGGTTTTTATTCTGGCAGAGAGGCTGTATTCCTTAGGTTCTCAGGTTGTAATTTATGGAGTGGTTTGTCTAAAGATAAAAAAAATGCAAAATGTAGTTTTTGTGATACAGATTTTAGGGGTATTGATGGAAAAAATGGAGGAAACTACAATTTAAAGGATTTAGTTAAAACTATTGAAGATGTTTGGAAATCTAAATTCTCATTAAAAAAAAAATTCTTAGTATTAACAGGTGGTGAACCATTGCTTCAAGTTGATTCTAAATTGTTAAAGGAACTAAAGAAAAGAAAGTATTTAGTTTCTCTTGAGACTAATGGAACAATTAGTACAAATTTAAAGTTTGACTGGATTTGTGTAAGCCCAAAGGAAAATTCCTTGTGGAAATTAAGATGTGGTGATGAACTGAAAATTGTTTACCCTCAGAATAAATTTGATTTAAAAATGCTTTTGAATTTGGATTTTAAATATTTTTTTCTTCAACCAATGCACAATGAAATCATCCAAATTAATGTAATCAAAACAATCCAATATTGTAAATCTCATAAACCGTGGTTTCCAAGTTTTCAATTGCACAAACCATTAGGAGTAAGCTGATTTGCTAATTTACAAGAAATATTACTTTGATGCGGCTCACTTTATGCCTGATTTTAAGAAGAATCATAAATATGGCAAAGTTCATGGGCATAGCTATGAGGTTACAATTGCCATTGACGGAAATTTAGATAAGAAAAATGATTGGGTGATCAATTTTGATAATTTAGATAGCCTGGTTAAGCCTTTGCTAAAAATTATTGACCATAATGTTTTAAATGAAATAGAAGGTCTAGAAAAACCTACTAGTGAAAATTTGGCAATTTGGTTTTGGTCAAAGTTAGAAAAAAAAATAAAATTTCTTAAGAGCATAGAAATTAATAGGCCAAGAATAGGTGGATGTGTGTATTATGGAAAATAATTTATCTTCCTTTGTAAGGTTTAACCTTTAGTTCTTCAATATGAATATTTGCGGGTTTACTTCCACTTTGAAAAAATACGTCAATTGGAACTCCACCTCGTGGATTCCAAAACCCAGCAACACGCAACCATTTTGGTTTTACAAATTTGATAATTTTTTTGGCAATTTTTATGGTACAGTCCTCATGAAACCCGCCATAGTTCCTAAAAGAAAATAAAAAGATTTTGAATGATTTACTTTCCAAAATAAATTTTTTTGGAATGTAATCTATAACTATATAACCAAAATCAGGCTGTCCTGTTATTGGACAGATACTAGTGAATTCTGGAGATGAGAGCCTTATGGAGTAGCTAATGTCTTGATGTGGATTGTTGACACAATCAAGTATGGCTTCGTCAGGGGATTTAGGTATGCTTGACTTTTGTCCAAGGAATTTAGGTTTTTTGAAATCTCTCATGGAATCTAAGATATTTTTTTTTTAATTTTTTAAAATTTTTGTTAATAATTGAATCTCGTATATCAGACATCATTTTCTTGTAAAATGCAATATTATGAAGACTAAGAATCATTGATGACAAAATTTCATTATTTTTTGTCAGATGATGAAGATAGGATTTTGAAAAACTTTTGGAAGCTTCACAGTCAATATTTTCATCAAGAGGGCTATCATCAGAACAAAATTTAGAATTTTTCAAATTAATTTCACCGAAAGTTGTAAATGCTCTTCCATTTCTACCAAATCTTGTAGGAAGAACACAATCAAACATATCAATTCCTTTTTCAACTGACTTAAAAATATCAACAGGTCTTCCCACACCCATCAGATATCTAGGTTTTTCTTGTGGCATAGAGTGAATCGTATTTTCTATTATTTCTAACATTTGGCAATGATTTTCTCCTACAGATAGCCCACCAATTGCATAGCCTTCAAAATCAAGCTTATTAAGTTCTTCTGAGCATTTTTTTCTTAAATCATTGAACATACCTCCTTGTATTATTCCGAACAATCCATACCCTTTCCTTTTGTTAAAAGAATTTTTGCAACGTTTAGCCCACCGAATACTTAATTCCATTGATTCTTTAGCTCTTTGGTGAGTTGTCGGGTGTTCAGTACACTCATCAAGTACCATTGAAATGTCGGAGTTTAATTTTTCCTGGATTGACATTGAACTTTCTGGGGTTAATTCATATTTTTTACCATCTAAATGAGATTTAAAATTAATTCCATCTTCAGAGATTTTGCGTAACTTTGAAAGAGACCAAACTTGAAATCCTCCTGAATCTGTTAATATTGGTTTTTTCCAATTGATGAAATTATGTAACCCTCCCATTTTTTCTATTAAATCTTCACCAGGTCTCAACATTAGGTGATAAGTGTTAGCCAATATAATATCAATTTTAAGTTTTAATAGGCTACTGGGAAATACTGCTTTTACAGATCCTAATGTTCCCACAGGCATAAAAACTGGAGTCTTTATTTTTCCATTTTTGGTTTGTATTGTGCCTGCTCTTGCTTGATCATCAAGACCATCAATCGAAAAATTAAAACTAGACATTTTTATTCCAAATTAGGCAAGCATCACCATAAGAAAAAAATCTAAGTTTATTTTGAATTGCAAATTCATATAATTTTTTTGTTATTTTTTTTCCTATGACTGCACACACTAATACTAAGAGTGATGATTTGGGAGTATGAAAATTTGTTATAAAACCATCAACTGTATTGACTTTCCACCCTGGTTTAATAAATATGTTTGTTTCACCCTTGAAAGGTTTTATATGGCCCTTTGAATCTTTTGCTGATTCTAAAAGTCTAAGTACGGTTGTGCCAACTGCAACTATTCTTCCTCCATTTTTTTTTGTGGTGTTAATTTTGTTGGCAGCATTTTCTGTAATTTCACCAAATTCGAAATGCATTTTATGATTATTAATATTTTTAGTTTTGATTGGAATAAAAGTGCCTCCATTTATATGTAAAGTAATGTTAATTATCTGGATTTTTTTATTCTTTATTTTTGTTAGTAATTTTTTTGTAAAATGCAGACTAGCTGTTGGGGCTGCAACTGCCCCGTTTTTTTTTGCAAGTATAGACTGATAGTCTTCTAAGTCAGAAAACTCATCTACCCTTTTTTTGTTTATATATGGAGGTAGTGGTACTTTCCCAAATATATCAAGGTTTTTTTTAAATGTTTTATGACTGCACTCAAAGGATAGTAAATATTCTTTGGTATTGTTATTTTGAATAATGTCGATGATTATTGCATAAAAGTTTTTAGAAAACCTTATTACGTCTTTTTTTCTTGGTTTTTTATTGGACTTGATAAAGGCTGTCCATAAAACATTTTTATTTTTAATTTGTCTGTTTAAATTTACGGAAATTTTTCCTTGTGAAATAAAACCATCTAAACGAGCTTTTATAACTTTGGTGTTATTAAATACCAATGCATCATTTGGGTTTAAAAAGTTTACAATTTCATAAAAATTTTTTATTTTGAAGTTTTTTTCAACAATTACTATTTTTGAACTATCACGAGGTTTTATTGGGTATATGGCAATTAAATCATTAGGGATTTTGTAGTTAAATTGATCTAAATGCATCTAATACAATTTCTTTACAATTTCTTCTAAAAAAAAATGACATTCAACCATTTGTTTTTTTTCTATGAATTCATCAGGTTTGTGAGCTTGTTTTATACTTCCGGGTCCACAAACAACTGTTTGAAAACCCAGATCATTAAAAACTCCTGCTTCTGTTCCAAAACTTACTGTATTTAATGAATTTGCCTTCAGAGAATTTAGACATAGAGATATTATTTCTTTATTTTGATTTGTTTTAAGAGGTGGAAAGTTATTTTTTTGAGTAATTTTAATTGAACATAAGGGTGATTTTTTTTTCATTTTATTTTGTAATTTTTTTAGATACACCTCAATCTTTTTCAATAACTTCCGTGTATTTAATTTTGGTGTATCCCTGATTTCAAATTCAATTTCACATTTGTTAGGTATTATATTAACTGCAACACCTCCAGATATTGTGCCAACATTAATTGTTGGGTATTCTGGATAAAAGCTTTTTTCACAATTCTTCTTTTTGAGACTGTTTTGAATGGTTTCAAGGTATTTGATGAATTCAGCGGAGTAATTGATTGCATTTACACCATCATTAATTAACGAAGAATGAGATTCTAGACCATTGAAAATAACAGAAAAATTTTTTTTTCCTTTATGTTGATTAATCAACTTCATTTCAGTCGGTTCCCCAACTATGCAAAACTTTGGTTTAGGGCTTATTTTTTTAAAAAAAGGGATTAATTTTTGAATTCCAACGCATCCTATTTCTTCATCGTAAGAAAAAACAAGATGAATGGGTTTCTTTAGCTCTTTTATTTTTATCTTCGGAATAATTGACAAAACAACAGCAATAAACCCTTTCATATCTGATGTGCCTCTTCCATATAATTTATTTTTAACTGAAGTTAATTTAAATGGTTTTTTGGACCATTTTTGACCTTCTACTGGCACAACATCCGTGTGACCAGAAAACATTATCCCTCCTTCAGTGGGTGGGCCAATTCGACAGTAAAGATTATACTGAGAATGGTTTCCCTCAATTTTTTTTGATTTTATGCCAAACCTTAGAAGATAACTTGATATAAAATCTATAATTTCTTTGTTGCTTGTTTCACTGATTGTTGGATAAGAAATGAGTTTAGATAGTAGTTTCTCAGAATTCATATTCTTAATTGTTAAATTGTTCGTTTATGATTCTTTCTTCCAAATTATGACCAGGGTCAAAAAGAAGATTCATAAAGAAATCTTTGTCTAACTTGATTTCGAGTTTCTTAATATTCTTAAATTCTATGAAATCTGCTTCCACTCGAACAGGTCTTCTATCTGGTTCTAAAGCTAGCAACTCGATTTGAGCATTATTATTTAACAAGGCTCCCCTCCATCTTCTTGGTCTGTAAGGACTTATCGGAGTAAGAGCAAGTATTTGTGCATTTACAGGAAGAACTGGTCCTCTAAGTGAAAGATTATACGCGGAACTTCCTGCCGGGGTTGAAATTAAACAACCATCCCCAACAAATTCATTTAATCTGTTATTTCCATTAACTTTAATTTTAATTTTTGCAATTTTGGAACTACTTCTAATCATTGAAACATCGTTAAATGCAAGCCCCTTAGTTGTTTTACCATTTTTATCAAGACATTTGATTTTTAAAGGGTATAACTTGTATGGGATTGCTTCATCTAATCTTTTTTCTAGATTCTTTTCAGAATATTGGTTCATCAAAAAACCTATGTTACCTCTATTCATTCCATATATTGGAATTTTTTTATTTAAATATTTGTGTAATGATTTTAATACTGTTCCATCTCCTCCCAGTGCAACAATCACATCTGCTTTTTCAGGAGGTACATTTTTGTAAATTTTTTTTAGCAAACTTAATGATTTTTTTGCTTCAGGCTTTTCAGAGGAAACGAATCCAACTTTTTGCAATTCTATCCTCCTGTAGTATTCATAAACCTTGAAATGTCAGATTTTTTTTCATTAATTTTAAAATGGTGTTTTTCAGGTTTTTTAAAGATTATTTTCTCAAGAATTCTTATTAATGATTTTATGTTGTGTTTTTCAAGATAGGGTTTGAGATCAACATAATTATTATCTCCTAGGCAAGGATAGAGAATTCCACTACTTGTTATTCTAATTCTATTACATGTTGGACAGAAATGGTTTGAGATTGGAGAAATAAAACCAATGGTAGAATTGAATTTTAGGGTTCTAAAATACTTTGAAGGGCCATTGGTTGTAAAATCGCTTATTACTAACCCTAAATTATCATCAACAATTTTTTTTGCAAAAGAAACAGGTAAATATTGATTGGTCCTTGATATTTGTAAATTTCCAATCGGCATTACTTCAATAAAAGATAGTTTTAAATTATTTGTTGCACACCACTTTGCTATATCCAAAACTTCATCTTCATTAAAGTTTTTTAGTAACACGGTATTTATTTTTATTTCAATCCCATTTTTTTTTGCTTCTTCAATTCCATTAAGAACTTTTTCTAAACTTCCTCCATTAGTTATAAAATTATACTTCTCAGGTATTATTGAATCAATTGATACATTCAACCTTTTTATCCCAAAGTTTGAAATGCTTTTCGCGTGTTTTTTTAACTGAGTTCCATTAGTTGTCATAAGAATCTCATTAAGAAGGTTATTAACTTTTTGTTTATGAAGAAACTCCAAGTACTCTAAAATATCCTTTCTAACCAGGGGTTCTCCACCAGTTATTCTGATTTTTTTTATTCCTAACTTTATAAGTATTCTAGACAAAACTTTTAGTTGTTTAAGAGATAGGAAACTTGATTTTTTGTAGAAGACAGGTTTTTCAGGCATACAATATTTACATCTAAGATCGCATCTATCTGTAATTGAGAGTCTGAGGTAATCTATCGTTCGTCCAAAACTATCTAACATATCTATTAATTTTTGTGGTTTATTATTGTAATATTAATAACATTAATTAACAAACACATATAATTCTCGAAAAAAAAATTTTTCTAAAATGAAAATTAAGCCAAATGTTGACGATCTAAGACTAACAAGAAAAATTTTTGGATTCAATGAAGATTTTAAGAGAAAAAAAATAGATGTTATAG
Source organism: uncultured Alphaproteobacteria bacterium (assembly GCA_964484795.1). Taxonomy (GTDB): domain Bacteria; phylum Pseudomonadota; class Alphaproteobacteria; order Methylaequorales; family Methylaequoraceae; genus CAZAFN01. Next base: position 2,674 of record CAZAFN010000009.1, on the reverse strand, counting down.
AAGAGCATCCATTGACTTTATATTTAAATGATCAGGAAATTGTGACAATGATGACAATTGGAGATTATCCTGAGTTTTTGGCAGTCGGCTACCTTTTAAATCAGAATATGATATCTAAAAAAACACAAATTGAATCTATTGATTTTGAAGAAGATTTAAAAACAATCGTTGTAAGAACAAAAAAAACAACGAATTATCAAGAAAAATTGAAGAAAAAAACAATTACATCTGGATGTGCTCAAGGCACGGCCTTTGGAGATGTAATGGAAAGTTTTGAAAAGAAAAAATTAAAAGTTAAATCTAAAATAAAAGTTCCTTGGATATATGAATTATCAAAAAAAATAAATTTAACCCCAAGTTTATATCTTAAGGCTGGAGCCATTCATGGTTGTGTGCTATGCAAAAAAAACAAACCTTTGATCTATATGGAAGATGTTGGGAGACATAATGCCATTGATAAGATTGCAGGTTATATGATGTTAAAAAAAATTAACGCCTCAGACAAAATTTTTTATACTACTGGAAGATTGACAAGTGAAATGGTTATTAAGTCAGTCCAAATGATGATCCCAATTGTAATTTCCAGGTCAGGGTTTACGGCTTGGGGAATTCATTTGGCTAGGAGAGCCAATTTAACCTTAATTGGAAGAGCTAAGGGGAAGAAATTTTTTGTTCTTTCTGGAGAGAATAGAGTTGAAGGATTTAAATAAAAAAATTTTAGGAATAATCTTGTCTGGTGGAATGTCTAGAAGAATGGGGTGTGACAAGTCTCAAAAAAAAATAAAAGATAAAACTCTGATTAATTTGGTTTTAAAAAGAGCAAGAAATCAAGTTGGTTGTTTAGCAATCAATTCAAATAAATCCATAAAGTTTAATTCTTTCGGAGAGAAAAAATACGATGTTATCCCAGACTGTATTCGAGGAAATTTGGGTCCGCTAGTTGGAGTTCTTACTGGGTTGAAATGGGCAAAAAAAATTCAACTTGAAAGTGAATGGTTGGTAACATTTCCAGTTGATTCCCCTTTTTTTCCGGAGGATTTAGTTTTGCAGTTTTTTTCAGAAATTAAAGATGAAAAGATAGTTGTGGCAAAGAGCCGTTCAAAAATTCATCCTGTATTTTCTATGTGGAAATTGGAACTTGAGCCCTTTTTAGAAGAGGCAATTGAAAATGGGATTAGAAAAATTGATGATTTTACAAAAAATTTCAAAACTAGGGTGGTAAACTTTTCAGATTTTGGTTATGATCCTTTCTTTAACGTTAATGATCAAGATGATTTGATCAAGGCGGAGGAAATTTTTTTAAAATTCTTTAAAGGAAAGATTGTATGAGTTTTTACGATAAGTTACATAAACGAAATATTGTTGCAAAGCCAGGTTTTAATAGATGGTTGGTCCCACCTGCTTCTATAGCCATTCATCTTTGCATTGGTTCGGTATATGCATGGAGTATGTTTAACCCAGCTTTGGTAAAAATTCTTGGAGTTGTCACTTCTTCTGGTGATGATTGGAATCTTGGTCAAGTTGTGTGGATTTTTTCTGTTGCAATCGTCAGTCTTGGTTTGGCAGCAGCTTATGCTGGAAAATGGTTAGAAGAAGTTGGGCCTAGAATGGTTGGATTTATTTCTGCATGTTGTTGGGGTGGTGGATTTGTTATTGGTGCGTTAGGCATTTTTCTGCAAGAAAAGGGTTTTCAGATTGCCGTTTCAATCCCAATGATAAGTGGAGATCCTATAGTATTACACCTAGGTCTTTATTTGCTTTATTTTGGGTATGGAGTGTTAGGTGGAATTGGCCTTGGACTCGGTTACGTTTCTCCTGTATCTACACTGATAAGATGGTTTCCAGATAGACGAGGTATGGCAACCGGAATGGCTATTATGGGTTTTGGAGGAGGGGCAATGATTGCAAAATTATCCATTGATAGATTGCTTTCAAATTTTTATAAGGCTCCAGAATATTTAGGAAGTTCAGAAACCGTTAATTTAATTACAGAGGGTGGCAGAAGATTTGTTGAAAATATGGGTGAAAAGATGGAAGTAGTTGTTGTAACTGCTAATGACATAGCCAAAATGATAGTTCCTGGAGACCCAGGTGTTTATATTGTTGGTTCTGGTTCAAGTGGAGCAGCGCAAACATTTTTGTTTCTTGGTGTAGTCTATTTTCTCATTATGACAATAGCTGCATTCTCTTACAGAGTTCCTGCAGAAGGTTGGAAACCTGAAGGATGGACACCTCCAGAAGATTCAAAAAAGACGAGGTTAATAACAAAAAACCATGTTCACATAGATCAAGCACTCAAGACACCTCAATTTTATTTTTTGTGGATAGTTTTGTGTTTTAATGTAACTGCTGGAATTGGCGTTATTGGTGTTGCCAAGACGATGATGATTGAAATTTTTACACCAAGTTTGCCGGCATTAGTTACGGCAAGTTTTGCAGGGACTTATGTCTTGATGATAAGTGTGTTTAATATGGTTGGAAGAATTTTTTGGGCTTCAATGTCTGATTTTATTGGCAGAAAAACAACATATTTCATATTCTTTTCACTTGGAATTCTTTTATATCTTTCTATACCTTTTTCTGCAAAAGCAGTGAGTGTAGATCCATTAGTGACTTATCTTGTTTTGTTTTATGCTGCCTCAATGATAATTTTTACGATGTACGGAGGAGGATT
>CAZAFN010000008.1:0-51939 GCA_964484795.1 uncultured Alphaproteobacteria bacterium | reverse complement strand
TGCATGGAAAGAAGAAACTGAAGAAGAATTTTGGTGGTGCATAGAAAAGACGATTGATGGGCCCAATGGTTGGAAACCAAATTTAATTCTCGATGACGGTGGGGATCTTACCAAAATATTACACGAAAAATACCCCAATTATCTTGATGAAGTTAAAGGATTATCTGAAGAAACTACGACTGGTGTTTTGAGATTGATTGAGATGGAGAAAAAAAATGAGTTAAAAGTACCAGCAATTAATGTAAATGATTCAGTAACAAAATCGAAATTTGATAACAAATATGGTTGTAGAGAAAGTTTAGTTGATGGCATTAAAAGAGCAACTGATGTTATGATGTCTGGGAAAGTTGCAGTCGTTGCAGGTTATGGTGATGTTGGCAAAGGTTCAGCTCAAAGTTTGAGAAGTGCTGGATGCAGAGTAATTGTGACTGAAATTGACCCTATTTGTGCTCTTCAGGCAGCTATGGATGGGTATGAGGTTGCAACAATGGATGAGGCAGTAAAGAGGTCAGATATATTTGTTACTGCTACTGGAAATATTGATGTGATTACCGTTGATCATATGAGAGAAATGAAGGACAGAAGTATAGTTTGCAATATTGGTCATTTTGATTCAGAAATTCAAATAGAAGCTTTGAGAAACTATAAGTGGAATAATATAAAGCCACAAGTAGATGAAATTGAGTTTCCAGATGGAAAAAAAATTATAGTTCTAGCTGAAGGTAGATTGGTAAATTTAGGTTGCGCTACCGGACACCCTAGTTTTGTGATGTCAGCATCATTTAGCAATCAGGTTTTAGCTCAAATTGAGTTATGGCAGAATAGTTCAAAGTACAAAAAAAAGGTCTACGTGCTTCCTAAGAAATTGGATGAAAAGGTTGCAAGACTTCATTTAGAGAAGATTGGTGCAATGTTAACTAAACTTTCAGATAAACAGGGCAAATATATCAACGTGCCAGTTAATGGTCCATTTAAAAATGAAGATTATAGATACTAAATTTTTCTTACACTAAAGCTTATTTATTCCTTTTGTTGTTGAATATTCAAAATGTAACTTCTTCTCAGGAAAAATTTTCTTATAACATGATTGAGAAGCAATAGCTGCTTCTGAAAAACCTGTCAGAATTAGTTTTAATTTACCCGGATATGTGCAGATGTCACCTACAGCGAATATCCCCTTTCTAGATGTTTCACAAGTTGATTGATTAATGGTCAATTCATTCTTATCAATTTTTAACTCCCATTTTTTTATAGGTCCTAAATCTGATGATAAACCAAAGAAAGGTAGCAAATAATCGGTTTTAATATGAATGGTTTTATCTGTTAAGTGTCTGACAACTAGTTCATCAATCAAACCATTCGTACCCTTTAATGAGTCAATTTGATAAGGAATTACCATTTTTACTTTCCCTTTTTTTTCCAATTTTTCCAGCTCTTTTACGCTATTAGGTGCTGCCCTAAGATTCTTTCTCCGATGGATGAAATAAATAATTTTGGTTGTACTTGCTAATTCAATTGCCCAGTCAGCAGCCGAGTCTCCACCACCTGCAATAGCAACCTTCTTTTTTTTAAAAATTGATTTGTCAGGAATAGAATAAAAAACAGACTTACCTTCAAATTTTTCAATATTTGATAATGGTGGTTTGTTTGGTCCAAACACGCCATTTCCAGCAGCAATAATAATACACTTTGCATTAACTAATTTATTTTTTGAAGTTTTGAGAATAAATTTTTCTTTTTTTTCCATTAAACATTCAACTGTTTGATCTAGCAGAAATGTGGGTTTAAAAGGCTTGATCTGAGAATCTAACTTTTCAATTAATTTTTTGGCCGATATTTTTGTATAGGCAGGGATATCATAGATGGGTTTTTCTGGATAAAGAGCTGTACATTGACCTCCAATTTCATTCAAAGAGTCTACCAAGCAACTTTTCAACCCAAGCTGTCCAAGTTCAAAAACACAAAACAAACCTACTGGTCCCGCTCCAACAATTAAAACATCAGTTTCTATTTTTTTCATTATTATTATGATCTAGGTGATTATAATTAAGTTACCATATAAATATTTGAATATTAAATCAAAATGAAAGAACAATATGATATACATCTTAAAAATCTAAATGAATGTGCTAAATTAGCAAAAAAGATTTCTAAATTCATTCAACATGAATCTTTTTTATGTTTGTATGGAGACCTAGGTTCTGGTAAAACTACGTTTGCTAGATTTCTTATAAATTCCCTAGCAGATAAAAAGACTAAAGTTCTAAGCCCAACTTTCCCAATTTTACAAACTTATGATTTAAGTAAAATTAAAATTTGGCATTATGATCTTTACAGAATATCTAAAAAAGATGAAATTTTTAATTTGGATTTTGAAACTGCTCTTAAAGATTGTGTTATTGTTGAATGGCCAGAAATTGTCAAAGATTTTCTTCCTAAAAATAGAATAGATTTTTTTTTTTTTGAAGATAAGCATTTCAATAGACGGGTAAAAATAAAATTTTTTGGAAAAATTTACAAAAAAGAATTAAATGAAAAAATTTTTTGAAAGGAAAATTAGAAGAAAATTAGAAGAAAATCATGTGAATTTTTCTAATTTGAAATTTTTAGCTGGAGATGCTTCCAATAGGAAGTATTTTGACTTAATACAAGGAAGAAAAAAAAACGTTCTTATGTATGATTCCAAACCTAAAAGTATTAACAATTTTTTAAAAATCACGAAAATTCTTAAAGAAGAAGTAAGTGTTCCTGAAATCATAAAAGATTTCCAAAATGAAGGAATATTAATTATTGAAAATTTAGGCACCAAAAAATATAGTTTTTATATGAATCAAAAAAACAAAAAAAAATTGTATGAAACTGCTGTGGATGCATTGATTTGGATGCACAAAAAAAAAAAATTACCTGCAATTTCAAAATATGATAAGAAGAAGTTTTTTAAAGAATCGAATTTATTTTTTAAGTGGTATCTACCTTTATTCAAAAGGAAGAAAGAAACAAATCATTTAGAAAAGAAATTTGAGTTATTATTTACAAAATTTTTGAATAAAATTTTTTTGCTTCCTGAGGTGTTTGTTCATCGAGACTATCACATTGACAATCTCTTTTTTTTGAGAAATAGAAAAAAACATCTTAAATGTGGTTGGATTGATTATCAAGATGCAGTAACCGGCCCTTGTGTTTACGACCTTGTTTCTTTGACACAAGATGCTAGGATTGATGTTCCCAAGAGATTAGAAAAAATGCTAATCAACCATTATCTTAAATCTTTTCCTGAAATTGATAGAAAACTATTTACATTCTCATATTCAGTAATTGCAATACAGAGGCATTTGAAAGTTCTTGGTATTTTTTCAAGATTATTTGTTAGAGATAAAAAAAAAGAGTATTTATGCCATATTCCAAGAGTTTTAAGAATGTTAAAATTAAATATAGAAAAGAAGGAATTTTCTGATCTCTATAACTTTCTAAAACCAATGATTTATGAAAAAAGCAATTAATGAAGCTATGATCTTCGCTGCAGGTTTTGGTAAAAGGATGTTGCCGATCACCGATAAGATCCCCAAACCGCTTGTAAAAATAAATGATAAGAGCCTTCTATTACATCAGATAGAAAAACTTCTAGAATTGAAATTTAAAAATATTGTGGTGAATGCATTTCATTTAGCTGACAGAATTGTAAAAGAAGTTAAGCCTTTTAATCCGAAAGTAAGGGTAATTGTTGAAAATGAAATATTAGAAACTGGCGGTGGATTGCTTAATGCCATAGATAATGATTTTTTCTTACGTTCAAATAAACCCAAAGTCTTAATAAATGGTGATATTTTCTGGATTGATAAAGACTATCTAACACTGGATTCTTTAATACATAATTGGAGTGAAAAAAAGATGGATATACTTTTATGTCTTAAACCTAAAAATGATTTTTTTGGTTATTATGGAAATGGTGATTTTGATCTTAAAAATCCCAAAAGTAAAGTTTCTAAAATTTTAAAAATAAATAATTGTTCTGACTACACTTTTACTGGATTGCAAATAATTAACCCAAAAGTTCTTCACAAATTTAAAAAAAAAAAATTTTCAATTCGAGAAATTTTTTTTTCCTTAATTGATAAAGGAAGAATTTATGGTTTTATTGATAACAACCCTTGGTACCATATAAGTAACCCAAGAGATTTAAATAAAATAAACTTACTACTTAAGTGAATGGTATATATAATTTACGACTTTGAGACCACAGGCAGATCTGCAAGATTTGATCAAATTTTGCAAGCGGGTTTTATAGTCTATGATAAACAATTCAACTCTAAAAGTAAGTTGAATACTAAATCTAGATTGAATTCTGATCTAGTGCCATCCATTAAGGCACTGAGAGTGAATAAATTAAGAATGTCAGATATTTTGTCACACAAAAAAACTTACTATGAAATGGTTTTAGAGATTAGGGATTTTCTTCGAAAGTTTAAAAATAGTTTTTACCTTGGTTTTAATTCAATAAATTTTGATGAGGAGTTTTTTAGACAGGCTTTTTGGGAACATTTTTTTTTCCCCTATCTAACTAATACTGAAGGTAATTTTAGAGGGGATCTTCTCAATTTTGTAACTATGGTTCATGCATTTAGATCTAATCAGATAAATGTAGAAAAAAATGATGACGGCAAACTGACATTTAAGCTTGAAAGTTTAGCTAGAGCAAATAACTTTAGTTCTTATAATTCACATGAAGCAATTGCAGATGTTGAATCAACTATGAAATTAATGGAATTATTAACAAAAAAGAATAGAGATTTTTTCAATATTTTCATTGAAAATTCTAGAGCTAAAAATGTTGAGAAGAAAATAAGCAAAGAGAAAATTTTTACTTACCACAATTATTTATTTAGTTCACACAGAATTTATTTAGTTAAAAATTTGATGAACCATCCAGTTTATAAAAACCAAAGCATAGGGTTTGATTTGAAGTATAATAGCCAAGAAATTATCGACCTTGATGAAAATGAATTAAGAGAAATATACAAAAATAAAAGTTTTTTTCGCAAAATCAAACTGAATAAGCAACCAACAATTCTAAATGAATCTTTTTCAAGAAATATTTCTCCTTATTCAAAATTAACTGATGAGGAAATTTCACTAAAATCAAAGCAACTTGAAGACACTAATTTTTTGGACAAGTTAAAAAATATTTTAGAAAAAGAAGCAATTGATCTGCAAGAAAATAAGTCTCAAGAAGAAACATTTGAAGAAGATACAATTTACTCACAAAATTTAAACTACCATGATTCTATGATGATGATCAATTTCCATAAAGAGAATTGGGATAAGAAATGGTTTTTTGCTGAAAAATTTAAAGACCCAAGACTCAGATTCTTTGCTGCGAAACATATTTATAGAAACTTTCCAGAGGAACTTCCAAAAAATGTTTTTAATTACCTTCATCAAAAAATTTCCCAGAGATTACTATCTTTAAAAAAAGAAAACTTTTTAACTCTTCCAGCAGCTATGGAAGAAGCAGATAGCTTGTCTTTAGAAATAGAAGAAGGTTTGTGTGAAAACAATTTAAAAGACCAATTAGATGAATATAATATTTACATAAATTTTTTAAATGATTACTATGGTGATAGAACTGCAAGACCGATAGAATTTGATTCTAGTTTAGCAGATAGATTATTTGGTTAGAGTTGATGGAGTAGAATGATGGCTAATATAAAAAACCTAAGTTTGGATAATTTTGACAATGAAATACAAAATTCTAGCATTCCTATTTTAGTGGATTTCTGGGCCGAATGGTGTGGTCCATGCAAAACCTTAACTCCTATACTTGAAGAGATTTCAGATGAACTTAAGAACAAGATATTAGTTGCAAAAGTTAATTTAGATGAGAACCAAGACCTAGCAATGAAATTTTCAATAAGAAGTATTCCAACCCTACTCTTTTTTAAAGATGGTGAATTAGTGGATACAAAAGTTGGTTTATTGCCTAAAACTGATTTAATTTCTTGGATAGATTCCAAAATCTAAATTTTTTTTATTTTACTTTTTGTCCATCTTCTCTAAGAATCTGTCCAGCAAGAAATAAAGAGCCGCAAATCAAAATCTTGGCACTTTTGAACTTTCTTGAAATTAAGTTAAGTGCTTCGACAATATTAAGGCAGCAGTTAATTTCGATTTGATTATGGAATTTTTTTGATAAATCGCTTTTAATTTCATATGGTTGAATGTAATTATGTTCATCTATAGGAAGAACAATTAATGAAGAAATTTTGCCAATTAATTTGGAAACAAATTTTACTGGATCCTTGCCTTTAACCATTCCAATAATTAGAATGACCTTCTTTTCCTTCCAACCATTAATTGTTTTATATATGATTTCTGAGGCATGTTCATTATGTCCTCCATCTAACCAAATATCAAATTTTTTACTAACTATTCTTGAAAGTTTTCCAGATGCCAGATTTTGCATTCTAGCAGGCCAATCTGCTGAACTGATACCACTAGAAATGGACTCTTTTTTAATTTTGAAGTTTTCTAGAGCTAAAATTGTTGCAATCGCAGTTCCAGCATTATTAATTTGGTGCTCACCTTCTAATGATGGTAAGGGAAATTCAAAACGGGATTCTAAGAACCTAATTATAAATTTATTTTTTTTTAAATCCTTTTTTATTATTTCCCATTCATCACCTTCATAAAACAATTTGACATTCTTTTTTTTAGCCAATTTTTTAATTAAATTTTTTACAGGTTTTGCTTGTTTTGAAATTACCGAGAAAGAATTATTTTTTAGAATTCCAAGTTTCTCTGTTGCAATTTTGGTTAATGAGGAGCCCAAAAAATTCATATGATCCATAGAGATTGGAGTAAGAACAGAGCATAAAGATTTTTTAATAACGTTAGTTGCATCATATTTGCCACCTAATCCAGTTTCCATTAAAACGATGTCTGATTTTATTCTGCTAAATGCTAGAAAAGCAGCAGCTGTGGTAATTTCGAAAAAAGTTATTTTTTCACCATTATTCTGGCATTCACATTCTTCCAAAAGCGAATTAAGAAGTTTGTTGCTAATTAATTTTGAATTTAATCTGATCCTTTCGTTAAATCTAACTAAATGAGGTGAGGTATAAACATGTGCATTAAATTTAGCATTTTCAAAAATATTTCTTAGAAAAGATGTGACGGAACCTTTACCATTTGTTCCAGCAATATGAATTATAGGAGGTAAATTGTAATGTGGATTTCCAAGTTTTTTTAAAAGTTTCTTAAGTCTGTTCAAAGATAGGTCAATTTTTTTTGGGTGAAGTAATTCTAATCTTCTAAGAATTTTTTTGGATTTGTCCACAGTTCAATATTAAGGTGATAAAAAACTCAGAATGTCTTCAACCTTCTTATTGAGGTTTTTTCTATGAGTGACTATATCTATCATACCTTTTTCAATCAAATATTCAGATTTTTGAAAGTTTTGTGGAAGTTTTTCTTTAATTGTTTCTTCTATTACCCTACTACCGGCAAAGCCAATTGTAGCATTTTTTTCAGCTATTATAATATCACCTAACATTGCAAAAGATGCTGAAACTCCACCGGTGGTGGGGTCTGTAAGTATGGAAATGAACGGTAATTTAGACTTACCAAACGAATTGATTGCAATCACGGTTCTTGGCATTTGCATAAGTGATAAAATTCCTTCCTGCATTCTGGCTCCTCCTGAAGAGCTAAAAATAATCAATGGTAAAAAATTTTTTTTAGCATAATCACAGGCTGTTATTATTGCTTCACCAGCTGCCATTCCCATAGATCCACCCATAAAATTAAAATCAAATATTGCTGTTATCAATTTTTTTTTTCCAAGAGTTCCTGATGCAACAATAACAGAATCATTTGCATCATTTTCCTTTTGTGCATTTTTTAATCGATCTAGATATTTTTGCTTATCTTTAAACTTTAATGGATCAGGTTTAATTTTTGGAGTATCCATTATCATATAGTTTTTTCCCAGAAAAAAATCTAATCTTTTTTTTGCACTTATGCGAAAATGATAGTCACAATGTTTGCAAACGCAAAGATTACTTTCTAGTTCTCTTTTTAATAGCATTTGAGAACACTTTGGACATGTTTCCCACAAATTGTCAGGGACTTGTTTTTTTTCAACAAGTGCTTGAAGTTTAGGTTTTACAAAATTAGTTATCCAATTCATAGATTTAAATTAACATGCTTTTTTTAGTTTTAACAAAAATTCGTTTATTTTTTTAAGCATTTCTTTTTCAGTAAACATTCTAATTAGTGATTTTTCTAAAATTTTAATAATTGCTGAACCAACTACGCATCCATCAGCAAATTTGTTAATTTCATATACTTGTCTTGAATTATTGATGCCAAATCCAACAAGAACTGGAAGGTTTGTGTGTTTTTTTATTTGTGTTATCGATTTTTTAACACTTGAAATACTTGGTTTCTTTGTTCCAGTTATTCCCATGATAGAAACATAGTAGAGAAAACCACTGGTAGATTTTAAAATTTTTTTTAATCTACCTTTATCACTAGTTGGAGTGAGCAATCTTATATTATGAATGTTAAATTTTTTTGTTAGATTTTCTATTAGTTGATTTTCTTCTGGTGGGAGATCGACAATAATTAGTCCGTCCACTCCAACACGAGAGGCTTTGGAAAAAAAATTAACTAAGCCGAATTGAAATATTGGATTAAAATATCCCATAAGAACAATTGGTGTGTGATTATGAATGGTTCTAAAATTTTTTACAATTTCTAAGGTTTTCTTAAGATTTGTTCCGGACTTAATGGCCCTTTGGCTAGATTTCTGAATGGTGGGCCCATCTGCCATTGGGTCTGAAAAAGGCATCCCAATTTCAACTATATCTGTTCCAAAGGACGGAAGTAAATTCATTATTTTTTGGCTAGTTTTTAAATTTGGATCACCAGCAGTTATAAAAGAAACCAGGGCTTTTCTTTTTTCTTTTTTAAGCTCCAAAAATTTTTTTTCTATTCTGTTAGATATAATTTTTTTCACAATTTTACACCTAAATATTCGGATATAGAAAAAATATCTTTGTCACCTCTTCCACACATATTCATAATTACGATATCGTTTTTTGAAAATTTTCTTTTATTTTTTAATAGATACGCAAGAGCGTGCGAAGGCTCAAGTGCTGGAATTATTCCTTCCAATTTACAACATACCTTGAAAGCCCCTAATGCCTCTTTATCAGTTGAATTTACATATTTCACTCTCCCTATTTCTTTTAACCAAGAATGTTCAGGTCCAATTCCTGGATAGTCTAATCCGGCAGAGATAGAATGTGCGTCATTGATTTGTCCATCTGAATCTTGGAGTAGATAGGTATAATTTCCATGAAGAAAACCTGGTTTGCCTTTTGATATGGATGCAGCATGTTTTTTTGTATTTATTCCCTCCCCACCAGCCTCCACTCCAATCATTTTTACATTTTTTTCGTTAAGAAATGGGTAAAATAGACCCAAGGCATTAGAACCTCCACCAATACAAGCAATAAGCAAATTTGGTAATTTTTTTTCAAATCTTAGAATTTGTTCTTTTGCTTCATTTCCTATTACTGATTGAAAATCTCTTACCATCATTGGGTATGGGTGAGGACCCGCAACGGTTCCTATAACGTAGAATGTATCATTGACATTTGAAACCCAATCTCTTAAAGCTTCATTCATTGCATCTTTTAGGGTCGCAGTTCCTGATTTTACAGATCGAATTTCAGCTCCAAGTAATTTCATTTTAAAAACATTTGGTGCTTGACGTTTAATATCAAGTTCACCCATATAGACAATACACTTTAAATTGAATAAAGCGCAGACAGTTGCAGTTGCTAAACCATGTTGTCCTGCTCCCGTTTCAGCTACAATTCTTTTTTTACCCATTCTTTGAGCCAACAATATTTGACCAATGCAGTTATTAATTTTGTGTGCTCCTGTATGATTTAGTTCATCACGTTTAAAGTAAATTTTGGCGTTATTCATCTTTTTTGATACTCTTTCAGCAAAATACAAAGGACTAGGTCTGCCTATGTAGTTTTTAAAGAAATAATTTAACTGTGATTTAAATTTTGTTGAATTTTTTGCTGAACTATATTGTTTTTCTAATTCTAAAAGTAACGGCATTAATGTTTCAGCAACAAACCGTCCACCAAATTTTCCAAACCTTCCATCTTTATCTGGAAAGTTTTTAAAATTTATTTTTTTTTCTTTTTTAAAAATCATATTTCTTTCACATAATCGATTAGTTTTTTTATTTTATTTGAGCACTTTACACCTAGTTCTTTTTCCACACCCGAAGAAACATCAAGAATTGGAGCATTCGTTTTTTCCAATGCCTTTTTAATGTTTTTTATATTTAAACCTCCAGCAAGAATCCAATCTTTTTTGGAATTGTAATTCTTTAATAATTCCCAATCAAAAGAAATTCCACTCCCTCCTGATAAATTAGTTTTTTCTTGTTTTGTATCGAACAAAATAATATCACAGATGTTTTCAATTTTTTTTGAATAATTAATATCTTTCAAAGAGTTTACAGGTATAGCTTTGATTATAGGTTTTTTTACTTTTTTTTTTATTTTTTCAATATAAGCAGCGGTTTCTTTGCCGTGAAATTGGATATAGTCTAAACCAACATATTCTACTATATGTTCAACAAGATTCAAATCAGCATCGACAAACAAACCTACGATCTTTTGGTTCTTTTTTAAAAACTTTGAAAGTCTTTTAGCTTTTATTGCAGTAACAAATCTTGGAGATTTTTGATAAAATACAAAACCTATGAAATCAGCTTTATATGAAGCTTTGGCAGAGGCCTCATCATTTACGCCACATATTTTAATTTTTACCTTCAATATGATCCTCTATATTTTTCAATATCATCTCTATTGATTTAATGGGATTTTTTGAAGCAGTTATAGATCTTCCAATTACTAGCATAGAAGATCCAAATTTTATAGCTTCACCTGGAGTCGCAATTCTTTTTTGGTCATTTTTATTGTTTTCTGGAAGTCTAATTCCAGGTGTAACAAATAGGAATTTTTTTTGCACCTTATTTTTAAGCATTTCAACTTCCAGAGGTGATGTTACGACTCCATCTATTCCGGCATCAATACCAATTTCGGTTAACCTTTGAATATATTTTTTTTCAGTAATTTTTAAACCAAAACTTTTTAAATCTTTTTCGTCTAAACTTGTCAACATTGAAACACCAATAATCTTGGTATTTTTTTTTATGCTGACTATTTCTTCAATCATTCTTTTGCCACCATTTAAATGTACAGTTAGATATTCAGGATTAAGTTTAATTACATTTTCTGCTGCTTTTTTTACGGTATTAGGAATATCATGCAGTTTTAAATCTAAAAAAATGGGAACCCCTATTTTTTTTATGGTTTTAACCCCTTCTGGCCCGTTATTCATAAAAAATTCAAGACCTAATTTAACTCCACCGACATAATTTTTTATTAAAGAAGTAAACTCAATTGTTTCATTTAGATGACTAAAATCCAGGGCACAAAATATGTAATTTTTTATTTTCATAATTTTTCAAAAAAACTTTTTAAGGCAACAAAAGATATAACCAAGAATGAAACCAAAAAATAAAACAAGAAATATTAAAATGTACAAAGGAACATCAAAGAAATATGGAAATGGGAAAAAATTTATTTTTATAACATACTTATTAGCTAATGAAAAAAGACTGAAAAAAATTAGAAAAAAAAAAAAAGGAGCAAACTAAAAATTTTTTTTATTTTATTTCCCATTAACTGACTTTCTTAATTTTTTTCCTGGAATAAAGTGAACAAGATATTTCTTTTTGATATTTATCTTTTCTCCTGAAGAGGGATTTCTTCCTACCCTTGCATTTCTTAATTTTGTGGAGAATGTTCCAAAGCCTCTAATTTCAATTTTTGATCCTTTTGATAGGCTAGAAGAAAAAAACTGCAGAGTTTTTTCTAATGTTCTTTCTACCTCCCTTTTTGGAAGGTAGTCGAACCTTTTTTCCAATGCTTTAAGAATTTCTGATTTTTTCATAATCCGGGCACCCAGATTGCAAGCAATCCATAATAAGAATTTAAATTAAATGATCTAATTTTACTCTTCAAAAAATTTAAACCAAATAAATTTAAAATATTATCCTCGTCAGTAAAGTCAATTATTTTTATATTATCTTCTAGATTAGCTTGGTTTTTTATCCATGAAATAGCATCAGTTTCAGAACCAATTTCATCTATTAAATTCATATCTTTTGCTTGTCTTCCAGTTAAAATTCTGCCATCAGAAATAATTTCAAGCAAATCGTCAGAAACATTTCTACTTTCCTTAAGTATGCTTAAAAATTCTTTTTGCATTAGTGAAACAATTTTGGAAATGTAGTCTGTTTTTTTTTGGTCCATCTTTTCCAATGGGTTGGGAACTGCTTTAAATTCACCACTTTTTATTATTACTGGATTGATCCCTATTTTCTCTAAAAATTCACTTAAGTCTGTTGATTGTAAAATGACACCTATGGAACCAGTAATTGTTCCAGAGTTGCCGAATATTCGATCTGAGCTCAATGAAACCAAATATCCCCCTGAAGTTGCTATTTCCCTCATATAAACTGCAGTAGGTATTTCTTTACTTAATCTTTTAATTGAATCGTATAATTCTTTGCTACTGACGAATGTGCCTCCAGGGGTATTAACGATCAAAATCAATCCTCTTATTTTTTTGTTTTTTTCAAGATCATTTAATTTTTCAATCAAATCTTGTCTTTCATGAATAATTCCGTCAATTGTTAGTTTTCCAATAAAATCATCTGGTTTTTGATTTTTTTGAATAAGTCCAAAACAAAATATTAATACTAAAAAGCCAATAAAAAAACGTCTTAATATGGATTTTCTTTTTTTAAAATATTGATTCAGAAATGAATTATTTTTCATCTGTAGATTTACTATTTTTCTTCTTTCCTTCTTCGAGTGCAGCACCAATTATTTCACCAATACTTGCACCAGAAGATGAAGATCCATAATCTTTGAGTGCTTGTTTTTCTTCCTGAATTTCAAGATCTTTTATAGATAGTTCATACGAATTATCTTTAGTCATCTTCTTCAAAATTTTGGCATCAATTTTTTCTTTGACTGCAAATCTTTGAGTGTTTTGTTCAGATTTTAATTTAGCAAGGTTTGTTTTTTTAATAATCCCCTTCTTATTTTCATCAAAAATTACCTCAATTTTATCTTTATCTATTTTTTGAACAATGCCAGTGACTGTTTTATTGATTAATTTGTCAGCTTTAGATTTGTCTTTGGTTAATTGCTTGATACCTAGAGATATTCTTTCTTTATCAACATCAATTTCTAGAATTTTGAATTTAATTAGATCGTCAACTTTAAATTTTTTTATAGATACTTCACCACCTTCATCCCATGAAATATCTGAAAGATGGATTAAACCATCAAGATCATTAGATAGTTCAACAAAAATTCCGAAATCTGTAATATTTTTAATTTTACCCTCAATGACATCGCCTTTTTTGTTGCTATCAGCAAATTTTTTCCAAGGGTTTTCACTGCAGTGTTTTAAACCTAAACTTATCCTTCTTTTAGAATTATCTATTTCCAAAATCAAAACTTCAATTTCATCACCAACTTTTAACAAAGTGTTTGGGTTAATATTTTTGTTAACCCAACTCATCTCTGAGATATGAATTAATCCTTCAACACCTTTTTCTAATTCAATAAAAGCACCATAGTCAGCAATACTGGAGATTTTTGATTTGATTTTTTCTCCAACTTTGTAGATATTTTCTACATTTTTCCAGGGATCCTCAGTCAGTTGCTTGTGACCCAAGCTAATTCTTTTATTTTCCTTGTCGTACTTAGTTATAAGGACTTCTATTTCCTGTCCAATATTGAACATTTCTGATGGATGATTTACTCGTTCCCAAGATAAATCAGTTACGTGAAGTAGACCATCTAATCCTCCGAGGTCAACAAAAACTCCGTAGTCAGTAATATTTTTTACGATTCCTTTAAGTTTATCTCCTTCACTAATATCGGATAAGAGTTTGCTTCTATCTGCCTTTCTGGACTCCTCCAATAAGGCCCTTCGCGAAACAACTATATTTCCTCTCATCTTGTCCATCTTAAGTATAATCATCGGTTGAGGTTTATTGAGAAGTGGGGAAATATCTTTAATAGGCTTTAAATCGACCTGGCTACCAGGAAGAAAAGCAACTGCACCGTCGATATCAACGGTAAACCCACCCTTTACCCTTCCAGTGATTACACCTGTAATTTGTTTTTTTAAATCTTGAGATTTTTCTAAATTAGTCCAAGATTCTTCTTTTCTTGCTTTTTCTCTGCTAAGAAGAGCTTCTCCCTCTTTATTCTCAAGTTTTTCAAGATAAACATCCAGTTTATCTCCTATTTTTACGTTATGTTCTTCTCCGGGTGAATGGAATTCTCTAAGAGGAATTCGTCCTTCAGACTTTAGACCAACATCAACTACAACTGTATCCTTTACAATAGATAGAACGGTTCCCTTAACAATTTGACCTTCTTTGTACTTGAAGTCAGTTAGACTTTTTTCTAAAAGTTCACTAAAATTTTCTTCCAATATAATTTCCTCTCAAATAACAGGATTACCTTTACAAAATTTTGCCTTCATATGCAATGACTAAATGAAATCTGTCTTTTTTTTTATATAATTAATTGCAATTTGAAATGCTTCATTCTCACTAATTTTGGATGTGTCTATTAAATGGCTATCTTTTGTCCTTACAAGTGGTGATTCTAGTCTTTCTATATCTTGTTTGTCTCTTTTAATCATCTTTTTCAAAATTTTTTTGTAACTTTCATTTTCCAAATTTAATTGCTTTTGTCTTCTTTTGGCCCTTATTTCTATTCTAGCATCAATAAAAAACTTTATTTCAGCATTAGGAATTATCTTGCTAGCAATGTCTCTACCATCAATAACTGAGCCATTTCCGTTTGGAGGCCTGTTTGCAAAATTTCTTTGGAATGATATGAGACGTTGCCTAACAATTTTTTTTTTTGCAATTTTTGACGTTACTTCAGTAATTTCCTCAGTTCTAAGGTCTAGAAGATCAATTTTTTTTTTATCAAAAAATAAATCTAAATTTAATGAAACAGATTCAAGAGTTCTTATGGATTCGTTTTGCTTTAAAAACTCATATGCAAATAGTCTGTAAAGCATCCCACTATCCAAATGATCAAATTGGAGACTTTTTGATAGTTTTTTTGCTAATGTGCCTTTACCTGAGCCTGCGGTACCATCAATTGCTATTACAGGTTTTTTATTTTGAAACGAAATCAATTCTAGCCCCAATTTTTTCCAAAATTCCCTTAAAATTTGGAAATGATGTTTTGATCATTCTTATATCGTCTACTACGATTGGATTTGTTGAAACTAAACCAAAAATCAACATTGACATTGCTATTCTATGATCATTATTTGTTTTAACTAAATTTCCGCCTTTTTGAGACATTTTTCCATTTATTTTCATTGAATCTTTCCCAATTGAAATTTCAACACCAGCATCTTCCAAGGCCTTTGCCATTGTTTTGAGTCTATCACTTTCCTTCAGCTTTAGTTCACTCAATCCAGAAAACTGAGATAAACCATTAGCAAATGAAGCGGCTACAAAAAGTATAGGAAACTCATCAATTAATCTAGTCGTGATTTTTTTTTCAACTTTAGTTGAAATTAATTCTGAATTGGCTGCCTCTATATCACCAACCATTTCACCATTAACAAGTTTTATATTTTTGATATTAATTTTGGCATTCATTTTTTTTAAAACATCAATCAAACCTGTCCTAAAAAAATTCAAGCCAACATTTTTAATTTTTACATAACTATTTTTAGTTAATAGTGTTGCTACGATTATAAAAGCAGCCGAACTAAAATCACCAGGAATTTGAATGTCTTTAGGTTTCAAAAAAGATGGAGCATTAAGGCTTATTACATTTTTTTTTTTTAAAAAAATATTTCAAAAATTAAAAAAAAAAATTTAATTATTATTAATTTATGGATTTTTTTCTTTAATTCTAGTTGTACCTTTTACATTAAGACTAGCAAGTAGGATTGCACTTTTAACTTGTGCAGAACCAATTTCAAGATTGTATTCAATTGGAATTGATGTATTACTATTATCAAGAATTTTGATTGGCAAAAAACCATTATTATGAGAAAACAATGCATTCATTTTTTTTAATGGTTTTATTACTCTCATCATAGGGCGAGATGATAGAGATGGATCCCCTACCAAGTTGGCGCAAATGTTTCTTGTAGATAAGAGCCCAATCATTAGACGAACGCCAGTTCCTGAATTTCCAAAATCCAAATTTTGAGAAGGATTTGAAAATAACCCTCCATTACCGTAGACTTCATAAAATTCATTTCTTTTTTTTATTACAATTCCTAATTTTTTTAGATTAATAAGTGTATTTTTGACATCATCAGATTCTAATAATCCAAATATTTTTGTGTTTCCTAAGCAAAGTGAGGATAGAATTAATGCTCTGTGAGAAATGGATTTATCTGTCGGCACAGAAATTATTCCATTAAGGGATTTACATTTAGTTGATTTAAGAGTAATAGTTTTCTTCATTTTAAGTTTGAATATATAAAATATTTATTTAATCTATGGAAGATTATTATGGAAAATTTTGAAAAAGGAGCAAAAAGAAAATGTGGAAAGTGTGCCACTCTTTTTTTTGATTTTGCTAAATTCCCTATTGTTTGTCCAAGTTGTGGAGCAGATGTGAATACTCTTCTGACAAATGTTTCTAAGAGAGGGAGACCACCTAAGGTTCCAAAAATTGAGACCGAGGACAAGGAAAAAGAAGATATTAAGATGGAAGAACTTGCAGTTGAAGAGAATATAGAAGATATAGATTCAGATGATTCACCAGTGGAAGATATGATTGAAATTAAGAGAGAGGAAGAATAATTCCTTTTTTTTAATTTTATGAAAAAAATTAATTTAATTGGTTTTTCTTTCAACATTAAATATGTTTTCCTATTTCTACTTTACCTTTATTTAAGCAATAAAGATTTAGCACACATTTTATTTGTCGATATAGGACACAATAGCAAATTTAAACTTATGGTTTTTTTTTGTGCCACAGTTCTGAGCTTTATATTTATTTATTTTTTGTTTCAGATTAAAAACTTGAAATTACGATTAATCATTTGTTTGCCATTGGTCTTATCAAGCTTTATAAGCGAAACATTCTATGATATTTCTGGGAATACAATAAATATAGATGACATTGAAATAGCAATTTTGAATACAGAAAGTTGGTTGGATTTTGCTTTTGAATTTAAAGATAATATTTTGCCAAATGCTATAATTTTAATTCTTGGAACTGCCATAATTTTTTATCCTTACAACTCAAGATTTCTAGTAAAAAAGAAATTCAACCAAATTTTATTGATATTTGGTTTGCTCTTTTTTTTAAGTTCTACCATAATATCTTTTAAAAGAGGCGGTTATGGACTCCAAGGTTTTCCATCACAATTAAAAGTTTTGATACCATTTCCTCTATTATTATTATCTGAAAACCTAAGCAAAATAGATTTTGAATTATTACAATCCAAGAAAAACAGAGATAATGTTATACTTATAATAGATGAAAGTGTTTCATATGATTTTTTTGTCAAGGCAAAAAATTTAGCTGATTTTGATAACTCTCTGTTTAAAGAAGTAAGAAAATTTTATTCTATTCACAATTGCAGTGCGCAATCAGTATTTTCATTAATAAATGGATTGAAATTTGAGCAAGATGATTTTTTTTTAAGAGAAAACCTTTGGTCCGTAGCTAAAAGAGGTGGGTATAAAACTGTTTATTTAAGTGCACAGGAAAAAGCAAATAAATATCAATATTTACAAAAACCTTATGAACTGATGAAAATAGATGAAAAATATTTCTTTGGAAATATAGATAATGTTAATAGAGACAAGGAAATTTTAAAGAAATTACTCACTTTAATAAAAGAAGATAGTTCTCAATTCATAGTGGTTATAAAGAATGGTTCCCATTATCCATATAAAAGCAAGTTTGAATATAAAAAATATAATTTAGCCCAAGATGATGAGAATGAATTGTTTTATTTGTATAGCATTAAAGAAAATAGTGTAAATTTTTTAAAGAAGCTTTTTCTAAATGCCAATCCCACAGACAGGTTTTTTTATATTTCCGACCATGGTCAAAATTTAGTAAAAGATGAAATTACTCACTGTAACAGTTCCAACCCAAGAGTTAAAGAGTGGGAAATTCCAATTTTACTTCATAATATTCATGATGACATAGCAAATTCTATTAAAACCAACTTTTTGCTTTATGATGCCATCTTAAAAGTCTTTGGATATGAAAATAGTGTTGAGGAAAATAGAAAAAAAATTCTTCTATATGGTAGCATTAGTAAAAGATTTGGGAAGAAAATAAAATACAAAAGGTATTAAAAAATTGAAAAAAAAAATAATTTTTATACTTTTACTGTTGGGAGGCGTTTTTGTTTTTACAACGAAGGAATCTGAAAAAAAATTAACTGAAATATGGGCTCATAGAGGAGGGGAAGGTTTTTTTAAATCAGAATCAAATTTGCAAGCTTCAATACTTAAAACTAAGAAATGGGGTTGGACTGGTGTAGAGCTAGATTGTCAATATGATTCAAGAAAAAATAAAATTTATGTTTCACATAAAAATTTAATTCAAACAAATTTGGAAAACCTTCCTGTTCTAAATGACCTTCATTTTCCTGATGATGTTCCAATTTGGCTTGATTTTAAGAATTTAGGAGATGTGAAAATTAAAGATTTATCAAAAGTAAAAAGCTTATTGAAGGAAGTTTCAAAAGAACATTTATTGTTTTTGGAGAGTCAAAATTTTTTAAAACTAAAATATCTAGCAAGTAAAAAAATTAAAACCGTTTTCTTTTTACCGATTTTTTTTGAAAACACCTTTTTTGTCTATATTCTTGATTTTCTGACTTTTTTTTTTCAATTTGATGGAATAAGCGTCCCAATTGGGCATTTTGAGTTGGTGAAAAACATTTTTTTACCTGAAGAAATATTCGTTTTTACGATCAATTCTAAATTTAAAATTTGCGAAATTTTAAAAAATAACTCTGCAAGAGTAATTCTGAGTAAAATTCCTCCAAAACATCTACACTGTATGTAGTTTCTAAAAATTAATCTATTTTAAATGTAACCTGTTAATATATACATATTCAAAAATTTTTCTAAAAAACATTTTGTTTTTGTAAACCTTTTTAAAATTATTTTTTTTAAGAAATTTGTTAATGTCACTAAATTTGTAATTTTTAATTAAAGAGTTATCGTAATGATGTTCAAATAAAATCACCTTCGTTTCGTGTATATTGTTTTTTAACCCCTTTAGAATTTTAAATTCATATCCCTCGGCATCAATTTTAAGTATATCTATTGATGTAAGTTTGTTTTCTTTAATAAATGAATCTAGTGTTATTAGATCTGTACTACATAAGGAGGTTGCATTTTTTTTGTAAAAAAAAAAAATTTTTAATATTTTCTTTTTAAATTTACTATGGCTGCTGTCTACATTTTCTTCGCACAATGAATTGCTAGGCGAAAAAAAGTTGGTCTTGTACTGAATCTTTTTTTTTTTATCTGATAATCCCTTGTTGATTAGAATAACGTTTTCCATTTTTTTTTTTTGAATGGTTTTTAATGAATTTTCATTAATATCAAAGGCAAATATTTTTTTTATTTTAAAAAATTTGTTGAAGAAAGTTATTGTTTCTCCTTTATGACAACCTATATCAAAAACGCAATTGAGTTCATTGTTCAAAATTTCTCTAAGAAACTTAAAGTTTTTTTTTTGTCCTAAATTGTCTATATAGATTGTAACAATTTCTAATGGGTTTTTCATGAGGCTATATTACCATAATCTATGAATTAACATAAAAAATAGATTTACTTATAAAAGGTCTAACTAAAAAATAATCTCTAGATGGCTTTAATTCTAAAAAAAGCAACTAGTAACATTTTGATTAGAAGCAAACCATGGGTAAATCTAGAGATTTGTGTTTCTCCGTGAATTCTTGCCTTGTATCTGATTGGAATCTCAACCATTTTCAAACAAAGTTTTTGACTTCCAAAAATTAAGTAAAAATCCCCAAAGGGATCAAAATCCTCAAAATCAGGAATCTGTTTTTTTATTTTAAAAAAATCGTTCTTTTTTATTACTTTTGTTCCGCATAACGTGTCAGTATATCTTTGGCCTAGCAACCATGTAAATAGCAGTGAAAATCCCCTATTAGCTATATGGTTTAAATACCTCATTGCATCATCATCCATTGGATAAACTAATCTTGTTCCATTAACAAATTCAGCGTCTCCGGAAAATATTTTTTCCCAGAATTTTCCTAGATCCTCAGGAGCAACTGTTAAATCTGCATCTAAAATAATTAGCACATCATTTTTGGCCTTTTCAAATCCTAGAAATACTGCATCAGCTTTTCCTTTACCTTTTTGTTTAAAACCTTTGACAGAAAATTTTTTTTTAGTCTTGTTGTCTTTTATTACTTTTTGAATTTCATTCCAAGTACGATCCTTAGAGTTTCCTTCAACAAAGATGACTTCAATATCATTGGTAAATTTAGGAATTCGTGAAATAGCTAGCTTTATGTTTTTTTCTTCATTTTTGCAAGGAATAATTATGCTTGCAGATTTTGGAACATTATTTTTAGAAGATTTCAAAGATCTTGCAATGACATAGTGTCTAAGGCACAAATTTGAGATTAAAGGAACTACGGCGATAAATCTGTTTATCAATCTACCTAATCCAAAAAACTTATATGGAAATAAGATTTTTTTTTCAGTTCTTACCGTATCAAAATTTGAAATTTTTAAAAAATTTTTAATATCTGCAGGATAAAGCAATGAAGTATTAGGTATTTTCATTTTTAATTTTAGAAAGGTTGCAATTGATAAAAATGGAACCCACAGTGGTGAAAAATAAGTTATAATTAAGCGAGTATGAGGCTTTGTTAGTTTTTGAATTTCACCAAATAAATTTTGAATATCTTTAATGTATCCAATTGAATCACATATTATGATATAGTCTAGATTAACATTACTGTCGACAAGTTTTGCAGCGTTTTCAGCATTACCACTAATCAATTCTAAATTTGGGTAATCCTTTTTCCCCTCTTGGATCAAATTTTTACTGATATCAATTCCAATTCCAATTTTTGGCTTAAGACCGTTTAAAAGATGACCATTCCCACACCCAAGTTCCAAAACATTACTACCTTCAGGTATCAAATCTTTAAACACTCTTAAATCTTCTTGATGAAAAAATTTTCCTTTATTCAGCCATTTCTTTCTTTGTAAGGCGATTGAATCAAAGTATTGTTTTATTTCAGTTAAACTTGTCACTGCTGCATAGTATAGTTGAATCTAAATTATTTAAATAACATTAAAATTAAAAATTCTTTTTTATGAAAAAAAACAGAGAATTGAAAGTTTTTTTGATTAAAAACTAGTAATATTTGATTAATAAGTACCTAGAAAGATATTATTTTAAAGTGACACGGTTATTGTTAAAAAAAAATTTGCTAAATTTCAGTATTCTTTCTCCTATTCTTTTTGCATTTTTGGTTTTATTTACCGGGAACGTTAATTTTCCAAACGCTACAATAGAAAGTTTTAAATATATTGAGATTGCTAAGTTTTGGATAGATGAGTCGTCAACTTCTTGGCCGATTGAAAGCATTTTGCAAAGATTGCCATTATACCCTTTATTTATTTATCTAAATTTTAAAATTTTTGGTTTTAACAACCTAGTGGCCTTACTTTTTTTCCAAAGCTTTTTGGGTTCATTAACCATTTTTTTAACTATAAAAATCTTAAAAACTCTTAAATTAGATCACAACATAATAGTAATATTGTCTATTTTGTTTAATCTTCATATTTTCTACAGATTTTCTGTTTTTCTACCTAATGCTTTTTTTCTTTTTTTTGTAACAGTCTTCATATATTTTTTTACAAACTTTTATTTTTTAAGAGATAAAAAATCATTCTTCTATTTATCTTTATGTATCCCTTTGTTGTTGTTAATTAGGCCACTCTTTCAGTTATCGATTGTTTTGGTTATTCCACTTATTATTTTTTTTATTTTGAAAAAAACAAATTTTTCTAGATTCTCGAAACTTATATTTTCTTTTTTTCTTGTTCTAACATACTTAATTGGTATGTCAGTTCAAGTGGCAAGAAATTATGCTGAATACGGAAAACTAACATATACATCACAAACTGGAGATCACTCAAATTCTTTGGTTACTGCATTTAGTATAACAGAAAAATCAGGATGCGGAGATATGGATGCTGAAATGATGAAGGAAATAGTTCATATTTTTGAGATGGAAAAGGGAAAATTGAATATGGAAGATAAAAACAATATGGCTATATTAGATGGTATAAGACTTGATATTTCCAAAAAAATTTTGACAGAGAGATTAGAAAAAAAAGAGATTTTATACTCAATATTTTGTGGATATTTTAAAACACTCTTTCATCCATCATTTTCAGCTATTTATCAAGCTTTTGGAATGAAATTAGAAGGTTTTAGTAAAATTAATGGTGAAGATTTTCTAGAAAAAATTGAAAATTTTTTTAAAACTTCATTTAAGAATTTACAAAATTTTTCTTGGCTTTTTTCTTTAATACTCCTGTTTTTTATGAGAATAATTCAACTGTATGGATTGATTTATGCAATGTTTTTTTCCAATCAAAAGTACTACTTTTTGTGCATATTCTCTATTTTTTTAACAATTTTTATCCCAGCAATTGGAATGAGTAGTTTGAGATTTAGGACGGAAATTGAAACTTTATTGTTAATTTTTGGAGCAGTTGGGATAGTTAACTTGGCTAATTTAAAAATATTTAAACATAAAGAACTGGGTTCTTAATATTTATTTGTTGAAGTTAAAATTCGAAAAATTAAAATTAATTTTATTGTGTGGAATTAATTTTTTTAATTGAAAACTTTCTTTTCATCTGTTTAAATTTTTCAGCTAGAAATTGATCCATAATAGTTTCTTGATTTTTCTTCAAAAAATTCTTGAAATGCTTGAAGATTCTGTGAGGTCTAACTAAATACATTAAGGAAAAAAAGCTTAACAAGAAGATCCATTGCAGAATTGTTATGAATCTTGTATTAAAATGATTACTATAACTTCTTGCCGAAACACCAGATCTATCTAAAGAACTATATATGTATGTTGAGTCAACAGTTACTTTGTTTCTGCTTTTTAATTCTTTGTAATATGAACTACCTGGATATGGGCTAAACATCATTACAGACACTCCATGTAAGCCAGCAATTGCCATTTTCAGAACAAGTTTGTAAGTAAGAAAAAGATCTTTAATTTTTTCTTCAGGAAAGCCAATAATTATATTGGCATGCGTTTTTAGATTTGCTTTTAATGCTGATTTAAGAGAAGTAATCAGGCTATCTATTTTAACTTTCTTTTTAATTTTGTTTAACATTCTAGGTGAGCCACTTTCAGGTGCATAACCAAAATTTCTGCATCCTGATTTGTAAAGTAATTCTGCAGCTTCAAAGTCTACTGCTTCAGACCTTGTCCCTGATGGTAATTGCCAGGAAAAATTCAGTTTTCTATCCAAAACAACACTACAAAACTCTACAATCCATTTCTTAGTTAACACGGCAGTAAGATCATTGAAATTAATGTTATTTACATCATATTTTTTTTGGTATGCTTCAATCTCATCAGCAACCTTTGAAGGGTCTCTTGCAAAATATCTTGTAGTCCACATATCAGGTGATGAACAGAATGTGCATTGAAATGGACATCCCCTACTACTTAACATAGGTAGTGAACGACCTCTGTTAACACCACTGCCATATTCATGATCCAAATAGTCTTTTATCGGGAACAGATCCCATGCAGGTAGAGCTATGTCATTTATGTTTTTAATTCTTTGCATTCTCTCAGTGGTTAAGATTTTTCCTCTATCCCTGTATGCAATTGACGATGCAGAATCTAGAGATTCTCCGTTAGCTAGCGTCTCCAACAAACCAACCATTGCATCTTCACCTTCACCTAACACACAAATATCTAATTCAGGACAATTTTTAAACATATAATCCCACCAAGCCGTTGCTGTTTCACCACCCATTACAACCGTCATGTTGGGATGTTTATGTTTTAGTAATTTTAAGAGGTTTCGAATGAATTCCCATTCGTGAAGAAACATATTGGTCAAACCGATTACATCAGTGTCAGGATTTATCCTTTCAACAATTTCTTCTTTTGTTAGTCCATGAGACCATAATTTGCAGTGTTCGGTATTAAAATACTTGTACTGCGATATAGCCTCACCTGGTGCATCTACAATTTGTAAATTGTGACCAGCTTCCCTTATAGATCCAGCAATATAGGCAAGCCCAAGACTAGGGACACTATTAAAATAACTAAAACTCTGAGGAGCCTCAAAAGTAGGTATTTTTATTAAACATACATTTAGTTTTTTTTGCGATCTTTTCTTGATTGGCAATCTTTTTAAAATTAAATCACTAGCAAAATTTTTCATATACTTCACATCAGTGCTAAATGATCGTTGTTTTCTTATAGTCTTAAAAATACCTTCAAGGGTCTGATCAACAGTCTCACCTTTTTTTTTTGCAAATTCCAAATCTGATGTTTGAAGTGATCTTGCAATAAAAATCTTATTGGAAAAACAATCTTTGAGATCTGCTGGGATTCTCTTCCTGTAATGAAAAATTTTATTTTGCTTTAAAAGTTTCATTTAAAATATTAATTAAATTCTAATGTATACTAGTTTGTATCATAAAAACATTTATGATATTTTTTTTGTATCATAAATCAATAAATAATTTTAAAAGATTTTAAATTCTAATTTTATTTTCTTTCGTTAAAATAAAATAAGTTTTTAAATAATTTGGGGCTGTAGCTCAGTTGGGAGAGCGTCTGGATGGCATTCAGAAGGTCGTCGGTTCGATCCCGTCCAGCTCCACCAAAAAGATAAGGAGATAGATTTTTATCTTAGATTCAATGTTATCTTTGTTAAATTTTTCTTGAATGTTTTTATTTAATGTTATAAAAAAAATATGAATGCTTTTTAAGGTTCGATAGTTAGTATTGCTCATGTTAGAGGATTTATGAATAGAATGTCATTGTTTAATAGTCCGTTTCTTCTTGGATTTGATAATTTTGAGAGAACAATTGATAGAATCTCAAAGTTGTCAAGCGATTCTTACCCTCCCTACAATATTGAACAGATTTCTCCTAATACATTAAGGATTACGGTTGCAGTTGCTGGATTTAATAAAAAAGATTTAGATATTAGTCTCGAAGGGAATCAGTTGCAAATCAGAGGTGGTAGGCCTGAAGACGAGGGAGAAAGAATTTTTATTCATAGAGGAATTGCCACAAGACAATTTCAAAGGAATTTTATTCTTGCTGAAGGAATTGAAGTAGAAGAAGCAACAATGGATAATGGGTTGTTATCAATTGATTTATCACAACCAATTAATAATGAAGAATCAAAAAAGATTGAAATAAAAGATAATAAAAATAGAATTAGCGATAAGCTTATAAGTTTGGGTCATGGCAAATCAAATAGACAAAAATAATTTTTTAACAACTGAGCAACTTGAAAATGATAATTTAGGTTCTGCCTTTATCAAAAAAGAAATCCATCAGGAAAATAATTTGAGTACAGACATTTTTTCAGTTTATGGCTCTGATGGAACATTGCTTGCCGCATTTGATAGCAAGGAAACAGCAATTGCAGCGATTATGCAATCTGGACTCAAATACATTAGTCTTCATTAATCCTTAGAGAAAAGCTTTAATATTTCTTCAGACTTGCTTAGATTCTGCAATTTTTTTACCTTTGCCGCGTTCCTAAGAAAATTTGAAATTGATGATAATATTAAAAGATGTTCAGATTGTGCATTTTCTGGCGCAATTATGACAAAAATTTTATCAACTTTTTTTTTATCTGTAGATGAAAAATCTATGGCACTTTTTAATTTTATATAAAGGACTTGAGTTTTATTTATGCCATCAATTTTTGCGTGAGGTATTGCAATTCCATTACCGATTCCTGTGGATCCTAATTTTTCTCTCTCATTTAATTTGTCGATGAATTTAGATGATTTAATTTTGTTGTTTTTAGAAAAAAATTCCGCAATTTCCTTGAACAACATTTTTTTGCTGTCTGCTTCTATATTCGTATGGATAGAGTTTAAAGAAAAAAATTCATTAAGTTTCATAATTTTTTTTTTGGGTCTAACCAGCCAATATTACCATCTTCTCGTCTGAACAAGATGTTTAGTCTATTCGATTTAATGTTTTTAAAAAATATAGCATTTTGGTCATTTAGATTCATCAACATCATTGCCTCACTCACAGAAACTTTTTTAATTATTTCTTCGGACTCCGCTATTATAACAGGTTCGTCAAAATTGCTTACCTTCTTATTTTTATCTGGGTCTTTAATGACATACTGATTAGCTTCCAAGTTTTTTTGTGGTTTTTGAATTTTTAATCTATGATCAGTCAGTTTGCGATGGTATCTTCTAATCCTTTTTTTTATTTTTTCGTTAGCAAGATTAAATGCTTCATAAGCATCATGACTTACTGCATTAGTTTTTATAAATATAGAGTTTTCAATATGAATGTTTATTTCACATTTAAAGTTAAAAGAATTTTTTGAAAATTGAATGTTAGAATTAACAAATTTCTTAAAATATTTCTTCAGAATTTTTTCCAAACTTTCTTGAACATAATTGGTGAGTGAATAACCAACCTTGGTCTGTTTGCCAGACACGGATATGTTGTTATGGCTAATCAAAAATTTTTGCCAAGATAAAAAGTTCTGACATTTTCATTTTTAATTATTTGCTCTGGAGTACCTTGAAAAAGAACTTTACCATCAAAGATTATATAAGCTCTATCAACAATTTCTAGCGTGCTTTTAACATTGTGGTCTGTGATTAAAACCCCGATATTCCTATTCTTAAGATTTTGAATTAGTTTCTTTACATCTTGAATTGCAATAGGATCAATACCTGCAAGTGGTTCATCAAGTAAAATGAAATTCGGATTTGAGGCAAGACATCGTGCAATTTCGAGTCTTCTTCTCTCTCCGCCAGACAACGATAAAGATGGGGCTAATCTAATGTGTTCAATTCCAAACTCTGCTAACAACTTGTCAAGCATTTTGGATCTTTCTGTACTTGAATCTAATGATTTTTCTAAAATTGCAAGAATGTTATCTTCCACATTCATTCCTCGAAAAATTGAGGATTCTTGTGGAAGATAACCAAGTCCCATTTTAGATCTTCTGTACATTGGTAGGTTTGAAATTTCTTTTTTATCCAACGAGATTTTTCCGCTTTCAGGTTGAATGAGACCCATTATTATATAGAACAATGTTGTTTTGCCTGCACCGTTAGGTCCCAAAAGTGCAACAGACTCACCTCTGTCTAAATCACACGAGACGTTATCAAGAACTCTTTTATTCAAGAAGGATTTAGTCACTTTTTTTACTTGTAATCCTTTATTGTTTATAGCTATAAATGGAATATCAATTTGATTCATCCGAACTCACTCCTTCCTTGTCAATAAGTGCTTTTACACGATTTTCATTAAGTTTGCTTTGTCCGGGGGCAGGCAATAATTTGCTAATCCCCTTTTTCAAATCCACTTCTGCGTAGTCTCCAATCAAAAAACTATCACCTTTTTTTAACTTAACATTTCCAAATAACTTGCAGATTTCAGTTTCTTTATTATAAAGCGCCTTGTCACTAAATGCTACTTCATTGTTTGTTTCAATTGAGACATTATTAAACCCAAGTATTTTTTTTACATTAATTTTTTTTTCAATTTTTTTTAAATACCAAACAAGTTTGTCTGCTCTTATAACGAATTCATTTTTTTTTTTGGCTACTGCTTTTCCAGTAGCAATTGCAACTTCTTTTTTTCTCCAATATTCCATTTTTTTATTAGACTTCAATTCATCAGAATCAGAGAATAAAGTTATTTTGTCACCTATTATGGAAAAAAAATCTTTTTTTAAATCATATTCTGCTGATCTACCCCCTACTATTTTCATTTTGTCGTCACTAATTTTTACGTTTTTGTGAGCTTTGACAAGTTTGACATCCATTTGAGAGTCAGATTTTTCCTCATAGTACGCTTCAATGATTTCTGAGGTTAATGTAAGTGAGCCACTAATAGCCTTAGCATTGCCAAGAGCTAGATATTTTTTGTCATTTTTGTGCCACTCTATTCCATTATCAGCGTAAATTTCAATTGGCTCATCATTTTCATTCTGATTAATTAGTTGCTGAGAATTTGCAATTGAGAAAAAAGTTAATATTAAAATAAAGGTTAATTTTTTCAACATAATTTATTTAGCTATTTGCTAGAGAGGAGAAGTTTAGACTTTCCCGTAAAAATAATTTTATCTCCTTTGTTTAATATTTTAAATCCTTCAGACGTAATATGGGAATTCTTTTTTTTACCAGTTACTTTCTTATGTCCTAGTAATACTTCTTTTTTAAAATCCATTTCAGCTTCAGAAGTATTAAATGTAAATGATTTTTTATCACTAAAAGTAACATCACCAGATATTTCAAGAAATTGGTTTGACTTGTTAAACACTCCAAAATTTCCACTCATATAAAAAACATCTGAGTCATTTGTAATTTCACCTTTAGGTTCTTCAAGATCAAAAACTTCTGTACTATTATTTAATTTTGTGGCTTTTGCAGCAGAAATCTTAAATGGCTTTTTTTCTTTGTCCAAACCTATAAAAGTTGGTCCCAACAAGACTTGGCTGGCAGAAGAAAAATCATCTTTGATATACGTAATTGCATTACCTTTATTTTTTAAGTTTAATGAACTTTTATTGATTAAAATTAGTACAATCATGATTGAAGAGGAAAATATAAGGAAATGTTTTAGAGTTTTGATGAAAACGGTGTAGTTCATTTTCTTAGGATATCATGTAAATGTATTATTCCTAATGGCTTCATGTTTTTTGTAATAAAATAATTAGTTATTGATTGCTTGTTCATAAGATTAAGTGCCGAAGAAACTAGCGTCTCAGGAGGTAGAGTTTTGGGGTTTTTAGTCATAATCTCAACTACAGTTTTATTTAATAATTTTGGTGACATATGTCTTCTTAAATCTCCATCAGTAATGATTCCGATTAGTTTCCCACTACTTTTCGATATAACTCCCACACATCCTTGTCCTTTTGAGGTCATTTCAAGAATGGCACTGCTAACTTTTTGATTGTCTTTTATTATTGGCATTGAACCTTTTGTCTTCATCAAATCTTTAACCCATAGTAACATTTGTCCTAGTTTTCCTCCTGGGTGTAATTCAAGGAAATCTTGAGATGTAAAACCTCTTTTTTTTAGCAAAGTAACAGCAATTGCATCACCAAGAACCAGCGTGCAAGTTGTCGAGCTTGTCGGGGCTAGTTCCAATGGACAAGCTTCCACATTGTTTGGTATCAACAAGGTAACATCTGATTTTTTTGCTAATGTACTTTTTAATTCGCTTGTAATGGATACGATAGGGATTTTTAATTTTTGGCAGCGAAGAATTATGTTTGTAAGTTCAGACGTTTCTCCAGAATTTGAAATTAATATAGTGCAATCATTTTTTGTTATCATTCCTAAATCACCATGGTTGGCTTCGGATGGGTGGATAAAGAATGATGGTGAGCCTATGGATGAAAAGGTTGAAGCAATTTTTGATCCTATATGACCGCTTTTCCCAATGCCTGAAACAATAATTTTCCCTTTTACTTGAAAAAGAATATTGATTGCTTTTTTGAAGGATGAAGTAATGTTTTTTTTGAGGATTTTTAGAGCATCAACTTCTAAATCAATGACGGACTTTCCTGTTTTAATTTCCATTTATTCAAATAATTTAGTGTGAGAATATGTCAGTATCCAACCAACCCAGAAAATCAAGTTCCACTCTGTTAGGAAGAAAAGTGAAAATTGATTTTGCAAGCGCATCTCTTTCTTCCCTTACCAGCATTTGTTTTAATTTTTTTCTCAGATCAAAAAGAAATATAACATCATATGCAGCATATTTTAATTGATTTTCTGAGAGTTCATTAGAAGACCAGTCAGAAAGTTGTTGTGATTTATTTAAATCAATTTCAAGTAACTCCTTGCACAAATCTTTTAATCCATGTCTGTCAGTGTAGGTTCTAACTAATTTTGAGGCAATTTTGGTGCAAAAAATATTTTGACAACTTACATCAAGAAATTTTTTAATTATTGCAGTATCAAACCTTGCATAATGGAAGATTTTTTCTATTTTTTTGTCGTTCAAAAGAATCTGAAGATTTTTTGCCTGTTTTTTTTTTTTAAAAAAATCTGAATCAAACTTTACTAAATGACATTCTTTATGTGAAATGCCAATCTGAATCAAACATAGTCTATCTCTTACAAGGCTTAATCCAGTAGTTTCTGTGTCAATAGATATAATTTTTGTATTTTTTATAGGATGAGACAAGTCATTGTTATGTAAAAAAATCTTAGATTTTCCAAATTTAAAAGTTTTCATTTTATGAAAAAAGTTTGTTATGTTATTAATACCTAACTTGAACAAAAATTTACATAAAAAAAAAATTATTTATGATTTCACAACTGAATGGTAAAAAAATTGTCATTTTTGGTGGAACTGGTTTCATTGGGTCGCATCTTGTTAGTGCTCTATGCAAAGAAAGTTGTCAGATAAGTATCATTTCAAGAAGTTACAATCATAGCAAGTTTTTTTTTGCCAGTGAACCGGGACAGGTATCAATAAAAAAAATTTCTGATTTCAATCAAAAGAATGTTGAAGAATTATTAGATGGAACTGACTTGGTTTTTAATTTGATAGGTATTTTAAATGAGAATAGAAAAGCTAGCTTTGATTATGTACATTCTGAAATTCCAAAAATAATTGCTAGATCAGCAAAAAAAATGAATGTTAGTGGTTTTATTCATATTTCTGCTTTAAATGTAGAAAAAACAAAAACATCAAAATATGCTAAATCAAAATTAGATGGAGAATTAAGTATAAGAGAAATTTTTGCTAATGCTATAATAGTTAAACCTGGCGTTGTTTTTGGTAAAGGAGATAATTTTACCAACTTGTTTTCAAAAATTTCAAGATTTACTCCTTTTTTGCCTTTAATTGGTACTCCAGGTCTAAGTTTTTCAAATAATTTTTTGCCTAGATTTGACTTTAAAAAGAAAGTTAAACTTCAACCATTATACGTTGGAGATTTAGTTAAGTTTCTTATAGGTGTTTCATTGAAAAAAAAAAAATCTTATGAGATTGTCGGACCTTTTGTTAGAACGTTTAATGAGATTTTTGATATTATTTTGGCTACAAAGAAGAGGAAGAGAATTTATATTCCTTTACCTTTTATTGTTGCTGACACGATGGCATTATTTACAGAATTGTTGCCCAACCCAATCCTAACTAAAGATCAAGTCAAATTATTAAAAATCGATAGCGTTTCTCCTGAGGGCTTAAGAAATCTTTTAAAATTTGTAAAAAATCCAGTTTCGATGGAAGTTAGGGTTTCTAATTATTTATGAGGATTAAGAGAATAAGTAGATTATTGCTAATCCAAATAAGACTCTGTAAATCGCAAATATAAGTAGAGAGGATTTCCTTACCCAACTTACAAAAAAGTGGATGAAAATTGATGAAAATATGAAACTAAATATAAAAATCAAAATGGAATAAAGATTAAAATAATTAAATGTTAAAATATCTTCATAATTTTTAGTTATCAAAAGAATTAACGAACCTAAAATAACTGGAATACTTAATAGATTTGAGTAAAAAACAGAAAAATCCCTATTAAAACCCATAAATCGCATTGATGTAAGAATTGAACCTGATCTACTAACACCTGGAATTATGGCAAAGCATTGGAAAAGACCGATGAGTAAAGCGGAACCAAAACGCAATGAATCTAAATTTCTTATCCTCATACAAAAATTATCTGTCAAAAAGAGAATTATTCCAAATAAGATGCTTGTTGTGCCAATGATTAAAAAAAGGAGATTTTGGTTCAAATCATATAATTGATATCCAATAAGGTAGCCAACCATTACAATTGGTGTAATAGAAATAAATAGATTTCTCATTAAATGTGCATTCCGATCAATGTCCGGTCTATCAAGGAATTTAGTAGCAAGTAAAAAACTAAAAATCCATTTATGGTAATATAATAAGACAGCTAATAAAGAACCAGAATGAGAGACAATATTCAACTCTAGCATTGATAGCTGTGTAATATACTCAATAGGATAATAATTATTGAAGAGGTTCAAATGTCCAGATGAACTTACTGGAAGAAATTCAGTGAATCCTTGGATTAAAGAGTATATCAAGACTAGTAACATCAGGATCTCCCATTAGAATTTTATGATAGTAGACTAATTTCTATGTAAAAAAAATTTCTATAATTAATTTTTATACTGTATGATAATTTATTATATGAATATTAGAAACTTTGATTTAAATTTACTCGTTGTTTTTAGAACTCTTTTCGAAGAGAGAAATGTTACTAAAGCAAGCAAAAAGATTGGAATCACTCAGCCAGCCATGAGTAACGCTCTAAATAGGCTGAGGTATTTGGTTAAGGATGAGTTGTTTATAAGAGGCCCCAAAGGAATGAGGCCTACTCCAAGGGCTATGGAATTATCTCTTCCAATTAAGACGGCACTTAATAATCTTGAATTATCACTTTCATCAATAAATTTTAATCCGCAAACAACAGGAAAATTATTTCGAATAGCTATATCTGATGATGTAGCTCCATTAATACTTCCAAATCTAGTCAATTTTTTGGAAAGACAGTCTCCAGATTCTTCACTTTGCATTAGATCGGAACAAGGGTTAGAGGCTATTAAACTGTTGGATAGCAATGAAATAGATTTTGCAATCGGAAGATTTGAAATGGCTGCAAGTCGTTTTGGTTGTATGAATTTATTTACTGAAAATTATGTTTGTATGATGAGAAAGTCTCACAAATTGGCTACAGAAGATAAACTGTCAATAGATCAATATCTTTCATCAAAACATTTAAGAGTTGCACCTATGGATGCGCCAGTTGCACCAATAGATAGGTCG
This sequence comes from uncultured Alphaproteobacteria bacterium, assembly GCA_964484795.1. Lineage (GTDB taxonomy): Bacteria > Pseudomonadota > Alphaproteobacteria > Methylaequorales > Methylaequoraceae > CAZAFN01. Next base: position 18,708 of record CAZAFN010000008.1, on the reverse strand, counting down.
CTAAGTCAACTAGATCTTGAAAGAAAAATTTTTTTAAGAATTGATTTAATTACAATGGCACCATTTGTGTTAAAGAATTCAGATGTCATACTAACTTTACCCTCTAAAACAGCACAAAGAATGGCAAAAAACTATAATTTTGCTATTTCTGAGCTACCAATTGAACTTGATGAGAGGCATACTAAACTTTTGTGGCACAAAGAACTTACTAATCACCCATCCTTTGTCTGGATTAGAAATCAAATAATAACTGATAAATGATGAAGATAATTTTTTTTGGAGCCGGTTATTGTTCTAGGTTTATAATACCATTATTACCTAAAAAAACGGAAATTATTTGTACGCATAAAAGTACTTTAAAAAAAGAGGGGTTTGATGAGAATTATAATATCAAGAGGTTGAAACTTGTTGATTTCAAAAAAAACAAAAAAAAATTTTTTAAGAATACAACTCATATCTTGAATTCAATACCTCCCGGAGTTACGGGTGATAAAATAATTAATCATTTTTCAAAAGATTTAATTGAAAATGCAAAAAAAATTAAATGGTATGGTTACTTTTCATCTACAAGTGTTTATGGAAATCACTTTGGAAGGTGGGTTCACGAAAACTCTAATTTAATGCCCACTTCAAAAAGGGGCATTATGAGATATAAAGCTGAAAATGAACATTTGAAAATCTATAAAAAATTTAGATTGCCAGTTCACATTTTTAGATTGCCAGGAATTTATGGTCCGGGAAGATCGATTTTTGACAAAATTAGCTTGGGGACTTCTTTTGCAATAAAGAAAAAGGGTCATTATTTTTCTAGAATTCATGTTGAAGATATAGCTTATGCAATTAACAAAAGTATTAAACTTATAACTCCGGGTGAAACTTTCAATATAGTTGATGATTTTCCTTGCGAATCAGAGAAAATTTTTGAATATGCTGCAAAACTTTTAAACTTAAAGACTTTTGAAAAGTTAGAAGTTGAAGATAAAAGAGTTACCAATAGAATATCAAGTTTTTATAATGACAATAAGAAAGTTTCAAATAACAAAATAAAAAAAATATTAAATTGGACACCTAAATATAGAAATTATAAATTAGGCTTGAATAAAATTTACGAAAATTTGCATCAATGAAAACTATACTCCAAATACTACCTTCCCTAGATAAAATTGATGGAGGTGTTGAGCGTGGAACTCTCGATATAGCAAAGACTATTGCTGAAAAAGGATATAAGTCAGCCATAATATCATCAGGTGGCGAAATGGCTGAAAAGTATAAATACAAAGGAGTTAGTCATTATACTTTAAATATTTCTAGGAAAGGTTTGATGAACTTTTTCTATGTTACAAGCAAAATAAAGAATCTTTTAGATGAGATAAAACCTTCAATTGTTCATATTAGAAGTAGATGGCCAGCGTTTTGTTTTTCGAGTGAAATTAAGAAAAGACACATTCCATTAGTAACAACTTATCATGGAACATATAGTGGAAATAATTTCTTACCAAAAAAAAGATACAATAAAGTAATGACCAATGGGGATAGAGTAATAACGATATCAAAGTTTATTGATGACCACATTAGGTTTTTTTTCCCAGAAAGCAAAAATAGATTAGTACAAATTAACCGTGGTATTGATACAACTTATTTTGATCTGAGTTCAGTTACTCAAGTAAGGAAGGAGAACTTCCTTTCAAATATATCCATTTCTGAAAACACACACATTATTTTATTACCAGCGAGAATAACTTCTTGGAAAGGACATCTTGTAGCCGTTGAGGCCGCCAAAATGATTAATACAATAAAACCAGATCTAAATTTTTCTATGATATTTGTCGGATCTGGTGAATCGAAGAAAAACTATTTGAGAATTTTGAAAAAAAGAATAGAAAGGCTTAAGCTTCAAAATAAGATCTATTTCTGTGGGCATCTATCAGATATGCCAGCAGTCTATTCAATAGCTGATGTGATTCTTTCGACTTCCATTGAGCCTGAGGCATTTGGAAGAGTTTCTGCTGAAGCCTCATCGATGACAAAACCAATTATTGCTTCAAACCATGGGGGATCTAGAGAAATAATTGAGAACAACATAACTGGTTGGTTGGTTGAACCAAGAGATCCCAAAAAACTAGCTGAAAAAATTCTTTATGTTCTTGGTTTGTCAGAAAAAGAAAAGGATCTGGTAGGTCGGAATGCAAGGAGAAGAGTCAAAGAAAAATTTAGTTTAAATGATATGCTTACTAAGACAATGGCAGTTTATGAGGAATTAATTGCAAGAAAAGAAAATATTAGTAATTAAGTTTGGAGGGTTGGGTGATATAATCCTTTCTCTAAATGCTATTTTTTCAATTATTAAACATCACAAAAATAAAAAATTTACACTACTTACGGAAGAACCATACAAAGTATTTTTTGGTGAGTCAGGTTGGTTTCAAGAGATTGTTACAATAAAAAGATCTAGTTTCTACATATTTGATAAGTATCAAATAAAAAAAAAGTTGTCAGTTAATTCTTTTTCTAATGTTTATGACCTTCAAACATCTAAGAGATCTTCCTCCTATTTAAAAATTTTTTATGATTTACAAATAAAAACATGTGGAATAGGAAAATATTCAAGTTATTGTCATTCCAATCGTTCTAGAAATCAAATGCATACAATAACAAGACAAAATGACCAATTAGAAATTGCAGGAATAAAACGTTTTTTAGCACCTGATCTGAGATGGCTGTTTAGATCAGAAAAAACTAAAATTCCTAAAAGTAGATATGCTTTGGTTGTACCTGGTGGTTCTATTAAGAGAATGAACAAGAGAATCCCTCTGAAAATATATATTAAACTAATAAACTATCTTACAAAACAAAAAATTTTGCCGATAATTCTTGGTGCAGAAGATGACAAACTAATTTGCAAGGAGATAGAAAATCATTTTCCAAATGTAAAAAATTTGTGTTCGAAAACTGACATTTTTCAAATTGCTAAATTAGCAAAAGGTGCATTAATTTCATTTGGAAATGATACTGGTCCAATGCATGTGATATCAAAAGGAGAGCGTCCAACATTTGTGTTTTTTACCAGAAATTCTGATCCAAAATTGTGCTCACCTGTAGGAAAAGGGGTGAAGTTGTTTCATTATGATGAAAAACATCCAGAGGATATTCTACCTTGGATTTCAAGAGAAATAAATAAAGTTATAAATCTACCATTTGCTAACTTATAAATATATGAACATTGACATACTTAGACATTTATTTTAATTAAAACGATGCCAAAGATTACTTTTCCAGATGGAAGAACCCAAAATTATGAAGAAGGTATAACTGGGCAAGAAATTGCAAAAAGCATTTCAAAATCTCTTCTCAAAGAAGCCATCGCCATATCGGTTAATGGTGTTCAGCAAGACCTATGTGATTCAATTGATAAAGACGCATCAATCTCATTAATCACATTAAATACTGATGAAGGTCTTGAGATAATGAGACATACTCTAACTGCACAAGTATTAGCTAGGGCCATTAAAAATTTGTATCCAAAGGCCAAATTGGCAATTGGTCCAACTATAGAAAATGGATTTTATTATGATTTTTTGTCTGAGAACAAAATTTCTCTAGATGATTTACCATTAATAGAGGATGAAATGCGAAAGATAATTAAAGATGGAGACAAAATAAATAAATCTTTCAAATCTAGAGGTGAGGCCATTGGATTATTCAAGGAAAGAGGAGAAAATTACAAAATTGACATAATTAAACAATCTGAACAGAATGAAAACTTTCAGATTTATCAACAAGGCAAATCGGAATTTATAGATCTTTGCCGTGGCCCACATTTGCCAAATTTAAAATACATTGGGGCATTTAGATTAACTAAATTAGCTGGTGCTTATTGGCGAGGGGATTCAAAAAATGAAATGCTCCAACGTATATATGGAACTGCTTGGAAGAATGAAAAAGATTTGAATAAATATATGAAAATGCTTGAAGAGGCTGAAAAAAGAGATCACAGAAAATTAGGGAAAGAACTTGATTTGTTTCATTTCCAAGATGAAGCTCCTGGATCAGTTTTCTGGCATCCAAAAGGTTGGACTTTGTATAGAACAATTTTGGAATATATGAGAGTTAAACTCGATATTGCTGGGTATCAAGAGGTAAACACACCACAATTAGTTGATAGTTCTTTGTGGAAGGATTCAGGGCACTGGGACAAATTTAGAGAGCATATGTTTGTCTCCGAAGTTGAAGACAAAGTGCTTGCTATCAAACCAATGAACTGTCCCTGTCATGTTCAAATATTTCGACAAGGAATAAAAAGTTACAAAGATTTGCCTATTCGTATGGCAGAGTTTGGTTCGTGTCATAGAAATGAGCCTTCAGGAGCTCTTCATGGCCTTATGAGAGCAAGAGCTTTTATTCAAGATGATGCTCACATTTTTTGCACTAAAGAGCAAATAACATCAGAAACAGAAAGTTTCTGCAAATTATTGATGAATGTCTATAAAGATTTTGGCTTTGAAGAAATTATTATAAAATTTTCCGATCGTCCTGAGAATCGAGCTGGTGAGGATGAGGTTTGGGATCAGGCTGAGAAGGCTTTGATTGATGCTGTTGAAACAGCCGGCTATGAGTATGAATTAAACCCAGGTGAAGGAGCATTTTATGGTCCAAAGCTTGAATTTGTATTACGCGATGCTATAGGAAGAGATTGGCAGTGTGGAACGTTGCAGGTTGATTTTGTTTTGCCTGAGAGGCTTGATGCCAGCTATGTAGGTGATGATGGTTTAAAACACCGACCAGTGATGTTGCATAGGGCAGTTCTAGGATCTTTTGAGAGGTTTATTGGAATTCTTATAGAAAATTATTCTGGAAGATTGCCGGTGTGGTTAAGCCCTATTCAAGTAGGGATTGCAACCATAAGTGATGACTGCATTAAATATAGCAAGGAATTAGAGAACAAACTTAATAATGAAAAAATTCGTTGTATTTTAGATGAGAGAAATGAAAAATTAAACTACAAAATTAGAGAATTATCTCTCAAAAAAATACCGTTCATAGTAGTGATAGGAAAAAAAGAAATAGAAGAAAATTTCATCACACTTAGAATGCATGGTGAAGATAAACAACAAAAATTGCAGGTTGATGAATTTGTAAAAAAAATAAAAAAATCTTGCAGATTTAGTTAATTTATGGGTTATTTGTATAATGATCATAATTAGAAAGGAATTTTAAAAATATATGCAATTGATTATATATGTATAAAAACTCCCACGGTTCTAAGCAGGGTCCTGCAAGGAATAACAGAATAACATCCAAAACAGTTAGAGTTATTTCAGAAAAAGGAGAAATGTTAGGTGTACTTGAGCTTGATCAAGCCATAAAGATGGCTTTTGATCAAGGTATGGATTTAGTAGAAGTTTCACCAAATGCATCTCCACCTGTCTGCAAAATCATTGATTACGGTAAATACAAATATCAAATTCAAAAAAAACAAGCTGAAGCTAAGAAAAAACAAAAAACCTTTGAGGTAAAAGAAGTTAAATTAAGGCCAGGGATTGAAGAACATGATTATGGGGTTAAGCTTAAATCCATTCAGCGTTTTCTGAATGATGGAGATAAAGTTAAGATAACTTTAAGGTTCAAAGGAAGAGAAATGGCTTACCAACAAAGGGGAATGGAAGTATTAAAGAAATTAGAAACAGCTATTGAACCAGTAGCTAAGATTGAACAAGTTCCAACTCTTGAGGGCAAGCATATGATTATGGTTGTAGCTCCACGTTAGCGTTAATTCAAAACAATCTTGCTTTGCAAGAAAAAAAATATATAAATAAAAAAAATAAGTAGAGTTCTATGCCAAAAATTAAGACAAAAAGCGGGACAAAAAAAAGATTTAGAGTCACTGCCACAGGTAAAGTTGTTATGTTTGCTAGTGGGAAAAGACATAATCTATCAAAAAGAACTAAGAAGATGAAAAGATCAGCTAAAGGTCCTTCAATAATGTCAAAACAGGATTCCAAAATAGTAAAAAAATATATGAATGTTAAGATTTAGATGAGATAGATATGTCAAGGGTAAGAGCAGGAGTTTTAACTAGAGTTAGACACAAAAAAGTCATAAAAAAAGCTAAGGGCTATTATGGAAGAAGGAAAAACACTTTTAAGGTCGCCAATCAGGCCGTAGAAAAAGCTGGGCAGTACGCATACAGAGATAGAAAAGTTAGAAAAAGGCAATTTAGAAGTCTTTGGATACAAAGAATAAATGCAGGTTGCAGATTGCATGGGATTAAGTACTCTACTTTCATTAATGGACTAAAAAAGGTTAACCTTAATTTTAACAGAAAAGTTTTAGCGGATCTTGCTGCACAGGAACCAGATTCTTTCAAAGCAATAGTAGCAAAGATTAGAGCAAGCTAACTAAAAATTTTATAATGATAGATTATGATCAACTTATTCAATCGGCACTGATTGACGTTGAGAAATCCGATTCAATTGAATCAATTGAGCAGACTAGAGTAAAATACTTTGGAAAAAATGGAATAATAAACAAAGAACTTAAATCATTAGCACTACTGAATCCAGAACAAAAAAAAGAGGTTGGACAAAAACTGAATAATTTTAAAGTAAATTTTTTTTCAAGAATTGAAGAAAAAAAAGAATTGATTCAAAGAAATAGTGTTGAAGAAAAACTCAAAAATGAGTCGGTAGACTTTTCTTTGCCAACTCGTTCTGAAAAAAAGATGGAGGCAAAAATCCATCCCATCAGTCATGCAATAAGTGAAATTGTTTCAATTTTAGGGTCAATGGGTTTGAATTATGAGGAGGGACCTGACATTGAGGATGATTATCACAATTTTTCAGCATTAAACATACCTGAAGATCATCCAGCCAGGCAAATGCATGATACTTTCTATCTTGACGGAAAAAATAAAGATTCTTTTGTTCTAAGAACTCATACTTCTCCAGTTCAAATCCGGAGTTTAAAGAAAAACAAAATTCCAATTAGAATTTTTGCTCCTGGAAGAACCTATAGATGTGATTCTGATATAACTCATACACCAATGTTTCACCAGGTGGAGGGCTTGGTAGTTGATGAAGGAATAAGTTTTGCAAATTTGAAATGGTTTTTGTCGAAATTTTGCAAAACTTTTTTTAAAAATGAGGATTTAAAATTAAGATTTAGACCTTCGTATTTTCCATTTACTGAGCCTTCAGCTGAGGTAGACATTAATTGTAGAATAGATTCAGGTAAAATAGTTCTTGGAGAGGGAAAACAGTGGATGGAGATTTTGGGTTGTGGGATGGTTCATCCCAATGTTTTTAAAATGTCAGGTCTTAAAGAAAAAGACATTTCAGGATTTGCCTTTGGTATGGGTATTGAGAGATTAGCAATGTTAAAATATGGAATGCCTGATCTGAGAAATTTTTTTGATGGAGACCTAAGGTGGTTGAACCATTATGGTTTCTCATTTCTTGATTCAACAGATTTAACTTGGTGTTAGTATGCGATTTACTTTTGGGTGGCTAAAAGAGCATTTAGATTTTGATGGTTCTCCATTAGGATTGTGTGAAAAACTAACTAGTATCGGCTTAGAGGTTGAAAATTTCTCAGATCCTAAAGATGCCTTGTGCAATTTTATTGTATCAAAGATAACCAATATTGAGAAACATCCGGATGCAGACAAACTAAGTGTTTGTGAAGTCTATGATGGGAAAGACAGGTTGCAAATTGTTTGTGGGGCCGAAAATGCTAGAAAGAATTTGACAACTGTTCTCGCTCCTATTGGTTCTGAAGTCAGACCTAACTCAAATGAAGGATTCACAATAACTAAAAGTAAAATTAGGGGAGTGGAGTCTTATGGCATGTTATGTTCTGAAGAAGAACTTGGACTTCCAGAAACTGTTCAGGGAATAATAGAGTTACAAGATGATTTGAAGATTGGAAGTAAATTTTCAGAACACATAGATGATGAACAAATAAGTTTTGAAATAGCAATAACACCTAATAGAGTTGATTGTGCAGGTGTCTATGGAATTGCTAGGGATTTGAGTGCAGTTGGATGGGGAAAATTAAAAGAAAAAAAAATACCCTGCATAGAAACTGATTTTGAAACGACAGTAAAACTAAACAATACTTTAAAAACAAATAAATGCCCTCAATTTTCGTTAAGATTAATTAAAGACGTAAAAAACATACAATCACCAAAAAAATTAATAAAAAGATTTGATAATTCTGGAATAAAGGTCATATCATCTTTGGTTGATGTTACAAATTTTTTTACTTTTGATTATTGTAGACCGCTTCACGTTTTTGATTTTGATAAAATAATTGGAAATATAAAAATTAGAGAGTCCAAAGAAGGAGAAAAATTCATAGGACTTGATGATGAGGAATATGTTCTACATGACGGAATGATTGTTATATGCGATGAAGAAAAGATAATTAGTTTGGCTGGGGTTCTGGGAGGAAAAAATACTGCTTGTGATGAACATACGAAAAATATTCTGTTGGAGTCAGCCTATTTTTTACCTAGCGAAATTGCGTCAGCTGGAAGAAAATTAAATATATTAAGTGATGCCAGATATAGATTTGAAAGAGGTGTGGATCCTAATTCAACTTTTGATGGAATTGAACTTGCGACAGAAATGATATTAAAAAACTGTGGAGGAAAAGTTGGCTCAATTATTTCTGACAGCAAAGTTGCACAGAAAGAATCTTCCATTAGAGTGGAAAAATTTTTTTTTGATAGACTTTTGGGCATTGATACGAAGGAGAGTTTTATTGAACAAAAGTTGAAGGCCATAGGGTGTAAGGTTTCAAAGAGTTCTGATGGATTTGATGTTGTGTCACCATCCTGGAGACCAGACATTAGGATCAAGGAAGACTTAGTAGAAGAGATTGGCAGATTATATGGATATGAGAAGATTCCAGATATTCCGTTAAAAATTTCTAACTTAAATATAAAAGAAATTACAACTGATTATCAAAAATTAAGAAGGAAGATAAAAAGAATGCTTGTTAGTCAAGATATGATGGAAATAATTTCTTGGTCGTTTGTTGATGAAAAAATTGAGGATATTTTTGGAGAATTGCCTCAAAAATTAAATATCAGAAATCCAATTAGTTCAGATTTATCATGCCTAAGATCAAACTTGCTTGGCAATTTAATGATGACAGTAAAAAAAAATAATAATAAAGACATCAGAAATTTGTCAATCTTTGAGATTGGACCAGTTTTTTTTGGTGTAGAGCCCGGGAAACAATTCGAATGTATTTCTGGGATTAGATCAGGAAAATTATATGAGAAAAGTTGGATAGAAAAAGAAAGAGATTTTGACATTTTTGATATAAAATCTGATTTTTTTAACATTTTAAAATTATTTAATTTTGATTTAGATAGTTTTCAAATTTCTTCCCAATCTAAAGGTTATTATCATCCAGGAAAAAGTGCATCGGTTTATTTTGGCAAGGAAGAAATTGGGCGTTTTGGAGAGTTACACCCTTTAATTGTTGAAAAGTTTGAAGTTAAGAGGAAAACTTGTGCATTTGAATTAGATTTGTCAAAACTGATGAAACTCTACAAAAGAAAATCTATTTCTAAAGATGAACTAAAGGTTTCTCAATTCCAAGCATCAACTAGAGATTTTTCATTTGAGGTAAAAAAAAGTGTCTTGTCATATGAAATGATTTCCTTAATAAAGAATATTGATAAAGAATTGATAAGAAATGTTTCAATCTTTGATCATTATGAAGGAGAAAAAATAAATACTGATTACAAAGCAATAGCCATAGAAGTTGAAATTCAGTCCGATCAAAGAACCCTTAAAGATGATGAAATTAAAAATTTATCTAAGAAAATTGTTAATGAAGTTCAGAAAAAATTTAGTGCAAAACTTAGATGATGATGTCTGTAGATAAAATTAGAAATTTTTCTATCATTGCTCATATTGATCACGGAAAATCGACACTTGCAGACCGTATAATTCAAAAATGTGGAGGTTTGAGTGATAGAGAAATGAAAGAGCAGGTTCTTGATTCTATGGAAATTGAGAGAGAAAGAGGAATTACAATAAAAGCACAAACTGTGTTTTTGACTTATTCAGCAAAAAATAAAATTAAGTATAATTTTAATTTAATGGATACACCTGGTCATGTTGATTTTTCTTATGAAGTTAGTCGCTCTCTTGCTTCATGTGAAGGGTCTCTTTTAGTAGTTGATTCGACGCAAGGAGTAGAAGCTCAAACTTTAGCAAATGTGTATCAGGCCATTGAAAATAATCATGAGATAATTCCAGTTTTGAATAAGATTGATTTAGCATCCTCTGAGCCAGAAAAAATTAAGCAGCAAATAGAAAATGTTATAGGAATAGATGCTTCTAGCGCTATTTTAGTTTCTGCTAAAACTGGTCAAGGTGTTGATAACCTACTAGAAGCAATTATTGAAAGATTGCCACATCCAAAAACAAATCAACAGCCCAATTTAGTGGCAATGTTAGTTGATAGTTGGTATGACCCGTATTTGGGCGTAATTATTTTGGTAAGAATTCATTCTGGCAAATTAAAAAAAGGTATTAAAATCAGAATGATGGGAACAGGTGCTTCATACCAAGTTGAGAAATGTGGTTTTTTTACACCTAAAATAAAGTACTTGGACGAACTTAATGTAGGAGAGATTGGTTTTTTTACTGCAGGCATAAGGCATGTAAGTGATTGTAAAGTTGGTGATACAATAACAGATGACCAAAAACCTACGAAAAACCCCTTACCAGGTTTTAAACCAAGTATTCCCGTCGTTTTCTGTGGTTTGTATCCAATTGATGCCGATAATTATGATCTTCTGAAAGATAGTCTATCTAAATTAGGACTTAATGATGCAAGTTTTTCATTTGAGCCGGAAACTTCTGCTGCACTTGGTCTGGGTTTTAGGTGCGGATTTTTAGGTTTGCTTCATCTGGAGATCATTCAAGAAAGATTGAGTAGGGAGTTTGATCTTAATCTTATTACCACATCACCATCAGTTGTATACAAAATTGATAAAACAAATGGAGAAAAAATAGAAGTTCACAATCCGTCTCATTTGCCAGATGTAGTGAAAATAGAGAAGATATACGAACCGATCATCAAAGCGACCATTTTACTCCCTGATGAATTTCTAGGCGCTGTAATTAAACTTTGTACTGATAGAAGAGGTATTCAGAAAAATCTTACTTATATTGGAAAACGAGCAATGATTGTTTATGACTTGCCGTTAGCAGAGGTTGTTTTTGATTTCTACGATCGTTTAAAATCCGTGACTAGTGGATACGCAAGTTTTGATTATGAGTTTAAAGAATATCAAGAAAGTGATTTAGTAAAAGTTCAAATTCTGGTAAATACCGAATCCGTAGATGCACTATCATTTATTTGTCACAGGTCCAAAGCCAATGCAAGAGGAAAAATGTATTGTGAGAAATTAAAGAATTTGATACCAAGGCAACAATTTAAAATTCCTCTTCAAGCTGCGATAGGGGGAAAAATAATAGCAAGAGAAACCATTAACAGTTACAGAAAAGATGTTACGGCAAAATTATATGGTGGAGATGTAACAAGAAAAAACAAACTTCTCGATAAACAGAAGAAAGGAAAAAAAAGAATGAGGCAATTTGGTAAAGTTGAAATTCCTCAGTCAGCCTTTATAAATGTCTTAAAAACTTCAGTTGACTAAATTTGGAGAGGTGGCCGAGTGGCTGAAGGCGCTCGCTTGGAAAGCGTGTAAACAGGAAACTGTTTCGAGGGTTCGAATCCCTCTCTCTCCGCCATTTTTTTAAGTCAAAAAAAATCAAAAAACCATAGAATAAAAATAAATGAAAAACAGATTTAAAAATTTATTTTATAAATGTAAAATTTAGAAAATGGCAAAGGAAAATACTTTTAGATATAGGCAACTTCAGAGTTGTAAATGTTTTAGAATGAGAAAAGCGTCAAGATTTGTAACGCAGTTTTATGATAACAAGTTAAAACCATCGGGAATAAAAATAACTCAATTTTCCATTCTTTCACTGTTGGCAACTGGTGAAAAAAAAACATTAATCTCATTGGCAGATGATCTTTTGATGGATAGAACCACCTTAACAAGAAGTCTAAATATTTTATTGAAAGACAAGTTAATCCAACATATTAAGACAGATGATGCTAGAAAGAGAGTAGTAATATTGACTGAAAAAGGATTTGATGCTCTAGAAAACGCAATTCCTTTGTGGAATGAGGCTGAAGAAGAGATACTTGATGAAAGCAAAAAATATGACTTTTCAGTAATTTAAGGAAGTTTTAATCAAGTTCCACAGAAAGTATTTTTCACAACCTCGCTTGAATTTGGCGGATTAGAGAAAGATTCCATATTCTTTCTTCCTACGAATGGTTTTCTTAATAATTTTAATAGTTGACGAGTAAATGAGTAGTCATTTTTGTTAATAGCCTCATCAATAGCTTTTTCAACCAAATGATTTCTTGCAATATATTTTGGGTTAATTTTTTTCATTCTCTTTGATATTTGTAAATAATTTATTTTTTCTTTTAAGATTCTTTTCTTCCAATCTTTAAGCCAACTTAATGCTGAGTTTTGATTTTTAAAAAGATGGAGAAATTCATCGTCAAACTCTTCACGGTTGATGTTTGCTGATAACTTTCTAAATGCCAAGGTGAAGTCAACTTTTTGTAATTTCAACAATTCTAAAAATGATGTTAAAAGATTTGGGTCCTCCGAAAATGATTTTGTAAAACCCAATTTTTTTTTCATTCCCTTTAGCCACAATTCCTGGAAGATCATTGGAAATTTTTCCAAATGTGCAACGGCTATTTTTTTTGCTTTGTTAATATCTTCATCAATAAGTGGAAGCAAACACTCTGCCAATCTTGACAGATTCCACAATGTTATTTGTCCCTGATTTCCATAAGAATATCTTCCGTGAGTATCAATAAAACTAAATACAGAATTTGGATTGTAATGATCCATAAATGCACATGGCCCATAATCTATAGTCTCACCACTTATTGAAACATTATCCGTATTCATTACCCCATGAATAAAACCAACGCTCATCCAATCTGAAACTAGTTTTGCTTGTAATTTAAGAACTGAAAGAAGGAAAGATGAATAAATTCTTTTTGTGGTATTAAGCAAGGGGAAATGTCTTTGGATTGTATAATCAGCTAATCTCTTGAGTGATTTGATATCATTTCTGTAGAAAAAAAATTCAAATGTTCCAATTCGAATGTGACTAGAGGCAACTCTTGTTAATATAGCTCCTGGTAAAAGAGAATCTCTTTGAACAAATTCTCCTGAAGTAACTATGGCAAGTGATCTAGTACTTGGAATATTCAAATTGTGGATTGCTTCGCTAAGTAAATATTCTCTGATTACGGGTCCTAATGGTGCGCGTCCATCACCTTGACGAGAAAATGAAGTTTTTCCCGAACCCTTTAGTTGAATATCGTATCTTTTACCATTCTTAGCAATAACCTCTCCAAGTAAAATAGCTCTTCCATCACCAAGTTGTGATACAAAATTTCCAAATTGATGTCCAGCATAAGCCATTGCAATCGGTTTTGCACCTTCAGGAAGAATATTGCCTGATAGTAAGAACCTTCCCTTTTTACCAGTTAGTGCTTTTGTGTCAATGTTAAGAAAATTTCCCAAATCTTGATTAAATTCAATTAAATCAGGACATTTTACTGGTTCAGGGTTAATTTCCTCATAGAAACCCTTTGGTAGTTTGGAATAAGAATTTTTAAAATTAAAAATTTCTTTTTTATTTTCTTGTTTAATTTTCTTCAAATTAAATGCCTAAAAAACCAATTATAATTCCTATCACAAATCCAAATATTCCTCCCCAAACTACAAGCCAGCCTAGATGTTTGTGAATTATTTCTTTAATTATTGATTTGATATGTTCAGGGGTAAGTTCTTCTAGTCTTTTATCTATAATAGTTTCAACATCTTCTATGATTTTTGTGCTTAGGGTCTTGCCTGAAAAAATATTATTTGATGGTAAATCATTCAATACTTCTTTTATTTTTTTTTCTACGGGAACTCTAAGTGGAGATAAAGATTCTTTTCCACCAACCATTTTGAGTACGGATCCTAGAGAAGACTCTTCAATAGCTTCAACTAATTTGTTAAAAATCTTTTCATAGTCTAGTTTTTCTGAAATTTTATCTTGATCAAAACCATTATACTCTTTTATAAAACTTTCTAGAGATTCTTTGGAGAAAAATTCATTCATTATAAGTTTTTTAATTCCTATTTTAAAATCTTTAAATCTTTCTGGTATTACTCCAGAACCATAGAGGAAGGGAACTTTTTCAAATAACATATGAATTGCTAGCCAATTAGTTATTCCCCCAGATAAAGAAAATAGACCAGCCATAAAAATTTCTACTGAGTAAATCGGCATAAAGATTCCAGCAATTGTTATTGATAATGCTGACAAATTGGTAATTAAGCTTTTATTCATATTGGTAGGTAATTTTAAATTTTTTACTGTTTATACAATTTCATAGTATAATAAATAAAAAAGAGTTTTCTACTTAACTCTTTAATAGGACTGGTGTTTTTCCAACAACTGATAGTTGTTGATTAATTGACGACGAAAGAAGTGTTTGGTAAATAAAGATTGGTCTGTTATAAAACGTGATATGGAGATTATGGGTGACTGAAGGAATAGTAAAGTGGTTTAATTTCAAAAAAGGATATGGTTTTGTTGCGCCAGAGTCTGGGGAAAAAGATATTTTTGTTCACATAACCGCTCTTCAAAAATCGGGTATTAAGAAATTAGAAGAAGGACAAAAAGTCAGTTTTTCTACAGAAACAAAGGATGGAAAAACTTTTGTATCAGATTTAAAGTTATTGTAGCCTTACCCTACTTAATAATTTTTTTTGCATTTCTTGTATTAAAATGAATTCATCTTAGAATCTTATCCAAATGGTTTATGCGAAGAAACTCTTTTTGGTGTTAGTTGTTTCCTTTTTCTTTTATGAAGTTAGAGCAATGAATTTACTAGATAAAAGAGATGAAATTAATTCTTTTAATGAGAAATGGGAGTTTATTTCAGATCAAGTTATGGGTGGTGTTTCAACAGGATCGTTAAAGTTGCTTGAAGAAGATAGTAAAAAATTTCTACGTTTGCAAGGTAGTGTAAGTACGCAGAATAATGGAGGGTTTATTCAATTTAGGTCAAAATTTAATTTTGCTGAGCGAAATTTTAAGGGTCTCAAGTTGAAAATCAGAGGTATTCCAAGCAAATATTACATTCACATTAGGACCCAATACACATTGCTACCATGGCAATATTATTCTGGTGAATTTGTAGCCTCAGAAAATTGGAATGAAGTTAAAATTATGTTCAAAAATTTTAAGAAATCAAATTTTTATCAACCATCTGAATTTCATTCTTCCGATATTAAAAGCATAGGCTTCGTAGCTTTTGGGAAAGATTTTGATGCTCAACTAGATGTTCAGGAAGCTATGCTGATTGAGCATTAATAATTTAATCTTGTTTTTTAATTGAATTCTGTGCTGTTTTTTTTGCTTCCGCCGATTCCCTTCCTGTGAGATGAAAAAGACCAGTAGCTTTAGACATTAATGCGGCTTCGAAATCATCTATTATTCCATCTGACAAAATTACTTCCCACATATATTCAAAGATAGTTAAGATTTGTTCTTTTTCAAATTGATCCCTAATTTTTTTAGTAAGAGAATACATTTCTACTCGTTCCTTAGAATTTTCAATTGCTTGATTCAGAACTTCATTAATATTATCTTCATTAAGATTAAGTTTTGTGCGAAGTATTTTCTTTATCTGGCTAACTTCAATTTCAGTGAATTCTCCATCACCTTTTGCACACTCAACCAAAATAGATGAAATCAAAAGGTTTTTTTGATCAAGAGATAATTCATTGATAGCTAAACTATCTTCTTTTGCTTTTTTTAGGATTTCAAACATAATGAAAATATTTATACATGACTATTCTAGTCAGATTTAATTGACATGGGAAGTAGTGTTTTGTAGAATCTTGTCTATTTTGCAATTGGAGGTTAATGATTATGTTTTTGCCAATTCTTTTTTTTATTGTTGTTTTTTTTGAAAATCATACATTTGCTCAGGAGGAGATTTATGTCTCACCAGATGTTAATATCATTTCAGTGACTCCAGTTCAAGGTGGTGGAATTAGTTTGGATAGAGTTCCATCAAACATTCAGACGATTACCGAAGAGGATTTGTCAGACAAAAAGAATCTATCTGTAACTGATACTTTAAATAAAAAAACGGCAGGGATATCAATCTCGAATTTGAATAGTTCTCCAATGCAAAATGACATTAATTTTAGAGGCTATGTAGCTGGGCCATTGTTAGGTACTGCTCAAGCTTTGGCAATTTATCAAAATGGAATGAGGGTAAATGAATCGTTTGGAGAAATAGTTCAGTGGGATCTTGTCCCAGATTTTGCAATTCAGAATATGCAGGTTTTTCCTGGTGGAGACCCGGTATTTGGTCAAAATGCAATTGGCGGAGCTATTTCGATGCAGCTAAAGAATGGTTTTGACTTTAATGAAACTCATACGCAGATCTCTGGAGGCACCCATCACAGAACAAACGAAATACTTGAGTTTGGAAAAGATTTTGGAAATTATGCTGTTTATTTAGGTGGTAATTTTAACTATGACCGTGGTTATAGAGATCATTCAGAATCATATCTTGAAACTTTTTATAGTGATCTGCGATATAGGAACGAAGATACGGAGCTTTTCGTTAATGTTGGACAAGCCTACACCGACCTTAATGGAAATGGGGCTGTTCCTTTAACCTTGATGGATATGGAAGGAAGAGATGCAGTCTACACACATCCTGACAATACGCATAATAAAAATTATTATGTGAATTTAGGAGGAAATCACTTTGCAAGTAATGAATTATCTTTTCAAGGAAATATCTATTACAGACATATGGAAAGAAGAAATTATAACGGTGATGAATTTGAAGGTAAGGATTGCGGAGATCGCTTTGATGGAACTGGGACGGTAGATAATATTTTGTGTGGAGAGTTTGAAACTAATACGGACGGAGTGCAAATTTTAGACGCTTCTGGCAATTCAATCAATTATGCTGCCCTCGGACTTGAAAAAGATGATGATGAAGATAATGAGGTAGATGATATTGGTGCAATCAATAGGTCTAATACTAAAACTAATGCTTTTGGATTTAACATTCAATCTACTTATGACGGAATCTTTCGTGAAAAGAATAATACATTTTTTTCCGGATTAAATTATGATTTTTCACACAACAGTTTTGGTTCTTCTACCGAACTGGCTGAACTAACATCTGATAGAGGTGTTCAAGGAACTGGAGTTCTCTTAAGTACAGATGAAGAAGGTGAGGAACAATTCATTACCAACATAGAAGCCACTACCCATAATGTTGGATTGTATGGATCAAATACACTTGATCTTAATGATACAACTTCAGTCAATCTTTCTGCTCGATGGAATTGGGCTTCTCTCAAAATTGAAGATCAATATAGTACTGCACTTGAAGGTCATCATTTCTTCTGGAGAATTAATCCAGGGATAGGAATTACAAAGCGGTATGGAGATACCACGTTTTTTGCATCGTATAAGGAATCAAGCCGTACTCCTTCAGTTGCAGAATTAGCATGTGCCGATCCAGATGCTCCATGTAGACTTCCAAACTCCTTTCAAGCTGACCCTCCACTTGATCAGGTTGTAAATAGGAATTTTGAGATAGGTGCAAGAGGAAGAGAAAGCTTTGATTTATACGGTACAGCTCAGAATATAAATTGGACATTAAATGCCTTTGCAGGAAGAAATTATAATGACATCATATTCATTGGTGGTAACAGGGTTGGTACTGGATATTTTCGTAACGTAGGTAACACGCAGAGACTTGGAACGGAGTTTGCGCTTAATGGTTCACTTGGTAAGAAATGGAGTTGGTTTGCAAAGTACGCTTATGTAAGGGCAACGTTTCAAACTAGCCAAAGCATTTCAAGTGTAGGCCATCCATCTAACCCAAATGATGATGATGATTCTGTTGCTTCAGCTGCAGCCTATGAAAAATATCAGATAGAGGTCAGACCAAATGATGAAATACCTGGAATCTCTCCTCATATAGGAAGGTTTGGAGTTGCTTATAAGCCACTTGATGGTTGGAACATAGACTTTGATGTAGAAGCTAATTCGTCGCAATATTATAGAGGTGATGAAAACAACTCTGCTAATAAGATGGTTCCTGGTTACTTTCTATTTAATTTGACTACAGAATATACATTATCGTCTAATGAAGATGATTCACAAGCGAGTATTTTCCTCCAAGCTTTAAACATATTTGATGAAAATTATGAAACTGGTGGAATTTTAGCTGAGAATGAGGTTGATGGAACTGGAGGAAGTGGAACTTTTGTAACCCCTGGCCAGCCCTTTACAATTTTTGGTGGATTGCATTTTAGGTTTTAACTAAATATACACTGCAATCGTATTAAGCTTTATCTTGCCAACGGGATATCATCAAATAGATGTTGATTCATCAATAGATGCACGGCGATACTAGCTGCGTAACCTAAAAGTATTGCCCATGCCCATTTGAGGTGAGCAAAAAAAGTATATACTCCCCTAGCTTGACCCATCAATGCAACTCCTGCTGCTGAACCTATTGAAAGAAGAGATCCTCCTA
>CAZAFN010000007.1:0-60119 GCA_964484795.1 uncultured Alphaproteobacteria bacterium | reverse complement strand
CCAATTTTATTGAGCCAGAAACTTGTTTCATTGCTTTTACCTGGGCAGCTGACCCAACTCTACTCACTGACAGTCCAACATTTACCGCAGGACGAATTCCCTTGTAAAATAGTTCGGTTTCCAGAAAAATCTGGCCATCAGTTATAGAAATTACATTTGTTGGAATGTATGCAGACACATCTCCAGCCTGAGTTTCAATGACCGGTAATGCAGTTAAGGATCCTGCACCAAGTTTGTCGTTCATTTTAGCTGATCTTTCAAGTAATCTGGAATGAATATAGAAAACATCTCCAGGGAAGGCTTCTCTTCCCGGAGGTCTTCTGAGTAGAAGTGACATTTGTCTGTAAGCAACGGCTTGCTTAGATAAATCATCATAGATAATTAAAGCATGCATTCCATTATCTCTAAAATATTCACCCATCGCACAACCGGTGTATGGTGCTAGAAATTGAAGAGGTGCTGGGTCTGATGCAGTTGCGGCAACAATGATTGAGTATTTAAGAGCATCATAATCCTCAAGAGTTTTAACAATTTGGGCAACTGTTGAACGTTTCTGACCAATTGAAACATATATGCAGTATAGTTTCTTAGATTCATCATCTGATTCATTGATTGTTTTTTGATTAAGGATTGTGTCAACTATAACTGCAGTTTTTCCAGTTTGTCTATCACCAATGATCAACTCCCTCTGACCTCTTCCAATTGGGATTAAACTATCAATTGCCTTAATTCCTGTTTGCATCGGTTCATGCACAGACTTTCTTGGAATTATTCCTGGTGCCTTTAATTCAACTCTTCTCATATCAACATTTTCCAGTGGGCCTTTCCCGTCAATTGGATTGCCTAGACCATCAACAACCCTTCCTAATAAAGATTTTCCTGTTGGAACTTCAACAATTGACTTAGTACGTTTAACTATGTCTCCTTCTTTAATTGATTTGTCACTGCCAAAAATAACAACACCAACGTTATCATCTTCAAGATTTAGTGCCATTCCTTTGATTTTTCCTGGAAATTCAACCATTTCTCCAGCTTGGACGTTATCGAGTCCATAGACACGTGCTATTCCATCCCCAACTGTTAATACAGTGCCAACTTCTGATATTTTAGCTTCATCATCAAGTTCATTGATTTCTGTTTTTAATATTTGTGAAATTTCTGAAGCATCTATTCCCATTTAAATTTACCTTTCATCAAGTTTGTAATCTAATAATTTAGATTTGACTGAATGATCAATCATAATTGATCTAATCTGAATTATTATACCGCCAATAATTTCAGGGTTAATAATTTTGTTTAGATTAACTTTTAATTTTAGTTTCTCTGAAAGCTTTTTTTTAAGTGAATTTTCCAACTGGCTTTCTATAGGTACTGATGTTGTTATGATTACATCTGTAACCCCTTCTCTGCTGTTCAATATGGCCAGAAATTGATTATAGATTTTTTCAACATATGGAAGTTTTCCATGCTTAGTCATTATTAATAAGAATCCTCTGAATTTTTTAGAAAATTTTAATTTTACACTAATTTTCTCTAAAATTAATGATTTTTTTTTGATTTTAATTAAAGGATTAGCAATTAGATTCTGCAATTTATCAGTTTTCTTTAATAGTGAAATAAACTCAGCAAAGTTTTTTCTAATTTCTAGAGTTTCACCATCATTACCTGAAACCAAAGTCAATGCCTTGGCATATCTTGTTGAAATTTCATTTACATCAATTGATTTATTACTCAAAAAAAAACCTAAATTTTAAAATCAGTTTTTAGCACAAGAAAAAGATGGATTCAATAATTGAAAATTAAAATTGTTATAAGAAACTAATAGGGTCAACATCAATAAAAATTTTGATGTTAGGAGATGGAACAATTCTAGTTAAAAAAGATTTTAGCTTGTTTTGTAATATTAAGTTTTTTTTAACCTTAAGGAGAACTCTATATCTATATCTATTGTTTTTTTTAAAGATTATTGCTGGAGCAGGACCATAAATTATTATTTTTTTAAACCTTGAACGAAGATTAGAGACAATTTTCTTAATGAATGTTTTGGCATTATTATCATTTTTGGATGCTATAATCAATGAAATGAAATTAGTAAATGGAGGTTGTTGATTTTTTTTTCTTAATTCAAGTTCTAAATTATAAAATTCATCTTGGTGATAGTTCTTGCAAACATTAATTACCGGATGCTTAGGCTGGTAAGTATGTACATACACATTTCCTTTAATATTTTTTCTACCAGCTCTACCTGACACTTGTATGATTTGCTGGTAGGTTTTTTCAAATGATCGAAAATCAAAACCATTGATTAAATTGTCGATATTAAGAATTCCAACTGTTTTTAAGAAAGGAAAATTATGCCCCTTTGATATGAGTTGAGTGCCAATAATTATGTTAATTTTATTATCTACAATTTCTTTGAGGATAGAATTAAGTTGGGTGGTGTTTTTAGTTGAATCACTTGACAAATAGCAGGTTTTAGCATTAGGGAAAAGTTTGTTGATTTGTTCAAAAACTCGCTCAATACCCAAACCTGAGAAAATAAAATTATTTTCATTAAGACAATTCTGACACAAAGTAGAAAATTTTTCAGTGAAATTACAATGATGACATAGAAGTTGTGCGTTTTGGGAATCAGGGTAATTATGCAAGACAAGTGGTAGATTACAATTTTTACAAATTTTGGTAAAACTACATTTACTACAAATTACAAAAGGTGCATAGCCACGTTTATTAATAAATAATAATGTCTGATGACCGTTTTTTAGGTTTGTATGAATTTCATTCTTTAAATCATTTGAAATAAAATCAATTTTTTTTTCTCTGGCCATATCAACAGACGAGATTTTAGGTAATGGATTTTCATTAATTCTTTGGGTTAAAGTTATTCGCTTATACTTCCCTTGCTTATAATTGTAAAATGATTCAACGGAAGGTGTTGCAGAACATAGAATGGCAATACATCTGGAGTGTTTAGCTCTGACAATGGCAAAATCACGAGCATTTATTATAATTTGATCTTGCTGTTTATATGAAGAGTCATGTTCCTCATCAACTATTATTATTCCAAGTTTACTAAATGGAAGAAATAAAGATGACCTTGTTCCTAGTACTATATTGATCTTACCTAAATTAACTAATTGCCATATCGAATTTTTTTTTTTTTTTGAAACTGAAGAATGATAAATATGAGGTGACAAACCGAAGTCATTTGAAATTTCTTCCACCCATTGGGATGTTAAAATTATTTCAGGAACTAAAATAAGGCATTGGTAACCTTTTTTAATAGTATCCAATACTTTATGCATATAAACTCTGGTTTTTCCTGAGCCAGTTATTCCGTTAAGTATAATTACGTTAAAGCTACTATTTTGAATTTTATTGAGATCATTAATTGCTTTGTTTTGATCAGATGTTAAGCCAGTAAATTCTGTAATTTTTGGTTTTAATTTAGCATTTTCTACAATTTCATCTCCAGTGAAACCAGACAAAAATAACTTTAAAATCAATGATATAGGCGTGCATGTATAACTTGATATGAAATTGATACTTCTAATTACTTCTCTATTAAGATAAATATTGTGGTAGAGTTTTCGAATTTTTTTAAGTGGTTTAGTAAAGTGAATTTTCTTAAACTTTTTAATTATTATTCCAACAAGTACTTTATTCCTAAAGTCAACCTCGACCAAATTACCAACTTTGGGAATAAATTGGTAATTGTCAGAAATTTTATAATAAAACGTCTTTTTTACGGGTATCGGGAGAATAATTTCAACTATCATTAATCGAATTATAACGAATTATTTTTATAAGACATTGTGAAATTTAAACAATAAAATATGATTATTCTATATGATAAGAAAGAAAATAGATTTCAAACAAGTTGAAGCTTTTTTAATTGAAAACCCAGACTTTTTTTTGCAAAAACCTAGCATTCTAGAGAAAATAAATTTTCCACTTTCAAGTAGAGACGATAAGAAAAATGATGAAAAGATAATTTCATTTAAAGACTGGTTGATAGAAAATCTAAAGAATAAGCAAAAAAGTCTTATTGACAACGCTAAGCATAATTTTTTTACTCAGAAAAAAGTACATAGTGCTATTTTGCAACTTTTAAAAAAAGAAACACTAAAAAGTCTTATCTTATTCTTGAATGAAAGATTATCAAAACATTTTGATTTAGAGATTATAAGTCTAGTTACTAGTAATGTAGATTTTTCTAAAAAGAATAAATCTATTTTTTTGGAACCAGAAAAGATCAATGTACTTTATAACTCTCATAATTACCTCATTATGGATGCTGTAGATGAAAATGTTGGAATCTTTAGAGGAGTAAACCAGAAGATTTATTCTAATGCTATTTTTTCATTAGATGTGAATATTTTTAAATCACCTTCTCTTCTTGTTTTTGGGAGTAAAGACAAGCATTTTTTAAGTAATAGAGCATATGATTTGATCTTATTTTTTTCAAAAACTTTTGAATTAAAATTACAGCAGTTAGTAGATTTTAAGTCAATTTATAAGACAAATGATAAATGACGCTTGAAAATCTTGTAAACATCGAATGGGTCCAATGGCTAGAATCTGAAAAGAGACTGAGCAAAAACACAGTTGATGCTTATAAAATAGATCTACAAAGCTTTTTAAGGTTTTTAAATACATATAAGAATAAGAAAATAAATTTAGATGACATAAGAAAACTAAGTGAAGATGATTTGACTAGTTGGTTTTACGAGAAGTTAAATAATGGTTCAAGTCATAGAAGTAATGCAAGATCTTTATCATCTGTAAAAAGTTTCATAATATTCTTGTTAAAAAAAAAAAAAATTATTTCATCAAGTTTTTTGAGGATCAAAGGACCAAAATTCCAAAATTCATTGCCAAGACCTCTTTCGGTTAGGCAAGTAAGAAATTTAATAAAAAACACTTTTGATGAAAAAAACAAATGGATTTCAATGAGAAACCTTTCTATCATTCTACTAATGTGGGGATATGGCTTGCGGATAAGTGAGGTTTTAGCGCTTAGGCTATCAGATTTGAGTGGAGTGGAATTAAGAATATCTGGAAAAGGGAAAAAAGTCAGGATCCTACCCATACTAAATTCTGTTTTAGAATTTCTTAAGAAAATGATTTCCGAGTGTCCATTTAATATAGATAATGAAGATTATATTTTCTTGGGAAAAAGAGGAAAACAACTAAAGGCATCCATAATCCAAAAATTAATAAGAAATTTAAGAACAAAATTAATGTTACCAGATAATGCCACTCCTCATTCTCTCAGACATACTTTCGCAACTGAACTGCTAGAAAATATGGTTGATCTGCGATATATTCAAGAACTTCTAGGACATTCATCCTTGTCGTCAACACAAAAATATACAGCTGTTAGTTCAGGAAGATTAAGAACCATAATTGAAAAACATCATCCTAGAGCAGAATAGGTTAAGAAGTTTCATACCTGAAGGTCAGTTTCATTTCACCAGCAACCTTTACAATCTGTGAAAGGCACTGTGGCGCATTTTCTTCTCTAATGGCTATTGCAAATCTAGCAATATATTGTGTGTTGTTTGGGAAAGTAATTTTTTCAGTATTCATTCTAACAATGATTGCATTATTTTGATCAAGTGTATTAACTATTTTATTCAAGAGTCCTTTTTGATCTTCACCTGATAAAACAATTCTATGAGTTATTTTAGAGGTTGGACCAGTATCTGTATTCGCAGGAAGTGGTTTAACCTGAATATCCCCTTCTTTTATAGATTTTAGATCTGTAAGTCCTTTTTTAAGGTCATCTAGATTTATTTTATTTGATGTATGATAAACCATTGTTAGTTCACAAACTCTTCCTAAAGTAGCAAAAGTAACACCAGAAAATTGACCTCCCATTTCAGTAAGATAGGTAGTTATTTCAGAAATAATATTGGGTTTGTTTTCTCCTAAATACGAAATTATAGAATTTTCACTCAAATTATACTCCCATTGCTTTTCTCATTGCCTCTCCAATTGTTGTTATTGTATCAGCTACGGAAACACCAGCAGAACGAAGTGCATCTTTTTTTGCATCAGCAGTTTCAGCACCACTATTGACAATAGCTCCGGCATGACCAAGTTTTCTTCCTTTTGGTGCTGCAGCTCCAGCTACAAATGCTGCAACTGGTTTTTTGGCATTCCCCTTCCAGCTTTTAATAAAATCTGCACCATCAATTTCAGCAGTTCCACCAATTTCTCCAATTAATACGATTCCATCTGTTTCTTGATCATCTAGAAATAATTCTAGTGCATCTACGAAGTTTGTCCCATTAACAGGATCTCCTCCAATTCCAATGATTGTTGATTGTCCAAGTGCTGATGTTTGTACTGCGGATTCATAGGATAGTGTTCCTGATCTAGAAATAACCCCTATTCTTCCAGGTTTGCAAATATGTCCTGGAATTATTCCAATTTTTCCTACTCCTGGGGTTAGAACACCAGGACAGTTTGGTCCAATTAACCTTGTATTTGAGCCTTTCATTTCACGCTTTACTCTTTGCATATCACTCGTTGGGATTCCATCTGTAATACAAACTATCAAATCTAATTCAGCCTCTACAGATTCTAATATTGCGTCTGCTGCAAATGGAGGTGGAACAAACACCCCACTAGCATTACACCCTGTTGACTTTTTTGCTTCGGCAACTGTATTAAAAACAGGAATACCTAAATGTTTGGTCCCTCCCTTTTCGGGCGTAACACCTCCGACTAGATTAGTGTTATATTCAAGAGCTCTTTCTGAATGAAAAGTACCCTGAGCACCAGTGAAACCCTGGCAAATAATTTTAGATTTTTTAGTAATTAATACGGACATCAATTTTTCTCTTTGACCATCTCAACTACATCTTTAGCTGCTTGCTCCATAGTATCAACAGGTTTAATTGGAAAACCAGAGTTTTTAAGTATTTTCATTCCAAGATCTACATTTGTTCCTTCAAGCCTAACCACTAGAGGTTTGTCTAACCCAACTTCTTTTGAAGCATTTACAAGACCTTCAGCAATGTCATTGCATCGCATCATACCCCCAAAGATATTAATCATTATTCCTTTAACATCGGAATCTCTATAGATGAGTTTGAATGCTGCTGCAACTCTTTCTGGAGTTGCAGCACCAGCAACATCCATAAAATTTGCTGCTTCACCCCCATAGTGTTTGATTATGTCCATTGTAGCCATAGAAAGTCCTGCACCATTGACCATTAATCCAATATTACCATCTAGTTTAACATAATTGAGATCGTGTCTTGCAGCTTCGAGTTCTAATGGATCGTATTCATTCTCATCCTTCATTTCAGCAACTTGTCTTTGACGATATAATGCATTGTCATCAAATGATGCTTTGCAGTCTAAAGCTATGACATTTCCACTTTTAACGACGGCAAAAGGATTGATTTCAATTAAGGAGGCATCAAGGGAGGTGAAAGCCTTATATATGGCTAAAATATTTTTTTGGGCTTTTTTAGCCAATGGACCACTCAGTCCTAGATTATAAACTATTGTTCTTGCATGATGAGTTAAAAGATCTGCACCTGGAGCTATTCTAATTTTATGAATTTCTTCTGGGTTTTTTTCGGAAACCTCTTCTATGTCAACGCCACCTTTTTTTGATGTAATTATTGTATTACCGCCAGTTTCCCTATCAATTGTAATGCAAAGATAAAATTCTTTTTCAACATCGTAAGCTTTTTCTAAATACACTCGTCTTACAATTTTACCATTTTCACTTGTTTGAGGAGTAATTAAGTTCATTCCAATCATTTTATCTACAGTTTGCACTACCTCATCATTACCATCGCAAACCTTCACTCCACCTGCTTTCCCTCTTCCTCCTGCATGAACCTGAGCTTTAACGACAACTTTTTCTTCATTTAACCACGATACAATATGTTCGGCTTCGTGCGATTGATAAACAACTTCTCCAGGAGGAACGTCAACACCAAATTTAGCCAAAAGCTGCTTTGCCTGATACTCGTGAATGTCCATAATAAAATCCTAGTAAAATCTTTTTTAATCGTAAAAGTTCGGAATATACATGACTTTAATTAATTAGACCAGAAGTTTTTTACATTTGCTAGTTAACTCTTCAACAGCTTTAATTGATTTTGTTAATTCTTTTTTTTCAGAACTAGTTAGATTTAATTCTAAAATTTTTTCAACTCCGTTTTTTCCTATTATTACAGGCACACCTATAAAAATATCATTTGCACCATATTTTCCATTCACATAAGCGGAGCATGGTAATAATTTTTTTTGATCCAAAAAATAAGATTCAAGCATCTCGACTGCGCTACAAGCAGGAGAATAAAAGGCTGAACTGTTTTTCATTAGAGATACTATTTCTCCACCACCATTTCTAGTTCTTTGAATTAATGATTCAATTTTACGTTTGCTTAACATTTTTTTTTTAATAAAACTGGTTAAAGGTATTCCAGATATAGAAGTGTAACCCAATAATGGAACCATAGTATCACCATGCCCACCCAAAACCATAGTTTGAATATTTTCCATTGATACACCAATCTCTTGTGAAAGAAAAAGTTTAAATCTTGCAGAGTCAAGAATGCCAGCCATGCCAACTATCATATGATTTTTTATATTTGCGACCTTTTTTAGTGACCAAACCATTGCGTCAAGAGGATTTGTAACGCAGATTACAAAAGAATTTGGGGAGTATTTTTTTATGGCTTTGCCAATATTAGATATTATTGAAAAATTTGTTTCTATGAGATCATCGCGACTCATTCCTGGCTTTCTAGCTATTCCTGCTGTTATTATAATAGCATCGCTATTTTTAATTTTTGATATGTCACTAGACCCCTTTATTTTAATGTTAACATTATCTAATGAAAAACTTTGAGCTAGATCCAGACATTTCCCTTCAGCTAAACCATCAACCACATCAATCACAGTTAAATTGCCAAGCATTTTTCTAGAAATGCTATATGCTAGAATGGTCCCTATATTTCCAGCGCCAATTAGACTGATTTTTTTCAAGCTCACTCCTTTAAGTTGTTAAAAAGAATATTTTATATTATGTCCATTCCAATATCTACAGATTTAGGACAATTAGTGATTTCACCTGTAGAAATAAAATCCGCACCAAGGTATGCAAATTTTTTTAAATTCTTTAACTTTATTCCACCAGTTATTTCAAATTTAACCGCTGATTTTAGAGTGTTTTTTAATTTTACAGATTTTTTTATTTCATTAGGCTTCATATTATCTAATAAAATGTATTCTGCTCCAGCTTCAATGGATTTTTTCACTTGTGAAATAGTTTCACACTCAATTTTAAAATTTTTGATTTTTTTTTCACTTAATTTTTTTAGTGTTTTATTAATATCTCCAAATATCTGAATATGATTATCCTTTACCAATATTCCATCATAAAGTCCCATTCTGTGATTTTTAGCTCCTCCTATTGTAGTGGCATATTTTTGCAACTTTCTTAGACCTGTAATGGTTTTTCTTGTGTCGAGAAGTTTAGTGTTGGTTTTTTGGAGCAAAATGACCAATTCCTTCGTGTAGGTTGATATGCTAGATAAATGTTGAATAAAATTTAACAATGTCCTTTCTATGGCAAAAATAATTTTACAATTTCCGCTAATCTCAGCAATTTTAGATTGTTTGTGAAGATAATCACCATCTTTAAAGTAGCTTTTATAAATAAGTGATGGGAATTTTTTTTTAATAAATTTTTTTAAAAAAAACTCACCACATAGAGTTAATGATTCTCTATTAGAAATTGCAACTTTAATTGTTTTTTGATTATCTATAAGAGTATTTGAAGTAATATCGTTATTGATATTTTTCCCTTTTAAATCATCAATAATTTCAGATTGTAGTTTTGATATTGCTATGATTGAAAGTTGATTTAAATTCACAACTTTTGAGTTTAGCTTAGTTTTAACATCATATTTAATGGTTTTTTTGCCTTCAAGATTAATTCCCTGTCTATAATAATTTGTGGTGATAAATTAGCTAGACAGTCTCTTAATTTTTCCAATGTGTTGAGTTCCATATAAGGGCAATATGAACATGAACAATTCCCATCATTACCAGGAGCAATTAGAAATTCCTTTTTTGGTTCATTTTTTTTCATTTGATGAATAATGTGAGGTTCGGTTGCAACAATAAATTTTTTTGCCAAATTATTGGACACAAATTTTAGTAAGGATGAGGTGGAACCAATAAAATCCGAATGATTTAGAATGTTTTCAGGACATTCTGGATGGGCAATGATTTTGGCATCATCATTTCTAATCTTTAATTTTATTAATTCTCTTTCAGAAAATGTTTCATGGACTACACAAGTTCCATTCCACAAAATCATATTTCTACCTGTTTTTTTGTTTAGATAGTTTCCAAGATGTTTATCTGGTGCAAAAATAATCTTCTGGTTTTTGGGTAAGCTATCTATTATTTTTTTGGCATTGGAAGAGGTTACAATGATATCTGAAAGGGCTTTAATTTTAGCAGAACAATTGATGTAGGATAACACTAGATGTTCTGGGTGATTTTCTTTGAATTTTTTAAAATCATCAGCTGGACAAGATTCTTCAAGGGAACATCCAGCATTTATATCAGGTAAAATAACTGTTTTATTAGGACTTAGAATTTTTGCTACCTCAGCCATAAACCGAACCCCACAAAAAACTATAACGTCAGCTTTGGTTCTTTGAGCTTTTCTTGAAAGATCTAAAGAATCTCCAATAAAATCAGCAATATCTTGAATGTCTTCATCTTGGTAGAAGTGTGATAGAATCAGGGCATTATTCTTTTCTTTTAAAGAAATAATCTCATCTTCTATATTTTTATAATGCTTCTTTAGATTTTTCATTTAATTTTTTTGTAAAAAATTTAAATTATCTTTAACATACGCATTTGACCCCATTTCTTTTAGCCTTGAAACAGTTCTTTTAAATTCAAAAGAGTTCGTCCTTCCCAAATATATTTTTTCCAATTCTACATCGGTTGATATTGAAAGTATATTTTTATTCTCATAAATCGCATCTATGAAAAAAATAAAGCGTGCCACAAGATTCTTGGAATCCTCGGTCATTTTAGGGACATTTCTAATAATGATTATTTTAAATTTTTTAGCAATTAATTCATAGTCTTGAAAAATTAAATTTTTTTCAAAAAAATCTGAAAACTTTAGATCAAGCAGGTTTCCATATATGTTTTTTAAGGTAAATGAATTTCCATACCTTCTGAACTTTCTTTTTTGTGGTTTAGAAGTGCTTGAAAGTTTTTTTCTAAGTAAATCTTGAAATTTTCTAGAATTTTTTTGGTTTACGAAGAAAAAGTTAAGATTAAACGAATCACTTGATCTATAGTCGATCTTTGATTTCATTTTTATTTTCATAAATTTTTTCAATAGCAAATTTTTAATATCACCACACAATTTTGAATTGACTGGATCAAAATAAATTTTGCCTAATTCTTTATTTCCACTCATTACAACAATTTTTTTTTCTTGCAGAATTTTTGTAAAAAAATTCTTGAATAGCACTAGGTTGGTCAGATTATTTAAGTAGAATTCATCTATTATTATCAGTTTTTTATTTTTTAAAAATTCCGTTGGGTTTTTTTTTGATGAATTGCAATTTTGTAAATGAAAAATTAAATCACTAAAATGAAATATTTCAGACTTTGGAAAGATCATATGTAAAGCTTTTAGAAGTATTGATTTTCCAACACCAACCGATCCATAAATATATATGCCAGGTATTTTTTTCTTAAAAAAATTTACCAAACTTATGTTTAAATTGTCGTTAAAAAAAAATTCAATTTCTTTAGATGCATTTATTTGACAATTGTTAGGATTTATATTGTTGTGATCTTGAAGATACGCGATTAATTTTGAGCTCAAATTTTTCAAGATTTCGAGGAAACTTGTAATTTTTTTATTTCAGATATAGCTTTTGCTGGATTAAGATGCTTAGGGCACGTCTTTGTACAATTCATAATTGTGTGGCATCTATAGAGTTTAAATTTGTCTTTAATAAAATCAAGCCTTTCCTTTTTGTTCTTATCCCTACTATCCACTATAAATCTATATGCCTGCAATAAAATAGCTGGGCCCAAAAATTTTTCAGGATTCCACCAATAACTTGGGCAAGAGGTAGAACAACATGCGCACATTACACATTCATACAAGCCATCAAGCTTTTTCCTATCTTTAGGTGACTGAATGTTTTCACCCTTTCCATTTTTTTTGTTTTTAATCCATGGCTTTATTGACTTGTATTGTTCATAAAAATTACTTAAATCTGGAACTAAATCTTTCAACACTTTCATATGAGGTAGTGGATAGATGTTAATTTTTCTATCTTTATCTATAGGTTTTAGGCATGCCAAAGTGTTAGTGCCATTAACATTCATTGAACAAGAACCACAAATGCCCTCTCTACATGATCTTCTAAATGTTAAAGTTGGGTCAATTTCATTTTTTATATACATTAATGCATCCAATACCATTGGACCAAATCTATCCTTTTTGACAAAGTATTCATCCAACCTTGGGTTTGTTTTTGATTCCCTATTCCATCTATAAACTTTAAGATGTAGTTTGTTTAATCCCTTTGAACCAAAAATTTTACCTTTTTTTATTATTGAATTTTTGGGTAGCGTTATTTCAACCATAACTTATAAACTAATAAACTCTGGCTTTAGGTTCAATGGTTTTTATTTCTTTTGAATTGGTTTTTAGATTTACAGATCTAAATCCAACTTTTGAATTTCCATCAAGATCAAGTGATACAAGGCAATGTTTAAGCCAAGTCTTATCATTTCTATTCTTAAAATCTATCCTGGAATGTGCACCTCTACTTTCTTTTCGGGTTAGTGCACATTCAATACTGGTCAAAGATTGAAGGAGTAAATTCTGTAGCTCAAGAGCTTCAATTATTTCAGTATTCCATACCAATGTCTTGTCAGTAATTTTAATGTTATCAAGTTTTTTAAGTAAAGAAGCAAGAATTTTTTTCCCACTTTTCATTCTTTTTTCAGATCTATAAACAGAACAAAAATTTTGCATAGTATG
Source organism: uncultured Alphaproteobacteria bacterium (assembly GCA_964484795.1). Lineage (GTDB taxonomy): Bacteria > Pseudomonadota > Alphaproteobacteria > Methylaequorales > Methylaequoraceae > CAZAFN01. Next base: position 47,044 of record CAZAFN010000007.1, on the reverse strand, counting down.
TTGCATCTCCAATCTGATGTCAGAGACAGATATGCTGCCTTTTGAATTTTTTAATTTATCAAATCTTTCAAGCGTTTTCTCATAAAATTGCTTTTTAATTTTTCTGTTCGTAGAGTTTGGTTTGATTATTTTTGCACATCTTTTAGCTGCAGATTTTCCAAATACCACTAGATCAAGCAATGAATTAGAACCTAATCTATTGGCTCCATGCACTGATACACAAGCTGCTTCTCCAATTGACATAAGACCACAAATAGTTTTGTCTTTGCCATCTTTATCTATATCTAGAACTTCACCATATATGTTAGTTGGAATTCCTCCCATATTATAGTGAACCGTGGGTTGAACAGGTATTGGATCTTTTCTAACATCAACACCAGCAAAAATTTTTGCAGATTCGGTTATTCCAGGTAGTTTTTCTTCTAGTACATTATGGTCAAGATGATGCAGATTAAGGTGGATATGGTCTTTTTTTTTGCCGCATCCCCTTCCTTCAATTATTTCATTAGTCATTGATCTAGATACAACATCTCTGCTTGCCAAATCTTTGGCATTTGGAGCATAACGTTCCATAAATCTTTCACCTTTTGAGTTAGTTAAATAACCACCTTCTCCTCTTGCTCCTTCAGTAATCAAAACACCCACTCCATATATGCCCGTAGGATGAAATTGTGTAAATTCCATATCTTGCAGAGGAAGACCAGCTCGCAAAACCATTCCACCACCATCACCGGTGCAGGTATGTGCAGAAGTACAGGAGAAATAGGCTCTTCCGTATCCCCCTGTTGCTAAAATAACCATTTTGGATGAGAACAAATAAAATTTACCATCGTGCAAATTAATTGTGAGTACCCCACAACATTCATTTTTTTCGTTCATTACTAGGTCAATTACGAAATATTCAATAAAAAATTCTGCATTATGGGAAATTGATTGTTGGTATAGGGTGTGAAGCATTGCATGACCAGTACGATCAGCTGCAGCACAAGTTCTTTGAGCAATGCCTTCTCCAAAATGTGTGGTCATTCCACCGAAAGGTCTTTGGTATATTTTTCCTTTTTCTGTTCTGGAAAATGGAACACCAAAATGTTCAAGTTCAATTACGGCTTCTGGAGCTTCCTTGCACATAAATGCGATGGCATCTTGATCACCTAGCCAGTCTGAGCCTTTGACTGTGTCATACATATGCCATTTCCAATCATCATTTCCCATATTTCCCAATGCAGCACTTATACCTCCTTGAGCAGCAACCGTATGACTTCTGGTTGGAAACACTTTTGAAATACAGGCTGTTTTGAGATTGGATGATGCACATCCCATTACCGCTCTCAACCCTGATCCTCCAGCACCCACAACTACAACATCAAATTCTAAATTTATGATATTTTTATTCACTTTATTTTATTATTGAAAATAGACTTAACGTAAGTAATAAGATAATGGAAAAAAAGAAAAAGTTTTTAAAAAGCAAGATATTTTTTTTTAAATTTTTGTTGTGAATATAATCATCAATTATAGATGAGAGCCCAATATTTGAATGTAAAATTATAGTTAAAAAAAGAATTAAAATTACAAATGAATTAAAATAATTGCTAAACCAGACAATCGTTGACTCAAAACTTTGCAGATCAACATTGCTAAGAGAAAGAATGGTGTAAAAAAAGAAAACAACAAAAACTAATGCAAAAATTTTTTGTAACAACCAGTTTATTGAATAATTGGTTTTCATTTTATGATTCCTAGTTTAATTGAAACAATTATACTTGCTGAGATTGAGCAGAATAAAACAATGTAGCCCAAAATAGCTGATGACTTGTTCTCTATGAAGTAACCAAAATCCCATATAATATGCCTTAAACCATTTAGCATATGATAAAAAAATCCAAGTAGAGAAAAAAAAAAAATGATTTTCACTGGTATCATTTTTGTGTATTCAATGAAGGTTTCATAAGTAGACCTACCAAAAGATAAAGACATAACCCAGAGCAAGAAAATTATTATTGAAAAATTTAGAAACAAACCAGTTATCCTATGGGTAATGGACAAGACAGAAGTAATTTGTGGCTTGTAGATTTGGAGATGAGGTGAAATTGGTAGATCTTCTTTTTTCATAATTTAAAAGATAGGGATTAAAACTGAGTATTCTAAATCAAGAACTATGTTGTTCCCAAGATTATCTTTTTCTGGGAATGAAATTTCAGAATTATTTTTGGAAGCAACTGTTCTTAGTAATAATGTGCCTATTTTATCATTAATTTTTTTTTTTTCTAAAACTTTTGACCATGCATATATTGTATCTCCAGCAAAAGTTGGAGCTGAATGTTTACCTGAATGTATTGCTGAAATTTTAAATGTATTAGCCAGACCATTACAACTTATCGCTCTGGCAAGAGAAATAATGTATCCACCGTAGATTATTCTTTTTCCAAATCTTCCCTCTTTTTCAATGTGATTATTAAAATGTACTCTTGCATTATTCTGATAAAGACGTGTGGCCAATTGATGTTCAGCTTCTTCAATTGTTTGTCCATCTAGATGGTGAATTTCTTCATTAAGTTTGTAGTCATTAAAAAAGAAGGGACTGCCAGTAATTTTTGTTGACCATTTTTCTAGATTTAGTTTTTCTGGAATAATGAAATCTTTAGAATCAACACGCTTTGGTAGTTCAGGAACAAAATTCTTAAATGATGAAATCATACCTTTATTTTTTTTTCTCATCATTAACCATCTGTAATATGACAAAACTATTTTACCGTCTTGATTTTTCCCAGTAGATTGTACATACACAGTCCCTGTTTTTTGATTAGAATTTTCTTTAAGACCAATTATTTTGGAACTTGCACTAACTGTATCTCCAACAAAAACAGGTCTGTGAAAAATGACACCAGCATACCCTAGATTAGCTATGGCATTAAGAGAAAGATCTGGAACTGTTCTTCCGAAGACCATATGAAACAAAAGCACATCATCAACCGGTGTTTTTTTAAAACCTAGGTTCAAAGAGAATTCTTGTGAATAATTTATTGCAAATCTACTTCCAGTTGTTGCGAGGTAAAATGAAACATCACCATCTGTTATTGTTCTTGGAACACTGTGCTGGATTTCATCTCCAATATTATAATCCTCAAAATATCTGCTCTTGAAATTTTTCATTTTTAAAAATGTTTATTTACTAATAATTCAGCTATTTGCACAGTATTTAATGCTGCACCTTTTCTCAAATTATCTGCAACAACCCACATTCCCATAGAATTTTTGTTTTCTAACCCTAACCGCAACCTACTAATAAAAACATCGTCTTCTCCAGCTGATTCATCTGGCGTTACGTATCCACCGTCAATTGGTTCGTCTACTAAACTTAGACCAGGAGATTTTTTTAATTTTGTAATTAATTTTTTTAAATCAATAGATTTTTTGGTTTCCAAATAAATTGCCTCAGCATGACCGACGAAAACCGGGACTCTCACGCATGTTGCAAAAATATCAAAATCAGATTTTAATATTTTTTTTGTTTCTTCAATCATTTTTTTTTCCTCTTTGGTATACCCTCCTGCCAAAAATTGGTCAATGTGTGGGATTAGGTTAAATGCTATTCTTTTTGGGAAAGCATTAGATTTTAATGGTTTGTTTTTATAAACGTTTAAAGTTTGATGAAATAGCTCATCCATAGCTTTTTTTCCTGCACCTGAAGTAGATTGGTAAGTAGATACAATAATTTTTTTTATTTCAAACAACTCATGTACTGGCTTAATAGCCATTACCATTTGAATGGTTGAACAATTTGGGTTGGCAATTATTTTTTCTTTTTTGAATGATGCAATATCCTCTGGATTTACTTCCGGCACTATCAACGGAATTTTTTTTTGCATTCGGAAAAAAGAAGTGTTGTCTATTATAATGGCACCAGCTTTGATAGCCAAAGGCGAAAACTTTTCTGATATCTTTGCTCCTGGGGATGACAAAACAATATCTATTCCTGTAAAATCAAAATTTTCCAGATTTTTAACTACAACCTCTTTATCATTACCATAACTAATTTTAACGCCTTCCGATTTAGACGAGGCTAGGGCAACTAAATTGTTTATTGGAAATTTTCTAGAATCTAAAATATTTAGGATTTCTCTTCCCACATTTCCAGTTGCCCCTACTACTGCTATATTAAATTTTTTCACTTTCTAATTCCTTTAAGACAAGGTCACCCATTTCACACGTGGAAACTTCCTTATTTTTTTTGCTTAAGATATCTTTAGTTCTATATCCTTTTTCAAGAATAGAATTAACTGATTTATTAATTATGCTGGATATTTTTTTCTCATGAAAAGAATATTTAAGCATCATAGCTACACTAAGTATCATAGCTAATGGATTTGCAACACCCTTTCCAGCAATATCTGGTGCCGATCCATGAACGGGTTCATACATTGCATTTTTTTTTCCATCACCACTAATACCAATAGAAGCAGATGGAAGCATTCCTAAAGAACCAGTAAGCATAGATGCACAATCTGATAAAATATCACCAAACATATTTGTAGTTACTAAAACATCAAATTGTTTAGGATTTCTTACTAATTGCATTGCAGCATTATCAACATACATATGCGAGAGTTGAACTTCTGGGTATTTTTTTGCAGTTTCAGTTACAACATTTCTCCATAATTCAGTTGATTCCAATACATTTGCTTTGTCAACTGAACATAATTTTTTTGATCTTGACATTGCAACTTCAAAACCGACATTAGCAATTCTTTCTATTTCTTTGGTTGTGTACTCAAGTGTATTATATCCTTTAGAATTTGAATCAGTTATTTTTTTGACACCTCTTGGTTTTCCAAAATAAATTCCCCCAGTTAGTTCTCTTATTATCATAATGTCTAAACCTCTAATCACCTCCGGTTTTAAGGTTGAGGAATCTATTAGAGAGTCAAAGACTAAAGCTGGACGAAAATTAGCATACAAATCAAGCTCCTTTCTGATTTTTAATAAGCCTCTTTCAGGCCTTTGTTCAAAAGGTAGCTTTTCCCATTTAGGGCCTCCAACCGCACCTAAGAGAATGGCATCAGAATCCCTCAATTTTTTCAATGTTCTTTCTGATAGGGGAGTGCCAAAATTATCTATGGAAACTCCTCCTACAAAGCCTTCATCGCAACTAAGATTTATATGAGTTTTAGAATCTATCCAATTAAGAATCTTTTTCGCTTCAACAGAAATTTCTTGACCAATCCCGTCACCTGCTAACAAAGAAATACTAATTTTTTTTTCCATTATATTCTCTAAGGTTTTTTTAATTCAAAATTTATTGTTTATTTGATTATCCATGGTTTACTTTTGCTAATTTCAGATTCATAAGCATCTATCTTTTTAGATTTTTTTAATGTCAGTGCGATGTCATCTAACCCTTCAATTAAACATTTTTTTCTGAAAGCATCGACATCAAATGAAATTGACGTTCCATCATCTCTTATAATTGATTGATTGATTAGATCAATTGTCAACATTTTTTTTCTTTCTGCATCTTTCGATAAATAATCTACATTTTTTTGAGACAATCTGATTGGAAGAATTCCGTTTTTAAAACAGTTATTAAAAAAAATGTCTGCAAAACTTGGTGCAATGATGCACTTAAAACCAAAATCCAATAGAGACCATGGGGCATGTTCTCTACTGCTTCCACAACCAAAATTTTCTCCAGTAATTAGAATGCAAGCGTTTTTGTAGGGATCCCAATTTAAAACAAAGTCATTTCTTAGATTTCCGTTTAAATCATATCTTAGTTCATGGAAAAGATTCTTTCCTAATCCGTATCTTTTGATTGTCTTTAAAAACTGCTTGGGAATTATCATATCCGTATCGATGTTAATCATTGGCAGATGAGCGGCTATACCTGTGATCTTAACAAATTTTTCCATTTATAAGTCCTCAACCAAACTTAACTTTCCTTTAATAGCTGTTGCAGCAGCTATAGCTGGGCTAACAAGATGGGTTCTACCTTCTCTTCCTTGTCTTCCTTCAAAATTTCTATTAGACGTAGAAGCACATCTTTCTTTTGGTTTTAATTGATCAGGATTCATTGCCAAACACATTGAACAGCCAGGTTCACGCCAATCAAAACCAGCATCAATTAGTATTTTATCTAAACCTTCTTCTTCAGCCTGCTCCTTCACTAAGCCTGACCCAGGGACAATCATTGCATCGACAATAACTTTTTTTCCATTGACGACTTTAGCAACTTCTCTTAAATCTTCTATTCTCCCATTAGTACAAGAACCAATAAATACTTTGTCGATTTTTATTTCTTTAATCTTTTGATTTGGTCTTAGTCCCATATATTCTAGAGATCTTCTGATTGCATTGCGTCGATTAATATCTTTGACTTTTTTAGGGTCAGGAACATATCCATTAACAGATGCTACATCCTGAGGACTTGTACCCCAAGTGACTTGAGGTTCGATGGTATTTGCTTTTATAATTATTTCTTTGTCATATTTGGCTTGTTCGTCAGAGGGAAGTTTTTTCCAATATTCAACAGCCCTTTTCCAGTCAGGTCCTTTGGGGGCATAAGGTCTGCCTTTTATATATTCAAAGGTTTTCTTGTCAGGAGCAATGAGTCCGGCTCTGGCGCCTCCTTCAATACTCATATTACATATGGTCATTCTTCCTTCCATAGAAAGGTTCATTATAGTTTCACCAGAATATTCAATTACATAACCTGTGCCACCAGCTGTTCCAATCTCACCTATAATTTTAAGAATAATATCTTTAGAAGTCACACTGGGACTAATTGTTCCTTTAACTGAGATTCTCATATTTTTAGCATGTTTTTGAATGAGAGTTTGTGTGGCCAAAACATGTTCAACCTCACTGGTCCCAATGCCAAATGCTAAAGCACCAAAAGCTCCATGAGTAGCTGTATGGCTATCTCCGCAAACAATAGTCATACCAGGTTGAGTTATGCCTTGTTCAGGTCCAACAATGTGAACTATCCCCTGCCTTTTATCCAGTAATGGAAAAAGATTTACACCAAATTCATCACAATTTTTTTCCAGTGTTTCAACTTGTATTTTGCTTTCTTTATCTTTAATCCCCTTGGAACGATCTGTTGTTGGAACATTATGATCAGCAACTGCAAATGTATAATCTGGTCTTCTGACCTTTCTCATAGAGTTTCTTAGCCCTTCAAATGCCTGAGGGCTTGTTACCTCATGAACTAGATGTCGATCTATGTAAATCAAACAAGTGCCGTCATCTTGTTTCTCGACTAGATGGTTATTCCATATTTTATCGAAAATTGTTTGGGGTTTCATTTTTCAATGGTTGAAAAAGAAAAAAAGGTGAAAATTATTTTTTCTTATCAGAATCAGATTTTTCTTGTTCAACAACTTTTTCCTTTGGCTCAGAAATTTCTATTTTTTTATCAATCTCATTTTTTTTGCTTTTACTTTCTTTTGCATCTAATTCTTTTTTAGGTTCACTCGAGACACTTTTTGTTTCATCTATTTGATCGCTAACTAGGTTTTGATTAAAGAGGTTTTTTTCAGTTATTCTAGCAGATTTACCACTTCTACTTCTAATATAATAAAGTTTTGACCTTTTTACATCTCCACTTTTTACCAATTCAATCTTACTGATTTGAGGTGAATACAATGGTAAGACTCTTTCAATTCCTTCACCATATGAAATTTTTCTTACTGTAAATGAAGAATTCAAACCGGCATTTTTTTTTGCAATGCATACGCCTTCGAAAACCTGTATTCTTTCCTTTTCACCTTCTTTGACTTTAAGATGAACCTTAAGTGTATCTCCTGGGTTGAATTTGGGGTAAGACTTTCCCGAAGATAACTCATTTAAATGATTTTTTTCATAATTTTCTAGCAAATTCATAATTCTTCCTTATTTTTTTTCTTTAAATATAATTCAAATAAATCTGGTCTTATCTTTTTAGTTTTTTCTATCGACTTTTTCAATCTCCAATCTGAAATTTTTTGATGGTTTCCACTTCTTAAAACCTCAGGAACACTAATTTCTTTCCATTTGAAAGGTTGTGTATACTGAGGATATTCTAGTAAGTTATTATTAAAACTTTCAGAACTCAAACTTTTTTTATTTCCCAATACATTTGGTATTAATCTTACGCAAGTATCGATTAAAATAAAAGAAGCAATTTCCCCTCCAGAAAGAACATAATCTCCAACAGAAATTTCGTCAATTGAATTATAATTTAGAAAACGATTATCAATTCCTTCATACCTTCCACATATTATTATTATTTCATCAAACTTAATTAAATTCTTTGCTAATTGATGGTTAAGTTTTTTGCCTCCAGGGGATAGGTATATAGTAGTATTTTTCTTTTTAATTTTTCTTTTGGTAAATTCTAGTGATTTTTGAAGAATGTCAGGTCTTAATAACATTCCTGCCCCTCCGCCAAAAGGAACATCATCAACGGTTTTTGCTTTATTTTTGGCAAAATCTCTTATGTTGACCGTTTTTATTTCAAATAATTTTTTTTCTAATGCTTTTCCACACAAAGAAAAACCCAAGGGTCCTGGAAACATTTCAGGAAATAGTGTTAGAACATTAAATTTCATAATAAATTGGGTTTAAATAAATCAACTTTTTTTCCAAATCAACTTTCAAAATATGATCTTTATTAAATGGTACAAGCAATTCATCTTTATTTTTCTTAATTTCTAGGTAGTCACCTGCGCCATGGTTGTTGACTTTTTTTACGTAACCAACAACATTGTCATTAACACAAGCGGACATTTTTTCTAGATCATTAAAATAAAACTGTTTTTTTTTTAGCTTTGGAAGAGTGTCATTTAGGATATAAAGGTGTTTTCCGACAAACTTGTTAATTTTTTCAGGGATTTTTTTTGAACTCACACTAGCAATTAATTTTTCATTTTTTTTGAATATTGTTAAATTAATTGGCACCTTTTTCTCAAGAAAGAATTGTTTGTAATTTAGTATGTCAAATTTTCTTGAAAAAAAACTATGAACCAAAATGTGACCTTTGACACCAAATACCTTTCCAAATTTAGCTACGATTATCAAATTTTCATTTTTAACTGATTTTATATTTTATCTCCTCTAATTCTGAATATCAGATTAAATAATAATTATTTCGTTTCCCCTTTATTTGCTAATGGATCTTTTTGTATTGTTGAAGTGATTTTTTCAGCTGGTTGTTCTGCTGGTTTTTGTTCTGATGCAGTTTTAGCTTCAGCTGGTTGTTCTGCTGGTTTTTGTTCTGATGCAGTTTTAGCTTCAACTGGTTGTTCTGCTGGAGTATCCGAAGAATCAGATGATTCAGTGGACTTTGCATCAGTTGCTGTTTTAGCCGCATCTGACATTTCTTTTTTGGATTTTAATTTTTCTTCTTTAGCCTGTTGTTTCTCTAAAGTTTTTTTTCTTGGTTTATCTTGTTTTGTTTGTTTTGGTATTACAGGTTTTTCAGCCAATCCCTGAAGGGCTAAAAACTTTGTCACTCGTAACGATGGTCTTGCACCTACTGAAATCCAATGTTGAATTCTTTCTTTGTTTAATGTTATTCTTTCTGGATCATCTTTCTTTTTCATAGGATTGTATGTCCCCAAACGTTCAAGATATCTGCCATCTCTTGGTGCCCTTACATCAGCAGCAACAATTCTAAAGAAAGGTCTTTTCTTAGAACCTCCTCGTGATAATCTTAAAGTAACAGCCATAAATTTACTCCTTTACAAATTAAAATTCTTGTTTTTATTCATCAGTGATTGAATGTCCTCTAATTGATTAGATTTCATGAGATTATCAAAATTCTTGTTTTTACCCATTTTTTTCATCATTTGTCCCATTTTTTTAAATTGCTTCAGAAGCTTGTTTATATCTTGTACGGATGTCCCTGACCCTTTAGAAATTCTAATTTTTCTTGATGCCTTGATGACATCAGGAAAATTTTTTTCCTTATCTGTCATTGAAGATATTATCGCCTTTTGTTTCTTGAAAACGTCATTATTCTCTAGAGATTCTTCAACTTTTTCCTTTAAACTGCCTAAACCTGGCAAATATTTTAAAAAACTTTCAATTCCTCCCATTTTTGTTAATTGGTCAAGTTGTTTTGAATAGTCATGGAGAGAGAACCTCCCCTTTAGAATTTTGCTTTGCAGTTTTTTTGCATCTTCTTGGTCAATTTGCTCAGTTGCCTTTTCCACTAGCGTTACGACATCACCCATACCCAAAATTCTATTAGCAATTCTATCTGGATAAAAAATTTCTAAATCATTGATTTTTTCGCCTACGCCTATGAATTTAATTGGTTTGTTAGTGATAAATCTCATTGAAAGAGCAGCACCACCCCGGCTATCTCCATCTACCCTAGTTAAAATAATGCCACTCAAGTTTATTTTTTCCGAAAAACTTTTCGCTGTATTAACTGCATCTTGTCCAGTCATTGAGTCGCTAACTAATAGTATTTCAGTGAAATCAAAATTAGATGAAATTTCAGAGATTTCATTCATCATTTTTTTGTCAATGTGATTTCTACCTGCACTATCCAAGATTAGAATATCAGATTGATTGGATTTAGCTTGTTCGATTGCTAATTTTGCTATTTCTAGTGGATTTTTATCAGTTTGAACATTAAGGGTTTCAATATTATTTTGATTTCCAAGTTTAACTAATTGTTCTTGAGCAGCAGGTCTATAAATGTCAAGAGAAGCAATCATAACTTTTTTTTTATGATTTTTATTAAGCCAATTTGCCAATTTTGCAGTAGATGTTGTTTTTCCAGAACCTTGGAGACCAACCATCATCATTAAAATTGGTGTTTTTGCCTTTAAATTTATTTCAGAGTTTTCAGACCCAAGAAGTTTGGTTAACTCATCGTTAACAATTTTTATCACCATCTGACCAGGACTAATGCTTTTAACTACTTTCTTTCCAAGAGCTTGTTCACGAACCTTTTCAATGAAGTCTTTGGCAACAGAAAGGGAGACATCCGATTCTAGAAGTGCAACACGAATTTCTCTTAAAGCATCGTTAAGTGATGTGTCATCAATTACACCACGACCTTTTAATTTATCAAAAACACTGTTTATCTTATCTGTTAAATTAGCAAACATAATTAATCCAGTTTTATAAACTAAAAAAGTCAGTGCACGAAACTCGTGGACTGACTAAAATATTTGATTGTTTTTATAACAAAAAACATTTAATTCTTAAAGTTGTTTTATAAATTTTAAATTATGGATTTAGTAAATTTTTTAAAAATGCATGCTTTGGGGAATGATTTCGTCATAATTTTGATGGAAGATGAAGTTCAGATAAGTAAAAAAATCATTGAAAATCTATCCAATAGAGAAAAAGGAGTTGGATGTGATCTAGTTGTTTTTTTACAAGAAAAAAAAGATAATTTTTCAGATTTAAAAGCCTCTTTTTATAATTCTGATGGATCAGAAGCAGAGGTTTGTGGAAATGCACTTAGGTGTATAGGAAAGTATTTTTTTAGAAAGTCAAAAAAAAAAAATATTGTAGTTGAAACCATTTCTGGACTTATTGATATTGAGGAAGAAAGTAAAGATAAGATCATTGTCGATCTCGGAACGCCTAAATTTGGATGGAAGGAAATTCCACTTGGGCACAATGTTGATAATTATAATATGGAAATAAAATTAGACTACCTTAAAGGAGGCTTTGCTTTAAATATTGGCAATCCTCATCTTGGCTTTTTTGTAGATGAATTAGTAGAAAAAAGGTTTGTTAGTAATTGCAAAAATCTAATTAATGATTCTTTATTTCCTCAAGGAATAAATGTGAGTGCAGTTAAGATAATTTCAAGAAATCAAATTTCTTCAATGACTTTTGAAAGAGGCGTAGGTATGACTAGCGCATGTGGAACGGGAGCATGTGCTAGTGTAATTGCTTCTAATAAGAAAAATTTCTGTGAAAAAAAAGTTAATGTTCATATGAGAGGTGGAAATTTAGATGTTGAAATTTCAAATGATAATCATATTTTTATGATTGGAAATGCAGTTGAGGTTTTTGAAGGTAGGATTGATCTAAAAAGATTTGGGTAGTTTATGATTAAAAAATCTTCCAAAGTAATAAATTTAGGTTGTAGATTGAACTTTTCTGAGGCAGAGGTAATTAAAAACATTTTATCAAAAAATCATCTTCAAAAAAAAATTGTTGTAAATACATGTGCTGTTACCAATCAAGCTGTCCAAAAGTCAATTTATGAAATCAACAAAGTTGCCAAAACTCATCCAGATTATGAAATTATAGTTACAGGTTGTGCAAGCCAAGTTGACAAGACACGTTTCTTAAATTTAAAAAATGTCAGAAGAATTATTGATAATAGGTATAAAACACAACTATTTTCTTACAAAAAAATAAATGGTATTAAAAATGCCAAATATAGATTTCCAGATGTTTCTGAATATTCCACCAGTAGAACTCGTGCAACTCTTCAGATCCAACAAGGATGTAATCACAGATGTACTTTTTGCATCATTCCATTTGGTCGTGGTGATGCAGTTAGCCTTCCAATAGGAGAGATTTCTAATAGAATAAAGAAGATAGTTGAAATGGGTTATAGAGAAATAACTTTCACTGGAGTTGATTTAACATCATTTGGTGAAGATTTGCCTGGAAAACCAAAGCTTGGAAGTATGCTGAGAAGACTTTTGAGTATTCATCCTAATCTAATGCGAGTCAGACTTTCATCTGTCGATCCAGCTGAAATAGATGAAGATTTAATGTACCTATTTAAATATGAAAAAAGATTGATGCCTCATCTTCATCTTTCCCTTCAATCTGGTGATAATTTAATTTTAAAAAGAATGAAACGGAGACATTCAAGAGAGCAGGTTTTAGAAATTTGTAAGAAAATAAAATTGACAAGACCTGAAATGACTTTTGGTTCAGATGTGATTGTTGGTTTTCCAACTGAGAATGAAAAAAACTTCAATAATACCATAGATTTGATTGAGGATTGTAATTTTTCAAACGTTCATATTTTCCCATTTTCACCTAAGAAGGGGACCCCGGCATCAAAAATGCCTCAAGTAGATGAAAACTTGAAGATCCAAAGAGTTAAAAAAATTAGAAAAACTAGTAGAAAAATTTTATCCAATCTGATGAAAAAAAAAATAGGAAGAAAAGTTGAAATTTTATTTGAGTCAAATAAAAAAAGTTACACAGATGATTATTACAAAGTTTCTTTGATTGGTGAGAAGGCCCAATTAAACATGAAAAAAGCAATTGGATCCGTTATAAGCGTTAGAGTTGTTTCTAAAAAAAATGATAGATTAATGGCTGAAATTTAAAATGGTTTTTGGGTGGATAAAAAAATTACGTGGAGGATTGTCAAAGTCATCTAAAAAAATTACAGGTGGCATAAAGAAAATTTTCAAGAGTAAAAAAATTGATGACTCCACGCTTGAAGAACTTGAGGATTTGCTGATTTCATCAGACCTTGGTGTTAATTTTTCATCAAAGATTATTTATGAACTAAGAAAATCAAAGTTGATTGAACCTTCAGCAGATAAGGTCAAATTGATTATTAAAAAAAAAATAGTTGATTTGTTAAATCCTTTGGAAAAACAACTTAAGATTAAAAAAATTCCCTACGTAATATTGATCGTTGGTGTTAATGGAGTGGGAAAAACGGCAACGGTTGGAAAGATTGCTCACAAGTTTGGGAGCCAAGGAAAAAAAGTTGGAATCGTTGCGGCTGATACATTTAGAGCGGCTGCAACTGAGCAGCTAAAAGTTTGGGCGGATAGAACAGAATCAATTTTTTTCTCAGGAAAGGAATGTTCCGACCCAGCTGCCCTTTCATATAGTTCTGTAGAAGAGGCAAAAAAGCAAAAGCTTGATGTTTTATTAATTGATACAGCTGGAAGACTTCACAACAAAGCAGATTTGATGAATGAATTATCAAAGATAATTCGAGTGATAAAAAAAATTAATGAAAATTATCCGCAAGAAACAATATTAATTTTGGATGGTAATATCGGGCAAAACTCGATCAAACAGGCAGAAGTATTCAAAGATATCTGTAACATAGATAGTTTAATAGTTACCAAGCTAGATGGGACTGCAAAAGGTGGCGTTTTAGTTCCAATTGCAGAACAATTAAAAATCCCAATAACTTCAATTGGAACAGGGGAGAGAAAAGAGGATTTAGTCGATTTTAAAGCAAAAGAATTTTCTGATGCTTTGTTGGATTTAAATTAAATTACTTTGCTGATATACGCCATAAAGATGAATTTGATTCATCAGTTATGATGAAAATATTTCCATTATGATCTATCTCAAAATCTCTAATTCTGCCAATCTTATCTTTAAGAATTATTTCTTTGTCTACAATCTGATTATTCTCAAAATTTAAGCGCAATAACATTTGCGCTTTTGTGGCTGAAACAATAAGATCACCTTTCCACTCTGGAAATGCATTCCCATGATAAAATTGAATATTGCCGATGGCCATTGACGGGACCCAGGTTATTATAGGTTTATTGTATTTGTCTTTAAAAGGAACATTTCCAATCTTTTTACCTGAGTATTCACTACCACCCCAAGCGACATCTTTCCAACCAAAATTAGCGGCATAAGTTACTTTTGAAATGTTGTCACCTCCCATTGGCCCGTGTTGTGAGAAATAGATTTCTTGATTGTGCGGAGAAATAGCCATTCCTTGGGGATTTCTAACCCCAATCAGGTAAATTTCAGGTAGCCATTCAGGATGATCTTTGAATGTTGGATTATCTATCGGAATGCTACCATCTTTTTTTATTCGTATAATACTTCCAGGATGTTGAGTTGGATCCTGAGCTATCATTCCGGCATCACGCTCACCAAAACCAGCAAAAAGGTAATCATCTTTAATAACTATTCTAGAACCAAAATGTTTGTTTGTGTGAATCTTTGGTTTACCTACTAAAAGAATCTCAAGGTTCTTTATTTCATTGCCTGATAGTTTTCCTCTAGCAATTGCTGTGCTTGAAGATTTACTTGGTTTCTTGTCAGCACCAATAGTTTCTTTAAAATCGTGGCTATATGAAAAATATATGTGTCCATCATTGTGAGAATAGACATCCAACAAACCTCCTTGTTGATAAGCAATACTTTCCCCATCGTAGCGAATGCTTTGAATGTTATGATTGATATCTAGAGTTTTTCCTGTTTTAACGTTGACTTTAACAAGTCTTCCATTTTTTTCGGTCACTAATAAATTATCTTTGTCTATAAATGTCAATCCCCAGGGATAATCAAATGATGATGCAACTTTCTCTAATTTATATTTGACTTGGGATGTTTTATATTTTCTATAATTGCTTATCTTTTCAGAAGAACTTGATTCTGAAAAAAACAATGCAAGAAAAATAAATGCTAAAATTTTCATAGTATTATTATAAAAATATGTAATTAATTAACATATAATCAATTATTATTTTACAATTTTATGAACAAAAATAAAATTTTTGAAAAGTTTGAGGGTTTTTTTATTGAGGATTTAAAATTAAATCAAGAAGCTACACTAACAAAAACAATCACTAAAAATGATATCAATACCTTTGCCGACGTTACTGGAGATCACAATCCAGTTCATATGGATGAGGAATATGCAAAAAAAACAATATTTAAAAAAAGAATTGCACATGGTTTTTTGTCAGCGAGTTTAATATCCACGGTTATTGCTAACAAACTTCCGGGACCAGGAAGTATTTATCTGCGGCAGAATTTAAAATTTTTAGCTCCTGTTTTTATTGGCGATTTGTTAACTGTAAAAGTAAAAGTTATTTCTTTGCAAATTGAGAGGAAAAGAGTAACGCTTCTAACTGAATGTTTTAAGTCTGAAAAGAAAATATTGACTGGGGAGGCAGAAATTTTAGTAGAATCAAAAAAAAATAGATGAAAGTTTTTAGGTCATTTAGACTTCCAGAAAATTTCAATCATTCAGTCTTGGCTATAGGAAATTTCGATGGAGTTCATTTGGGACACCAAATGGTCATAGAAAAGGCAAAAGAAATTGCTAAAGAGAAAAAGAAAAAAGTTGGTGTTTTGACTTTTGAGCCACATCCAAAATGTTATTTCAAAAAAAAATTTAGTTTTTTTAGACTAACTCCATTTAGGAGCAAAGTTGGAATATTAAAGTCTTTAAATATAGACTTTATGTTAAATATTAACTTTAATTTAAATTTGGTTGAAGTTTCAGCAGACGATTTTTTAAAAAACTTTTTAGTTGATCTTTTAAAAGTTGAACATATCGTTACAGGATTTGATTTTGTATTTGGTCATAAACAAGGTGGAAATGTAGATGTGATGCAAAAATTTTCTAAAAATTATAAAATGTTTGATTTTACAAAAGTATCAGAAATAAAAAAAGACAATTTAGCATTATCCTCATCAAATGTGAGATCTTTTCTAAGATTGGGTGATTTAGAAAAAGCAAACCGTATGTTATCTAGAAATTGGACGATAATCTCTAGAGTTATTAAGGGGGAAGAAAAGGCCAGACAATTAGGCTTTAGAACGGCCAATTTAAGAGTTAATGCCTACTGTGATTTGTGTTATGGAGTTTATTCTGTTGATGTCAAAATATTTGACAAGAAAAAACAAAGTATTTTTTTAGGTATAGCAAATTATGGTATAAAGCCAACCTTCCACAATACCAAACCACTTCTGGAAGTTCACATTTTCAATTTTTCTAGGGAGATTTATGGAAAAAGGATAGCTGTTAGTTTTAAACAATTTATACGACATGAAAAAAAATTTGATTCTATTGAGAAATTAAAGGATCAGATTATAAAAGATATCAAAATAGTTAAAAATGAGTGATTTTTCCAAAACCATTAATTTGCCTTCGACAACTTTTTCGATGAAAGCTAATTTGTCCCAAACTGAAAATTTGTGGATTGATTTTTGGAAAGAAAAAAATATTTATAAAAGTCTTAAGGAGAAAAGTTCTAATTTTAGAAAATACATTTTACATGATGGCCCGCCCTATGCAAATGGAGATCTTCATCTTGGCCATGCCTTAAATAAAATTTTAAAAGATATTGTTTGTAGGACTAAATTCCAAGATTCATTTGATGTAAATTTTATCCCTGGGTGGGATTGTCATGGTTTGCCAATTGAGTGGAAAGTTGAAGAAAAATTTAGAAAGAGTGGGAAAAAAAAAGCAGAAATTAGTTTAGAGATTTTTAGAGAAGAGTGTAGAAGGTTTGCTGGATCCTGGGTTGAAAAGCAAAAAGATCAGTTTGCAAGATTTGGTATTCAAACTGATTGGGAAAAAATTTATTTGACAATGACAAATGATGCGGAGGTTAGCATTGTAGAAGAACTTTTAAAATTTCTAGAATCGAAAGAACTTTATTTAGGTTTTAAGCCTGTGATGTGGTCAGTTGTTGAGCAAACCGCACTTGCCGAAGCGGAAATTGAATATCATGAAAAAATATCTAGGTCTATTTATGTAAAATTTCCAACAAAAAATTATTCAGAGAATACTTCGGTAGTTATCTGGACGACGACGCCGTGGACGATTCCTTGTAATAGAGCTCTAGCCTTTTCTCCAAATTTAAAATACCAGATACTTGAGATCAATGAAGATATAGATGATTGCAATCTTCATAAAGGAGAGAAATTGATTTTGTCAGAAAGTTTAGTAAATAATTTTGTCTCTTTACACAAAATAAAGAAATTTAAAGTTACTATGATTGATAATGATTTATTTGGGAGTATTGTTTGTTCACATCCTTTAAGAAATTTAGGTTACAATTTTAACATAAACCTTTTTCCTAGTTCGCATGTTACAGATGATACAGGTTCAGGTTTTGTCCATATAGCTCCTAATCATGGTTTGGAAGATTTTGAGGTAGGTCAAAAGTTTAATCTCGACAACATAAGTACAGTTGATGAAAAAGGGTTATATACAAAGGACATTCCTTTTTTTAATGGTCTGCATATTTTTAAGGCTGACATTGAGGTTATTAAAAAATTAGAGGAAGAGAAGAATTTGATAAGTAATAATGATTTTTCTCATAGTTATCCACATTCATGGAGATCAAAGGCTCCTCTTATTTTTAGAGCTACTTCCCAGTGGTTTATTTCAATGGAAAAAAAAAATTTAAGAGACAATGCAATAAAAGAGATTGAAATGGTGAAATGGGTGCCTGAAAATAGCAAGAATAGAATTTTGTCAATGGTTAAAGACAGACCAGATTGGTGTGTTTCTAGGCAGAGGTCATGGGGAGTGCCTATAACGATTTTTTTATCTAAAAAGGATCAGAAACCTTTAATTGATAAGAATGTTAACAGCAAAATTGTGTCGATTCTTAAAAAAGAGGGATTGGATTCATGGTTTAAGAAACCTAATGAAGTTTTTATTACTGAAAAGTATAATCCTTCAGATTTTGAGAAAGTAGATGCAATACTTGATGTTTGGTTTGATTCCGGTTCTAGTCACGTTTATGTTTTAAAAAATGAGGGAATAAAAAATCAAGCTGATCTTTATTTGGAAGGTTCTGATCAGCATAGAGGATGGTTTCAAACTTCGCTTTTGGAATCTTGTGCAATTTATGGAAAAAGTCCTTATAAATCAGTGTTAACCCATGGTTTTGTTATTGACGAAAAAGGAAAAAAAATGTCTAAATCACTTGGAAATGTTATTTTACCCAGTGATGTAATCAAAAAATATGGTGCAGATATCTTAAGGATTTGGGTGGCCAGTTCTAATTATTTTGATGATATTAGAATTAGTTATGAGAATTTAGATAGACATGCTGAAAGTTACAGAAAAATAAGAAACACTATTAGATTTTTACTTGGGAATTTACAAAATTGGGACAAAAACAAAAATGTAGATCATAAAAACCTCCCAAAACTTGAACAGTATATTTGCCATAGACTTTTTGAAATTAATTCTAAGGTTAATCAATATTTTGAGGAATTTAATTTTAATAAAGCATTTCAGCTAGTTTTGAGTTTTTGTTCAAAGGATTTATCTGCTTTTTTCTTTGATATTCGAAAAGACAGTCTCTATTGTGATTCTCAAAGTTCAAATTTATATAATTCAACCCAAACAGTTATGTTGAATGTTTTTGAATGCCTAATTATTTGGTTGGCCCCAATTATACCGTTTACTACCGAGGAAGCCTGGCAGTGTTGGAGGCGGGAAACAGATCGTGATGCTGAGCTTAGTTGTCATCTTTTAAGTAGGAAAGAATTACCTAAAAATTGGAAAAATAATGATTTAGAAAAGATCTGGAACAAGGTTTCTGTAATCAAGGATGCTTTTTCTTTTTCTGTTGAGAAAAAAAGAAACCTTAAGGAAATTAAGTCCAGCCTTGAAGCTAAAGCTTCAATATATATTTCTGACCAAGAATATTTAAAAATTGCAAAATCTATAGATTTAAATGAAATATTGATTGCTTCGGAAGTGTCTATAACAGAGAAAAAAGATGAAAATTTTGATATATTTCCAGAAAATAATAATTTGGCAGTAAAAATTCAAATGAGTGATGGAAAGAAATGTCCTAGATGCTGGAAAATTTTTTTAGAAAAGGTTGAATCTCAAGAACTGTGTTCAAGATGTAAAAATGTTATAGATGAAGTCACCCATAAATAAAAAAGTAGTACTAACAATTTTTCTTTCGTCATTGGTTGTTTTTCTTGATCAGGTCTCTAAACATCTGGTTGTTTCTAAAAAAGAAAGTTTTTTTGAAGGTATTAGGGTTTTTGAAGGGTTTAATCTTGTATATGTTGAAAACAAGGGAATAAGTTTTGGTCTGTTATCTCAATTTAACGCGTCATTTTATTTAGGGATTTTATCTTTCATTGTAAGTATTTACATTATTTATTTGATCTATAGAGCTACCAAACCAATTGAATATGCTAGTCTTTCATTGATTTTAGGTGGAGCGATTGGTAATGGAATTGATAGAGTTCTCAATGGTTTTGTAGTAGATTTTTTGGATTTTTATTATACTTCTGAATATCATTGGCCATCTTTTAATTTTGCAGATGCATTCATAACAATTGGAGCTATAATCTTCTTTTCATTTATTTTCTTTGAAAAATAAGCTCAAATATGATAATTCCCTTTTCAAACGCTAAAACTAATGTTATCTATATACTAAGAATTGCTACTAAATATTAGTAATTATGGCTTGGCATATACCATATATAGTTGTTGTTGATGAAATTTTTTAGATTTTTAAAAAAATCCTTACTGGTAAGCTTGTTTATATTTATTACGTCTTGCGAGACAATAGACTCTACTATTGATTCCACTTGGGATGCAGTAACGTCAACTGGTGAGTACATATACGATTCAGTAAATTTTTGGGAAGATGATGAAGAGCCTGAACAAAGTGAGGCAATTATAATTGAAGAGGCGGTTGAAGTTCCAGAATATGCGCTTCCAGATCAGGAATATCAAAATCAAGAGTATCAAAATTTGAATGAAAGCTTTTCTCCAATTCCACCTCCAATGCCTGTGCCACAAATGGCTCCAACTTATTATGATCCGATATATAGGAGTGCAAGACAATACTATATGGTAGGACCAAATGGAACACCACTTCTAGCCGCCCCACCACCACCCTTTCCTCAATATTCTATTGATCAAGCCGCTCCAATTCCTTACAGTTATTACAATAGTTTTAATGGTCGAGCTTATCAACCTCAGAACGGGTATTCTGATCGTCAAACACAGAATGCAGTTCCGGCTGAGGTTTCTCCTCCAAGAAATTTACCTCGAATGCTTTCAACAGAAGAGGAAATGGAGTTGTTTGGAATGCAGAATAATTGTATTAGAGTAAAAGAAGATGAAGTAAACGGAGGTTATGCGTGTGATGATTTTGATTAATAGTCTAAAAAAAACAATTGCATTTGTTGCACTTTTTTTTCTCTTTTCATGCGAGACCTTTAACGATCTTGCTGGTCTTTCTAAGCAAGAATTTGATGATAGTTTGGCAAGTGATACACCGGAATTAGTATTGCCACCAGATTTTGGAAAAAAGGCTACTCCAGGAGAAGAACCTCGAAATATGCAGAGGAATGATGGATTTGCTAACACTAGAAATTTTATGCCTCCACAAAATTTTCAACCGGCATATCCAAGAGTAACCAACTATGTTGCACCTAGAACTAGAGTGCCATCATCCTCTACACCATCTCATTCTTTGGAGCAATTTAAAGAAAATAGAAAGTTTACAATTGGAGAATGGGTATATAGTCAATACGTTGATGGATTTAAACGAGGTAACTTATATTATAGACCTATTTATGACAAGGGCTATAATTTTTCTAGAAGATATGTGCCTGATAGGAATGTTTTTTCATTTCAGAATACATCTCAAGAATCATTTAGTAGTGCTGAACGTTACACTCCAGAAACCAGAACCCATTCTACAGAATCAGAATTTCAGAGTTTAGATCAGTTGCCAATTTTAGAATAAATGAAATTAGTTCATCTAATTTTTTTTATTTTCATAAGTACTGAGCTGTTTTCAAAAAATTTATTTAATTCCAAAACTTTTACACTTACTAACGGGTTAAAAGTAATTGTTGTTGAAAATAAAAGAGCACCAGTGGTTGCGCAGATGATTTGGTATGATTTTGGTTCCGGTGTTGAGGAAAAAGGGAAAAGTGGTTTGGCTCATTTTATGGAACATCTTATGTTTAAAGGCACCAAAAAATTTCCCAATGATTATTACTCAAACTTTTTATCGAAAATTGGTGGTAGCGAAAATGCTTTTACTAGCTACGACTATACTGCTTACTATCAAATATTCCCTAGTAGTGAAACTGAAAGGATCATTGAGATGGAGGCTGACAGAATGCGAAACCTTACTTTGACCAAGGCAAACATTGAAACAGAAAAGAAAGTCATTCTGGAGGAAAGATTTCAAAGAATTGAAAGTAAGCCATCCTCACAACTAGATGAATCTATGAGAACTATTTTATTTCCTAATCATTATTATGGTAGACCGATAATTGGTTGGAAGCATGAAATTGAAACTTTGGTTTATCAAGATGTTTTAGATTTTTATAATAAATATTATAATCCAAATAATGCAACACTTGTTTTGTCTGGTGATATTGATTTAGAAACAGCAAAAAAATTAACTAAACGTTTTTTTGGAAAAATAAGAAAAGCAAAAAATTTGCCTCAAAAAAAACTGCTTGATCCAGATCTTCGTACATCTGTTTTTGTTGAATTAGATCATCCTAATGTAAAGCAATCAATTTGGAAAAAGATGCATAGAGTGGATTCCTACAATCAATCAATTGAGAATGGCATTGCTCTTGACATTGGTTTAAAAATTCTGGTAGGTGGAAGTACAAGTATGCTTTATGAAGAATTAGTTAACAAAAAAAAAATTTTTTCAATGATTGGTGGTTTTTACCAAGGATTAACAAAAGGAGATGGATATGCTTTTTTTTATGCAATACCAATAGAATATTTAGATTCAAGGAAGATTGACAAGATTGTTTCTGATGCAATGAGAATTGCCATAAAAAAAAAGATTACTTTGGAGAAGGTGAATCTTGAGAAAAAGAAATATTTTTTTGATAGTGTTTATGGAATGGATGGAATTCTAAAACCTGCTGAGATAATTGGTGAAGCAGTTACAGTGGGAATTAAATTAGAAGATATAGAAAATTGGAACGAAAAACTAGAACAAATAGATTTAGAAGATGTAATAAAAGCATTAAATAAATTTTATGAGAATAAAAACTTTGTCATAGGTAGTTTAAAAAATTGAAAATTATCGTAATATTTTTCATTTTGTTCTCATTATCCTCAAGCATATCAGCTTTAGAGTTTAAAGAATTAAAAACAGAAGATGGTATAAAAATTTGGTGGGTTAAAGATGAATCACTTCCAATTATTAGCATTAGTTTTAGTTTTAATGGCGGTTCATATTTAGATGAAAAAGGTAAAGAAGGAACAGCATATTTGATGAGCGCACTTTTAGATGAAGGTACTAAAAACTTTTCTTCAAACGAATATAAGATTGCAATGAAATCTAACGGAATGAATCTTTCTTTTGCAACGGCGATAGATAAGATTGGAGGAAACTTTCAAATAATTTCTACTCAAAAAAATAAAGGTTTTGAACTTTTTTATGAAGCAGTAAATTTTCCAACATTCAGCTATGAAGAGATTGAAAAAGTTAAAAAACAAATAGTATCTAGTATTAAAATTGAAAATTCAGACGTTTCATCTGTAGCAGATATAAAGTTTGATGAATTTTTTTTTGGAAGTCATGATTTTTCTAGAAGAATTAAGGGATCGATAGAATCAATCGAAAGAATTTCACGAAAAGATTTAGTTGCATATCACAAGAATGTATTCACAAAAGACAATATTGTAATTGGAGTGGCTGGGAATATTAGTGAGAAAGAGGTAAAACAATACATTAGTATGGTATTTGGTAATTTACCTTCGGTTGGCAATCAAAGAAAGCTTTCAACTTTTAATTCATTGAAAATGGGTGAAGAAGTTTTTGAGATGGATACTCCTCAGACAACAGTTGTGTTTGGACAACCAGGAATTAGTAGAACTGAGAAAAACTACTTTGTAGCAAGAATAGCAAATTATATTCTAGGTGGAGGAGGTTTTCAGTCTAGATTATATAAAGAGATTAGAGAAAAAAGAGGTTTGGTTTACTCAATTTATTCATATCTCGATTCTTACAAAATGGATGGAGTGATAGTTGGAGGTTTTCAAACCAGAAATCATTCAGTAATGGATACCATAGAGATGGTCAAAGGGGAATGGGGTAAAATTAGCAGTTCTGGAGTTACTTCAAGAGAGTTGCAAGATGCAAAAACCTATTATAAAGGTTCATTTTCCAGGAATCTTACAAGCTCTTTATCAATTGCAAATTTGTTGAAGATCGTTCAGTATTATAATTTAGGGAATGATTATTTTGTGAGGAGAGATAAAATCATAGATGATATAACTCTTGAACAAATTAACAATTTAATATCAAATCTAATTGATAGAGATAAACTTTTTTTTATGATTGTTGGAAAGCCTGAATTGTAAGATGTCTTTTAGCCAAATTTTTTATAACCTAGATGAATATAAGCAAACGTCTCTCCCCAATAATTACGAATTAGCTAAAAAAAAAATATTAGAAAATATTAGTTCCGATTCCTATGAATTTATTAGTGGAATGAAAAAAAATAATTTTAACGAAATTAATTCAATTGCAAGGGAGTTAAAAAAATTTGAAAATGTTTTATTTCTTGGGACTGGTGGATCTAGTTTGGGAGGAAAAACTTTGGTTTCTATATCTCGAAATTCATATTTGCAGAAGTTAAAACCAAAAATTTTTTTTGTTGAGAATATTGATTGTGGTTCAATTAAAGATTTAATCAATGGAATTGAACTAGAAAAAACAGCGATAGTAGTAACTTCAAAATCTGGCGAAACTTTAGAAACTTTAGGTCAGTATTTTTATATTTCAAATGAAATGAAAAAGAAGAAAATAAGTTTAACTAATAAAGTTTTTGTAATTACTGAAAATAAAAACAGTTGTCTAAAGAATATTCAAGAAAAAGAGAAATATAAATTTATAGAACATAATAAATTTATTGGTGGAAGGTATTCCGTTTTTTCTGTGGTAGGACTTCTTCCCGCTTCTCTGTCTGGATTAAACATCAACAAGATATGTTCAGGAGCTAGAAGTTTTCTGCACGTTATTTCTAAAAAATCAAAAAAATTCGATTTTTTTTTTTTCCCCATATTTGTTCAGAATCAATTAAAAAAAAAAGGCACCAATATTTCTGTTCTAATGCCTTACATAGAGTGCTTAGAAAACTTTACATATTGGTACCGTCAACTTTGGTCTGAAAGTATTGGAAAAAAAAATAATGGAACGACTCCAGTAAATGCGCTTGGAACAGTTGATCAGCACAGTCAATTACAACTTTATTTAGATGGACCAAAAGACAAGTTTTATTCAATAATTGGGAAAAAATCAAAAAAATCCAAAAAACCAAATCACTTAATTGGATTGAATATAGAACCTAAAGTTCTACAAAATAAAACACTTGAAGATTTGCTATATGCTGAGATGAATGCAACTATTAAAGCGATAAAAAATAAAGGTCTGCCCTTAAGATTCATAGAGATCGAAGACACAAATGAAAAGACAATTGGATCTCTGATGATGTTTTTCTGTATAGAAACGATTTTTGCATGTTATTTGATAGATGTTAATCCATTTGATCAACCTGCGGTAGAGGAAGTTAAAATTTTAACTAAAAGTTTATTGAAAAATGAAAAAGATTAAAATTTTATCAAACAATTTGATAAATCAGATTGCTGCTGGTGAAGTTTTAGAGAGACCTGTTTCAGCTGTTAAAGAACTTGTTGAAAATAGTATAGATGCAAATTCAAAAAAAATAGATATTTTTATTCGAGATGGAGGGCGAACTGAAATTACTGTAATAGACAATGGAGATGGAATCAGAGAAGATGAATTAGAATTATCTCTCCAAAGACATGCAACTTCAAAATTAAATTCCAGTAATCTTGAGAAAATTTCAACATTAGGTTTTCGTGGGGAAGCTTTGCCATCAATAGCTTCTGTATCTGAGATGATCATAAGATCTAATACAAATTCTGATCAATTAGGAAAAGAAATAAAGATTGTTTATGGAAATGTTAAATCTGTAAAACCGGTAAATCAAAAAAAAGGTACATTTATTAGTGTAAAGAACTTATTTTTTTCAACGCCAGCTAGATTAAAGTTTTTAAAATCGGAAAACTATGAGTCTCTGTTAATTAAGAGAATCATTCAAAAATTTGCAATATCAAACCACAAAATTGAATTTAATTTATTCATTAATCAAAAACAAATCATTAATCTTGGAAACAAATATGATTCTCGGAAAGGGGAAAGTTTTTCAAATAGAGTTTCTCAAATTTTAGGTGAAGAATTTCTTGAAAACTGTATTAAATTAAATAAAACAAAGGACAGTTTTTTGTTTTCTGGATTGCTTGGACTACCTACCTATAATTATTCAAATTCCAACAACCAGTTCATTTTTGTAAACAAAAGAATTATTAATGATAAATCTCTCAACACAATTTTTAAATTGGCGTACAGAGATTTCATGTCGTACGATAGATTTCCTCAATTAATTCTTTTTATTGAATGCCCGTTTGAGGAAATTGACATTAATGTTCATCCAGCGAAGAACGAAATTAGGTTTAAGGATATTAATAAACTGAGATCATACATAATTAGTTCTTTTAAAAATACTATTTCTTCAGTAGGTCATAAATCAAGTACTGTTAATACCTCTAGAGCAATTAAAAGATTTTCTAATGATACGAATCTTCAAAAAAACCTGGAACTAAAAGATAATAAATCTATAGATTACTTTGATGAAAATGATAAAAAATTAGTTGAACAAGAAAACAAGTCTAATTCTAAACACACAAAATTTTACCCTCTAGGTTTTGCTAAAAGTCAGTTTCACAATACTTACATACTTTCTCAAACAGAAAAAGGAATAGTTATTATTGATCAACATGCTGCTCATGAGCGGATTGTTTATGAAAAATTAAAAAACGATTACTATAACAAAGAAGTTAAAACACAAATTTTATTAATTCCAGAAATAATTGATGTTGAAAAATCTGTATTAGCAAGTTTGAATGGTCGTTTTGATATAGCTGAAAGATATGGTTTGAAGATGGAAGCTTTTGGAGGAAATTCTGTAATAGTTAGAGAAATTCCTGGTATTTTATCTGATTGCAATATTAAAGAATTAACTAAAGATTTAATAAATGAGTTGATAGAATTTGATGATTCCAGTTCAATTGAAAAACAAATTAATAGTATATGTTCTACAATGTCATGCCACGGGTCAATTAGAGCTGGAAGGGAAATGCAAGTGGATGAGATGAATGATCTCTTGAGACGTATGGAAAACACACCATTCTCTGGGCAATGTAATCACGGAAGACCAACGTACGTTGAACTTAACATTTGTGACATAGAGAAATTGTTTGGAAGAAAATAATCTTAATCTTTCAACAAAAATAAAAAAGATGAATTTGAGACAAATTTAATTTTTAGAGTAGTGAATTTTTTTAAGTCCGTTAGTTTGTTATTCTTTGGCAACTCAATAACACCATAACTCTTTGGTTTAATTAGACCATTTTCTATAACTAGATCTAAAACATCTTCTATGTTGTATTTGTTGTATGGTGGGTCCAAAAAAAAAATATCTGCATTTATTGGACTAGACTTAAAGTTTTCAAGATCCATTGTTAAGAAATTTGATTTTTTTTCCGACTGAATTAGTTTACAATTTTTTTTTGCAATGTTAATTGCATCAGAATCATTATCAATGAAGTAAACTTTTCTTGCTCCTCTTGATATTGTTTCAACGCCAAGTGCTCCTGAACCACAAAAACAATCTAAAATTGTTAAATCTTGGTACGACAATTTTTGGTTAATTAATATAGAAGATAATGTATTAAATATGGTTTCTTTCGCCCTATCAGAAGTTGGTCGAATATTGCGATTTTTAGGCTTAATTAAAAGTTGCCCTTTATATTTGCCAGAAATTATTCTCATCTTTAAAATTAACAAATTTAAAAAAAGAAAAAATATTTTTCTTGGTTATTTCTTTTGTTTCTCCTGGTTTAAGTGATCCTAATGCCAGAGGTCCGTATTTAATTCTCTTGAGTTTTTTAATGGTTAGACTAAAATTTTTCATTATTTTTCTTATTTCTCTGTTTTTGCCTTCAGTTAATTTCATTTCTAATAAATTCCGATTATTTTTTTTTACTAAAAATTTTAAATCTATTTTGTCATAAATTATTCCATCAATTATTATTCCATTTCTTAGCTTTTCTTCCAAATTTTGAAAAATCTTCCCCACAGTATCAACTTCATAAATTCTTTCAATTTTGTTTTTTGGTTTTTCTAAAAAAGAAGAAAGTGTTGGATTGTTTGTCAGGAGAATAAGTCCTTCAGAATTTATATCCAGTCTTCCCACAGAAACAACTCTTGGAAATTCTTTTGGAATCAATCTGAAAAAGCTTTTTTGTTTTAATTGTTCTCTTGTTGAAGATACATAACCTATAGGTTTATAAAAGCACCACAACCTTGTACTTTGTTTTTTTAAAACTTTTCCGTTTATACTTACTTGATCTAAATCGTGCTTATTAATTGTAAAACTTTTATAAACACATCCATTGATTTTAATTTCTCCATTTTTGATTTTCTTCTCTGCTTCTCTTCTAGAACAAATTCCAGCATGAGAAATTACTTTTGATAATCTAATTAATTCTTTTTTCAACTTTTTTTGGAGGATTTAATGAATGATCTAAATATTTCAATATCATTTTTGTCAATCAAAAATTCAGGATGCCATTGTATGCCAATGCAAAATTTTAAGTTAGGGTTTTCAATTCCCTCTATAACACCATCATCAGCAATTGCATTTATTAAAAAACCTTTTCCCAGTCTATCAACAGCTTGATGATGAGCAGAATTAACAAACATTCTATTTGTTTTAGTTATTTTATATAGTTTTGTTCCACTCTTTATTTCAACATAATGACTAGCTTGATTTCTTGGTTTTTTTTGTTCGTGGTTAATTTTGGTATTAATTTTATCAGGAATGTGTTGAATCAGACTGCCTCCGGAGGCGACATTCAAAAGTTGTTGTCCCCCACAAATACCAAGGACAGGAAAATTGTTTTTTATAGCTTCAGATGAAATTTTAATTTCAAACTCTGTCCTTTTCTTTTTTAGTTTTACCGCTTTATTGTTTATCTTTTCACCATAAAGCTTTGGATCCACATCAAAATCACCACCTGTAACCAACAGTCCGTCTATAATGTTTAGATATTCTTCAATCTTTTTTAAGTTATGAGGTAAAAAGATCGAAGTTCCACCAGCTAATTCTATTGAGTCAGAGTAATTTTTTCTAGCAGCATACCACGGATATTTAGAATAGGTTTTAGAACTCTCTTCATCTAAGGTTATTCCTATTATTGGATTGTTCATAAATGATTTAAAAAGTAAAAGTTCAGTGTTAAAGTAGCATATGCAAAGGAAATGTAAAATTTGTATAAAAAATTTTGAAATAAATGTGACTTTAACAAGTACTTCAACAGCTCAAAAAATTTGGGAAAATTTACCCATAGTTTCAAATGCTAATGTCTGGGGAGAAGAGGTTTATTTTTATGTTTCAGTTTCATCAAAACGAGAACATGATGCAAGAGAAGTAGTAAATTTTGGAGATATTGCTTTTTGGCCTTCAGGAAAGGCAATAGCCATTGGTTTTGGAAGAACCCCAGTTTCTAAAGGTGATGAAATCAGACTAGCAGATAAATGTAACATTTGGGGTAAAACAGATTTTGATTTAAAAAAATTAATTGAAATTAAATCTGGAGAAAAAGTAGTGATAGAAAAATGCGAATTATAAATCCAATGGATTATGCCATTAAACTTGCTAATAAATGCAAAAGAAATGGTGAGGTTCCTGTGGGGTGTGTAATAGTTGATGATCAAGGAAATATTGTAACCTATGCTTCAAACTCTATGATCAAAAATAATGATCCAACTGCTCATGCAGAAATTCTTGCCATTAGAAAAGCATGTAAGAAAAAAAAAACACAAAAGTTAATTTATTTTACTCTATAATTTACTCTTGAGCCCTGTGAAATGTGTGAGGCAGCAATATATCAAGTTGGAATAAAAAAAGTATTTTTTGGTGCATATGCAGAAAACTTTAAGTTGTATCAGAATAAAAAAAAAAATTATAGCAATGAACAAAAAGGGTATCAATATTTTGGAGGGTTTAAAGAAAAGACGTGCACAAAATTGGTAAAAGATTTTTTCAAAGATTTGAGGTAATCACCTCTTTTTCTTCAAACCAGCAATATCTTTTCTAAAAAACCCAAAAGACCAATTAATTTTTTTTAGCGCTTTGTATGCATTAATTCTTGCTACTTTCATGACGGCTGCTTTAGAGGTAATGGACAAAACTCTTCCTCCAGATGATACAATTTTAGACCTTTTTTTCTTCGTTCCAGCATGGAAAATTTCGACACCAGAAATTTGTTTAGCCTCTTGAATGTTTTTGATTTCTTTATTTTTTTCATAAGCACTAGGATAACCTTTTGAAGCTAGTACAACACATACGACCGATTTATTTTCTTTTTGTATTTTAACTTTAGATAATTCGTCTCTTGCTGTTGAAAGAAAAATTTTTAATATGTCACTTTTCAAATTTCTTAGTAAAGTTTGACATTCTGGATCCCCAAACCTTACATTGAATTCTATGACGTATGGACCCTTATTAGTAATCATTAATCCTATGAATAATATTCCTCTATAAACAAATTTCTCTTTTTTTAATCCAATGAAGGTTTTTTTTACAATTTGATTTAAAATTTTTCTCTCTAAGTTTTGATTAACTCTTTTGGAAGGAGTAAAACAACCCATTCCGCCTGTATTTGGTCCAAGGTCATTGTCAAAAGCTCGCTTATGATCTAATGCATAACCTAGTGGTAGAAACGTTTTTTTATCAATGAAAGCAAAGTAACTTATTTCAAATCCTTGTAAGAAATTTTCTATGATTACTTTCTTACCAGCATCACCAAATTTTTTTTTTTTCATTATTTCTTCTATGCTCTTAAGAGCTTCAACTTTATTTTGGCAAATCATCACACCCTTACCTGCAGCTAATCCATCAGCTTTAACAACTAATGGGAAAGAAGCATCTAGAATGTATTTTTTTGCGGTATCAAAAGTTTTAAATTCTTTGTAGTCAGCCGTTGCAATTTTGTTTTTAGCTAAGAATTTTTTTGCAAAAGATTTGGAAGTTTCTAGCATAGCAGCTTTTTTGGTTGGACCAAAAACAACGAATCCTTTTTTTGTCAAATAATCACTAAGACCTTCTTCCAAATATTGTTCTGGTCCTATGACAACTAAATCGATTGATTTTTTTTTGCAAAAGTTAAAAATATTTCTTTTATTATTAAGATTTAGTGATGAGCAGATTGCAATTTCTTCAATTCCTGCATTTCCAGGAATGCAAAAGATTTTTTCACATTCTTTAGACTTTCTTAATGCCCAACATATTGAATGTTCTCTTGCTCCATTACCAATCACTAAAATGTTTAACAATTATTTTCCTTTTTATGCTATTTAATATTTTTAAGTTTTATGAATAAATTTTCAAACATAACTGAATATACAGTAACTCAACTTAACAATTCCATACAAAATATAATTGAAGATTCTTTTAAAATTATATCAGTTTCTGGAGAAATTTCTCAGATTAAAAAACATTCATCAGGTCATATTTATTTTACACTAAAAGATGAAGATAGTGCCATTTCATCAATTTGTTGGAGGTCTAATGTCGCAAGATTGAATGTCAAACTTGAAGAGGGACTGTTTGTAAAAATCAAGGGAAAAATAACTACTTATTCACCACAATCTAAATATCAACTTATTGCAGAACAAGCAGAATATCAAGGAGAGGGAGCTCTTCTAAAAATTTTGGAAGACAGGAAAAAAAAAATGGCAAATGAGGGCTTGTTTGATGTTTGTCATAAAAAAAAAATACCTTCCATACCCTCAATTATTGGAGTAATAACTTCTGAAACTGGATCTGTGATCAAGGATATAATTCATCGAATTTCTGATAGATTCCCAACGGAGATTATTTTATATCCGGCAAAAGTTCAGGGCGTTAATTGTTTAAGTGATTTAATTAGTGGGATTGATTTTTTTAACCATTTGTTATCTTCAAATCATCTGCAAACCCCAGATGTTTTAATTCTTGCCAGAGGAGGTGGTAGCCTTGAGGATTTGATGCCTTTCAATGAAGAGGAATTAATAAGAAAAGTTTTTGCATCAAGAATTCCTATAATATCAGCTATTGGACATGAGACGGATGTAACATTGTGTGACTTTGTTTCTGATTTAAGGGCTCCTACTCCTTCAGCTGCTGCTGAACTTGCTGTTCCAGATAGGAAAGAAATTCTTTTGAGACTAAATGATAGAAGGTTAAGTCTAAATAAAATTGCATTGAATTTTTTAGAAAATAAAATTAGCAGTTTGAAAATTTTAAATGCCAAAATTCCTGATCTTTCATTTCAAATAAATAGTCAATTTCAGAATCTTGACTATATAGAACAAAAACTAATTAACTTGTTAAGAGGTAAATTATCAGAAACTGAGATTAGATTCGTAGAGTTGACTAAAGATTTGAAAATGAAAAACTTAGACAATTCTATTAAAAATTTCAAAGAAAAACTGCTGAATTTAACAGAAAGAATTAAAAAGGAGATATTTAATTTTACATTAAATAAAAAAAAGGATTTAGCTAACAAAAGAAAAGAGTTAAGCATATTATCTTATAAGGATACGTTAAAAAGAGGTTTTGCTGTTGTGAGGAACAAGAGTAGATTAGTTTCAGATGACAATGATCTGAAATTAAATGATATGTTAGAAATAGAGTTTTTTAAAAATAAAACATTAGCCAAAAAAATTAAATGAAACGGATTGTCTTATTCTCTTTAATCTTTCTCGGACCTTTTTTTTCTAAAGCAAAGGATTTTCCTAAAATTTATGGATGTTTTTGTGAAGGTGGTTTGATTTTAGGTTTGGTCAACAAAGATGATGAATTAAGGATTGAAAATAAAAAAATAAGAATTTTTGATAATGGAGAATTTATCTATGCTTTTGGCAGAAAATTCGACGAAAAAATTACAATAGAATTTAACGGATCAAAAAAAATAATTGAGGTAGAAAATAAGAATTACAAAATAGAAAAAATTGATGGTTTACCTATAAATAAAGTTCAACCCAACAAAAAAGACATTGCTAAAATTCAAGATGATCAAAAAAAGATAAAGCTATCAAAAAAACTTGGGTTTCAAGAAAAATTATTTGATAAAAGTTTTATTCTACCTGCCAAAGGAAGATTATCAGGGTTTTTTGGAAGTCAAAGAATTCTAAACTCAAAACCAAGAAGCCCTCATAATGGAATTGATATAGCTACCAATGAAGGATCAGTGATAGTTTCCCCATCTTCTGGAAAGGTTAAAGCAGTAGTTCTAGATATGTTTTTTACCGGAAATACTTTGATAATAGATCACGGTTTGGGGCTTATTTCAATTTTTGCTCATCTTAAGGAAATTAATGTTGAAGAAGGGCAGGATGTGAAACAAGGACAAAAAATAGGTCTGGTTGGTATGACTGGTCGAGCAACGGGACCTCATTTGCATTGGGGAACATATTTGTTGAATACACCAGTAGATCCATTGGCTCTGGTAAGTTCTAATTTTTTTTAGAATTTAATTTTTTAACTAAGAAATCAAAAAATTTTTTTTCATTAATTATTTGTATATCTAGATCGGCTACATAAATATCTTTTTTAAATTTGTCTGGAATTTTTAAATAATCTTTTTGGGTGCAGACAATTGAGAGTTTATTTAATTTAGCATAATTAATTATTTTTTTAATTTCATTGGTTTTGTATATATGGTGATCAGGGAATCCTTTGAATTTTTTAACGTCATAATTTAATTTTTTTAGACCATTTAAAAAATTTTTATTATTCCCTAATCCACAAAATGCAAAAATTTTATGATTATTTAAGTTTCTTATTTTAATAATTTTTTTCGCAAAAAAGATCTTTTTATCTTTTAAAACTTTATGTTTAAGATAATTATTACTATTATCAACTATAATTACTGCATCAGACAGTTTTAATGAAAAATTTATAGATTGTCTGAGAGGACCTGCTGGAAAAATCCTTTCATTTCCGAGTGCATATTCGCTATCAACAACTAAAAGAGAAACTTGTTTTTTAACATTTCTACTTTGCAAACCATCATCCATTATAATTAAGTCAGATTTGTTTTTTTCACAAAAAACAGCTCCAAGTGTTTTGTTTTTTGACATACATGTTGTTCCAAAATGGCTATGAAGAATACCTTCATCTCCAACTTCCGTGAAAGTGGATTTTTTTTTAATTATCAAAGGTCCTTTTTTCAGTCCTTTATAACCCCTAGTCAGCACAAAAATATTAGAAAATTTTTTTGATAGTATTTTTCTTAATTTAATTGCTATTGGTGTTTTCCCGGAACCACCAATAACAATATTTCCCACACAAAGAACCGGGGTATTGATTTTGATTTCTCTTTTTATTTTGAAATAAATTAAATATGATAAGTGAAAGATATATGAAAGAGGCAAGAAAAAAGAACTTAAAAAATTTTTTTGTTGCCAGAATTTTGGGGATTTAAGCATAATTTATAAGAATTTTTGTAAGTTATTAAAAATCAATCTTGCTTTTTTTGACTCATTCTTGCAAACCTTCTTAAAGTTATTTATTACTTCATTTTTTTTTTTCTGTTACTCAAAAGTAGAGTTATTTTATCGCTAAGTTGTTTGGAATTTTTAACCTTAAATCCAGCGTTTTTTTTAAGTATTGTTTTTTCTATATTGCTGAAATTTTGCATAAAAGGACCAAAAATTAGAGCACATTTAAAATGAGAAGTTTCTATAGGATTATGCCCTCCTTTGTTTGTAAAAGATCCACCAACAATGGTAATTTCTGAGAGTTTGAAAAAAAGAGGAAGTTCCCCAAAGGAATCTACAATGTAAAATTCTTTTTCTTTAATTGAAGATTTATTAATAGAGCGAAGAGCAAATTTGACATTATGTTTTTTTAATGAATATTTGATTTTTTCAGCTCTATGAAGATGCCTAGGTATAATTATAAAGAAAATGTTCTTATATTTTTTCTTAAGTTGTTTTAAACAATAGATTAGATATTTTTCTTCATTTTCATGGGTGCTAAACATTGTGATGATTCTTTTTCCCATCAATTGTTTTTTTAGACTAAAAAAATCTTTTTGATTAACTTCTGGTTTTTTTGAAAGAAACTTGAGATTTCCAATTAATTGAACATTCTTTGTTCCTAGATTCTTAAATCTGTGTTGTGAAAAACTATCTTGTACCAGACATATGTCTATTGATTTAAAAATTTTCTGAGAAAAAAAACTGATTTTTTTCCAAATTTTGAAGGACTTGTTTGAGATTCTTCCATTTATGATTGTTAAGTTGATTTTATTTTTTTTTAAGTAATTAATCATATTAGGCCAAATTTCTGATTCAAGAAAAATACTTAAATCTGGTTTCCAATGATCAATGAATCTTTTGACAACAAAACTGATGTCAATAGGTGAATAAATCAAGATAAGTCTCTTGTTAAGCTTTGAAATCAATTTAAATGAAGAAAGGGTGGATGTACTAAAAAGAATATTGATGTTAGGGTTTTTTTTTATTAATTCATCAGCGATTATCATTCCAGATTTTGCCTCACCAATACTTACGGCATTGATCCAAATCAACTTTCCTTTTGGACGATCTTTTTGATTGATAGTAAATTTATCAATTATGCTATTTTTATTTTCTTTTGAATTTAGAAATCTCCAAGCAAAAAAAATGATAATGAAAACCGAAAGAAAATTTGAAAATATGCGATAAATATAAAATGCCATTTTATTTTGATAGATTATCAGATAAGAGTGTAACTCTGTGGAGTTCTTTTTCAATTTCATCGAGGTTATATGTTAGACTTTTACTTTGATTAAATGATATGGGGTTTCCCCAGACAGCAACAAATTTATTTAAAGGGGTAACAAAAATAAAATTGTCCCAAGATCTAAATTTGATTTTAAATTTTGCAGAATAACTCAAAGGTATAATTGGAACCCCAGTTTTTTTTATTAATGATACCAATCCCTCTTTTATTTTTTCTTTAGGTCCTCTAGGTCCATCAGGTGTAATGCCAATTATGTTTTTTTTTTTAATTTCTTTAATAATTTCTTTTGCTGAGGAAATTTTGTTTTTTCTTGAAGATCCTGAAATTGTATCTATTCCAAGGTTTAAGACTGCATTTGAGATAATCCTTCCGTCACGGTGATCTGAAATAAGCATCTTAAATTTATTTTCATAATTCCAACAAAATGGCGCCATTAATAATCTATTATGCCAAAAACAAACGATGAAACTTTTTTTTTTTTTTACTAGATTGATAATGACGTCTTCATTTTTTACAAACCAAAAAGAAGTGTGATAACAGATTCTAATATAAAAGGATATTAGCCATCCTAAAAACGCCTGAGTAATTTTATGTGTAAGAATTTTCTTTATCATTTATTTTCTTCTTAAATTGCAATTCGTAGAGATTTTTATAAATTTTGGAACTCTTTATTAATTGCTTGTGGGTACCAACATCAATTATTTCTCCTTCATTCATCAGAATAATCTTATCTGCATCAATTATTGTAGAAATTCTATGAGCAATTATTAATGAAGTTTTGTTTTTCATTAATTTTAGTAGTGAATTATGAATTTTTTTTTCAGATTTTGAATCGAGAGCAGAAGTTGCTTCATCAAGAAGTAGAAATGGGGAGTTTTTTATAAAAGCTCGAGCTATTGCAATTCTTTGTCTTTGTCCACCGGACAGTTTGGTTCCATTTTCTCCAATTATTTCGTTCATTCCATTAGGTAATTGTTTAATAAATTCATCACAATTTGCTTTTTTACAAGCATCTTGTAAAAGCAAATGATTTGTATTTTTTGTACCATAAGCAATATTGTATTTTACTGTTTCATCAAAAAGCACAATGTCTTGACTTACCAAAGAAAAGTGATCTCTAATAAAACTTAGGCTAAAATCTTTCAAATCAATTCCTCCGAGCTTTATTTTTCCTTTTAATGGATCAAAAAACCTAGGCAATAAATTTAGCAAAGTAGTTTTGCCTGCTCCTGAATGACCAACTAAAGCTATTTTTTCACCCTTGTGTATTTTAAAATTTATATTTTTAAGAATGTATCTTTCAGATTTGTGATATTTGAAAAAAACTTTTTCAAATTGCATATCATACGGAGTGTTTTTTTTTAAAATTTTGTCACTATTTTCTTTTTTTTCACTTATTAATGGTTTTTTTTCAATAATTTCAAAGATTCGCTCGGCAGAGGCCATTGCCATTTGCAATGTGGCATTTAAACTTGCCAATGATTTAATAGGTTGATAAGCCATTAAAAGAGCAGTCAAAAAAGAAAAAAATGTTCCTGGAGTTGTTTCTCCAGAAATCACTTCACTTCCCCCAATGAAAATTATCATTGCCACTGCGATTCCACCAAGTGTCTCCATAAGTGGTCTTGCGATTGAATTAACTTTTGTAGATTTAAATGTTAGGTTAAACAAATTTTCAATTTCAAAATCAATTTTTTCTTCTTCAAATTTCTCAGCATTAAATGATTTGATGGTTTTAATTCCTGTTAAAGATTCAGAGAGTTTTGATGTGAAATGCCCAAAGCCAACCTGAGTGTTTTTTGATATTTTCCTTAATCTTTTTCCAATTCTAGTAATTGGAAATATTGCTATTGGAAAAATAAATATTGCAATAAATGCAAGTTTGAAATCATGGTAAAACATTACGAAAACTAGAAAAATAAAGGTTAGAGAATCTTTTATTATGTTAATGATTACGTTATGAACACCTCTTGACAAAGATCCAACGTCAGCTAGGAATCTTGAAACAAGTGTGCCGGAGTTTGTTTCATTAAAATAAGAAATGTCACACCTGATTAATGATTGGAACATTTCTTTTTGTAAATCAGCAACCATTTTGTATCCTACAAAACTCATCAAGATTGATTGAAAATAGGATGCAGCGCCTTTAATAACCGCTATAGCTAACACTGCTATAGGTATGATTATGATTAGAGCTTCATTTTTATTGATAAATATGTCATCTAAAACTGGCTGCATCATCCAGGCATTGATTGCAGTCGATGCCGAAACTATTATCATACAGAAAATTGACAAGAATAATTTTGTAGAATGTTTTCTTATGTATTTTTGAAATAACTGATGAACAAGTGCTTTTGTTGATGATGTAGGCATTTTAATTCTTAGATTCGGTTTAATTTTTTTCTTAATTCTGAGAATAAAGAGAAATTTGATGCAATTACGGAATCTATCCTTAAGTCAGATGTATTATAAGTAATGTCATTCCCACAAATTTTTTTTATTTTTCCACCAGCTTCTTCTATAATTAAGCTAGCCGCAGCAAGATCCCAGTCATTTTTTCTTGTAAAACTTAATGCCACATCAATTTTCCCTTTTGCTACGAGGGCGATTTTATAAGCAATGGACCCCATTTTAACTACATTCTTATCATTTATAAAACTAAATTCGGAAAGTTTTTTTGTTTCAGAATTACTTATAGCATAACTACAAAAATCAATATTTTTTTTTTGATTTACAGATATTTTTTTTCCATTACAAAATGCACCACATTTTTTTTTTGCAAAAAAAAACTCTTCTGTTTCCGGATTAAGTATCATTCCCATTAAAGGGTTGGAATTTTTAAGTAAGGCAAGTGAAATAGTATATTCAGGCTTGCCATTTATGTAAGAACGAGTTCCGTCTATGGGGTCTAAACACCAGAAAAATTCTGAATTTAATCTTGAACCATCATCACAAGACTCTTCAGATAACCAACCAAAATTTGGTGTTTTAATGCTAAAAAAACTTTTCAAATAATCATCTATTTTTATGTCAGCTTGAGTAACAGGTTGATTTTGTGATTTATATTTGACCAAGACTTTTTCTTTTAGATCAAGAGCAATTTTGGCAGCATGAAATAATGCATCCCTAGAAATTTTTTCTAAATCATAATAGGAAATGTTATCTAACAATTATATGCCACCCAAAGTTAAATTTTCAATCATACAAGATGGTGCATTGATTCCAAAATCAAATTCTAAATCATCGGCAGGTATTAAATTGGAAAAGATATTTTTGAGATTTCCTGCAATTGTAACCTCTGATACGGGAAACACTATTTCACCATTTTCAACCCAAAAACCAGACGCTCCTCTACTATAGTCACCATTAGAATAATTAATAGAACTCCCCATCAATTCTGTGATTAACAACCCTTTTTTTAATGATTTGATCATATCATTTTTAGATGTTTTCCCTTTTTCCATATAAAGGTTTGAATAGGATGGCTCAGGTATTGAAGAAGCACTTCTTGAAGCATGTCCGGTTGGTCTTTCCTTTAATTGTTTTGCGGTACTCAATGAATTAAAGAAAAACTGTAAGCGACCATCCTTTATCAAATTTTTTTTCTGGCTAGCAATTCCTTCGCAATCTGAAATTTTTGATCTGAGTTTAGCTTTCATTGTTGGATCATCAATTATGTTAATGTTTTCATTAAATATTTTTTTTCCTCTAGATTTTTTAAGAAAACTTATTCCCTTTATAATTGATGAGGCATTACATGCTGAGAAAAGGTTGCTTAAAAGCGTTGAGGAAACTTTTGAGTCAAAAATTACGTTGCTTTTACAAGTTTTTATTTTTTTTGCATTGAGTTTTTTAATAGCCTTTTTTGAAACGTCTTTTCCAATTTGATCAAAATCCCCTAAATCCTTAAAGAAAACTTTGGATTTGTAATCATATTCTCTTTCCATCGATTTTGAATTTCCTGCTAAAACAGCAATTATATAATCACTATGAGTTTTTTCAAATTCAAGTTCTAAACCATTAGAACCTAACAAAAAGTATTTATTTTTGGAGTATGAAATCTCTGCCCCTTCCGAATTAATAATTTTTTTGTTTTCAAGCGCACTATTTTCAAAAGATAGAACTAGATCATTTAATTTTTTTGTTGATGGGGAAAAAGAATCACATAGTTGTAAATCGTCAAATTCTTTTTTTTTAACTTTGATTATTTGGTCATTTTTGGCTAAACCACAATATTCATTTGTGGGAACAATCTTTGCCATTTCAAAAACTTTATCAATTAGGTTGTTGATGTTCTTTTGTTCAAGATTTGTGGATGAAATTATTGATTGTTTTTTCCCAACAATTGCTCTTATTCCAATTTCTTTAACTTCACTGGTTTCTGTTTTTTCTATTTTTCCAAGTCGAGCAGATGAACATATGGTCCGGGACTCTGAATAAAACACATCTGATTCATCACACCCTTTTTTCTGCAGTTTATTTATTATTTCTTCTATTTTCTTTTTTTTCATAAAATATTAATTTATATTTTAATTTGCTATAATTACAACATAAACAAAACTATTTTGAAAATGAGTTACTGGGTTGTTGGTGGTGTATACGAGAATACAGATTTTAAAGATCTAATGGAAGGTTATGATCTTGAGAGATATGGTCCATTTAATAGTTATGGTGAAGCAAAAGAAGAATGGGATAAAATATCTTGGATGAATGTTGATAATTGTAATATTCGATACGTTATTTTGCCTTACAAATAGTTTAGAAAAAAAATCATCAGAAAAATAATTCCACCCTGGTATGCATTAAAATCAAATATTTTTTTAAGTGGAATCTTTTGTGTAAAAGCATAATATTGCCAAGAAATACAAAAAAATAATATTAAGCTTAATAACAGACTAGCAATAAGATTTGAGCTTTTGATTAAAAAAGCAATTGTGAAAAAAATTTGACTGACTAAGTAAATTAGAAAAACAAAGTATTTTGGTTTTTTTTCTAGTTTAAGGGATAAGGATTTTACTCCAATTCTTTTGTCATCTCGAATATCTTGAAATCCATAAATGGTATCGTATCCAATTGTTAAGAAAAAACCTCCAAAGTATAAGAATAATGTGCCAAGACTCAATTCAGGGTTTTGTGTTAAAAAACCAACGATTATTCCCCAATTAAATATTAATCCTAAAATGATTTGTGGATAGTCCGTGATTCTTTTAAATAATGGATAGATTATTATTAAAGGAATTATTGCAAAACTGAAAAGAATAACTTTGATGTTAAATTGGATAACAATCATCAACCCAATAATCATCTGAAAAAAAATGAAGATAATTGCTTCTTTTTTGCTTAAATTTCCTTTGGCTAGTGGTCTGTTTTTTGTTCTTAAAACCTTTTTATCAAAATCTTTATCGAAAAAATCATTTATACAGCAACCTGCTCCTCTCATTGTGAATGACCCTATAGCCAACAAAAAAAGGGTTAAAAGAATATTTTTTTCTAGATTGATTTCATAAACAACTCCCCAAAAACATGGCCACATCAGCAAGAAAGCTCCAGTGGGATAATTATATCTTCCAAGAAGTAATAATGTCTTGCTTTTTTCAATTAATTTTTTAAACATTGATCGATTAGTTATTCATAACAACCTAATTTAATATGCCCAAAGTCAGATTATACTTTCAAAAAGAAATTTCAAACTCGGAGTTTATATATCCTAGCAAACAACAAGTTCATTACATTAAAAATGTTTTGAGAAAAAAAGACGGCGACCAGATTTTTATATTTAATGATAGAGAAGAGTGGCTTGCACGTCTAGAATTGAAAAAAACAAAATTGATTCCTATAAATCTTGTCAAATTGAAAGAAGACGTACCTGATATATGGATTTGTTTTAGTTTGATAAAATCTAAAAACATCAATTATTTAATCGAAAAAATAACTGAAATTGGGGTAAAAAAAATAATACCTATTTTGACCGATCATTCCGAAAGATTGAGACTAAATTATGAAAGACTCAATAGAATAATTGTTGAATCTGTGGAGCAAAGCGAATCTTTATATGTTCCAACATTAGAACCTCTTGCGAAAATTGATGATTTACTTAAAAATTGGAATTCTGATAGATCAATAATATTTTGTGATGAGAGTGGAGGTGAGCCCATTTTTAAACTCCCAATAAATAAGAAACGAATTGCTATTTTTGTTGGTCCAGTTGGTGGCTGGTCAGAGAAAGATAAAAGTTATTTTAGAGATAGAAAAGTTTTCAAGGTAACATTGGGAAAAAACATTTTAAAGGCTGATACAGCAGCAATTTTTTCTTTGTCGTGTGTTAGGACAATGTTGATGTGAGTGAAAAAAAATTAACAAAGGAAGATTTGATACAGTCAATTTCAAGAGGGTGCAAACCTAAAAAGTTATGGAAAATTGGCACAGAACATGAAAAGTTTGGTTTTAAAAAAAAAAACTTAAAACCTATAAGTTTTAAAGACATAAGTAAAATATTCACTGCATTAAGCAAAAAGTTTAAGTGGAGGAAAATTTATGAGGGTAACAACATAATTTCTCTAAGGAAAAAAAACGCTTCCATCACACTCGAACCAGGTGGGCAGATAGAACTTTCAGGATCTCCACTTAAAAGTCTTTTTGAGACTTGTAGAGAAGTAAATAGTCATCAAAAAGAATTAGATAATGTATGTAAAAGTCTTGACATTGACTTTATGGGTATGGGTGTTTTACCTAAATGGGGATTAGAAGATATTTCAATAATGCCTAAGGAACGGTATAAGATAATGAGTGCTTATATGCCTAAAGTTGGAACGAGAGGATTGGATATGATGCTCCGAACAACTACCATTCAAGCCAATTATGATTTTTCTTCTGAAGAAGATATGATTAAGAAATTTCGCGTAAGCCAATCATTACAACCTGCTATAATTGCACTTTATGCAAATTCTCCATTCGTTAATGGGAAGCTTACAAAATATCTAAGTTACAGATCATACATCTGGACCAAGACGGATAAAGATAGATGTGGTTTGTTGCCATTCATTTATGACGAGTGTTTTTCATTCGAGAGATATGTAGATTATCTGCTTGATGTTCCTATGTACTTTGTAATAAGAAATAACAAATATTTAAATTTCTGTGGTCATTCATTTAGGCATTTTATGGAAGGAAAAATAAAAAAATTTCCAAATTTAATTGCAAATATTTCAGACTGGAATGTGCATATGACAACTGTTTTTCCTGAGGTTAGATTGAAATCATTTATAGAACTTCGAGGAGCTGATGGCGGTCCTTGGTCTAGA
Source organism: uncultured Alphaproteobacteria bacterium (assembly GCA_964484795.1). Lineage (GTDB taxonomy): Bacteria > Pseudomonadota > Alphaproteobacteria > Methylaequorales > Methylaequoraceae > CAZAFN01. The sequence goes on along the minus strand of CAZAFN010000007.1, from coordinate 4,139 downwards.
GTATGTGCACTCCCAGCTTTTTGGGCTGGTATCCTTTATGATGAAGAAACTTTAGATAAGGTTTGGGATTCTATAAAACATTGGAAAATTAATAAAATAAGAGAATTTTACCAAGACGTTCGTTTGTATGGTTTGAGAACAATGAATCCAGATGGAGAAGATTTGGCAGAGTTTTTAAAACGTCTTTTAAATTATTCTTCAAAGGGTTTGGAAAAAAGAAATGTTAGATCGGGTGAAGAATGTGAAAAAGTTTTTCTTGAGCCTTTATGGCATATTTTGAGAAATGGAAGATCACCCGGCGAGACCTGGAAAAACTTGTTTATTAGTGAATGGTCCAATGATATTGATAACATATACGAAACTAACTATTTTAAAATTTTAAAGGAAAATGAAAAAGTTTAATTCAATAGAAGAAATTAGAAAAGAGATAGATAAGATTGATTCAAGAATATTAGAACTTATTTCTGATAGAAAAGAATTAGTAGTTGAGGTGGTAAAATTAAAGAGTAGAAATCAAATAATTGATAGAAAGAGAATTAGAACAATTTTAGAAAAACTAGAGATTGCAGCTGAAAAGAAAAAATTACCTAAGGGTTTAGTAAGGCGTATTTGGACGTTAATGATCCAAGGTTTTATAAAATATGAAGAAAAGATTTTTGATGAGATTCACAATAAGGAAGACTCAAAGAGTTCCTCCGACGGTTAACTTTTTTATTTTTAAACTTGGTTGACCTACTCCAACCGGCACCATTTGACCTTCTTTTCCACAAGTGCCAATTCCATTGTCTAGTTGCAAATTATTTCCTACCATAGATACTTCCTTAAGAATTTCCGGTCCGTTTCCAATAAGAGTTGCTCCCTTTAATGGTTTGCCTATTTTGCCATCCTTAATTTCATATGCTTCTGATGCACTGAAAACAAATTTTCCAGAAGTTATGTCTACTTGACCACCACTGAATTGGGAGGCATAAATTCCTTTTTTAGTTGATTTTATCAATTCATCGTGTTCGTATTTTCCATTAAGCATATATGTGTTTGTCATTCTTGGCATTGGAACATGTGAATAGCTTTCTCTTCTTCCATTTCCAGTTGGTGATTGATTCATTAATCTGGCATTTTGTCTGTCATGCATAAAACCCTTAAGAATTCCTTTTTCTATTAGTGTGGTATTTTGTGATGGAGTGCCTTCATCATCAATCGTCAGTGATCCTCTTCTATCTGGAATTGTACCATCGTCAACTATAGTAATCTGTTCAGATGCTACCTTTTGGCCTAACAAGTCATAAAAGGCAGAAGTTTGCTTTCTGTTGAAATCCCCTTCAAGTCCGTGCCCAACAGCTTCGTGGAGCAAAATCCCAGGCCATCCAGGACCTAAAACCACAGTCTGTTCTCCTGGTGGAGTTTTCTTTGCACCTAATCTTATTTTTGCCTGATTATAAGCCGAATCCACTGCAGATTTCCAAGCTCTTTCTGCAAATAATCGATCATACATATATCGACCACCTAGTCCATATGATCCAGTCTCAACCTTTCCATTTTTTTCAACAGAAATGTTAACATTCATTCTTACTAAAGGTCTGGAATCAGAAAAAAAATTTCCATTTTTTCTTGTAATCTCAATGTTTTGATAATTGGCATTAAGGCTAACGGAAACTTGTTTGACCATTGAATTAATTTTTCTTGCATAGTCATTGACACTTTCGAGAAGGGAAATTTTGTCATTCAAAGAAATCAAGGAAATTGGATTGGTATTGTCGTACAATAATTTGTTGGTTTTGGTTTCCTTTGGATCATTAGTTGAAGATTTTAAAGTTTCATAATTTTTTACGGACTTAAAACCTTTTTTTAATGTTTCAGATTCTAAGTTTGTGCTATGGAAAAATTTTGTTGTTTCACCATATAGAGCCCTGATTCCGAATCCTCTATCCTGGTCAAAACTGGAATTTTTGATTTTATTGTCATCAAAAACTATATTTTCTGAAAAGACTTCCTCTACAAAAAGTTCACCATCATCAAATGGATTCAAAAACTCGTCTACAAGTCTGGTTGCAGTTTGATCATCCCAGTTTTTCTTTATGTTGCGCATAGACTTAAATAATTCTCAAATATTAACATTCTATAAATGTAGTCTAAAATATCAATAATCTACATTGTTGTAAATATTATCTAGTTATATATAATTATGTTACTGTTTAATAATAATTTATAAGTATTTTAATAATAATTTATAAGTATTTGTGTTTTTTTTATTGGCCATTATATTTGTTTTAGGAATTTTTATGTGGAGTGATTTTTTTTATGGGAGTATTTAATTTTTTTCTATTTAGTTTTTTGATTTTTTTCCAAAACTTGGCCTTTGCCAAAGGTCAACCCGTAGAATGGCAGATTGGCCTCCCAGAAGCGGGATCAACTCTAATGCAAGAACTTATTGATCTTCACGATGTTGTTTTTTGGATCATAACTGTTATCACAATTTTTGTGTTTGGACTTTTGGCCTACGTGTGCGTCAAATTTAGTGCTAAGAACAACAAAAAACCCTCGCAAACAACTCATAATTCTCTGTTAGAAGTTGCTTGGACGCTTATTCCAGTTGTTATTTTGGTAATTATGGCCATTCCATCATTCAGGCTTCTTTACAAGCAGAATAATTTTAGCAATATGGATATGACCATTAAAGCAACAGGACAGATGTGGTACTGGGAGTATGAATATCCTGATTATGATGGTCTTACTTTCGATGCAATGATGGTTGCTGATGAAGACTTAGAGGAAGGTCAATTGAGGTTATTGACCACAGATAATGCTCTTGTTATTCCAACTAACACCAATATTAAAATGCAAATTACCAGTGATCCTGCAGGAGTTATTCATTCCTGGGCAGTTCCATCCCTTGGAGTTAAAACGGATGGTATTCCAGGACGACTTAATGAAACCTATTTCAATGTTGAGGAGCCAGGGATGTATTATGGTCAGTGCTCTGAATTGTGTGGGCCTGGTCATGGATTTATGCCGATAATGGTTCGGGCTGTTTCTCCTGAAGAATTTGCCTCTTGGCTTGAATCTGCTAAAGAAGAATTTGCAAGTAATAAAGATAAACAGTTTGTTTTAAAATAGAAAGGGAATCAATAATGTCAGATCATGCACCTTCATTCTTTAAGAGATACTTTTTTTCCACTAATCACAAAGACATTGGAGTTTTATATATAGTTTTTGCAATCATAGCTGGTTTGATAGGTGGAATATTTTCATTGTTGATCAGAATGGAACTAGCAGAACCAGGAATGCAGATTCTTGGTGATGATTATCAACAATATAATGTCTGGATAACTGCACACGGCTTGTTAATGATATTTTTTATGATTATGCCAGCGATGGTAGGAGGATTTGGTAATTATTTTGTTCCATTGTTAATTGGTGCCCCAGACATGGCATTCCCTAGAATGAATAATTTAAGTTTTTGGCTTCTAGTCCCATCTATTATATTGTTAATTGGCTCTGGTTTCGTAGAAGGAGGAGCTGGCCCAGGTTGGACAATCTATGCTCCATTGTCAACAACGCATCATTCTGGTCCGGCGGTTGATATGGCAATACTTGCAATGCATTTGGCAGGAGCATCTTCGATACTTGGTGCCATTAATTTTATAACCACTATATTCAATATGAGAGCACCAGGAATGACTATGCATAAGATGCCACTATTTGTTTGGTCAATCCTAATCACCGCATTTCTTCTTCTTCTATCTCTTCCAGTTCTTGCTGGTGCAATAACTATGATGCTAACGGATAGGAATTTTGGTACAGCCTTTTTTAACCCTGAAATGGGAGGAGATCCAGTATTATTCCAACATCTATTCTGGTTTTTTGGTCATCCAGAAGTTTATATTCTGATTCTACCTGGATTTGGAATGATCAGTCATATAATCTCAACTTTTTCCAAAAAACCAGTATTTGGGTATTTGGGTATGGCTTATGCAATGGCAGCGATTGGGGTTGTTGGCTTTGTGGTTTGGGCTCACCATATGTATACAACTGGATTGGATGTTGATACACGAGCATACTTTTTAGCTGCCACAATGGTAATTGCGGTCCCAACCGGAATCAAAATTTTTAGTTGGATTGCTACAATGTGGGAAGGATCT
>CAZAFN010000006.1:49532-67532 GCA_964484795.1 uncultured Alphaproteobacteria bacterium | reverse complement strand
TGGCGGGAGTGACGGGACTCGAACCCGCGGCCTCCTGCGTGACAGGCAGGCGTTCTAACCAACTGAACTACACCCCCGAATGGTGGGCGGTGAGAGGATTGAACTCCCGACATCCACGGTGTAAACGTGGCGCTCTCCCAGCTGAGCTAACCGCCCTGGAATAGAAAAATTATATTTTATATGACATTTCAAAACTTTTTTAAACTATTTATTTTCATATCCATTAACATCTAATTAAAGAATTTATATTTTTACAGATTATATTAATAAAAAAAAAAAAATGTCGAACAAAATAAAAATATTAAATGAAAAAATTGTTAGCTGTAAAATCTGTAATCGACTCGTTAACTTCAGAGAGAAAATAGCTACAGAAAAAAGAAAAAAATTTTTAAATCAGGAATATTGGGGGAAACCAGTTCTAGGTTTTGGAGATATGAATGCTAAAACTCTGATATTAGGTCTTGCTCCAGCAGCTCACGGTGGAAATAGAACAGGAAGAGTATTTACAGGAGATAAATCAGCTGAATTTTTATTTAAATGTCTTTACAAAAGTAATTTTTCTAATCAAAGTACATCTGAATCACGTTATGATGGATTGATATTAAAAAATGTTTATATTACACTTGCGCTAAAGTGCGTGCCTCCTAATGATAAACCTACATCCAATGAATTACAAAACTGCTTTAAATTTCTAAATGAGGAAATTTCTTATTTAACCAAAATAAAAACAATAGTTACACTAGGTAAAGTTGCCTTCGATTCTTGCGTTAAACTAATGAATCTAGACAAAAAAAAACACAAATTTAGTCACGGTGCAATTTTTAAAATATCAGAAAAAATTAAACTAATCGCTAGTTACCATCCTAGCCCTAGAAATGTTAATACAAAAAGAATTAACGAAGAGATGATGTTAGAAATATTTAGAAAAACAAATAAAAGTTAACAAACCACATCTCTCCAAGATGTGGTTTATCAAAGATAAAAAATTAATTTAATGTATCTTTTAAAGCCTTTCCAGCTCTAAATTTCGGAACATTAGCTGCAGCAATTTGTATCTGTGCACCAGTTTGTGGGTTTCTTCCAGTTGTTGCTTTACGTCTGGTCACTAAAAAAGTACCAAATCCCACAAGCCTTACATCACCGCCACCTTTTAGCTCAGAAGTGATTGAATCAAAAACTGATTCAACAGCCTTAGAGCTGTCAGTCTTGCTTAGACCAGTACTATCTGAAACCTTATTTACTAGATCATTCTTATTCACCCTTGACCCCCTTAATAATTAAATTTATATATAAAGATCAATATTATATAAACATTTTATCTAGTCAAACACATTTTTATTAATGTCTTAGTGGACTTTCTTTAGGCTCATCATCTTTCCTAGGCAGACTAATTTTTTCATTTTTCCCAGGCTTGAATGGAGTTATCTTTGAAGTAAATGCTTTCTTTATTATTTCATTTGCATTTTCAATAAAATGAATTTCTATATTATTTAATATTTCTTTCTCATCAATATCTGCAATATCTTTTTTGTTTTCTCTAGGTATTATAACTTCTTTTATTCCAGCTCTAACGGCTGCTAAAAGTTTTTCCTTAAGCCCACCGATAGGCAAAATTCTTCCTCTAAGTGTAATTTCTCCCGTCATTGCAAGATTATTTTTAACTGAAACTCCAGTAAAAGCTGAAATAATGGATGTGAACATTGCTATTCCTGCTGACGGACCATCTTTTGGTGTTGCACCTTCAGGAACATGAACATGAATATCATGTTTCTCAAAAAGATTAGGAGAAATCCCAAATTTAGCAGCATTTGAGTGGACAAAACTTTGAGCTGCTTGCACAGATTCTTTCATTACATCACCTAGTTTGCCAGTATAAATAGCCTTTCCTTTGCCGGGCATAATAACTGACTCAATTTGTAAAAGTTCTCCCCCAACCTCGGTCCAAGCTAAACCAGTGCAAACTCCAACCAAAGATTTATTTTCAATCTCTCCATGTTGAAATTTTTTAACCCCAAGGTATTCTTCAATATTTCTTTTGGAAATAGAGACTGATCTTCTTTTCTTTACTAGAATTGACTTTAGTCCTTTTCTCAATAATTTAGATATTTCTCTTTCCAAATTCCTTACACCAGATTCTCGAGTGTAATACCTAATGATACTCTGAACTGCTGAATCAGCTACCTTAACTTCATTTCTTTTAAGTCCATTTTCTAAAACTTGTTTCGGCAATAGATAATTTTCTGCAATCTTTAGTTTTTCATTTTCTGTATATCCTGAGATTCTTATTGTTTCCATTCTATCAATTAGAGGTTGAGGAATATTTAAAGTATTGGCAGTCGTGACAAACATCACATTTGACAAATCATAGTCAACTTCTAGATAATGGTCATTAAAATTACTATTCTGTTCTGGGTCTAAAACTTCCAACAATGCTGATGAAGGATCTCCTCTCCAATCAGAACCTACTTTGTCTACCTCATCTAAAAGGAAAAGTGGATTGGAGTATTTAGATTTCTTCAGACTTTGGATGATTTTTCCTGGCATAGAACCTATGTAAGTTCTTCGGTGCCCTCTTATTTCTGACTCATCTCTGATTCCACCTAAAGAAACTTTGATAAAAGGTCTGCCCAAGGCCCTGGCCATTGACTTGCCTAAAGAAGTTTTTCCTACACCCGGAGGCCCAACAAGGCATAGAATTGGTCCCTTTGGTTTCTTTACTCTTGATTGAACTGCTAGATATTCTATTATCCTATCCTTAATTTTTGTCAAACCATAGTGATCTTCATCTAGTATTTTAGATGCTTTTGACAAATTAATTTCTGTCTCCAAATTGTTATTCCAAGGTATTGTAGTTAACCAATCAATATAATTTCTTACTACTGTTGCTTCTGCTGACATTGGACCCATATTCTTCAATTTTTTTACTTCAGATTTAACTTTTTCCAATGCTTCTTCAGAGAATTTAATTTTTTTTATTTTTTCTTCAATCTCTTTTATCTCATCCTTAACATCTGGTGAATCACCTAATTCTTTCTGAATGGCTTTGATTTGTTCATTCAGATAATACTCTTTCTGAGTTTTATCCATTTGTTTCTTAACTCTACTTCTTATCTTTTTTTCAACTTGCAAAACTCCTATTTCCTCATCCATAAAGTCAATCACTTTTTTTAATCTCTCTTTAACCAATCGAGTTTCAAGTAATTTTTGTTTTTCTGACAACTTAATGCTCAAATGTGCAGCCATCGTATCTGCTAATTTATTTAAATCCGTAATCTGATTTAAACTTACAAGAATTTCTGGCGGAACTTTTCTATTAAGCTTCACATAATTTTCAAATTGACTTATGGCAGTTCTTGACAAAGCGCTCAGTTCTTTGTTATTAGAAGAACCTTCAGTTTCAACTTTGTCTAAATAAGCTTCAAAAAACTCATCATTATCTAAAAAATGAGAGGTTTTAGCTCTCTCCAATCCTTCAACTAACACTTTTACCGTTCCATCCGGAAGTCTAAGTAATTGCAATATAGAAGCTACTGTGCCAAATTTATAAATATCCTCTAAATTAGGTTCATCTACATTTGCATCTTTTTGAGCAACTAAAAAAATTTCTTTGTCATTCTTTTCAGCAAACTCTAGAGCCTTTATTGATTTTGCTCTTCCAACAAACAATGGAACAATCATATTCGGAAACACTACAATGTCTCTAAGTGGAAGGATACAAAAGGAATCTTTATAATTTGGCATCAAATACTTAGGCCTTCTTATTTATAATCTTATCTGATTTATCATAGATATAAAGAGGTTTTGAGTTTTTTTGAACAACTTCAGAATTAACAACTATCTCATTAACACCTTCTATACCAGGTAAATTAAACATAGTGTCCAATAAAATATTTTCAAGAATTGATCTCAGACCTCTTGCACCAGTATTTCGTTCAAGCGCCTTTTTGGCAATTGAACGCACGGCATCTTCAGTAAATTCAAGTGTGACATTCTCAAAACCAAATAACTTTTGATATTGTTTTATTAATGCATTTTTTGGTTTCTTTAATATTTCTATTAATGCTTTCTCATTTAAATCATCCAATGTTGCAATCACTGGCAATCTGCCAACAAACTCTGGTATCAATCCAAATTTTAGAAGATCTTCCGTCTCTAACTTCTTTAATATGTTTCCAATTTTTTTATCTGATTTATCTTTCACTTCCGCTTCAAATCCAATACTTGATTTGTCACCTCTTGTCGAAATTATTTTATCAATTCCTGCAAAAGCACCACCACATATGAACAAAATATTAGTCGTATCAACCTGAAGAAAGTCTTGTTGTGGATGTTTTCTTCCACCTTGGGGAGGAACTGAAGCTACTGTCCCCTCCATTATTTTTAATAATGCCTGTTGAACCCCTTCTCCAGAAACATCTCTAGTTATTGATGGATTATCAGATTTTCTGCTTATCTTATCAACTTCGTCAATATAAACAATGCCTCTTTGCGCCCTTTCTACATTATAATCTGCTGCCTGTAATAATTTTAAAATTATATTTTCAACATCTTCTCCGACATAACCTGCCTCTGTTAAAGTAGTAGCATCAGCCATAGTAAAGGGAACATCAATGATTCTCGCCAAAGTTTCGGCAAGAAGAGTTTTCCCTGAACCAGTTGGGCCAACAAGCAGTATATTTGATTTTGACAGTTCAACATCCGTATTTAATGAAACATTATCAATCCTTTTATAATGATTATGCACTGCCACAGACAAAATCTTTTTTGCCTCCTCTTGACCAATGACATAGTCATTAAGAAGGTTATAAAGTTCTTTTGGTGTTTCAATGTTAGCTGATTTTGGTGAAGCAACAACTTTGTTTTCTTCACGAATAATATCCATACAAAGTTCAACGCACTCATCACAAATGAAGACAGTTGGTCCAGCAATTAATTTTCTTACTTCATGCTGGCTTTTACCACAAAAACTGCAGAATAATGTATTTTTATTGTTTTTAGAATCGACCATTATAATATTTGCATATTTTAAACTATTGTAATCACTGCAACCTTTATTCCAAATTAAAAATTATTTTTTTTCTTCCTTACCATCAACCATTGGTCTTTCAGAAACAACTTTGTCAACAATACCAAATTTTTTTGCATCTTCAGAATTCATAAAATAATCTCTGTCCATCATTTTTTCAATGATATTTAGTGATTGTCCAGTATGTTTTTCATAAATTTTATTTAAACTCTTTTTTAAATTAATTATTTCCTTAGCATGAATTTCAATGTCAGACGCTTGACCTTGAACACCTCCAGATGGTTGGTGAGTCATAATTCTAGAATGCGGCAAACAGAAACGTTTCCCTTTCTTCCCAGCAGCTAAAAGCAACGACCCCATACTGGCAGCCTGCCCAATGCAAACTGTTGACACATCAGGCCTAATGTATTGCATTGTATCGTATATAGCCAAGCCTGATGATACAGCTCCTCCAGGTGAATTAACATACAAAAATATATCCTTTTTAGGATCCTCAGACTCTAAAAAAAGAAACTGTGCACATATTACACTTGAAATAGCATCATTCACTTCACCAGTTAAAAAAATAATTCTTTCCTTTAATAATCGTGAAAAAATATCATATGATCGCTCTCCCCTATTCGTTTGTTCTACTACCATTGGGATTAAAGAACTCATTTTTTTTTCTCCTTTTTGTTATCTGAAATTGCTAATTTTTCCTGCTTTAAAAAATCCGATTTAAAAATTTCTTCCATGGTACAATCTTTATCAGATTTTTTACAACTATTTACAACATAATTCATAACTTTTTCTTCCAAAGCAATCCCTCTTAAGTTGCTCACCATATTAGGGTTGTTTTTGTAAAACTCAACAACCTGGTTTTCCTGCCCTGGATATTTGGCAGCTTCATTAGCCACAGCATTTGAAATATCTGAATCATCCACTGAGATATTATCTTTTTCTGCAATAGAGTTGATTAGCAAACCTAATTTCACTCTTCTAGTGGCCAACTCTTTTCTTTCCTTTTCTTTCTTATCATTAGACTGATTTTTCAAAAAGTCAGATTCCTGATCAATCATTTTTGAAGGAATATCAAAATTTGTTCTCTTCAACAACTCCTCCGATGCCTGTCTTCTCATTTTTAACATTGACAGTTTTTTGAAATCATTCTTCATTTTTTCTTCAATTTTTTCTTTAAGCATTGCTAAATTCTTTTCTCCAAGCTCTTCAGCTAGTTTATCATCAATTGGAATGTTTTGAACTTTTTCTTGAATGTCCTTTATCTTTAATCTAAATTTCGCTTTCTTTCCCGCAATTTTTTTTTCCCTATAATCATCTGGAAATACAACTTCAATTTCCTTGGATTCATTTATGCCTAGCCCCACCATCTGCTCTTCATATCCTGGTATATATTTTTTTGAACCTAAAATAACTGTTTCATCCTTACCAGAGTTATTTTCAAAATCTTTTCCATCTATTTTACCAATATAATCAAATAAAATTAAATCCGTCATTTTTGATTTTCTTTGATTTTTTAAAGGCAAAAATCTCTCATGTTTTTTTGACAAATCTTTCAGTGTATTTTCAATATCTTCTGCTGAAATTTTAAGATTTGATCTTTCAATATCTATTTTTTTAAAATCTATTTCAGGAATATTAGGCATAATTTGAAAATTTACATTAAAAACAAGATCTTTGCCTTCTGCATAATTTTTTATATTTACTTCGGGTTGAACAGACGGTTTTATTTCTTTGCTAATTACAGCTTCCTTTAAACTTTCATTCACCAATTTATCTAAAACATCTGGTATGACGGATTTAGAATATCTCTTTTTAACTAGCTCCATTGGAACTTTACCTTGTCTAAATCCAGGAATTTTAACGTTTGCTAGTAATTCTAAATATTTCTTTTTTAATTCAGAATCTACTTTGGCAGAAGGAATGGTAATATTCCATTCAACATTTAGATCCTTTGTTTTTTTAAGTTCTTCAATTTTCATTTTTCACCCAAATGGTGCGGGCGGAGGGACTTGAACCCACACGACCTAAGTCACTGGAACCTAAATCCAGCGCGTCTACCAATTCCGCCACGCCCGCATAAATTAAAATATAAAAAAAAAAATTATTTTACTTAAATCAATTACTATTTTTTAATGATTCCAAAACTAACGGAATATCTTTTAAAAAGTCTTCTACAATCACGTTTTGATTGTTATGTGATAATGCTCCATGAAGCCAAACCCCAGCAATGACAGCTGAATCAAGTTTCATCTTTTGTGCTAAAAATCCAGAAATGATCCCACAGAGAATATCTCCTGAACCCGCGGTTGCAAGTGAAGAATTAGCATTATCATTAATCCATACCTTTCCATCAGGAAAAGCTATTACCGAATCATTTCCTTTAAGAACAACAACATTAGAAACCAACTTAGATGCCTCCAAACATCTCGAAATTTTGTCATTAGATTTAAGATTGAAAATTCTATTAAACTCACCTTCGTGAGGAGTCAAAATAATATTATTTCTAGATTTTAACGCATTGTAAAACTCATTTTTTTTCTTTTCAAAAACACTTATAGCATCAGCATCAATAATAATTGGTTTAGAAAATTCTGAAATTATTTTAAGTATCTTTTGTCTACTAAATTTTTTTCCAAGACCTGGTCCAATAACCAATGAATCAGTTTTATTAATTAAGTCTTTTAATTTTAACTTTTTCAAAATAGTCCCAAGTTCAATCTTTGAATAAAGTTTCATATTTTTTTCTTCAACTAGTATCGTTGAAAGACCGCATCCAATTTTTCTAGATGAAAGAGCTACTAACCTTGAAGCGCCAGACATCTCACCTCCAATAACCACTGAATGTCCCTTGATGTACTTATGAACATCCAGATCAAATTTAGGAATAAATTTTTTAAAATGATTAGGCCTAATCAAGTGAATTTCAGGAACGCATTTTTTTGGAATTTCCAATTTTAAATTTAAAACTTTAACTTTTCCACATAAGATTTTAGCAGGCAATAAAAAATGTGCCGGTTTAAAAAAACTCATTGCCAATGTTATGTCAGATTTCACCGCCACACCATTTATTTCGCCTGTATTACCGTTGACACCACTTGGAACATCAATTGATACCTTAATTTTTTTTGATTCATTTATTAAGTTTATTATTTTATTGTATTGCTCAGAAACATCTCTATTTAGACCTGTCCCAAAAATACAGTCAAATAATATGTCATGAGATTGAAGAAGGGTTTTTAACTTTAGAACCCAATTTTTTTTTATTTCGTTAGTTATAATAAATGTATTTGATACTTTATTTTTTTTTTCTAGGAAATTTGAGGCAACCATTCCATCGACACCATTATTACCTGGACCACAAATAAAAAGTATTTTTTTTTTTTTAAATTTTTTTATGATGTAATTAGCTATTGCCATTCCAGCAATTTGAAGAATTTTTTCTTGTGAGTTTTCAGAAATAAAACGATCTTCTGATTGCAAAACTTGTTGAATGTTTAAAATTCTGTACCGATTCATCGTTAGTATCAAAAGATATTAAAATACATTAATATTATCATTTTCTTTATATTTAATTTATCAATTCAAATAATTAAGATCTATTGATTCTAATTTCAGGTTAGAGTATCTTGCTTTTAGTGGTTAAATGTTAACCACACTTATGAAAAATTGAAAATGAAAAAAGTTTCCTTTAAAAAAGTCAAAAGTCTTCTTTCTTCTCCGCTAAACGAGCTCATATTTAAAGCTCAAAAAAAACATAATCGTTTCTTTAAAAATGCTGAGGTGCAACTAGCTTCATTAATTTCTATTAAAACTGGATCATGCCCGGAAGATTGTAAGTACTGCCCTCAATCAGCCCACTATAACGTTGATTTAAAAAAAGAAAGTTTAATTGATATTTCTAAAGTAAAAGAAGCTGCAATTAGAGCTAAAAAAAATGGTGCAGATAGATTTTGTATGGGGGCTGCATGGAAAAAACTTAATGATGGCAAAGACCTACATTCCATAATTAAGATGATAAAAACTGTTAAATCTCTTGATCTTGAGACCTGTGTAACTCTTGGTTCAATTACAAAATCACAAGCAACAAAATTAAAAAAAGCTGGTCTGGATGCTTATAATCATAATATTGACACTTCTCCTGAGTTCTACAAAGAAATTATAACTACTAGAAATTTTGAAGAAAGATTGGAAACCATTAAAAATGTCAGGGAGGCTGGAATAAGTGTTTGTTGTGGAGGTATTATTGGTATGGGAGAAACATGGGATGATAGAGCTAAAATGTTAGAGATTTTAGCCAATTTAAGTCCTCAACCAGAAAGTGTTCCTATCAACTCACTAGTACCCGTTCAAGGAACTCCCCTTGAAAACCAAAAGTCAGTCGATCCTCTTGATATGGTTAGAATGATAGCAACTGCAAGAATTCTAATGCCAAAATCAAGAATTCGATTATCTGCTGGAAGAAAATCCTTATCAAATGAAACTCAATTACTATGTCTAATATCTGGTGCTAATTCAATATTTTATGGAGATTCACTCTTAACAACCAAGAACAACGATATGATTGAAGATAAAAAATTAATTTCAATCTTTAAAGATAAAGACAAATCAATTTCTAATAAATACTTATAAAACCATCTTTGTTTGTCACAACTATATTTGAAAGACTTTCTTTATCAATCTTTTTGTTCAAATAAAGACCATTTAGTTTTAGCAAATAACCAATAAAAATTCATATTATAAAAATGATATCGATGGCCTAAAAATTGCAGAATTCTAGCGCAGTTAAGTTAATAAATAACTCATTAGGTATATTTATGGCTATATTTTTTAAAAATGCAAACAAAGGAAGCATTCAACTAGACATCTGTTATGGATGGGACATAGATGTAAAAAAATGGTTTATTGATGTTAAAATGTCAGGTTTTACTGGCGGAAACCTAGTTCAGTGGTTTAAATCAGAAAAAAACTACAAAAAAGCATTAGAAAACATTTCAATTTAATTTAATTTATATATCTTTTACGTAGAAATGATTAACAAGTACACGTTTAATATTATATTATTTAATCCACTTATACCTCCTAATACTGGCAATATTATTAGGCTTTGTGCAAATACTGGCTCTAGACTACACTTAATAAAACCACTTGGTTTTAGTTTGAATGAGAAAAGTTTAAAACGTGCCGGTATGGATTACTTTAAAAAAGTAGATATGAATCTGTATGAAAATGTTGATGATTTTTTACAAAATATAAAGAATAAAAAAATTTTTCTAATTACCAAATCAGGAAATCAAACTTATGAGAAACCAAAATATATCTTTGGTGACTACTTTCTTTTTGGATCAGAAACATCAGGGTTGCCTGATTACGTTTACGAAAAATTAAAAGATTCACCAAGAATCTCTATTCCAATGGTTTGTGGAAATAGAAGTTTAAACTTAGCTAATGCTGTTTCAATTTGTATTTACGAAGCATGGAGGCAAAATAATTTTTTATTTCCTTAAAATTATGAAATATATGTCATTTTTTGTACCTAAGAAAAAAAATTTTTTTACCTTCTCAAAATTTTTCTCTAGCAAAGATTCCATAGTACCAATATGCGTGTAATATATATTGTTTCTAATACATCTATTTTTAGAAAACTGTAGGTTGAAAATCATTCCTAATTTACTTCTTTTATAGCACTGCATTAGATTATAAATGATATATTCTTCCCACTTTATAAAATTATCAGTTACAGTATAATTGTATGTTCCTGACATAATTGAAAAGTCACATTCATAAATTGGAAAATTGTTTACCATAAAAAAATTTGAAGGATATTTTCTTTTACAATATTTGATCAACTCAACATTTATATCGTAACCTTGATAAGAGAAGTCTTTAAAATTATTCTTTCTTAAAAAACTTAAAAAATCTCCACACCCACATCCAACATCAGCAATTCTAACAGTTTTTTTAAGTAAATTATTTTTTAACAAATATAACAACACTTCAAATCTACTATGTTGAGACTGTGTTGAATTCCAAAAAACTCCATTTGGAGAAAACCCTCTTTTTTCTAAATTACTATTATAAATTTTTTTTATCTTAGAATTAAAATAAACTGATAATAAAAAATTAAACAATTCTATTTTTTGTAATTATCAAAAACTGGATCGTTTTTGGTTTCTTTTTTTTCACTATAATCTTCAGGAACCTTTTTATGTCTCATCAAATCAATCCATTTTCTAAAACAATATATTATGAATGGGTCACAATTTTTTAGTTTTTCTTTTAAAACCTCATTTGGCACAAAAACAAGCTCTGAATCTTCTTTAGCAAAAGCTGAGACTGGTCTTAATTTTGATTCAAATAAAACATACCATGCTCCAAAACTATCTCCAGCACTTATGTTTCCTAAGTGCTCAACAATATTTTCAACTTTATGTTTTTTAACTAGATGAACCAAGCCAGATAAAACAACATAAGCTCCATTAGCAATTTGACCTTGAGGAAAAATTACTTCTCCTTTTTTAAACTTTTTGACTTCAAAAGCATCTCTTAAACTACCTAAATCATTACTAGTCAACATATCAAGTCAAATTCTAAAATAAGTTTTATGAAAAATCTACATTCTATTTTACTCTATGTCATATTATGCTACCTTTAATAAGGTGGAAAAATGAAATTAATTGGTTTTGCTATAAAAAGCGCCTTTCTCACTGGGGCTTTCCTTTCTGGCACAGTCCTAGGAATTTGCATTAATAAATATAAACTAACTGACAAATTAAAAAAAATGCAATATAAGAAAAATCCTGGAGCTTCAATTAAGTAAGTTTACAACTTAATTCTATAAAAGAAATGACAGGTTTAAGATTATTAGTTTTTGCAATAATAATGTCATTTTGCACTAGTACGGTTGTTTCAGCATTCATAATTCTAATTACATTTACGGAAGGGAACTTTTTTTCTTTATGGCTTAACCGCTTTTTGATTGCATGGCCAACTGTCTTCTTTTGTATAATTTTTTTTGCACCAGCAATAAATAAATTTCTAAATAATTATTTTAAAAAAAATAATTTTTAGTTGCATTTCTACTTTTTAGAAACGTGAAAAATTTCAGTGATTATGTTAAACCAATTAAATTCCTGTGAATATTTAAACAATTTTTATATAAATCTTTATTATAATTTGGAAGAATTTTTCTATTAGAAACTTTAAATCTAAAACTAAAATTTTGCCTAACATTTAGTTTTTTTAGGACTTTTCTTAGATAATTCTGAGAATTTAACTTATCATAGTTTAAGATAACAACATTTTTATATTTCTTATGATTTTTCAGAAAATTTTCATAAAATAAAAGCCATTGCTCTAACCAATAATTTATATCAACTGGATCATCAAAGCTTCTAGATGAATGCCAAGACTTGTGACCAAGACCAAATTCATAATGACCAAGCCAATTCATATATTTCCATATAAATTCATCTTTACTTTGCATAGATTTAAATCTGTTGTTCTGAAGTAAAAGTGAAAAAGATGTTTGTAGTGGATCTCTAAAAGGAACTAAAATTTTTGATTGTGGAAAAATTGCATTCAATAATTCAATTCTTTTGTAATTGTAATTATTTTTGCATAAGTATCTATCTTTTTGGTATTTATGTAAAATCAAAGATACATATTCTCTGTATAATTGAAGAAATTCATCATTTCCAAAAGTTTTCCAGAAAACTTCCTCAAAGGCTTCAGGTGATTGAATTGAAAAGCTTATGCCATCACCATGTAAACGTTCTTCATATTTAATCTTCACATTTCGATTAAAAATTGACCATAAATTTGGTGATAAAACAAAAGGCATATCTGCATAAGTCAAAGATGCAAAATCTTTTATTTTATATAAAAAATTAAGAATTATTGTCGTGCCAGATCTTGGCATTCCTGTAATAAATATATGCTCAGCATTTTTATTGTAGTTTTTGATTTTTTTTTCGTATATAGATTTTTCCAAAAAGTAAGAAAATTTCTTAAAAAAATTATTAGATAATACGATTGAATGAAGTTGTTTTTGTAAAAAAGAATAATTATTCATTTTTTCTCTTCAAAAAAAAATATAGCAAAAAAATTAAGAGAAACTCAAAAAAACCAGAAATAGATAAAACAATTAATTCAAAATTTTCCAAAAAATTCGTTAAAATTAAGTATAAAAATAAAATTAAAGAAAAAATTAAAATTTGTTTTATGGAGTTCTTAAACAATAATCTTGAAAAAATCATTAATAATTTTATTTTTTTTTCATTTAGATTAAGGATTGTTAATCTTATTTTTTTTATATAATTGATATTTTTTTTAAAAGATTTTAAAATTTCAAATCTATCAATAATCAAAATTGATAAGAAAAAAAAAACAAAACAAAAAAAATGATTAATCATTTTCAACTATTTTTTTAATTTCTTGCATTATAATATCATTCAATAATTCTGCTCCCTTAATGGATAAATGATTGTTATCATAATAATACATATCTGTTTGGCTATGTGTTACACACCTATTATGAATTTTATTATTACAGAAAATTTTGTGAGGATAAATTCTAATAATTTTTGGATGTTGAATCTCATTTAAAAGCTTAAAACTTTTATCTGATCTTTTTTTATAAATTCTTCATCAAACTTATTCTTATTTAATTTAAAAAGATTCTTATCAATTAAATTCATTAATTTCCTTGGAAGATTCCATCCAACTTCAGGTATTGGATATATTAGAATTACAAAATTATTAAGTTTTAATATTTTCATTACTGTATTTTTATATTCTTGTTCTATCAATGCATTTCTTTGTTCAAGTGTCTCAATTGAACTGTCATAATTTTGAATGAAATCATTCATTTTACCCTCATATCCGCCTTCTTCATTATTAAATCTTTCTTCACTTAAAATGAGTGGCAATCTTCCACCAAGCACGACAATTGAATTCGTATGATTTTTTAGAAAATCCATTCGAATTTCTTGTGTTTTAATATCGCAATCAAGTTTTGTTGCCAATGAGACCTTGTCAACTCTTTGTGTATTAATTATTAACTGGCAACCGTCAAAAATACTTTGTGCATAGTTTAAATTACTATTTTTAAGTCTTTTTTTTAAATCAAACTTGATAGCTCTTAATTGACTATCACCAACGAGTATTACGCTTCTAGATTCTTTTTTATGTTCATAAACTCTATGATTGTAAAACTCAACTTTTGACTGGTTTTTTTTAGAAAGAATCTCAGGCACCCTTTCATGAGCCCCATTAGTAACAATGATTCTAGTACAGAAAACAATCAATATTAATGAAAAAAAGGTTATTAAAGAATAAAATGACTTTGAAGATATTACTTTTCTCTGTCTAAACGGTTTTTCAATAAAATTAAAAGTAAAAATTGATAGAAGAACAGTAAGAAGTATTACATAAAACTTTACTAGATTATTAGCTAATCCTAAATTAAGAAAAAATAAAAAAGAAATTATTGGAAAATGCCATAAATACAGAGAATAAGAAATTTTTCCTATACCAACAAAAATTTTTGAAGACAAAAAACTCAGATTGCCTACTTCTTTATAAAAGAAAATAATTAGACAAGTACCAAAAACTGGAAAAAAATTTATGAATGATGGGTGAAAATCTCTGTCATTATAAAAAAACATTGAAAAAATTATTAAACCAAAACCAAAATTGCATAAAACGGAATTTAAATTTCCATTAGCTTCATTTTTTTTTTCTTCCATTAAAGAAACCAAAGTTCCTGCAAAAAATTCCCATAATCTACTCGACAAAAAATAAAAATTAAAAAAAACAGTTTTAGCTTCCAGTGAAAAATTTTCTTCAACAAAAGGTGGGGAAACCTTCAAATTTCCTAAGAATTGCATTAAAAATAAATTCAAAAACACAAGAATTAAAAAAAACAAAATTATTCTTTGTTTAAAGAATTTAAAAATTAAAAAAAAGATAATTGGGAAAATTATATAGTACTGTTGTTCTATAGAAAGTGACCACAAATGCAGAATTGGCTTAGATAAATTTTCCAAACCATATTCAACCTCCGTTAAATAAAAATACACATTAGAAGAAAAACCCAAAGAATAAAGAATTGATTTTGAAAAATCCATCAAGTTTTGAGGAAGCAAAAAGATATACGCTATTGGCAAAAAAACTAAAAAGAAAAAAATAATTAATGGAATTATTCTCCTAATTCTTCTATCTAAGAAATTTAAGTATGAAATTTTATCTCTACTTAAAATTTCTTTCTTAATTAATGATGTTATTAAATATCCAGATATTACAAAAAATATATCCACACCCAAAAATCCACCTTGAAGAATCGTGAAATCATTAAAATAAAACTTCAAATGATAAGTGATTACAGAAATTACTGCTAAGGCCCTAAGTCCATCAATTTCCGGTCTATATGTTATGTTTGTTGACAATTACGATGCAACTATTTTTTGTTTTTTTTTTTTAATAGAAATCTCTTAATAGGGTAATATAAAATTCCAAACAAAGCGATTATAATAGCCAAAATTATTCCCATTATTGAAATAATAATACCACCTGCCATTCCTGGCCCAATATAAGAAAACGAGATGATTGGATATAAAATTAGAAAAAAAAATATTAACTTTTGCATTTATGGCTTTTTATTTTTTTAATAACATTATCAATTTTTGGACTTTTATATAGAATTCTGGAAAAACCTAGACCATAATTTTTACCATTTTCTGCTTTATTAACGTATTCCCATAATAATTCACCATTTTTATTAAAAAACAACAACCTTCCAGCTTGAGTTTCTTCAATAAATAAACTTCCATCATTAAGAATTTCAGAAAGCCCTTGAACACTAGTTCTTATGTCATATTGCTTAAATTGATCATTAAATTTCTTTTTAAAAGTCTTAGTTCTAAAATTGTAAATCAGCACTTCGCTAATTCCAGTCTTTGGTTTCCCATTAAAGTGTAAATTTCCACCGTCTATGCGTTTCCCTTTATAAAAATATACATTGTTATTAAAAATGGAGATTTCCTCACTAGAGATTATGTCAACATCATGTTGATTGGCAAACGGACCTGTAATTATATCAATTATTAAATTTTTACTTGGTCGGTATTGGATTATCATATTTTGCGTTCTTAAACTTAAAAATAAATCTCCTTTCTCCCAATACTGACTGCTAAAAACCGCTGGTTGAATATCATTCAAATGTATGGGATCACCATCAAAAATTTGATTAGAAAATATTAAATGATGCATATCGTTATCAAGTAAAATCTTGGAAACAGATTTTTGATAGATTGTTTTTCCTTCTTGTGAAACCTTAGTAATTGCATCATCAAAAAAATCACCATATTCTTCTCCAACCATTTCTTCAGAAAGAGAATAAGGAAATATTCTTGAAGGTATCCAATAGTTTCCCTCTAAATCTTCTTCACTCATATGATGAAAATGATCAGAATCATTTATCCACAAAAGATTGTTGCAATGATCAATCTTGATTAAAGCTGAACCATTGGGATGAAAAATCAACCCGCCGTCTTCACTTAATATAGGGGAATCAATTTTGTATCTATTTTCGTGAAAATCTCGTTTTAATAACTTATATTCCTGTCTACTAACATCAATATTTTCATTTATCTCATTTATATTTGGATTCCACTGATGAATGATTTTAAAATTTCCTAGATCAACAAGTTCAACTAAACTTTCACTTGAATCACCATCAAATCTTGACAAAAGTAAAAAATAATCATCATTATAGTCACCAATAAATCCATATTTTTTTTCAAATCTTGAACCTACAGAAGATTCAACTCCTGGGTCTTTTGTTAATTGAAAAATCTTTTTAAGATTCATTGGTATTTCAGACAAAAATAATGCTGCTCTGGAAACTGACCCAAGCTTTACTGATCCTACCAACTCCTGTCTAACTAAAACACCAAAAAAAATTCCAAAAATTATTGCCAAAACAATTACAAGATAAAGTATCCAAATTTCAATTTTCTTGAACATAATCACATTAATAAAATAAAAGTCTTATTTATCTTTTAAATATCTATTGGCCAGATGCTTTCTTTGCTCTGATTCATAAATAGATTTAGAGAAAGAATCACATCCGTTATTTTTGTTTTTAGCATTGAAAAAATAATTAGATTTATCACTCTCATTTCTCGAATTAACAAGATGATTTAAGCTACTAACTTTTTCATTACAAACAATTAGTCTGTGATTACTAATTGTTGGAATTAAGGAATTTTCATAAGCTAAGGGAGATAATTTTTTTATGTTTTTTGGTATAAGGCCAATTGGGGACAAGAAACCAGAGTCAAACAATTGTTTTCCTACATAGCTAATTGAACCATAAACCACAGCAGATTGAAGTGGTGAAATGGCTTTTTTTGTAATTGCTAAACTGCCCCCAGCAGATTGACTGACAGTGCTCTCAGCAAAGGCCCCTGAATTTGCTTGTCGACAAAATAAAATCAAAACTAATATTAAAATTCTCATAATCTTAAAAATTAATAATTATAAACTAAGATAAGTTAAAAAGTAAAAAAAAAATGAAAACTACTTCTTATTATTAAATCAATTAAAAAATATTTAACACTGCAATTTGACTGTATCTAAAGTTTTTTTATTGCTAAACTAACATTGTGGAAAAATTTGTTGGAAAAGTAAATGGGAAACACGGTATGTTTTATTTTTGCCATTATGACCAATATATAGGCTTATCCATTAGAGAATATGGAGAATTCTCTGAAATTGAATTTTCAATAATGCAAAAATTCATTGGAAACGGTGATGTTGTTTTTGATATAGGCGCCAATATAGGTGCATTTACAATACCATTTGCAAAAAAAGTTGGGGATGACGGAAAGGTTTATAGCTTTGAACCTCAAAGCTTTATATATGATTTGCTTTGTAGAAACTTTAAAGAAAATAATTTGAAAATTATTAGAAAT
>CAZAFN010000006.1:0-49522 GCA_964484795.1 uncultured Alphaproteobacteria bacterium | reverse complement strand
GTAGACAGAAGATTAAGCTAGATAAAATTGATTACACATCTGTAGGTAATTTTGGTGGTGTTGGTTTAAAAGATGATTATGACAATACCGCAACAGCAAAAATTCTTAAAAACGAAAAAAAACAAATTGTAGAAATCATTAAATTAGATGATTTTTTAAACATAAAAAAATGTGATTTCGTTAAAATGGACGTCGAAATGATGGAAATTGATGTTTTAGAAGGAGGCAAGAGATTCATTGAAAAATATAGACCAGTTATGTGGTTAGAAAACCATATTATATACCCAAATCAAATAAACGATTATTTGTCAAAGCTAAATTATGACGTTTTTTGGGCTATGACCCAGTTATATAATCCAGAAAATTATTTTGCGAATAATAAAAATTATTTTAATGATACTGCCACTATAAATTCACTAGCAGTTCCTAGAGAAAAAGCATCCAATCATGATACTAAATGGTTGGAGAATATAGATTCTTCTCCAAAGATACTCCACACCAGAACTTTGTGAAATCCTAAAATTATGTTGAGGCTTATAAGAAACTAACAATTTCACCACAAACATTATTTTTTCTACAACCAGTAGTATTGGGAAATGCTGAAGGTAAATTTTTTATTGTCCTTGTGGCAATATAGGCAAAGGCTTGAGATTCAATAAAATCAGAATCAAAACCCATTTCATCAGATATTGTATTTTTTTTTCCTTTTAATAAATCTTTAACATCTCTCATTAATGTTTTGTTCATTACTCCACCACCACAAAAAATCCACTCATCAATTCTAAATTTAAGAAAACTTTGACTTTCAACTATAATCTTTGCAGTAAAAAAAGTTAAAGTTCTTAATAAATCAGTTGGATTCTTTTTACTTAAACCTGCAAAATCAATAAGTTTGAAAAAATAATTATCAAATGACTTGGGTATTTGCATCTTTAAAAAATCTTTTTTCAACCATTCGTTAATTAATTCATATATAACATCACCACTTGCTGCAATTTTACCACCTTCATCAAATAGTTTATTGAATTTTAAATTGCAAAATTTGTCGATCAAGGCATTTCCAGGTCCAATATCTGAAGCAAATATTCTTTTTGTACCAACAAGAAGAGTGAAATTTGAGATGCCGCCTATATTTACTACCATTATGTTCTTGTTTTTTTTGGAAAATATTAATCTGTGGAAGACCGGAACCAAAGGTGCACCCTGCCCACCCAAAAAAATGTCGTTTTTTCTAAAATTACAAACCACAGGTTTTTTAAGTTGATTGGCTAAAAGAATTGGGTCACCTAGCTGTAATGAAATCTTTTCTTTTGGCTTATGGAAAAGCGTATTGCCATGCATTCCAATCAAATCAATTTTTGATAATTCAAATTTATTTTTTTTTAAAAAGATATTTATTTTTTTTATTATTAATTTACTAAATGAACTATTAATTCTTTTATAAAAATCACTATTTACAACATTACTAAAATTAAGAGCATTGAATTTCTTAATTAATTTATAAATATCTTCTCTTATTTCATTTTTAATTTTAAAATTAGAATTGAATAAAACTTTAATTTTTTTTTTGCCATCAGACCTAATGATAGAAAAATCTAGTCCATCTAAGGATGTTCCACTCATAATTCCCAATGAATAAAGTTCTTTTTTTTTCATTATTTAGTATTATAACCTGTTAATAAGCTATGAAAGAAGATTTTTTAGAACATATAAAATCAAGAGGTTATCTGCATCAATGTACAAACGAGATAGGATTAAAAAAGACACTTAAAAACTCAACTTCAGGATATATTGGTTTTGATTGTACTTCTGACAGTCTTCATATAGGGTCACTTTTACCATTAATGCTTCTTAAAGTTTTTCAAAAATTTGGTCACAAGCCAATTGTTTTAATTGGTGGTGGAACGACATTAATTGGAGATCCATCAGGGAAGGATGAAACAAGAAAAATATTAACTGAGGATGAAATAACAAAAAACAAAAAAAAATTAAAAAAAATATTTGAAAAATTTGTTTCATTTGACAAATCACTTAAAAACCATGCAGTAATAGTTGATAATCTTGACTGGTTGCAAAGCCTCAAATTCATACCATTTGTAAGAGATATTGGAAGTAAATTCTCAGTAAACAGGATGTTGGGACTTGAGTCAACAAAACAAAGGTTAACTAGGGAACAAAATTTAAGTTTTTTAGAGTTTAACTATTCAATTATACAAGCATATGACTTCTTAGAGTTAAACAAAAAAAATGATTGCCAAATTCAATTTGGTGGATCTGACCAGTGGGGAAATATAATTTCTGGAATTGAATTAATTAAAAAAGAAAGAAAAAAAGAAGTATTTGGCTTAACAACTCACCTAATTACTAATTCAGATGGCACAAAAATGGGCAAAACTGCTAAGGGAGCCATTTGGTTATCTGATGAAAAATTGAGTGCAAATGACTTCTGGCAATTTTGGAGAAACACACTAGATGAAGATGTAATAAAATTTCTGAAATTATTTACTGAAGTTCCAAATGAGAAAATTAATAAATTTAATTCATATGATGGTTCTGAAATAAATGAATTAAAGATTCTTTTGGCTAATGAGATTACAGGTTATTGTCATGGAAACCAAAAGGCCAAAAAAGCCCAAATGGAGGCAGAAAAAATTTTGACAACAAAAAATATTGATTCCGAACTGATTGAAAATTGTGAAAAAAAAATAATTATTAACGAAAATAATTTAGAATCTGGTTTTTATCTTAAGCAAGTTTTGGTTGATTTAAAATTAAGTGAATCTAATAGTGAATCAAAAAGATTAGTAAAGCAGGGAGCTATAAAAATCAATGAAACAATCATTAATGAAAAAGAATTTAAAATAACTCGTGACCACTTTATAATCCATCCAAAAAAAAATAATTTAAGCTATCTAATTATATATGTAGGCAAAAAAAAATATGGCCTGGTAGAGTTAGTCACCTAAAAAATTCTTAATTAAATTAGGTACAAAAACAGATATTGGGTTATACGTTACTTTATATTCACCATCAACCTTTTCTATATCAAAATTAGCTCCTATCAATCCCTCTTCTGGTGAACCAGCTGTAATTATTTCACCCACTATAGGAAATTTAGTAAGCAATGTATTTATTGTGTAAGCAGGAATGATCGTTCCATTTGTAACAAAATCATCATCTATAAAACTGATGTTACTATTAAAAAAAACACCAAGATCACTGCCTTTTAACAGTGAATCTATAATCTTTAATTCTCCATCAAAAAACTCATAACCACCATTAAGTTCCTCAAAAAAAATACCTCCATCTTTTAATTTTTGAGCCAAACCTTGGAGAGAGAATAGCGTTATGAAATCTGCTAGGAATGGGGTATCTAGAAAAACAAAATCTTTACCTGCAATTTGTCCATTAAATTTTCCTGAACTTTCATCTTGCTTACCTTCTACTTTTAAGCTGCCAGTATTAACCTCAAAATTTATATCCAATAAGTCAAACAAACCAGGCACATAGTTGGATTCTAAAAAAAAAGTTTTAGCACCTTCTTCTTTTGTAATGTATATTTTATGATAATCCTTTTCACCAGTTAAATTAACTAATAATCTCTCAAATTTCATATCTTTTTTTTCAAGATTTATTTTAGGCGAATTAAATTTTCTTTTTCCTAAAAACAACTCATTAACATCCAATTCAATGTTAATGTCATTAAATTCTGAAATTTGATTGTCACCTTTTAAATCTAACTTCTCTAATGTCAATCTTTCTCCTGATAAATAAAGATCTAATTTGTCATTGTTCTCAACCTTAGCTTTAAAGTTTTGAATTGGAGTTATGAATTTGGTTAAATCAGCACTTATAATTTTTTTTTCATTAAAAACAGAATTTATCTCTATATTTAGATTGGGAGCATTAATGTCTAAAAAACTAGAATATGCCTCATTATAAGGAGTAATTAAAAATCTAATTTTTCCATTTTCAAAATTTAAATTAGGTCCTAAAAAACTTGACTCCGCTCTAAATCCAGTAAGATCTCCAATAGCCTCTATTTTAAAATCACTATTTTCACCAGTAAAATATGAAAAGTTTAAATCAATTTTTCCAGAAAAATCATCAAGTGGATTTGGAATAAATGAATCTATGAATTCTCCCGAAAGAAGATAGCTGCCCTCAATTTTATCAATAATATTATTGTTCTCAACAAATTGTTTGCCTTGAAAATTTACTAATGAATCTTGCAAATTTCCCTTGCCATTGTATGTAATTATTTCAGGATCAACCTTTAAAAAAATGTCCATATCTGATATGGAAAAGTCTTTATAAAGATTTTCTAGGGTAGCATTAGATATTTTAGCCTCAGAATAATAATTAATTTCATCTACTTTAAGATCCAAGAGTAATGGAAATGTTAAATTAAGGGTCAAATCAACTTCACCATTAATTTTACGAAGTTTAGAAAAGTTTTTTTTATTCATTGGAGACTGATCCAAATAATCAACAATTTTTTTGTTCCTTGATACAATGTTTAAATCAACAGTAGCTTTTTCTGAAGTAGTGCTAAGGTCAAATAGTTCAACATTTCCCTTTATTATTTCTAAATCTTCGGAAATTCCATTTTTAATAAAAAATGTTATTTTATCTCCTACAATCTCAGCTCTTCCTTCAATCATTTTAATTGCCGGCATTGATTCCATATAAATTATTTGAACATTATGATAATCAAATTTTCCATCAAGTTTTCCAAGCGAAAAACGATTATCTTCAAAGGTAAATTTAGTTGTAAGAAGAAAGTTATTAATCAAACCTTTAGAATTTACATTCATCCAATCAAAAACTGTATCCTTAAAGTCTTTTGGCCATATAGATAATAAATTATCAACACTTATTTCATTTATTGACATAAAAAACTTGGGTTTACTTGGTTTACTTGATTTACTCAAATCAATACCAGTTCCCAATGAAAATATTGAGTTATTAAAAGAAAAATCAAAAGAAATAATTAATTCTTGGTTTTTAAGATATCCAGAAAGAATTGTATCCGCTAGATTAATTTTCTTTTTACCAAATTTGCTTTCATATGAGAAATCACCATTTAGAATTAAATCAAAAAATATTTTGTTTAGTGAATCAAACCCGCTTCCTGAAATTTCTGAACGTCCACTTATATTTACATTTCGGAATGAAAAAATTTCTGTATCAAAGAAAAATTTTACAAAATCAATATTGAAATTACTGAATTCAACATCTAAATCAACTGTAGGTAAGTTATTTAAAAAATTAAAGGTAAAAAAGTTTTCTGGTTTTAAGTAATCACTAACATAACCAGAAATCTTTTCATGTGTTAATTTTAAATCAATTAGAAATTTAATGTTTTTATTATTATTTGATACCAAAGTTAATTTGCTGTTAACAATCTCAATTATTGAAAAGTTCTTCAATATTGCATATTGTTTAACTAAACTTTGATAAACTGGGGGAAAATTCGTCTTTTCTTCAAAAGATGGTTTGATTGCTTTAAGGGAAAAATCAGCATCAAAAATTTTGATTGATGAATTAACAGTTTTATTTCTCAAAGATATGTCAAAACCGACTAAAGTACTAGGAAAGTAAGAATTACCAATTACTAAATCTTCAATTAATAATTCAAAATTTTTTGAAACTTTATTAAAACTCAAATAGACATCACCGATTTCACGAATATCAATTTTTTGAAAAACTTCACTTTCTCTATCAAAATAATCTAAGAAATTAATCTTTATAGGTTTTATGGAGATAATAAAAAAGAAAATCAAAAGTATGGTTAAAACAACCAAAAAAAGAAAAGAAAAAAAGTAAGAAATTTTTTTTAAATATTTTGCTTCCATAAAAACTCTAATAACAATATAACTCAGATGAAAAAAAACATAACAGAAAACTGAGGATTTATGAAGATTGGAGAAAAGTTAAAAAACATAAACTTTATTATTGGCGAAAATGAAGTTATTAAATCTACTCAATTATTAGGAAAAAAAACAATTATTTATTTTTATCCAAAAGATGATACCCCAGGTTGCACAAAAGAGGCAATTGACTTTAGCTCATATAAAAGAAAGTTTGAAAAATTAAACACGCAAGTTATAGGAATATCTAAAGATAGCATTGCAAAGCATAAAAAGTTCAAACTAAAACACAAAATATCAGTTAATCTTGCTTCAGATGAAGACATTTCAGTTTGCAAAAAATTTAAAGTGTGGATAGAAAAATCAATGTATGGAAAAAAATATATGGGCATTGAAAGATCTACTTTTTTAATAGATGAAAAGCTTATTCTCATAAAGTTATGGAAAAAAGTAAAAGTTAAAGACCATGTCAAAGAAGTTTATGAGTTCATATCTAATTCAATTTAAATAGTTGCGTCTCTAGAAAAACGTCAATTTTACCATTTAGAACAGCATTAATATCCGAAAACTCTTTATTAGTTCTGTGATCTTTTACCATCGTGTATGGTTGCATTACGTATGACCTTATTTGATTTCCCCAACTGATATCTCCTTTTTCTGATCTATTCTTTTTGTTAACCTCTTCTTCCTTTGCTATCTCAATTTCATACAATTTGGACTTTAACATTTCCATGGCAATAGATTTATTCCTATGTTGAGATCTACTACTCTGACATTGAACTGTAATTTTTGTTGGTATATGCGTTAATCTAACAGCACTATCAGTTTTATTTACATGTTGTCCACCTGCACCTGAGGCTCTGTATGTATCAATCCTAATATCTTTATCTAAAACATTTATATTCACACTATTATCAATTTCAGGGTAACAAAATACTGAAGCAAAACTCGTGTGCCTTCTTGACTGAGAATCAAAAGGGGAAATTCTAACAAGCCTATGAACACCACTTTCTAATTTTAACCATCCATAGGACCTTTCTCCGTTAATTTTAATAGTTATTGACTTGAAACCAGCTTCATCACCGACGCTTTGATCAATTAAATTAATTTTGAATTTTTTTGATTCCGCCCACTTAGTATACATTCTCAATAGCATAGCCACCCAGTCTTGAGACTCAACTCCACCTGCTCCAGAATGAATTTCAACTAATGCATTTTTTGAATCAGCTTTACCTGACATAAGTGTTTCAATGTATAATGAATTTAATTGTAATTTGATATTATTTAACTCATTCTCCAAATCATTCAACAAATCTTGGTTTTCTGATTCATCTGAAACATTAATCAGCTCCATAACATCATTAAAATTTGAATCAAATTTATTTATTGAGTCTAGAAAATTTGAAAGATAATTTTTTTTCTTTAAATCCTCATTAACTTTCTCAAAATTACCCCAATTTTCCTGTTGCTGAAGTTTTTTTTCAATTTGATCAAGTTCTTTGATTAAATTTTTCTTTTCAAACAAACCCCCTTAGGTTTTCTAGTAAAACCTTAATTTTATTAGACAATTCAACTATTTCAAATTTCATCTAGTAAAACCCCTTCAATTCAAATTCTTCTTCATTCATTTTACGGTCGTCAAAGTTTCTTTCAAAATTAAATTTATTTTTGAACGACTCAGTAATGTAATTCTTGTTACTTGGTTTTCCAGAAAAAAGATCAATCTTTATAAATTTTATGGTTTCTGGGATTAAAAAAGGGTTGGGCTTTCTGTCAAAGTAAGTTTTATGCATAAAATCCTGAAATATTGGTGCCGCTACTTTAGAACCAGTTTCAAATCTTCCAAGTGGCCTGGGAACATCATAACCAACAAAAACTCCTACTGTTATTTCTGAATTAAAACCGATAAACCATGCATCTTGATTGTCATTTGTTGTACCTGTCTTGCCAGCTAACTGAAATTCAAAATTATTTATATTTTTTGCCGTTCCCCTTTTTATTACTCCCATCAAAAATGATGTCATTTGATAAGCTGATTCTCTAGAAAAAATTCTTTTATTATCATTCCCTATTTCTGGAAGATCTAAATTTTCTGGAATGTAAGAATTATTTTCATCAATATTTTCCACCAAACATTTGACACATTTTCTCAAATCTCTTTTGTACATAAAGTTTCCATCATTATCATAAATAGCATCAACTAAAACTGGGTCAACCTTATATCCACCATTGGCAATACTTGCATAAGCAGCTGTAATTTTTATTAGTGAACTTTCCAATGAGCCAAGAGAGCTAGAAATTAAAAAAGGAAATTTATCATAAATACCAAGATCTTTAGATAATTTAGCTATTTTATCCAAACCTAATTCATCAGACAATCTTATCGTCATTAAATTTCTTGATTTTTCAATTCCTAACCTTAGAGTACTGAGTCCATAAAATTTGTCACCATAATTTGTTGGCCTCCAAACACCATCCTTTGAATAATCACTAACTACAAATGGAGCATCTAACACTTTACTAATAGGTGAGTATCCACTCTCAAGTGCTGTGATATAGACAAATGGCTTAAAAGATGAACCAAGTTGTCTTTTCGCTTGCGTTGCTCGGTTAAATGATGAACTTGAATCATAACCACCAATCATTGCCAAAACCCTTCCTGTATCATTTTCAATAACAACCATTCCTCCATTTACTTCAGGAATTTCACTAAGTTCATATTGATTTTGGCCTTGATTAAATTTAAGAATTATTACATCACCAACCTTAAACTTTTCATCTAATTCATAACTTTTTTCTCTTATAATCTGCATTTGTTCTTTGGCGATATAAGTCTTTTCTTCATTATCCATCAAAATTTCTAAAGAACTGTTTTTTATACCTACAACAATTCCAATCTTGTCATTATATAATCCATCAGGTTTCTTGATTTTTTTAATTTGTACTGACCAATCGTCAGAGTTTTTTAAATTTTCTAATGGCCCTCTCCAACCTTTCCTATAATTGAATTCCTTTAAACCATTTCTGAAAGATTCTTCGGCATATAACTGAATATTCTCATCTAACGTAGTCATAATTGACAATCCACCATCATATAGTTTGGTTTCATTAAACTTTGAAATAATTTCTCTTCTTACCTCTTCTTTGAAAAAAGAAGCATTATCATTTAAAATTTTCTTATTTTTTGATAGTTCTAGTGGTTTATTGATCATTGAAGAGTATTCATCAACATCAATGAATCTTTCGTTAAGCAATCTTTCAAGTACCCAATTGCGTCTTTTTAATGCTTTAATTGGACTTTTATAGGGGTTGTAAGTCGAAGGAGCCTTTGGTAAAGCAGCTAACATAGCCATTTCATTAAGTTCTAGGTCTGATAAAGATTTGTTGAAATAATTAAGTGATGCTGAGGTTATGCCGTATGAACCATTACCCAAATAAATTTCATTGAGATATAGTTCCATTATCTGTTCTTTTTCTAAAACCCTCTCCATTCTCAAGGAAAGAATTATTTCTTTAATTTTTCTAGTATAGGAAATTTCATTGGTCAAAAGAAAGTTTTTCGCAACTTGTTGGGTAATTGTAGATGCGCCTTCCAATCTTCTATTACTAAATGTTTTTAATATGTTTTTAATAAACGCTCTTAAAATACCCCTATAATCTATACCTATATGATTATAAAAATTTATATCCTCAGAAACTAAAAAACAATTAATTAATTTTCTTGGAATTTCTTCATATTTTGTAAACACTCTGTTTTCATTTGAATAATCTTCTAGAAAATTTCCATTAGCAGTAAAAATTTTGGATACTTGCCTAGGCTGATAAAAAGATAATTTCTCAAAATTTGGTAGATCCTTTCCGTAAACATAAAAAACAATTGTTACAAGAAAAAAAACAACAAAAAAAGAGATCAACAATAGATAAATTATGTTAGATAAAAATCTCAACATTTAATAAGAATATTAGCCTTTATTTTTATCTTTCCAATAAAAATAATTATGAATTGCATCAAAAATATTATTAGTAAGTTTTATTTTGTATTTTTTGCTAATTAATAATTTTGAATCCTGTAAATTTGAAAGATACCCCATCTCAATTAAAACTGATGGAATATCAAGTGATTTTAGAACTGCAAAACCAGCAAAACGATGCGTTCTTTGCAAAAGGTTCATATCATTCTTAAATTTTTTAATTAGAAAATTCACAAGATAGCTTGATTGATTTAATGTTTCTCTTTTGGTTAAATCTATAAGTATGTCAGTAACTTCTGAAGTTTCATCAGACAAATCAATGCCATCAATAAGATCCGATTTGTTTTCTCTTCTAGCCAAAGCAGCTGCTTGTTTATCTGAAGCTTTTTCTGACAATGTATAAAAAGAAACTCCTCTTGTTTTTTTGTTAGGATTATAATCCGCATGCAAAGAAACAAAGATATCTGCATTACTCTTTTGTGCTATCCTTGTTCTTTCTCTTAATTTCAAATATTTGTCAGTCTCTCTAGTTAAAACAACCTTGTAATTCATATTTTTTTCAAATTTCTTTTTTAATAACAAAGCAACATCAAGGGTTATATCTTTTTCAAGTTTTTTTGTAATCCCAACAGCACCAGAATCCTTTCCACCATGACCAGGGTCAATAACAATTATTCTTTTATTTTCATTACTAATGAGATAGTCCAAAACAATTCTTGAATACTTATTATTTTTTTTTTTTAAAAAATAAACGTTTGGAGAGAAAATTTTGTGTTCAAAAAAAAATGTTATTTGGTTTAATTTCTCACTAAATTCAATTTTACTCAAAAATTCATTTTTTTTAAATTTGTAATTAAATTTAACTTTTTGACTAAATTTTATTACAACCTTTCTTTCAAAAATTTCATTGCTAAAGGAGACATCATTCAACAGATCAATTACAACTCTATTTTTTCCTTCAGCAGATCCAAATCTCAAGTTTATAATTTCAGCCGAAAATAATTCGTTGCTGTAAAAAAAAAATAAAAGGTATAGAATGAATTTATTAAAGATTTTCAATTTAAAAAATTTTTTAATTATACTAAATATAGTATTTTTTTTTTTAAAAAATCAATATCTACGATTTTTTTTTTTTAAATTATGTGTATATTGTAAATTATTATTAGTAAAGATTTAAGGAAATGATTAATTATGAAGAAAAAAATGTTTATAGATTCGGGTCAAAAAGATGATATTAGAATTGCAATTACTGAAGGAAACAATCTTGTTGATTATGAATCAGAAAAAATAAAAAATGACAGAATAAAAGGAAATATTTTTTTAGCTAAAATAGTTAGAGTTGAACCATCTCTTCAAGCTGCTTTTGTTGATTATGGAGGAAATAAACATGGCTTTTTAGCTTACAACGAGATTCATCCAGATTATTTTAAAATTCCTACAGCAGACAAAAAAAAATTACTAGCTCAAGAGTTAGAAGATTCCAAAAATATGGTTGTTGAAAATGATGACGATGATGACGATTTTTTAGATGAAAACGATGAAAACAACGAAGAACAAAATGAGAAAAACACTAAACTTGTAGAAAAAGGTTTTCTAACAAAAGTATTTGATTTTTTCAACTACAAGCCTATTGATGATTATTCAACACCAAGGGTGAGAAGAAAAAAGAATTTTAGAAACTCAAACAAAAATAGATCAATCATCTACCATAGAAAATATAGCATCCAAGAAGTAATCAAAAGCAATCAGGTGATTTTAATTCAGGTTGTTAAAGAAGAAAGAGGAAATAAAGGTGCTGCAGTAACAACTAGACTCTCTTTAGCTGGGAAATACTGTGTGCTAATGCCAAATACAAACAAGGGTGGAGGAATTTCTAGAAAAATTGTGGATTTAAAATTGAGGAAAAAACTAAAAGAAGTTGTAAGTAAACTAAATATCCAAAAAGGTATGGGAGTTATAGTCAGAACGGCAGGCGAGAGTATGGGTGTCAAAGAAATAAAAAGAGATTATAATTCATTGATTAAGCTTTGGAATGAAATTACCACAAAAACAATAAAATCAAATGCTCCTTGTCTGATTCACGAAGAAGATAATATTATTAAAAGATCATTAAGAGACTATTTTGACAATTCGTTTGATGAAGTTCTTATAAATGACAAAAAAACATTTTTAAAGTCAAAAGAAATTGTTAAACAATTTATGCCCCAATCAATAAAGTTTCTTAAAAATTATAAAGAAAAAAATTCACTCTTTATGGATTACGGGATTGAAAAAAAGATAATTGATATTTACAACCCAATTGTTCATTTAAAATCAGGAGGCTACTTAGTCATTAACCAAACTGAAGCTTTAGTTGCAATAGATATAAATTCTGGAAGATTTACTAAGCAAAGAAATATTGAAGATACTGCTTTTAAAACTAATCTTGAAGCTGCAGAAGAAATTAGTAGACAAATAATAATAAGAGATCTTGCTGGTCTAATTGTAATTGATTTCATTGATATGCTTGATCGACCTCACAATATTAAGGTTGAAAGACGCTTAAAAGATTTAGCAAAAAATGACAGAGCTAGAGTGCAAATTGGAAGGATAAGTAATTTTGGACTTCTAGAACTATCACGACAAAGATTAAAGGTCAGTTCCGATACAACAAGTGCTGTAAAATGTAAACATTGTAATGGGTATGGAAGCATTCTATCAGAAAGTTTTCTGTTGGATCAGTTAATAAGAGTCTGTCTTGAATTTAAATATGAAAAATCGAAAGAAAATATTTTTGTGCTTACCAGTGAAAAACTTCACAGTTTAATTTTGGATAAAACAAGAGAAAAGTCAAAATTGTATACTGGCTTACTTAAAAATATTAACTTAGCCAGATACCCTAAGTTAGATGATCTAGAATATTTAGTCTGTACCAAAAACGAAATATTAATGAAAAATTGTCATACTGGTACAGATACAGATGATTATTCTGATTTTTTGGTTTTTGAAAAAAAACCATTAGAAAATAAGGAAAAAACAATAAAAAAAAATGTAAAGGATCACATTTCTTCTAAAAAATCAGATATTTCGCCAAAAAGGATAAGTTATAGAGCAAAAGCAAAAGAATTCAATTATGGGAAAAATTTAGAAAAAAATTTAAAAAGCAAAAAAAGAAAAATTGACATTAAGGATGAACAAATGAAAATTTTTGCAAAAAGTAAAAAAAGTGAAAAAAAACAGGGTTGGTGGAGTCAATAATTTCTTTTAAACCATTTAATCAATTTTTTTAATGCTTTTAAGACTTTTTGTTTATCTGTAGAAAATGAAAGTCTAATTGCATTTTTTCCATTAATTTTGTCAAAATCTTTACCAGGAGTTAATGCCACTCCTGTTTCGAGAAGAATCTTTTCAACCAAGACAGATGAATCAAGTTTTGTCTTCCTGATATCTATATATACATAAAAACCACCATATGGCTTAGAAAACTTGATTTGAGGTATTTTGGACAACTCATTAATTACTATATCTCGTGAAATTTTATAATTTTCTACATTTATTTTTAATTCTTTTATGGAATCAAAAGATTTTAATGCTGAAAATTGTGCAATATTACTGGATGATATAAAAAGATTCTGAGCCAGTTTTAGAAAATTTTTTTCTAAAGTCTTTGGAACTATAGACCATCCTAATCGCCAACCAGGCATACAAAAAAACTTTGAAAAGCTATTAATGACAATTGAATTTTTACCAAAATTTAGCATTGAACAAGCTTTTTTCTCATATTCAATACCATGGTAAATCTCATCAGAAATAAGAATTATTTTATTTTTTTTACAATATGAATATATATAATTTAATTCTTTTTTGCTTAAAACCTGACCCGTAGGGTTATTAGGGTTTGATATAATCAATCCATTAATAGAAGAAATTTTAGTAATTTTTTTTACATCAATAAAATCAATATTATTTTTATCTGTACCTATTTCAATAACTTCTATGTTTAAGGATTTCAGAATATTTCTATAAGCTGGATATACTGGACTAAAAATTGCCACTTTATCTCCAGGATCAAAACAAGCTAAAAAAGTTAGAAGAAAAGCTCCCGAAGATCCTGTTGTTACAAAGATTTGATTATGATCTATTTCTACTGAGTAATTATTTTTATAATATTTTGATATTTTTTTTCTTAATTCCAATATTCCATTTGAGGGTGTATATCCCGGCAAATTTAGCTTTATTAATTTTTTAATCTCTTTTTTTACTTCATTTGGAGTTTTAGCTACTGGTTCACCAAGTTCTAAATGAAAAATTTCTTTTCCTTCAGATTCTAAACGATTTGCTTTAGAGAGCACATTCATAACAAAGAATGAGTCAATATTAGATCTTTTAGCAGGAAAATAAGTATTATTATTTTGCATCAAAATTAAATAGTATAAATTATTATTAAATATATATGAGATTACTAACAGTTTTTATAATAATTACTTTTTTTTTCAAGAATTTGATAGCTTCAGATTTGAGAATAATAAGAGATGCTGAAACAGAAAATTTTCTTGGTGATATTTCAAAAATTTTAATAAAAAAAGCAAATCTAGATTTAGACGGTGAAAAATTAAACTTTTATTTAGACAATAAAAATTATGTAAATGCTTTTGTAACTCCAGGTCAAAATTTTTTTTTTACCACTAAATTATTAATAGACAGCAAAACCGTTGATGAGTTGGCAGGTGTTATAGCTCATGAAATAGGTCATGTGGTTGGAGGACATTTTACTCAAAAAATTAAAGCTCAGGAAAAAACATCAATGATAAACATCTTATCTTCATTACTAGCAGTTGGTGCAATTGCTAGTGGAGCTAGTGGTGGATCTCAGGCAGGCACAGCAATACTATTAGGTGGAAAACAAATTGGTATGGCTAATTTACTATCATATTCTAGGTCACAAG
Source organism: uncultured Alphaproteobacteria bacterium (assembly GCA_964484795.1). GTDB lineage: Bacteria > Pseudomonadota > Alphaproteobacteria > Methylaequorales > Methylaequoraceae > CAZAFN01. The sequence continues at coordinate 34,753 of CAZAFN010000006.1, read as the reverse complement.
AATCGGTAGCAGACCACACTGCAATTAGATTATTAAAAAACTCTGGCTTCTCATTACAAGGTATGGTTGATCTTTTTGAATTACTTGAAAGAAATGAAAGTTTCAAGCAATTTAATCCGTATTACCTATCTCATCCATTGTCATCAGAAAGAAAAAAAAACATTCTTCTAAATATGAAAAAAAAATATAAAACAAAGGCATATAAAAATTTAAACAAAAGGTTTAGTCTTATCAAAGCTAAACTAAATGGATTCTTTTTAGAAGAAAAAACACTGAAATTGCTCTACCCAAATTTTAATGACATAGAAAGTCTTTATGCATATTCATTAAGATATTATAAGATTGGCAAGGTCAAAGAAGCACTAGATTTAATTGATTTATGTATAGAAAAGGAATCTAAAAATCCATACTTTCATGAATTAAAAGGACAAATTCATTATGAAAATGGAAATATTATCAACGCAATAAATTCTTTCAGGAATGCAATTTTAATTAATTCTTCAGAAAAAAACTTTAACTTATTCCTTGCCAAATCCCTTTATTATGAAGGAAGCAAAAAAAGTCATAATGAATCTATAAATTTGTTGTGGTCATACATTAAAAATGATGAATTTCCTGTTGATGCCTGGCATTTTCTAGGTTTAAATTATGGTAAAATGAAAAAATTTGACTACTCATCATATGCTTTAGCTGAAAAATTTTTGCTGGTTAATGAATTTAAGAATGCTAGAATCCACATTGACAGAGTAAAAAAAATTTCAAAGGACCCAGTATTGTTAAAAAAAATTTCTGACCTTGAATACACAATTAATAAAAGAGAAGAAAATGATTAAAATTCTAATTATTAATGGACCAAACCTAAATTTACTTGGTACCAGAGAAAAGGAAATTTACGGCAACAAAACAATTAAGGACATTGAGAACGAATGCACTAAATTATCAAAAGAAATTAATGTTAATGTTTCTTTTTTTCAGAGTAATTCAGAAAGTGAAATAATTGAAAAAATACAAAATTCTAAAAATTTTGATGGTTTAATAATTAATGCAGGTGCCTTTACTCACACATCAATCGCAATTCACGATTCACTTAAAATTGTAAAAATTCCCATTATTGAAGTTCACATTTCAAACATCTATAAACGAGAGGATTTTAGAAAAAATTCATTTATCAGTCCCGTTGCAAATGGTATTATAGCTGGGTTTGGTACTGATGTTTATCAAATAGCAATAAATTCATTTAAATTTTTAATAAAATAATCGATGCCTAAATTTGACAACAAAACACTAAACGAAATAAGTGAACTTTCTAAAATTATGGAAAAAAACAATTTATCAGAATTAGAAATTTCTGATGGAAAATTTACATTTAAATTAAAAAAGCAGTTTGCTGAATATAATAGCACAACCAATACTCCGAAAATTATAAAAGAGACTCCTAACAAAGACAAACACACAAACACAGATAAAGCATTGAAATCCCCACTTGTTGGCACAGCTTATTTATCCCCTGAACCTGGTGCAAAATCATTTATTGAGATTGGTCAAAACGTAAAAATTGGTCAAGTGTTGCTAATCATTGAAGCAATGAAAACAATGAATGAAATTAAAGCTGATAAAGATGGAATAATAAAAAAGATTTTCATAAAAAATGAAACTCCAGTTGAATTTGGTGAACCACTAATATTAATAGAATAATGCTAAAAAAAATTTTAGTGGCTAATCGTGGCGAATCAGCATTACGTATTTTAAGAGCATGCAAAGAACTTGATATTAAGACTGTTGTAGTTCATTCAACAGTTGATGAAAAAGAAATGTTTGTTCGCTTAGCTGATGAAAGTGTTTGCATTGGACCACCTCAGATAAAAGATTCATATTTAAATATTCCAACTATAATTTCAGCAGCAACCATAGCTAACGTAGATGCAATACATCCAGGAATTGGAATGCTCTCAGAAAACTTTAATTTTGCAAAGATTGTTAATGACCACGGTTTTAATTTTATAGGTCCCAACACTGAACATATTGAAAAGATGGCTAACAAAATTAAGGCAAAACTATTAGCAAAAGAAATTGGACTCCCTACTGTTCCTGGAAGCGAATCAAATATTAAAAGTTTTTCAGATGCAAAAGAAATTGCAAGAAAAATTGGTTTTCCGATTATTATAAAAGCTACCAATGGTGGTGGCGGAAGAGGTATTAAAAAAGTATTTTCTGAGGAAGATTTGAAGGATAATTTTGTGCTGGCTAAAAAAGAGGCTGCACAAAGTTTTGGAAATGATAACGTTTATATTGAAAAGTTTATAGAAAGCCCTAGGCATATTGAGGTTCAAATAATTGGAGATAAAAAGGGAAACATTATCCACGCAGGTGAGAGAGAATGTTCCATACAAAGAAGAAGTCAAAAAATAATAGAAGAATGCCCAAGCCCTGGAATTACTGATTCTGAGAGAAAAAAAATTTGTGATCTAACATTAAGAGCAATGGAGAAAATTGGGTTCTACAGCTTAGGAACTGTAGAATATCTCTATAGTCAGGGAGAATTTTTCTTCATAGAAATGAATACCAGGTTACAAGTTGAACATACCATAACTGAGGAAACTTACAGTCTTGATGTCGTAAAAGAACAAATAAATATTGCATCCGGAGAATCATTGTCTATAAATCAAAAACAAATAGTTAGAACAGGTCATTCAATTGAATGCAGAATAAATGCTGAAAATCCAATTACTCTATTCCCATCCACAGGTATAGTTAAAACTTATCATTCTCCTGGTGGCCCCGGAATTAGAATTGATTCATCATTATATACTGGATGTAACATTACCTCATTTTATGATGGTCTTTTATCTAAAATAATTTCCACAGGAAAAAGCAGAAAGGAGTCTATAATGAGATTAAAAAGAGCTTTAAATGAATACGTAATTGAAGGTGTTGAAACTAATATTCCTTTACTAATAGACATAATTAATGAAAAAGACTTCTCGGATGGAAATTTTAATATTAGTTGGGTTGAAAACACACAATCATCATAAATGACATTTCTTAGTGAACTGATTTCACCTAAAATTTTAATGCAAGCATATTACGATGGATTATTCCCAATGGCAGACTCTATGGATAACCCTAATATTTGTTGGATTGAGCCGGAAGAAAGGGGAATAATCAATTTGAGTGATTTTAAATTTTCCAAAAGTTTAAAAAAAAGTTTAAAAAAAGATTTATATGAAATTAAAGCAAATAAAAATTTTGAAAAAGTAATAACTTTATGTGCAAAAAATAAAAATAGAAAAACATCATGGATAAATTCAGAAATAATTAAGAATTATGTTAAATTACATAAGATTGGAAAAGCCAAATCAATTGAATGTTATTATAAAAAAAAATTAATTGGTGGCTTGTATGGAGTTATTCTAGGCCAAATTTTTTGTGGTGAAAGTATGTTTAGTCTCAAAAAAAATGCAAGTAAAATTTCAATGGTTTACCTAGCAGCATATTTAAAGGAAGGAGGGTTTAAAATTATTGACACTCAATTTTATTCAGATCACTTGCGACAATTTGGAACAACAAGAATTTTAAGAAATGAGTATTTAAATATTCTTAAAGAGAATTCCTTCAAAAAAGCTAATTTTCCAGATAAGCTTAAAATGAATCTATTAGAATATTTTAGATAGATTCTCTATCTTTTAAAAAAAGAGGGTCCTTAATAAGACATTCTTGGAGTTTAACGTCATATACAGGGTTTATTGGTATATTTAAATATTGTGAAGATTTAAATATCCATCCAAAAAATTTTTTTTTGTCCGAAATAGTCTCATGGGAAATCAAAGCAATCTCATCATTTTTTCCATTTTGATCAATTTTTAAACATCGGTAAACAACTATATTAGCATTATTTAATTCAAGTGTTTGTGACAAAGGTATTGTATAAAAAACTTTTTCCGTAGTAATTTTATTCAATATTCTTATTACAGCTCCTTGGCATTCAATTTCTTCGGAAAAAGTAGAAGTAGAAAAAAGAAAGATTAAAAAAATTAATTTTTTTTTTATTAATCCCAACTTATCTTTTTCCTATAGAAAATTTGAGATTTTCAGTTAATTTTTTAATTTTATCCTTAAAATCAGATTCATCACATCCCAACAACATTGCATCGTCAAGAGCATTTTGAATGATTGAACAAACTTCAGAAAAGTTTTCGTTTAACACTTTGTTTGTTTCATCACAAGAAATAACTTTCTTTTCCTTATCAATCCACAAAAGCTCAGAAGGGGTTTTTTTTCGCATAAAATTACTGGGTAGCTAGAAAAATTATCTTACTAACTTGATCTTCAATAGATTCGTAATCTGCAACATTTGTAATTTCATCAAATTCAGCTAAAAAATCACCATCTATGATTTCCCCAGGTAGAATAGATAGATATTTGTTACCAAGAATTCCATCACTTGAAACTGAGATTTTACTACTTCTTGGAATTTTTACATTAGAATAAATTTTAAATTCAACGACAGCAAAAAAATCATCATCTAATTTAACATTATTGACAACACCAACCTTAACTCCACGTAATTTAACGTCATTACCTATCATAATACCTCCAACTTTTAGAAATTTAGCTTTTAATGAATAAGATTGATTGGAAGAATTCATTGTGTTTGCATCTACAAGTTTTAAAAAAAATGAAATTGCCACAATAAGAGTTAAAATGCCAAGAACTGATTCAATGTAATTTTTTTTCATAATTTTTTACCCTTTTTAGTTTCACCAATTTCAATTATCTTTCTTAACAGATCATCGACCATTATGGAGTCCTCTGAAAAAGAAAATTTATCTCCATCTTTCATCCTATCATCAAGGCCACCAACTTCAATAATTAGAAACTTAGAACCAAAAAGACCATCCGTTTGAATAGAAATTGATGAATCCTTAGATATGTTCACATTACTATCAATATTCATTACAATATTAGGATGGTTGTTTTCCAAAAAAATTTTTTTTACCTCACCTACTTTTATGCCAGAAACAACCACACTAGTGCCAATATTAACTCCATCAATTTTGTTAAATTTAGCATAAAGTTCAACAAAATTTTCTTTATTTTCACCTCTATCAATCAGCATTAGTTTAACTAAAAAAACAACTGCAAATAATCCAAGAAAAAAGTTTATAATTCGTTTATTCATTCGGCGACCAAGTGGAATAGATGTTCTTAATTTTTTTTTTATCTTTTTTATCTTTATACTCATATGCATAAGGTGTCCCAGTAAGATTTGGAACATGCTCCTTTATCCAACTGAATTTTCTAATAGGCGTTTCAGGGAGTTCATCAGTCATATGATGAAGCCAGGCATTCCAAACTTGAGGAATTTTACTAGCTTCAATTTTTCCATTATAGATTACAAATCTTCTATCTCTATAGTTATTTATAGGTGAAAAATTTTTCTCCACGTAATAAGTATTTCCATAGTTATCTTTTCCAACTTTTTTTGAAAAAAGAAAACAATAAATTCTAAAAAAAATTTTATTATGTGATAGGCTCATCTTAAAAAATTAAGTATATTACTACTAATAACTTAAATATGAAAAATTATAAAGAATTAAAAAAGTTTGTAGATAGTTATATAGATGATTTAAAAATTAAAATAAATGAAATTGACCACAATAAAAGAAATGAATTTGTAAAAAATCTCAATGATCGCACAGATCAATTCCAAGATGAATTAAAAGAAAAATTTTTCTCTGAATCATCAAATTTTTCAGTTGTTAGAAATAAACTACCTCATAGGCGCAAAGGATATACTCAAAAAGCATCAATTAACAACCACAAGGTTTACCTTAGAACTGGTGAGTATATGGATGGAAGTTTAGGAGAAATTTTCATAGATATGCATAAAGAAGGTGCAGCATTTAGAAGCTTAATGAATAATTTTGCCATCGCCGTATCTATAGGTTTGCAATATGGTGTTCCACTTGAAGAATTTGTTGAAGCATTTACTTTTACAAAATTTGAACCAAGCGGAGAGGTAAAAGGAAATACAGAAATAAAATTTTCAACATCAATTCTAGATTATATATTCAAAGAACTTGCAATTTCATATTTGGGTAGAGATGATTTTAGCAATCAACAAAATAATCAAACAACTGAATTATTGCCAAAAAACAAAAATAACACGCAGAGAACCAAAGACGCTGAGATTGTATTAAAACAATTTACAAGCAAGGGCTACATAAGAAAAAAAATATATGATAATAATCTAACCTTGATTAGCAATGAAAACAATAAGTATGAAACAAGAAAAATAAAGAATCTCTACAATTTTGAAGGCGACCCTTGTGGAAAGTGCGGAAGTTTTACAGTATACAAAGAAGATAAATTTTTCAAATGTCTGACATGTAATTTCAAATCTAATGAATGATTTTTTATCTAAAAAATTAGTTTTTTCAAAAATAAAAAGAAATGTAAAAACTTCAACCACACTAGCAAATTACAAACCATATATTTTTTTTAATGATATGATTTTCATTTCAGGACAACTTCCTATAATTAATGATAAAATAAAATTTCCAGGAAAAATTGATCAAGAACTAAGCATAGATGAAGCTAAAGAATCAATAACTATTGCAACATCAAATTTATTATGGAGTCTAAATGATTATGTGGAAAATCAAAAAAAAGATATTAAGTCAATAAAATGTATAAATATTAAAGGATACATCAACAGTACTGAAAAATTTCAAGATCACTCCGCACTTTTTAATGAAGCATCAAATTTAATTATAAAGGTTTTAGGAAAGAATGATGGCGAACATTCTAGAAGTGTTGTTGGAGTAAGTAGTCTTCCAAAAAACTCTCCTGTTGAAGTTGATGGTGTTTTTTCAGTAATTTTTGAATAGATTAAAATGCAATTTTCAACTGTTTCTACTATTAAAGATTTAAAATCTTTTTGTTCTAAAAATTTGAAAGATGAACCTCCATTTATAAATTTTGATTTTTTTTACTATTTAGAAATTACTAATTGTACAGGTAAGAATGCTGGATGGGTTCCAGAACATATCATAATTAAAGAAAATAATTCAATTATAGGAGTTATTCCAAATTTTAGAAAATTTAACTCCTATGGAGAATATGTTTTTGATCAAATATTTGAAAATGCTCACCACCAATTAGGGTTTGAATATTATCCCAAATATCTTTCTGCAATTCCATTTACTCCTGTCACAAGAAAAAGATTTTTTTATAACAATGAAAAAAATATACCTCAAGAAATATATGGAAAATTAATCAAATTTCTAAAAAAAAAACAAGTTTCATCTTTTCATATCAATTTTATTAATAAAAAAATTTCTGATGAACTTAAAAAAAATAATTTTTTACAAAGAATTGGAATTCAATATCATTGGAAAAACAGATGTTACAAAGAATTTGACGATTTTCTATCTGATTTAAAGGCACGAAAAAAAAAAAACATTTTGAAAGAGAGAAATTATTTAAAAAAGAAAAAAATAAAAATTTCCATTAAAACTGGAAAAAAAATTGAAGCGAATGACATTTTTTTATTATTTGAATGTTACAAAAATACAATTAATAAAAAATGGTCATATAAATATCTTAGTTTAAAATTTTTTAAAAAATTATTTTTATCTTCCTTATTAGAAAAAATGGTTTTAATTCTAGCTTTTGATGACCAAGGTTTTGTTGGTTGTTCATTACACTTCATTGGAAAAGGTACATTATACGGAAGATATTGGGGATGTTTAAGGGAAATTCCTTTTTTACATTTCGAACTCTGCTACTATCAAGCCATTGAATATGCAATTCAAAATAAATTAAAAATAGTAGAAGCTGGAGCTCAAGGAGAACATAAAATTTCCAGAGGATATTTACCCAATTTAACTTTTAGTAATCACTGGTTTAGTCACTCGTTTTTAAATGAAAAAATCAAAACATTCCTTAAAATGGAAGAAAAAAAAATCAAAGAAAATTTGGATTTCCTAAAAAAACATTCTCCATTTAGTGACTAATAGGTTGGTCTTTTTTTGCCAAATGAAGAAATTTAATTTTAAAATCATTTTTCTTTAAATCATAATCAACTTTCACAGAACCACGTCTAGTTTTATATTGCAAAAGAACTTCAGCTAGAGGAATTTTAATTCTTTCTTGGATAATTCGTGCCATAGGTCTTGCGCCATTTTTAGAATCAAATCCTAATTCCAATAATTTTTTTTTGGCATTAATTGTGACATTAAGACTTAAATCTTTTTCAACTAATAATGATTCTAATTCCATCAAAAATTTATCAACAACTTTCATCGAATTAGATGAATTTAACATTTGAAATTTTACAATAGCATCTAATCTATTTCTAAACTCTGGACTAAAAAAATTATTTATAATTTTTTCATTGTCATTTTTGCTAGAATTACTTAAAAAACCAACACTTTCTTTATCTAGTTCACTTGCACCAACATTGCTAGTCATAATTAAAATCACATTTGTAAAATCAACTGTCTTGCCTAAGTGGTCTGTAAGTTTTCCATAGTCCATAACCTGAAGTAGTAAATTAAACAGATCAGGATGTGCCTTTTCAATTTCATCTAACAAGACTACAGAAAATGGTGTTTTATCAACTGCATCAGTTAACAATCCTCCTTGATCAAAGCCTACATATCCAGGAGGAGCACCAATTAATTTAGATACACTATGTCTTTCCATATATTCTGACATATCAAACCTCACAAAGTTAATTTTCATTACATTTGCCAATTGTTTTGCCAACTCTGTTTTGCCAACTCCTGTAGGCCCAGTAAATAAAAAAGACCCAATGGGTTTATCTTTATTCCTTAAACCAACCTTAGATAATTTGATTGAAGATGACAGAGTGTTTATTGCAGAATCTTGGCCAAAAATTAATGTTTTTAAATCTCTTTCCAAATTTTTTAGTTTTACTTTTTCATCAGAATTTATGGTATTTTCAGGTACATTAGCTATTTTCGAAACGGTTTTCTGTATATCATCTTTTGTGATAACTTTAGATTTTCTTTCTTCGTCAATTTTAACTGATGCAGCAGTTTCATCTAAAATGTCAATGGCTTTATCAGGTAATTTTAGATTAATAAGAAATTTTTTTGAGAGTTTAACTGCTTCAGATGTACAGTCATCTTGATACTCTATTTCGTGAAAATCTTCATAATATTTCTTAATGCCATCTAAAATTTTTACCGAATCATCAGTTGAAGGCTCATCAACATCTATCTTTTGAAATCGTCTACACAAAGCCCTATCTTTCTCAAAATAATTTCTATATTCACTATAAGTTGTTGAACCAATACATTTAAAATTTCCTCGAGTGAGAGCAGGTTTTAGAATATTTGAAGCATCAATTGAGCCTGAATTTGTACCTCCAGCACCAATTAGTGTATGAATTTCATCAATAAAAAGAATGAATTTTTCATTATCTTCAAAAAAATTAATTAATTTCTTTAACCTTTCTTCAAAATCACCTCTAAATCTTGTACCAGCAAGCATTCCACCAAGATCTAAGGAATAAATTGTTGATTTTAGAAGACAGTTTGGTACTTCTTCATTTACAATCTTATAAGCTAGTCCCTCAGCTAAAGCTGTTTTACCAACACCAGGATCACCAACAAATATAGGATTATTTTTATTCCTCCTAGAAAGAATATGAATTGTCCTAGAGATTTCTTTTTCACGACCAATAATAGGATCAATCATAGAAGATAATGCTTTAGAATTTAAATTCACACAATACTGTTCAAGAAAACTATTATTTGACTTCTTTTCATTTTTATTTTGACCAGAAAATTCTAAATTTTGAGAATCCTCTACTTCATCTGATTTTTTCTCAAAACCATGGGATAAATATCTAACAACATCTAATCTACTTAAATTTTGTTGTTGAAGGAAATATACTGCATGAGATTCTCTTTCACTAAAAATTGCCACAAGAACATTTGCTGCATTTGCTTCATCCTTTCCAGAAGATTGAACATGAATTACTGCTCTTTGAATTACCCTCTGAAAACCTAATGTTGGCTTAACATCATCATTAGTTTCACTTACAAGTTCATCTAGATTTTTTTTTAAAAAATTAATCACTTCATTTCTTAATATTTCTAGATCTATTTCACATGCAAGTAAAACTTCCTTAACATCATTGTCGTCCAACATAGAAAATAACAAGTGCTCTAAAGTCATATACTGGTGCTTATATTTTTGAGCATATTCCTGAGCTCTTTGAAGTGTTTTTTCTAATTCATCAGAAATCATTACTCATTCTCCATAATACATTGCAAAGGATGCTGATCACTTTTGGCCATCTTTAAAACCGTAAAAACTTTAGTCTCAGCAACTTCCTTAGTGTAAACACCACAGACACCTGAACCTTTTTTATGTACCATTAACATAATTTTAACTGCTTGACTTTCTGATTTATTAAAAACTTTTTTTATTAACATTACAACATATTCCATTGGTGTGTAATCATCATTAAGTAAAATTACTTTATACAATTTAGGTTTTTTCTCTTTTACCTTTGTCTGAGTGACAACTTCAGTTATAGGGCTTTCTTGATTATCATTCATTTTTTTTTTTTGTAAAACGAATCTTTGTATAACTTAAAAATTTCATAGTTTACTTTCAAGCTAAAATTTTCTCAGCTAAAGTTGAATCAATCTCCTTAAGCTGAGATTTAACTTCATTGATCTGATTTGTCAAACCATCTTCAGATAAAGCCTCACATCTTAAAACCAGAGCTGGTTGAGTATTTGAAGCTCTTAACAACCACCAGCCATCATCAAAAGATACTCTTGCTCCATCTATATCAACAATTTTCTTCTTTAATGATTTTTGCTTTTTTATAATTTTTTTGATAATTTCAAATTTTGTCTTGTCATCACAATCTATCCTTATTTCTGGAGTATTAAAAACTTTTGGAATCTCATCAACTAGATCTGAAAGAGTTTTATCTTCATTAGTTAAAATATCAATTAATTGAATTGAAGCATAAAGTGCATCATCAAAACCGTAATACCCATATGAAAAAAAAATATGCCCACTCATTTCACCAGCCAAATCAGCAGAAAATTTTTTCATATTGGTTTTTACATGACTATGGCCGGTTTTAGACATAATTGTTCTACCACCTAATTTTTTCACCTGATCAAAAAAAACCTTACTGCATTTCACATCACCAATTATCAGTGATTTTTTCTTTTTTAATAATTGCTTTGCAAAAATTAATAAAAGGTTATCTCCGGAAATAATTCTACCTTTATTATCAACGACTCCAATTCTGTCACCATCGCCATCAAAAGCAATTCCAACATCAAAACCATTTTTTAATATTTCATTTCTACAAAATTCCAAATTTTTGGGTTCTGAAGGATCTGGATGATGATTAGGAAAATCTCCGTCAATTTTATCAAACAAAACTTTTTGAGTTCCACAAATTCTTTTAGAAATCATTTTTACAATCTCACCAGAGGCTCCATTACCTGAATCCCAGACAATATTTATTTTTCTTTTTTGAATTAAATCTTTAAACAACCTTTTTAAATAAGTTTCCCTAAGATCAATCGTTTTTTTTTTTCCATTATTTTTTGGCAATGAAAAACTCTTTGCTTTATTTTTAATTTTTATTAAATCCACTCCATAGAATGGTAAATTATTCAACACCATCTTAAAACCATTATGATTTTTCGGATTATGGGAACCAGTTACCATAACACCTCCATCAGCATTACAATGAATACATGAAAAATAAAGCAACGGGGTTGGAACTAATCCTATATCATTTACATTCACTCCTGATTCTAACAAACCATCAATAAGGTTGTCCTTAAGTTGAATTGAAGATTTTCTTCCATCATATCCAACATTTACAGTTTTATTCTCTCCAACTTTTAAACCAAAAACATTTCCTATGATTCTTGCGTCATTATTAAACAATGTTTCTTTATAGACCCCTCTTACATCATAAGATCTAATGATAGTCTCATCAAAATTATGTTTAATAACTTCCTTCAAAATTGTCGACCTAATGAATGATATTGAAAGCCAAGTCTTCTTAATTCTTCAGGATTATATATGTTCCTAAAATCAACTATAATTGCATGTCTTAATGTTTTTTTTAACCTAATTAAATCAAGAGCTCTGAATTGATTCCATTCAGTAAGAATTGCAAGCGCATCAGAACCTTTACACGCATCATATGAATTCTTACACCAAATAATATTTTTAGAAAAATTCTTAAAATATTTTTTGGCCTCTTCCATACCCTCGGGATCATACACCCTCAATTTAAAACCTTTTTTTAAAAGTGGTGGAATAATCTCAAGACTTGGGCTATCTCTCATATCATCAGTACTAGGTTTAAAAGTTAATCCAAGAATTGTAATTGTTTTGGGAGAATTGATCTTAGACAATGCATCAAGTATTTTTTTAAAAATATTCTTTTTTCTTTTATTGTTACTTTTTACTACTTGCTCAACAATGCTTAGTGGACATTTGTAATCTTGAGCAGTTTTTACTAAAGCCAAAGTATCTTTGGGAAAGCATGAACCACCATAACCTGGACCAGGATGAAGAAATTTTTTTCCAATTCTACCATCCAAACCAATTCCAGTTGACACGTCATTAACATTAGCTCCAACTCTTTCACACAAATCTGATATTTCATTTATAAAAGTTATTTTTGTAGCTAAAAATGAGTTTGCAGCATACTTTATTAATTCTGCTGTTTCTCTTTTAGTAAACAAAATTGGTGTTTCTAAGAGATACAATGGTCTGTACAACTCTTTTAAAATCTTTTTGGCTTTCTCCTCATCGCAACCAATTACAACTCTGTCTGGCCTCATAAAATCATTAATGGCAGATCCCTCCCTTAAAAACTCAGGGTTTGAAGCTACATCAAATTCTAAATTCTGATTTTTATTTTTAATTATTTCATAAACTCTTCTTCCTGTCCCAATTGGGACGGTTGATTTATTAACAACTACCGCATAATGATTTAGATTTTCAGCTATTTCATTAGCAACTTCGTAAACATAACGTAAATCAGCATAACCATCTCCCCTTCTGGAAGGAGTCCCAACCGCAATAAAAATTGCACTCGATTGATTTATTGATTTTTTTAAATCTGTTTCAAAAAAAAGTCTTTTCTCTTCCACGTTTTTTTTTACTAGATCTTTTAAACCTGGTTCAAATATTGGAATTATTCCTTTTTTTAATTTTGTAATTTTATCCTTATCTTTGTCAATACAAGTTACTCTCACTCCAAACTCTGCAAAACATGCTCCAGAGACAAGTCCTACATACCCTGTGCCTATGATTGATATTTTCATATTCTTTTGACTATTTTTCTTATGTTTTTATTAATATCTTTATCATTTAAACCAAAAAATAAATTAGCTTCAAGAAAACCTAACTTTCCTCCGCAATCAAACCTTCTTCCCTCAAATTCAATTCCATAAAGCCCAGGCTTTTCAACAAGAAAATTTAAAGCATCAGTCAATTGAATTTCATTCCCATAACCTTTTTTTTGAAATTTAAGATAATCAAAGATTTTGGAATTTAAAATGTACCTTCCCACAACTGATAAATTTGAAGGAGCTTCTAATTGCTTTGGCTTTTCAACAATGTTTTTTAAGAAAAAATAATTAGATTTTTTTTTGCTTACCTCAACCACACCATATTTTGAAACATCTTTCATTGGAACTTTTTCAAGAGCAACAACTGAACCGCCAAGTGTTCTTTCAGAAACGTCAACTAGTTGTTTTATAGAAGGAATCTTTGAATGAATGATATCATCCGGAAGAATAACAGCAAAATTTTCATTTTCATCCACAAATTTTCTTGCACACCAAACCGCATGACCAAGGCCTTTTGCTTCGTTTTGAATTACAAAAGAAAATTTACCTAATTTCGATTGTGCAGTTATTAAATCTAGTTTGCTTAATTTCTTATTTTTTTTTAGCACATATTCCAATATTTTAGATCTTTCAAAATGCTTCATTATTGATTTTTTTTTTGAAGAAATCACAAATATCATTTCTTTAATACCTGCATCTGAAGCTTCTCTAACTGCCCATTCAATGACTGGTCTATCAAGAATCGTTAACATTTCTTTAGCTATCACCTTGGTAGCAGGTAAAAATCGTGTTCCCAGACCACCCATTGGAAAAATCGCTTTTGTAATTTTTTTTTTCATCAAAAACCTGAGATTAAAGGAAAAAAAAAAAATCTCAACCCAAAAGGGTCTCTCGCGCTTTGTTGATTTTTTTTGTAATCCAATCAGATCCACCTAAATCAGGATGATTTTTTTTCATAAGATTTTGATAACTATCCAATATTTCTTTTCTACTAGCATTTTTTTTAAGTCCAAGAATCTCTAAAGCTTCTTTTTTTGTCATTTTTTGGTGATAACTAGATTTTGAACTCGTCTTTTTAAAAAATAATTTAGAAAAAAAAGATATTAGTGGGCCCCAACGATATAAAATCAGAAAAAAAACAGGAATCGAGGAAATTATAGCTGGGAAAAACCTCATTAAATAAAAAATTAAAATAAGAATTAACGAAAAAAGTATAAATTTAAAATATTTTCTAAAGCTTTTGTGAGACAAGTGAACAAAATCTGTAAATTTAACAAGTAAAACTGTTGTGATAATTATTGCACTAATTATATAATAGATCATCATTAAATCTTTTATTATGAAGAAATATAAACTTTTATACTTTGTGAGTGAAGATGAATATTTTTTATCTCATAAACTTGATCAGGCTAAATCTGCTCTGAACAACAATTATGAGATTATGATAATAAGTAATTTTTCAACTCACGAAGATGAAATAAAATCTTATGGTTTTAAAACTGCTAAATTAAATTTTGATAGAAAATCAATAAATCCATTAAAAGAAATTTTTTGTTTTCTAAAGTTTTTACTAATTTTTAAGAACTTTAAACCTGATATAATTCAAAGTATTGCCTTGAAGCCAATACTTTATTCATCTGTTCTATCTTTTTTATTTGCAAAAAAAACAAAAATGATATTTTGTGTTGTTGGGTTAGGCTATTTATTTATAAATAAAAACATTTCAACAAAATTCATAAAAAAAATCTACTTGTTGACCATCAAGTTTTTTATATGCAAAAAAAAATCAATATTCGTTTTTCAAAACACTGATGATTTGAGAATTTTTAAAAAACATAAAGTTTTGACTTCTGTTACAACAGAAATAATTAGAGGTTCCGGTGTTAATACCAATTTTTTTAAAAAAAAAAATGTAACCAAAATTTATGATTTGATTTTTCACTCGCGACTCCTTTATGATAAAGGAATTCTAGAATTAATGAAAGCAATTGAAGAGTTAAAAAAAAAAAAAATTTCACTTAATGTACTAATTCTAGGGAATCCAGATGAAAAAAATAGATCTTCTATAAAGAAAGAACAAATAAACAATTGGGAAAAGAAAAAACTAATATTGTGGAAACCAAGAGTAAAAAAAGTTTTGCCATATATACAAAAATCTAAAATTTCCATCTTGCCATCATATAGAGAAGGTCTACCAAAAAGTCTGTTAGAAGCTGCAAGCTGTGAGTTACCATTAATCTCTACTAATGTTGCTGGTTGTAGAGAAATATGCGTCGACAATTTTAATGGAATTTTAGTCAAGTCCAAAGATCACATCTCTCTATCAAGAGCAATTAAAAGATTAGTTCAAAGCCCCAATTTAATTAGGAAATATGGAAAGAACGGAAGAATTTTAGTGGAAAAAAATTTTTCAACTAAAATTATTTCAAAAAAATTTCTAAAATTGTATCAAAAGTCTCTTCTAAAATAGCCCTTGTATTTTGCCACTTGAATCCACATGAACCTCATATGCAGCTGGTTTTCTAGGTAATCCAGGCATAGTCATAATGTCACCAGCTATTGCAACAATAAATTCAGCACCAGCAGACAATCTTATTTCTCTAATGTGAATAGTATGCCCATCTGGGGCACACTTTTTTGTCGCATCCGTGCTAAAACTATATTGAGTTTTAGCCATACATACGGGAAAATGATTAAAATTTTGATTTGAAATTTCTTCAAATTTTTTTAGTGCCTGTGGAGAAAAAGTGACATCATCAGCACGATAAATTTCACTGGCTATTTTATTTATTTTTTCTTGTGGTTCATCAGAGTCGTCATAAAGAAATCTTAGCTTGGAACTTTTTTTCTCAATTGTTTCCACAACAGTTTCTGCTAATTCTGATGCACCTTCACCTCCTTTGGCCCAATGTTCAGCAAGAATGGCATTTACTCCTGCATTCTTACAGACTTCTTTAACTTTTGAAATTTCATTTTCAGTATCAGTTGGAAATCTATTCAATGCTACCACGGTAGGAATATTAAATTTTGAAAGGTTTTCAAGGTGCCTAAGCAAATTAGGTAAGCCAGATTCCAAGGCTTTAAGATTTTCTTTACCAAGACTTTTGGAGTCAGCATTCCCATGAAGTTTTAATGCCCTAACAGTCGCCACCACAACTGCACAAGAAGGATTTAAACCTGATTTTCTGCACTTAATGTTTAAAAATTTTTCTGCTCCTAGATCGGCACCAAACCCTGCTTCAGTAACTACGAAATCAGCAAGTTTTAAGGCAGCTTTTGTTGCAATTACAGTATTACAACCATGAGCAATATTTGCAAAAGGACCTCCGTGTATGAAAGCAGGATTATTTTCAAGAGTTTGTACTAAGTTAGGTTGTAATGCGTCTCTTAATAAAACGGACATTGCTCCATCTGCCTTAATATCTTTACAATAAACTGGTTCTAATTCTCTGGTGTAACCAACAATAATTTTCCCAAGTCTGTCAATTAAATCATCAAAATCAACTGCAAGGCAAAAAATAGCCATAACCTCAGACGCGACAGTAATATCAAACCCATCTTCTCTAGAAAAACCATTTCCTATTCCACCTAAAGAATTGGTGATTGACCTTAGAGCTCTGTCGTTCATATCAACCACACGCCTCCACGTAACTCGCCTAGAGTCAATCTTTGGTTCTAAATTCCAGTAAATATGATTATCTACCATTGCAGAAAGCAACATATGAGCAGAAGTGATTGCATGGAAATCACCAGTGAAATGAAGATTTATATCTTCCATTGGAACAACTTGAGCATACCCACCACCAGCAGCACCTCCCTTCATACCAAAACATGGGCCAAGACTAGGTTCTCTTAAAGCCACCATTGCTTTCTTTCCAATATGATTAAGGCCATCCGTAAGGCCTACCGACGTAGTTGTTTTTCCTTCACCGGCAGTCGTTGGAGTCATTGCAGTTACTAGAATTAATTTTCCATCTGACTTGTTTTCTAATTCTCTAAGATAATCAGAACTAATTTTTGCTTTATAGTGTCCATAAGGTATTAAGTTGCTTTCATTTATTTTTAGTTTTTCTTCTGCTAATTTTGTTATAAGTGTCTTATTAGCTTCTCTAGCTATCTCAAGATCTGTTTTATAATCAACCATAACTTTAATACTTTAATTCATTTAATTATTATGTTCTACAATTTTTTACATTCAATTATCTAATATGGTTGTAATAAAAATTTTTCTAAGTTTAAATTAGAAAATGAATATACAAGATAAAATCAATTTTAAGACTGCAGAAATTTTAATAGATCTTAATTGTGTAAATTTTAGTCCCAAAAAACAGTTCAAATTAACTTCTGGAAAAAAAAGTCCTGTTTACTGTGATTGTAGAAAATTAATTTCATTTCCAAATGAAAGAAATCAACTAATTGATTTTGGTTTAAAAAAAATTAAACAAATAAAAGACTTTAAATCTATTACCAATATTGCTGGAGGAGAATCAGCAGGAATACCTTTTGCGACAATGATTGCAAATAAACTAAATCTTCCTATGACCTATATTAGAAAAGAAAAGAAAAAATTTGGGAAAAACTCTCAAATAGAAGGATTGATAAAAAGAAAAGACAATATATTGCTAGTTGAAGATCTAATGACAGATGGTGGAAGCAAAGTTAAATTTATTGACGCAATAGAAAATGTTGGGGCAAAAGTTAATGCAATTTTTGTAATTTTCAACTATGGTATTAACAAAAATTTTTTCCCTCATAAAAAAAAAAAAATTGAACTGATTTTTTTAACCAAATGGAGTTACATCCTTAATGTCGCTTTAAAAAAAAAAATATTAACAACAAAGGATACTATAATAATTGAAAAATTCTTAGATTCAATTGGGGTTAAAAGTTAGAAATCTTTCCACTAAAGGTAGTGCTTTTTACAGCCTGTTTGCTCTTTTCAATAAAACCAGATAAAAAACCTTTCCTTCCAGAAATTATTGCCAATTTCATTGCTTCTGCCATTTCAACTGGATTGAAAGATCTAGCTACAGATGAATTAAGTAAAACACCATCAAAACCTAATTCCATTATTTTAGCAGCATCACTTGGTTTTCCTACACCAGCATCAACAAAAACCAAACCTTTACAAATATTTCTTATAATCTCAAGATTATGTTGATTTCTTATTCCCAAGCCTGATCCTATTGGTGATATTAATGGCATTACAATCAAACAACCTAAATCTTCAAGTCGCTTGCATAAAATTGGATCATCAGAACAATAAGCAAAAATTTTAAATTTTCTTTTTACTAATTCTTTGCAAGCATCAAATAATTCAATGGGATCTGGAAGAAGCATTTCCTCATCACTTATCAGTTCCAATTTTAACCAATCTGTCTTTAGTGATTCTCTAGCTAACTCCGCAGTGAGAATAGCTTCTTTTTTTGTAAAACATCCAGCTGTATTAGGTAAAAAAAAATACTTTTTTTTTATCCCATCAAAAAAATTATCGTCTGCTGTTAAGTTTAACCTTCTAATTGCAAGTGTAATAATCTCTGTCCCAGATGACTCAAGTGAATCATTTAACACTTTTAAGTTTGGGTACAATGCGGTGCCCATAATTAGCCTAGATTGGAATTTTTTACCATCTATAATTAAATTATCTTTTCTCATCTAGAAACCACTTACCCTCCATTAAAAGGACGAACCACTTCAATTTTATCATTAAAACATATTTTTTTCTTTTTCCATTCTGAACGTTGGATAAGAACACTGTTAACCGCAACAGCTACATTTACGTTTATGTTATTATTTAAAAATTTTACAAGCAATTTATCAAGAAATGGTTCTTGTAAATTACATAAAAAATAATCACCGTTAATATTGTAGCCTTTTTTTTTTGAAAACATATTTTTAGAATAAACTAAAAAACTACAAATTAAATCTACTAGGTGAAAAAAAATCAAATTTACTTTGAATTGGCTTATCCAAAGCAATATCACAAACTAGTTTTGCAGTAATTGGGGCAAGGAGAACTCCATGACGAAAATGTCCAAATGCACAAATTATGTTAGATGAAATTGAGTTCAAATTCCCAATTATTGGGTAACCATCACTTACTGCTGGTCTCAAACCTGCCTTAATACCAATAAACTTTAATTTTTCTGTTTCTGTGAAAAATTCCCATAATGATTTACTTAAAAAATAAATCTCATCTAGAGTTACTGAATCTTCATAGCCTTTTTCATCTTCAGTTGCACCAACTGCCAAAACATTATCTTTTCTCTGAGCAAGATAAATGTTTCTAAACCAAAGATTGTTAGAAAATAATTTTTTCTCTAAATTAAATAACATTGAAACTCCTTTAACTGGCCTTAGAGGAACCTCTATATTAAAAGAATTCTTTAATAACTCTCTGCTCCAAACTCCACAAGCAATTACTACTTTTTTTGCATCAATTTTTTTTTTATGTAACTCAAGCTTTCCTTTTGAAAAAATAATTTTCTGTAATTTTTTAATTTTAATTATTTCACCTCCCATACTCTCAATTTTATTAATAAGAAATTTTTTTAACAAAATCGTGTCAACTTGGTTTTGATCTTTGCAATAAAGTGAACCAACAATATTTGAGTTTAAAGCCGGTTCAACTTTCAAAGTATCCTTTTTGTCTAATAGATTTGCCTCATAGCCAAGAGTTTTGTAAAACTTTTTTTTGAATTTTATTCTCTCTATGTCATCAAAATTCATTGCCAACAATAATGATGAATTTTTTTTAAGGCCAAAATCTAAACATTTATTTTTTCCTAAATCCAAAAATTTATCCCACTTTTTCTTTGAATCCATCATTAATTTAAATAATTCTAATTCCTGAGGGCGCGCTTCAATAATAGGCGCAAGCATGCCTACTGCAGCACTAGTTGCATCAGCGTTTATTTCTTCAGTATCAAAAATTTTCACTTTCTGGCCTTCTTCCAATAGCCTTAAAGCAGAAAATAAACCTATTATCCCAGCACCAATAATTATAATCATTTGTATTATTATGATTTATTTTATTATTATGAATTTTTTTATTTCAAATTATATTAACTTTATTATATGAAATATTAAAATGGTTAAATCTAGTTTAAAAAATCGTTTAGGAGATCTTGCATACAACGTAACTCAAAACTCTGCAACTGAACCACCATATTCAGGAAAGTATAACGATTTTTTTGATGAAGGACTATATAAATGTGTATGTTGTGATGCTAAATTATTCTCTTCTTCAACCAAATTTAAATCCAAAAGTGGCTGGCCTAGTTTTTCAAAGCCAGTAAATGATGAAGTGTTAAACTATTTTGAAGACATTACTTTTGGAATGAAAAGGGTAGAAATAAAATGTGAAAACTGTAATTCTCATTTAGGACATGTATTTGATGATGGACCAGAACCTTTAGGAAAGAGATATTGTATTAACTCTGTTGCTCTTAAATTTGAAAAGAAATGATTGATTACGAAAATTTTTTTAAACATAACTTAGAAATTCTAAAAAATGAAGGTAACTACCGGGTTTTTGCTGATTTAGAAAAAATAGCTGGTAATTTTCCACAAGCACTCAATTACAAAGCCAACTCAGTTTCAGAAGTTACTGTTTGGTGTAGTAATGATTACTTAGGAATGGGACAAAATAAGATTGTAATAGATAAAATGACGGAAGCCATAAAAAAGGTTGGAACTGGTTCAGGAGGAACCAGAAATATTTCCGGTACAAATCATTATCATGTTCTATTAGAAAGAGAACTTTGCTACCTTCATCAAAAGGAATCTGCATTACTCTTCAATTCTGGTTACCTTGCAAATCAAGCAACACTATCAACTTTAGGAAAAAAACTCCCTGAATGCATAATATTTTCAGATGAAAAAAACCATTCATCAATAATTCAAGGAATAAAAAACTCAGGTGCTAAAAAAATAATTTTCAAACATAATGACTTAGATGATCTAAAACAAAAACTCAAATCATATTCAAATTTTAAATCAAAACTAATAGCTTTCGAATCTGTTTATTCTATGGATGGCAATTTTTCTCCAATAAAAGAGATATGTAAACTTGCCAAGAAGTTTGGCGCTTTAACTTTTTTAGATGAAGTACATGCTGTGGGTATTTATGGAAAAAGAGGTGCTGGTGTGGCTGAAAGAGACGGTGTTATGGACAAAATAGATATTATTCAAGGCACTCTTGCAAAAGCATTTGGTGTGATAGGCGGATATATCACAGGCAAAAAAAGCATCATTGACTTCATTCGTAGTTATGCATCCGGATTTATATTTACCACTTCTCTTCCTCCATGTATTGCTGCTGGTGCATATGCTTCCATCAGGCATCTAAAATATTCAAGCAAAGAAAGACAAAAAATGTTTGAAGTGACAAATGAATTAAAAACATTTTTGAAAAAGTTGCAAATACCTTTTATTGATAATGATAGCCATATTATACCAGTGATTATAGGGGATCCAAAATTGTGCAAAAAAGCAGGTCAAATACTTTTAGATGAATTTAATATCTACGTTCAACCAATAAATTTTCCAACCGTACCAAAAGGTACCGAAAGATTAAGAATAACTGCATCCCCCAATCATTCAAAGAAAATGATTAAGGATCTTGGAAATGCACTAAAAAATGTTTTTGCAAAATTAAATATAAAAAAAGCAGCATAAAAAAATTAGGGTGCTAAAACCTTCATTTCCCATTTTTTGTTTTTTAAAGAATAAAATTCTCGTTTATGCAATCTAAATTTTCCTCTTTGCCAAAACTCAAATTCCTCTGGAATAACCTTGATTCCCACCCAATATTTTGGCCTTGGCACTTCTTTGTTCCGAAACTTATTTATAAAATACTTTTGTCTATTTTCCAAATGATGCTCTCCAGGAATTTCAGATGATTGATCTGATGCCCACGCACCAATTTTACTCCCTCTTTGCCTAGAAAAAAAATACTCTTCTGACATTTTATTTTCAACCAATCTTCCTTTACCAACAATCCTTATTTGTTTTTCAATACTTTCCCAATAAAAACACATTGAAAAATTTTTGTTAAATTCAAAATGCCTGCCTTTAGCACTATTAATATTTGTAAAAAAAACAAAACCATCATCTAGGATTTTCTTCAATAATATCATTCTCACATAAGGTTTGTTTTTGTAAACTGTTGATAAAGCAAATGAAGTATGGTCAAAAGGATGGGTTTTTTTTGCTAGATCAAACCATTTTTTAAATTTTTTAAAAGGGTCCATTATTTTTTTAATTTGAAATATAATATAAAAATATTATTTTTAATCATATTTTTAATAATTTAGAATTTTTTTATGAATGCAATAGTAGATTTAAAAGGTAAGAAAGGAATAATATTTGGCATTGCCAATGAAAAGTCAATTGCTTGGGGAATTGCAGAAAAACTTAGAAGTTGTGGTGCTGAATTGGCATTTTCTTATATCAATGAATCGATAAAAAAAAGAGTTGTTCCCTTAGCTAAAAAATGTAATTCCGAAATGGTTTTTGAATGTGATGTTCAAATTGATTCTAGTATTGATAATTTTTTTAAACAAATTTCCCAATTATGGAATTCATTGGATTTTATTGTTCATTCAATCGCATTCTCTGATAAAAATGAGTTAAAAGGCGAATATCTAAATACCGGAAGAGAGAATTTTATAAATACCTTAAGTGTTTCATGCTACTCTCTTACTGCCATATGCCAAAGAGCTGAAAAACTTATGAAAAATGGAGGACAAGTTTTGACTTTATCTTATTTAGGAGCAGAAAGGGTTATACCCCATTATAATGTTATGGGAATTGCCAAGTCAGCTTTAGAAACAAGCGTAAAATATCTTGCCTCAGATTTAGGAAAAAAAAACATAAGAGTTAATGGCATATCTGCAGGACCAATTAAAACATTGGCAGCATCAGGAATTTCTGATTTTAGATATATTCAAAAATGGAATGAATATAATTCCCCTCTAAAAAGAATTACTAATATTAGTGAAGTTGGTAAAAATTCCATTTATCTATTATCCGAATTATCTTCTGGAGTTACTGGGGAAATCATTCATGTTGATTGTGGATATCATGTTGTTGGAATGAAAGCTGTTGATGCACCTGATATTACTACAGTTGACTAAAAGTTTTAAAGAATTATGACAGGAAGTAGCATAGGAAAATTATTTAAAGTCACAACATGGGGTGAAAGTCATGGAGACTCTCTAGGTTGTGTGATTGAAGGAGTGCCTGCCAATTTAGAAATAAGTGAAAATTATATACAAAAGTTCATGAATAGAAGAAAACCAGGTCAATCAAAATTCACATCGCAAAGAAAAGAAGACGACAAAATACAAATCTTATCTGGAATATTTAACGGCAAAACTACTGGCACACCAATTTCATTGATAATTAAAAATAAAGATCAAAAATCAAAAGATTATGATGAAATTAAAAATAAATTTAGACCTGGTCATGCTGATTTAACCTATCAAATGAAATATGGATTCAGAGATCATAGAGGTGGTGGTAGAGCATCTGCCAGAGAAACAGCAATGAGAGTTGCTGCGGGAGCTGTGGCACAAAAAATTCTTGGTAACAAAGTTAAAATTAGGGGTGCATTAATACAAATTGGCAAAGAAAAGATTAATTTTAGCAAATGGGATTGGAAACAAATTGAAATTAATGATTTTTTTTGTCCCGACAAAGAAAAAGTTAAGGTTTGGGAAAAATATCTTTTAAATGTTAGAAAACTTGGATCATCAGTAGGAGCAGTAATTCAAATTACTGCATCAGGAGTGCCAGTAGGCCTTGGGGAGCCAGTTTTCAACAAGGTTGATGCTTTAATAGCTCAAGGAATTATGAGTATTCCGGCTGTAAAAGGAGTGGAAATTGGAGCTGGTTTTTCTAGTGCCGAATTGAGAGGTGAAGAAAATGCCGACGAAATCTTCACTAAAAACAAAAAAATATTTTTTAAAACCAATAATTCTGGTGGCACACTTGGGGGCATAACATCAGGTCAGGATCTGATTATTAAATTTGCAGTAAAGCCTACAAGCTCAATACTTAAAGAAAAAAACACTATTAACATTAAAGGTAAAAAAACTAAAATCAAAACAGTTGGAAGGCATGACCCATGTGTAGGAATACGAGCAGTACCCATAGGTGAAGCAATGGTAGCCATCATATTAGCAGATTTGATGTTGACTAACAAATCAACAAGTAACTAAATTATTTTTTTACGTATATGAAAAACTCTTTATTGCCTTTTTGACCTTCAATTGGACTGGTCATTAATTGAATGAAATCAGTTTTAAACTCATACTCAAACCAACTTCTAATACTCTTACACACTTTTTGGTGTATCAATGGGTCTTTAATTATGCCCCCTCTTCCAACCAATTTTTTGTTAACTTCAAACTGAGGTTTTATTAATGCAACAATTTCAAATTTACTTTTTAACAATTGTTTAATCGGTTGAATTACTTTTTTTAAAGAAATGAAACTTACATCGCAAACAACAAGGTCTAGATTTGTTGGAATCAATGAGAAATTTAAATGTCTAGCATTAGTTTTTTCCAACAAAATTATTTTTTTAGAATTCCTCAGTCCCCAATCAAATTGTCCATATCCCACATCCACAGCATAAATAATTTTAGCTCCAGATTCTAATAAAACATCTGAAAACCCACCTGTTGAACATCCAATATCCAAACAGATTTTATTTCTTACATCTACTTTAAATTTTTTTATTGCCCCAGATAATTTTACGCCTCCCCTAGAAACCCATTCATGATCTTTCTTTCTTATCTTAATTAAAGAGTCCCTTTTAACTGTTTTTCCTGGTTTCACTATCTTACTTTCATTAACAAAAACATTGCCTGCCATAATCATTGAAATTGCCTTTTGTCTAGAAGAAACCAAATCTAATTCAACTAATATTGAATCAATTCTTTTATTATTTAATTTTTCAGGTAGAACCTTAGAAACATACATAAAAATTATTTATTTCTGTAAATAATGAAGTTTGTCAATTCTTTCAATCTGTCAGCTTTTTTTCCAAAAGGAACCAACAAATCAATGGCTTCTGAAATTAATTCTTCAGATTTTTTTTTGGCAGTTTTTCTTCCAAATAAAGAAATTAGTGTTTGTTTTCCCCTCGTAGAATCCTTTTTTGTTTTTTTTCCTAATTCTTTTTCATTGCCTTCAATATCTAAAAGGTCATCTTTTATTTGAAACGCTATACCAAGATTATTGGAAAATTTGTCAAAAATCTTTATTTCATTTTTTTTATTAGACAAAAAACATCCTGCAACACACGCAAATCTAAAAAGCTCTCCAGTTTTTAATTTTTGTAATTTTAAAACGTGTTTAAGATTTAATTTTTTTTTTTCAGCTTCTAAATCAAGCATTTGACCTCCAACCATTCCATTTGAACCAGAAGATTTAGCCAACTCATTAATCAAAGAACATCTTATTTGAGGATCAGGGTGTGTTTTGTTATTAGCAAGAATTTCAAATGCTAAAGATTGAAAAGCATCTCCGACTAGAATGGCCGTAGCGTCATCATATTTTTTATGGCAAGTCATATGACCTCTTCGAATATCATCATCATCCATCGCTGGAAGATCATCGTGAACCAAAGAATAACAATGAATAAATTCAATGCTAGCGGCTACTCTTAGTGAATATGATTTTTTAACTCCTAAAATGTTACTAATTTCATACAAGAAAATTGGTCTTAATCTTTTGCCACCAACTCTAAGTACATAATGCATTGCATTATAAAGTTTTGAAGAAAAAAAATTATTTTTTGGAATTAACTTCAACAACCGTTTGTCAAATTCCAAAGAAAATTTCTTCATAAAAATTTCAATCTCACTTGGATAGGTAATCATTCGATTTTTTCTATTTTATTTTTATCAACAACCTTCTGTATTTTAATTTCTGCATTTTTTAACTTTTCTTCACAATGGTTTTTCAACAACATTCCATATTCATAGTATTTTATTGATTCATCCAGACTTATGTTCCCTTCTTCAAGCAATTCAGTAATTTTGTTAAGCTTTTCGAAAGCCTCCTCAAAACTTAGGTCATCAATCTTCTTATCCAACAATTTATCCATAACAATTTTTAGTACTTAATTAATTTCACTAACAAATGTGATTTTTTATTTTTTTTCTTTTCAAGAACTTTGATGTTAATGTTTTTAGCCAATTCTTCAATATCATTCTCTGCTTTAGGGTCATCAACTTGAACAAGCATCTCATCACCAACTTTTATTTCTTTATATTTTTTAGCAATTTTTAAAACTGGAAGAGGACATTTAAGTCCTTGTAAATCCATATTAAATTTTTTCTTTGGCATATCAAACCTCTCTGGAACAAATTATAAATTATTTTCGATATTAATTGATATGAAAAAAAACTAAATTAGAATGAATTTAATTTGTTTTAAAAAATGTCAAACATGAAAATTCTTACCAGTATTGTTTTTTGTTGTTTCTTATTTCTTTTTAATAATTTGACATCTGACGATCAAGTTAAAAAAGTTCGCGTTGGCTCTCTTCAGTATGGAAGTGTCAACTGGGAATTAAAGTTGATCAAAGAAATCGAGTTAGATAAAAAAAATAACTTTGAACTAGAAATTGTTGAGTTGGCCAGCAAAAATGCTGCTGCTGTTGCACTTCAGGGGAAAGCTGTGGATTTAATTGTTACAGATTGGTTTTGGGTATCTAGGCAAAGAAGTGAAGACAGAAATTTCACATTTGTTCCTCATTCAATGGCTGCTGGTGGATTAATTGTTTCCAAAGATTCTAAGATTTTGACAGAAATGGATCTTAAAGACAAAAAAATAGGAGTGGCTGGCGGACAAGTTGATAAAGGATGGTTGATTTTTAGGGCTTATTACATAAAAAAGTACGGGAAAGATTTGATAAAACTTGCAAAACCGATATTTGGGGCTCCTCCACTATTAAACAAAAAGATTGAACAAAAAAACTTTGATGCCATTTTAACTTACTGGCCTTATCAAGCAAAACTTATGACAAACCCAAACTTTAAAAAAATAATAAACATCACGGATATAATTGCTGAATTAGGAATTCCCAAAGGAATGCCTGTCATAGGCTGGGTTTTCAAAGAAGATTGGGCTAATGAAAATCTAGACAAAATTGATGTTTTTTTAAAAACTTCGCAAGAGGCAAAAAAGCTAATGTTAGACTCTGATGACATTTGGAATAAAGTAAAACCAAATATGAATGTTGGCGATGACAATGAATTGTTTGTTAATCTTCGGGACACGTATAGAGAAGGAATTCCTAGATCAGAATTTTCCGAAAAACAAATAAAAGGGGCCATTAAACTATATTCCATTCTTTCCGAAATAGGTGGGAAAGAACTTGTGGGTAAAGCAAAGGAACTGTCACCCGGCACATTCTGGAAAAATTAAATATGAATACTTTTGGATATAATGCAATTTTAAGAATTGCTTCGGTGTCGTTATTTTTTTTAATCTGGCAATTCTCAAGTTATTTTCTAGATGTTGAATTATTGCCTAGTCCTAGAAACGTAATTATAAAAATTTTGGAAGAAGCATCTAACAATGAATTGTTTTTTCATACTATAATTACTCTAAAAAGAGTTTTTATATCCTTTACAATTGCAATGTTTATCGGAACTTTTTTTGGTATATATATGGGGAGAAACAAAACGGCAAATGTTTTTCTCGATGATTGGTTGGTTCTTGGATTAAATATTCCTGCATTAGTGATTATAATATTATGTTACGTTTGGTTTGGATTAAATGAAATAGCTGCGATTTTAGCTGTATCACTTAATAAAATCCCAATGGTTTCGGTTATAATGAGAGAAGGAGCCAGAGCGATTGAAAAAGATTACGTTGATGTAGCTAAGTTTTACAAAATACCAAAAAAAAGATTTTTTATGAAAGTTATTCTACCTCAACTTTATCCCTATCTACTTTCATCAGCCAGGTCTGGATTATCTTTAATATGGAAGATTGTTCTCGTAGTTGAATTGTTAGGGAGAAGCAATGGCGTAGGATTTAAACTATACGGATTTTTTCAATTTTTTGATATAGCTGGAATTTTAGCATATACATTTACTTTTGTTTTGCTAATAATCTTTGTTGAATTTGCATTATTAAGGCCTTTTGAGAAAAAAATAAATGTTTGGAAATAAATAATGGACTTCAAAATTAAAATTAAAGAGAAATACTACATTAATAAGCATGATAAAAAAAAAATCACTGCTTTGAAAAATGTAGACATAAAAATAAGCGCGAATGAATTTGTTTGCATAGTTGGGCCATCTGGATGTGGAAAAACCACTCTAATGAATATGATAGGTGGACTAATATCTTCAAATGATCAAATAATTTTTTCCAAAGAAAATAGCAGTTTTGCCAATCAAAATTTTGGTTATGTATTCCAATCATCTCGATTACTTCCTTGGCTAAATATAAAAGAAAACATTGAACTAGTTACAAAAGAGGGCGCAGATAATAAAGATAGAATCGAAAATTTGCTTGAAAATTTTGGACTTAAAGAGTTTGAAAATTATTATCCAAAATCAATTTCTGGAGGAATGAGACGAAAAGTTTCACTCGCAAGGGCATTAATAAACCAGCCAAAAGTTCTTTTAATGGATGAACCCTTTATTTCTCTTGATCAACCAACATCTTATAACTTATATGAGGTTTTATTAAAATATTGGAAAAGCAACCCAATAACAATTATTTTCATCACACACAATCTAAAGGAAGCAATCTTACTGGGTGATAGAATTATTTTTTTTTCACAAAGACCTGGTACAGTTGTTTTTGATCACAAGGTTAGAATCAAAAAAACCAGTCTAAATATTGATAGTAAAGAAGTTGAAGTTGAATATGATAAGTTAACAAAAAAACACCCTAAACTTCTTGATGGCTTGTTATGAAAAGATAAATTAAAAATGGAGATGTTATGAATATTTTTTTAGATTATATAGACAAAGGTGGAATTATATTTTTCATACTGGTTATTGTTTCAGTATTTGCACTTACCATCATTATTTACAAATTCTTTGAAATTTTCTTTTTTTGCAAGTTCAATATTAAAAAAAAAATTTTGGAATTAGATTCATCTTTAAGCATTGATGAATTCAAAAACAAAATCCAAGAAAAAAAACCATCAAACAAAATAAATTTAATTCTTAATATCATAAAAATTTTTCAAGAAAATAAATCTGAAGATAAAAGAAAAGAAGAACTCAACCTATTAATGCAGAAAGAACTGAATAAAATTGAAATATTTCTGCCTACACTTGAAATTATTTCTCAAGTTAGCCCTTTAGTAGGTCTTCTAGGTACTGTAATTGGAATGATAGACTCTTTTAACGAACTTGAACTCGGAGGAAGCCTTGTTGACCCATCTATTCTTGCAGGTGGCATTTGGACAGCTCTACTTACAACTGCAATGGGTCTAATAGTGGCAATTCCAGCTTTGATAAGTCATTATTTCTTTGAAAAAAAAATAACAACCCATCAAAAAGAAATGGATTCATTTTTGATTAGATTGTCAAAAATATCCTCAAATCAATGATTTCCAAAAAAGTTTCTAAAAAAAATCTGAAAATAAATATTATTCCATTGATTGATATTATTTTTTTAATGTTAATTTTTTTTATGCTTGCCACGAATTTTAACGAAAACAAACAGATCGATTTTAACATTGATGGAACTATAAAAAAAATATCATCTGAAGACCGTGTTTTACAGATAAATTTGAGTAAAAATAAGTTTGTAATTGATGGTGAAATAATTGAGAAAAAATCATTAGAAAAAAAAATTTTAAAACACTGGGAATCAAAAAAATATGACCAAATAGTCATACTAAATGATCAGGAAACAACCCTTGAAACACTAATTTTTTCCATTGATTTGCTAAAAAAAAATAACATTAAAAAAGTTAATTTTGCTGATGATCCTAGAAACAAAAAATAAAAAAAAAAAAGACCTGAGCGAGTCAATCAACCTAATCCCAATGATAAACCTGGTGTTTTTGTTGCTAATATTTTTTTTACTTACTGGAGTGATTCAAAAACAAGAAAACAAAGAAATTGAAAGACCATACTCCATGTTTGGAGTAAAAAAAGAAACGGAAAAGGACGCATTCATATTATCTGTTCTAAGTGACGGAAGCATATATTTTAATGAAAGAAAATTAAGCTTGGAAGAGTTCGGAGGAATCCTTAAAAAAACAGATTTAAAAATTAAACTCGATGTGGATAAAAATCTGAAGATTGTTGAATTCAACAAAATCATAAAGATAATCAAGAGTAAAAAAATTAAGAAAATTCATCTAAAGGTTTCGGATCAAGGAGATCTGGATGGTTAAAAAAAACTTTTTTTTCCTAGCAGGGATTTCATCATTGATGATTCATATCTTGTTTGTTCAAAAACTTAATTATATGAATAGTCAGAAGGAAAGAGAGATTATTGTTTTAGATCTAAGTACCTACCAGGAATATAGCCAACCACCTAAAATAATTAAAAGTGAAGAGCCTAAAAAACTGGAAGAACCTAAAAAATTGGAAGAACCTAAAAAATTGGAAGAACCTAAAAAACTGGAAGAACCCAAAAAAATTATTCCAATAAAAAAACCAGAAAAAAAAATGATCCAGAAAAAGGAGATGAAAAAAACACCTCAACCAAAACCTGTTGTTAAAGAAAAAACCTTTCATGGTCCACAAAAGACCGTACCTAAAAAAAAAATCAAAGATGCTACCTTAGTAAACAAAGAACTTAGTAGCTTTCTGAATCTTATCATCCAAGAAATTAATATGTTGGCTGCTAAATCCTACCCAACTCAGTCAGTTAAAAGACGTGAACAAGGAACCATAATCTCTCTTGTAACTCTTGATGGTGATGGAAAGTTGAAAAATCTGGAAATTGTGAATAAAAAACCCAAAAGATTATCTAATACTACAGAATCCATAATCAAGAAATATAAATTTCCTAAACCACCAGAGATAGTATTGGGCAGTAATGGACTAATTAAAATTAAAATCCATGTGAATTTTATTTTAAAGTAACATTGTTGCAATTATGCAACAAATATACATAATTCTGAGCTCAAAAGCATTATCTTATTTAACAGACCCATTTTTTTAGGTAGTTTAATCTTAATATTAATTACAAGGGAAGGAAATTTAATGAAAATTTCAAAAAAATTAGCTGTTGCTGCAATTCCTGCTGTAATGGCTTTAGCTTCCACAACTGCTGACTCAAAGATTCTTTTGATGTCTCAAGAAGGTTGGGAAGTGTCCTTTGACGGTGCAGCTAACGCATTCGTTATGCATCAAAGTAGTGACGCAGTTCAGGCACAGAGTGCAAGATCAGATAACTCTGTAGCTGGTTCTAGCACATTCTTCCAAGCATCTGATGGTGCTTCTGGTGTGACTTCGTTTGTTAACTACGGCGGTGTAATGGGTAGTGGTACGGATAGTACTGGTATCGTTACAGGTCTATTACCGAACGTTTGGGGTATGACTCTTAAAGCTCCAACTACTAACGGTTTAGATATGCAAGCACGTCTAGGACTTTACACACATATGAATGGTGGTAATAACTCACTAGGAAATGGTGTACTTAACATTCGTGAAACTAATTTTTCTGTTTCAGGTAGTTTTGGTACAGTTCTAATCGGTAGAAGTTTGGGCATTCACCAAAGCAAGCCTATCTTAAATGATATGCTATTGTTTGGTGTTGGTGCTGCACCTGGTGCGGATAATTCTGGTACAACGTTGGGTAGAATTGGTCTTGGATATCTTTATACAGATTTCCAACCACAAATGACTTGGACAACTCCAGGTATTGGCCCTATTGGAATCAAAATTGGTATCTTCGATCCCAACGATGTGATTTCTGTAAAATCAGCGGCTGATGCTACTGAAAACGTTTCTCCAAGAGTTGAAGCTGAAGTTAGTTATTCAGGTACTTGGTTAACTGGACTTGGTGTTGATCTTTGGGTTGACGGTTCATTCCAGAACACTGAATTTACAGCTGCTGCTGCTGGCGCATGTCGTTCTGATAGCGGTGGTGTTGCTAGTGCTGGTGCTGCAGGAACGACGGCTAGTCACAAAAATTGTGACGACGTTGATTCTGCCGGCGTAGGATTCGGTACTAAATTGTCATATGATATGTTCTCTCTAGTTGCCACAGGTTTTTACGGATCTGGTATGGGCATGAGAGGTCAACACTCAGAAGGTGCACTTGATGCTGTGGGTAAACCAATTCAAACTTATGGTGGTTACATCCAAGGTACTGCAGACTTCGGTCAAGGTACTAGCATCGGTTACTCATTTGGTGGTAACTATGCCAGCCAAACTGGTGATGACTTAAATGACACACATATCGCTGAAGTTAGCAGCCAAACAATGCATTCTGGTATGATTTGGCATAATGTTAACGATAATTTCAGACTTATTGCTGAGGGTGGATTCGTTGAGCAAGGCTATCATTTAGGTGGTTCTGCTGAAGATACTTTCGGTGGCGTTGGAGCATTCTTCTTCTGGTAGAATATTTTCGACGTTTGTCAAAATTACTAAAAAGGAGAGTTGTAAAACTCTCCTTTTTTTTTTATAGTCTGCTAAAATGAGAAAAAAAATATTCATAGCTTTAAACCTTGTATTTCTCTTTTTTGTTAGCTCCTGTTCAGTAATGGATGTAGCTAGCGATTTATGGTCTGATAACAAGTATTATTACAAAAGTGGT
Organism: uncultured Alphaproteobacteria bacterium; assembly: GCA_964484795.1. Taxonomy (GTDB): domain Bacteria; phylum Pseudomonadota; class Alphaproteobacteria; order Methylaequorales; family Methylaequoraceae; genus CAZAFN01. Next base: position 1,598 of record CAZAFN010000006.1, on the reverse strand, counting down.
CACGAAAGAGTACAAATTCATAGTGAAAGCGATGAAGTAAAGAACATTCATCCCATTAAAGTTGACCATAGAAGACTTGAGGGTGCTTTGAATTTAATTCTCTTAAAATATAGTAAAAAAACTGAGCCTATGTTCTCAGATAAGAAAGTAGGAAAATTTAGCATTGCAATCAGCGAAGCTCTTGAAGAAGCTAAATCTCATCAGGACGTGATATTTGTTCTCGAGGATTGGTACACTGATAAATGGCTTAAACATAATCGAGTTAGTTCTGGAAGAATTTTTTATAATCGTTCGGGTTTAAACATTATCTTTGGGTCTATTCTTAGAGAAGGTTCACAACAAGATGACCCTATGCTAGCTGTAAAAAACCCTGATCTTCGAAAAAACCCTTATGTACCTGGATCAAGATTTCTAAGCATTAAAAACCCTTATTATCTTGCAACTGTCCCAAATTCAGGAGTTTTCAGGCCAAAAAGTGCAAAAGGACGTCTAGACTGGTTAGTATTTACAAACCAGGCATTAAGAGCAAGATCTTCTGTAAATGAGAGTGAAAAAAAAATGGCGTTTTCATCAAATATTGAAGTACAGGGGTTACGTTCAGAAGTCCAAAAATTACGCCAAGAACTACAATCTATGCGAGGGTCTCCACAACGAAACAGGTATGCACCTAACTATTATCCACCAAATTATCAAATGAATTATCCTGTGCCAAATAATTATCCGTATGGTTATTACAATCAACAATACAGAAATTATTACCCACAACCACAACCACAACCACAGCAACAACAATATTCTAACACACAAGGAAAAGCTCAGTTAACCATTAAATCTCTTGAAAATATGAGAGCTCGAGGCTTAATCAGTGAAGAAAATTACTTAAAAAAAATTAAGGAATTAGGTTATTAAACTAAAATTCTATTTCAAAGTTCCAAATTAAAGCTCCATCAGCACTGGCATCAGTGAAACCGTGAAGATAACCTAAAGAATAATCAAATTCAAAATCGTTGAATTCAACCGTTGATTCAAACTGAAGGCCATACTGATGCTTTTGCTCACTAAAGACTTTAATATTATTCAATTCACCAAATTCACTGAATCCTATGAAGCCAAAATCTAAAAAATCATATACTAACTTTTTAAAGACAATGTAGTTGCTTAAAGCAAATTCTGTTGAACTTTCGGCATCTTCTCCAATTTGCTTCTCGAAAATAAAATTTGATATTAAAGAAATTGAATCACTAGCAAATTCATTTAGATATTTGTATTCAATTTCATCGGCTTCATCACCTTCGGAAACAAAATTATAGGAAAAATAAATGGCACCTGCAAAATTTTGATAATCAAAGATTTGCATTTGATTCTGCAACTCAGTTTTTTCCCAATCAAGAGGACTATCTTGCTTATCTGAAATATGAAGCTCAATTTCACTTTGCCAAAAATTCGTCCATGAATACTCTGTCTCAAACACATGATGGTGAGCACTTTCCATTGATTTTCTCTCATCAATGTCAAAGTGACCTCTCCATTCCAATGATTGTCTTCCCTCCTCAACTCTCGGGCTATATATTTTGTGATGAGCTGAAACCGAAGATGCT
>CAZAFN010000005.1:66521-79036 GCA_964484795.1 uncultured Alphaproteobacteria bacterium | reverse complement strand
GGGAGCAGCATCAAACTACACGTTTACGGGTGGAACGCATACCTTCGACGTTACGAAACAAAATTTAACATTCAGTGGAACAAGAGTTTATGATGGAACAACGACAGTTGGTGCAGCAAATCTAACTACAATCAACAATCTTGTTGGTTCAGAAACACTTACTTTTAGTGGCAGTGGAACGATTGCCTCAGCCAATGTTGGTACGGGAAAATCAATAACTAATGGTTCTTTGGCCTTAGTTGATGGCACTGGACTGGCAAGTAACTACAACCTTACAACTGGCACATTTGACATTACTAAAAGATGGGTGAATTTTTCTGGCTCTAGAGTATATGATGCAACCACAACGGTTAGCAACAGCGACCTTACAATGGCAAATCTTGTAAGTGGAGAAAACCTTTCCGTAAGTGGATCAGGAACGATTTCATCTGCTGCAATTGGGGCAGGAAAAAATGTTTCTGCAGGAACCTTAGCGCTGGCCGATGGTTCTGGACTTGCGTCTAACTACACGATTGGAACGCTTTCAATCAACATTACCCAAAGATCGGTAACGTTAAGTGGAACGAAGATTTATGACGGTTCAACGACCGTTTCCAATTCGGATATTAGTGCAATCAATAATCTTGCGGGCGGAGAAACCCTATCAATTGCGGGTTCAGGTTCCATAACATCTGCTGAAGTTGGATCTTCAAAAACATTAACATTAAACACACTTGCATTGGCAGATAATACGGGAACGGCTTCGAATTATAGCCTTGCCAGTGGAACTTTTGACGTTACAGCAAGGCCTGTAACGCTGGCAGGTTCCAGAGTTTATGATGGAACGACGACGGTTTCTAATTCAACCCTGACAACTTTTAACAACCTAGTTTCAGGAGAAACCCTTGCACTTACAGGTTCTGGCTCTGTGGCTTCGGCAAATGTTGGAAATTCAAAATCTGTCACTTTGGGAAGTTTGGCTTTGGCTAATAATACAGGAAACGCTTCTAACTACAGTTTGTCATCTGCCACTCTTAATGTTACCCAAAGGCCAATAAACATAACCGCTAGCAGAGATTATGATGCAACCACAAGCGTTTCAGCGGGAGACATTTCGTTTGGCAACTTGGTTGGAAGCCAGACACTAAACAAATCTGGCACAATTAGCATTTCATCTGCAAATGTAGCGTCATATGCCACCGCCAATATTAATGCCGGATCTTTGTCATTATCAGATGGAAGTAACGGAGGAATTGCAAGCAACTATACTTTGAGCGGGGGAACACATTCGGCGACAGTAAATAAGAAAGCCTTAGGTTCAACCGGTACAAAAGTTTATGATGGGACGGCAACAGCCTCTTCTTCAAACCTTACTCTCACAGGTTTGATTGGATCTGAAACATTAGCTTTAAGCGGATCTGGGACAGTTCCTAATGCATCTGTTGAATCGGGCAAGACAGTTAGTCTTGGAACAATTGCAATTGCAGATGCAACGGGTTCTGCAAGTAATTATAGCTTGTCTGGATCCTTTGTTATGGACATTACCGCTCGAGCAGTTACAGCATCAGGAAATAGAAAATATGATGGAACGACCACCGTTTCAGGCTCAGATCTAACAACCTTTACTAATCTAGTTGGTTCTGAAACACTTGCGGCTAGTGGAAGTGGATCAGTGACATCTGCTAGTGTGGGGTCAGGAAAAGGTGTGACTCTAGGAACGCTTGCATTAGCCAATGGAACGGGAAGTGCTTCAAACTATTCTTTGTCGAGTGCAAGTTTTGAAATTCAGCAAAGAGCTTTAACGCTAGCTGGGTCAAAACTTTACGACGGAAACACGACCATCCAGGGAAGCAACATTGATACGTTTACGAACATTGTTAGTGGAGAAGCATTAGTAGTTACGGGGGAAGGCTCTGTTGCATCCGCAAATGTTGGTTCAGGAAAATCAGTGACAACTGGAACCCTCTCTTTAGCTAACAATACAGGTCTTGCCAGCAACTATTCAATTAGCTCAATCTCTGCAAGCATAACGCAGAGACCTCTTAGCTTATCAGGTTCAAGAACATACGATGCAACCAGATGGGCAAATGGATCAGATTTAAATCTTGCAAACATTGTTAGTGGAGAGACTTTGAGCATGTCAGGAAGAGGAGTTCTTGGGTCTCCAGCAGCTGGAACGCAAACAATAGTAAACGTAAATACGTTGGCCCTATCTGATGGAACGGGATCAGCTTCCAATTACACACTTACTGGAGGGACGTTAACCATGACGATTTTGCCACGGACGACCAGCGTTACGGGATCAAAAAGTTATGATGGTACAACGACCATAAATCCATCGGCTCTTACTACATTTAGTAATTTAGCTGGTTCAGACACCCTGTCTTTTACTGGATCAGGCTCAGTTGCATCAGCTAACGTTGGGTCAGGCAAAGCTGTAACGTTGGGAAGTCTTGCTTTGGACAATAGTTCTGGCGTGGGCTCAAACTATACATTGAGTACTGCTACCGTTGAAATTACACAAAGAATAATTAATCTTGATGGTATTCGAGCGTATGATGGATCAACAACGGCTTCTGCATCTGACATTACCATTGGAAATCTTGCAAGTGGAGAAAATTTAATTCTTTCAGGTTCTGGAACGGTTGCAAATAATTCAGTGGAGATGAACAAGGCCATTACGCTGGGAAGTTTGGCAATTAGTAATGGCTCAGGTGGGACGGCTTCAAACTATACATTAACCGGAGGAACACATACATTTGATATTGCTCAGCTTTCTGTCAATGTAAGCGGTAGTCGTCAATATGATGGAACGACGACAGTTAGCAGCTCTGATCTTTCGTTGACGAATCTAGTTAGCAGTGAAACAGTTAGTTTGACTGGTTCGGGAACGGTATCTTCTAAGAATGTTGGGGCAAATAAAACCGTTAGTGTTGGCACATTGGCCCTTACGGGAACGGGTTCAGGAAATTACACGCTAACGAATTATACGACTACCTTTGAAATCACCCCAAGGGTTCTAAATTCATCAGGTTCTCGAATTTATAATGGAACTACGAATGCAGTTGCTTCCGATGTTACGCTTGCAAACTTAGTGGGCTCTGAAACATTAAACGTTTCTGGAACGGGGTCCGTATTATCCGCTGCCGTTGGAACAAGTAAGAGCGTAAGTCTTGGAAACCTTTCGCTTTCTGACAATTCTGGTTTAGCGAGTAATTATACATTAACAGGTGGGACACATACCCTTAATGTTACGAAAAGGCCAATTACAATAGCAGCAAGTAGAGTGTATGATGGAACAACATCTCTTGATGGAACAAGTGTTTCAACGACATTTACATATAACAACATTGTTGGGAGTGAAATCATAACGCAAACAGGCACAGGTTCAGTTTCATCAGCAAATGTGAGTTCAGGTCAGTCAGTTACACTTGGATCAATAGCTCTTGTAGATGGTTCGGGGGCTGCTAATAACTATTCTTTAACATCTGCCACACTTGACATAACACGAAGACCTATAAGTCTTAGTGGATCAAGGGTTTATGATTCAACAACAACGGCTTCTGCATCTGATTTGACTACATTATCTAATCGTGTCGGTTCTGAAACATTAGTACTATCGAATTCCGGCACCATATCTAATGCAAATGTTGGAACGGATAAAGCTGTCACGGTTGGTTCTTTAAGTTTGGGAAATGGTTCAAATGGAGGTCTTGGTTCCAACTACACACTGTCAGGTGGCACCCACACACTTAGTGTAACTAAGCGTCCTATAACAATATCAGGAACTAGAGTATATGATGGTAGCGCAACAGTATCAAATTCAAGCATTAACACCCTTAATAACAGAGCTAGTAGTGAAACTTTATCCATAACTGGATCAGGAAGCATTGGTTCAGCTGCAGTTGGTTCGGGAAAAGTCATTGCATTGGGAACATTGTCTTTGGCAGATAATTCCGGATCCGCATCAAATTATTTACTTTCATCCGGTACGTTTGATGTTACGGCTAAAAATGTAACGTTTGTTGGAAGTAGAGTTTATGATGGAACGACAGCTGTTAACACCTCTAACATTTCTTCGACATTCAGTGGTCTGGTTGGAAGTGAAACGTTAACACTTTCAGGATCTGGAAGTGTGGCTTCTAAAGACGTTGCTTCAGGTCAATCCGTGACAATTGGTTCTATCGCAATTGCAAATGGAACGGGAGTCGCAAGCAATTATGCTTTAACATCTGCCACACTTGACATAACACGAAGACCTATAAGTCTTAGTGGATCAAGGGTTTATGATTCAACAACAACGGCTTCTGCATCTGATTTGACTACATTATCTAATCGTGTCGGTTCTGAAACATTAGTACTATCGAATTCCGGCACCATATCTAATGCAAATGTTGGAACGGATAAAGCTGTCACGGTTGGTTCTTTAAGTTTGGGAAATGGTTCAAATGGAGGTCTTGGTTCCAACTACACACTGTCAGGTGGCACCCACACACTTAGTGTAACTAAGCGTCCTATAACAATCAGTGGTTCAAGATTCTATGATGGCACGACGGTGGTTGGTAGTTCTGACATTAGCACTTTTAACAATCGTTCGGGTGGTGAAACCTTGTCAATTACGGGATCAGGGGGTGTTTCAACGGCCATAATTGGAACTAACAAGACGATCATCTTAGGTTCCCTGACGCTAACTGATAATTCAGGATTGGCTTCAAACTACTCTCTTTCAAGTGGAACATTTAACGTAAATGCAAGAGAGCTTAATGTTACAGGTTCACGCTTTTATGATGGGACAACCACTGTCAGTGGTTCAGATTTGGTAGTCGCTACTGGAGTTGGTTCTGAAGTGTTGACCTTGACTGGAACTGGAAGCATTGCAAGTGCGAATGTAGATTTAGGCAAAAGTGTTACAAAAGGATCGTTAGCCTTTTCAAATGGAAGTGGGGTGGCTTCAAACTATGATTTTGGAACGATTTCACTCAATGTTACGAAACGTCCAGTTAGTGTAAGTGGTTCACGAATATATGATGGAACCACAAATGCTGCAGCATCTGATTTATCTATATCGTCAGGTCTGATAGGTTCACAAACTCTAAATCTTTCTGGGACAGGGACATTGTCTAATAAAAACGTTGGAGTTGGAAAACCGGTTGGGTCAGGAACGTTAAGTCTTTCAAACGGTTCAAATGGAGGGGTTTCTTCGAACTATACCTTAACAGGAGGTAGTCATGCCTTTCAAGTGACTCCACGAACGACTAATGCCCGAGGAACAAGAAACTATGATGGCACAACTAAGGCAAGAGGATCAAACTTTAACACTTTCACTAATACTGTTGGCTCAGATTCAATTGTTTTGACTGGATTGGGATCCGTTGCCACTTCAGTGGTTGGCTCTAAGGGGGTGACCATAGGATCACTAGCTTCTGCAAATCCAAACTATACCCTAAATGGTGCAACTTTAATTGTGACTAAAAGACCAGTAAGTTTATGGGGAAGTCGTAGGGCCGGCATTGAAACAAACATTTTGGCTTCAAAATTACAAATTACCAACTTAGCTTCAAGTGAAACACTTGTTTTATCCGGCACTGGTACCATACCGTTCATTCGGTATGGAGTCCTAGATTTATCGCTTGGAACCCTTGCTTTTGCAGATGGTAGCGGGTCAGCTTCAAATTATACATTTACCGGAGGAACTCATCTCTTTAGAATCGTTTCTCCTTTACCTCCGTGGAAGTCAAAGGCTGGAGTTTTGTTGCGTTTAAGTTTAATGAAAAAAGATAGCAACAAAAAAATGCTTCCTTCTAGAAGTTCACATAGGTCATTGCCTGCTGTTGCTGAAAAGGTAACTCTTTCTACGCCTGACAATTCCGTTGAAGTTAATGCTTGTGTACTGCAAAGTGGCCAGTGCAATTAAAGTTTCAGATTGAAAAAAATTTATGTATAAGATTTTAAAATCCAGAAAGACATTTTCCTGGTGCTTGTTTGACTTTGGGATTTCAAGTTATCCTACATTAATCCTTACTTTTTTCTATGGTGCATTTTACGCAAAGCAGATTGCCTCCAACCCCAACATAGGAACGAGTAATTGGGGTTTTGCTATTTCTGCAGCAAGTATTTTAAGTTTTTTGGTTTTCTCATTTGTTCTAATACATAGTGGAAGATATTTTAAATCCCTGAGTACCAATTTCTTCAAATCATTTTTTTATTTGATGGTAGTTTCTTCGTCAAGTCTGATATTTTTTAATGAAAATTCAAACCAGTTTTTGCCATTATTAGTTGTTGTAATATCATTCATTGCTTTTGAGGTGGTTAATCTTTTTTACAATGTCTCCCTTCATAAGGTGGCTATAAAGAAAAATGAAGGTATGACTTCAAATTTAGGATGGGCGTTTGGTTATCTGGGTGGATTGATTTCTTTAATGATAATTTTTATTTTAATTAGACTTTTTGAACAGACAAATTATGAATTTCTAGGAATTTCTTTTTTTCTACTAATTGGTCCGTTTGTAGGTTTCTGGACCTTGATTTTTGGAAATTTTCATTTGCGAAATTTTCGTTCTGCAAAATTCGAAATTCCAAATATCATTGAATTTATAGGTAATGTTAAATCTAAAGGTTTGGGAAAATTTCTAATTAGCTATTTCTTCTTTAATAATGCCGTAATATGTATTTTTGCTTTTGCCAGTATGTTTGCTTCTTTTTTATTTGATTTGTCTGAATCTCAAATTATTTTTCTTGGAATTTTCATTAATTTGTTTGGCATTATGGGTTGTCTAATTTTAGGCAGGTATGAAGACAAGCTTGGTTCTGAGAAAATTGTGAAACTTTGCATTTTAGCTTTACTCATTCTTACCTTTGCATTGTTTTGCTTAGAAAAAATTTTATTTTTTTGGGCCATTGCACTTTTGATTGGATTCTTCATTGGTCCAATTCAGGCATCAAGTCGTAGCGTTTTGGTGAAGAAAATAAAGTCATCTAATCAGGTGGCAGCTTTTTGTACTTTTTCAATTTTTGGAAACATTTGTGCAGTCTTAGGACCTTTTATGGTTGGTTTGGTAATAGATATGACAAATTCAATAAGACAAGGACTGCTAGTAATTCCTGTGTTTTTCTTTATTTCGATAATCCCTTATTTGATAAGAAGAACTAATGTTTAAAGTGCCTTACACCAGCGAATACCATAGATATCTTATTCTTTTCAGCAACTTTGACAACATTCTTGTCTTTGATTGAACCGCCTGGTTGTATTATGGCTGTAACATTGTTTTTTGCACAGAGTGTTACTATGTCTGGAAAAGGGAAAAAGCCATCAGAAGCCATTACAGCCTTTATTTTTTTATAGTTTTCTTTCATTCTTTTTATTGCCTGTTTTGCCGAGTCTAGCCTATTTGTTTGTCCTATGCCAATTCCTACAGTAGCCAAATTATTAGTTAAAACTATTGCATTGGAGTTGGTAAATTTACAGACGATGAAGCCAAATATCATATCATCAATTTCATTTAACTTTGGTTTTTTCTTTGACATATAATTCAAGTCATTTTTTTTAATTATTTTATTATCCTTATCCTGTACAAGTAAGAAGTTTCTAGTAGATTTGATGGTTTTTTTTGTTGGTGAATTTGAAGATTGGTATTTTACGAGTATTAGATTTTTCTTCATTGCCAAAAACTTTAGGGCTTGAGGAGAAAAGTTTGGTGCCACAACAACTTCAGTAAAGATTTTCTTAATCATTTGGGCTGTTTTCTCATTGACGGTTTTGTTGAAAGCAACAATTCCTCCAAAAGCACTTACGGGGTCACATTTGAGAGCTTTGGAATAGGCTTTTTCTTGGTTTTTATCTAATGCAACGCCACACGGATTTCCGTGTTTAAGAATCACACAAGAAGGTTTTGAGAATTGTTCAGCCAACTCCATAGCCACTTCAAGGTCAAAAATGTTGTTATAGGAAAGGTCCTTTCCTGAAATTTTATTCACGTCATTATTAGCAAGAGAATAAAGAGATCCTTTTTGGTGAGGGTTTTCTCCATAACGCAAATCTGTTATTTTCTTTAGTGGTAAAGATGATGTTTGATCACATAGATCATCATTTTTTCTGTTGAACCAACTTGAAATTAAACTCTCATAATAGGAAGTTGTTTCAAAAGCTAAAGCAGCCAATTTTTTTCTGTATTCTAGCGAAATTACATTTTTATTTTTTTGAGCGGTTTCAATGAAATGTTCATACTCATTTGGATTGGTTAGGATGGTTACATTTTCATAATTTTTGGCTGCCGCCCTTATCATAGACGGTCCGCCTATATCAATATTTTCAATGCATTCACTATCAGTGGACAGGGTGTTTTTTGAAATTTTTTCAAATGGATAAAGGTTAACTACAACCAAATCAATGTTGGCAATATCAATCTGGCTTAGTTGCTTCTGATGTTTCACGTCATTTCTTTTGGCTAATATCCCAGCATAAATTAATGGATGCAAGGTTTTGACGCGGCCATCAAGAATTTCTTGAAAATTGGTGAAATCAGATATTTCTTGAACACGAATCTTACTATTTAGTTTTTTAAGATGTTTTGCAGTTCCGCCAGTACTTAAAATGTGAACATCATGCTTAACGAAATATTTTGTTAACTGATCAAGATTTGTTTTATCTGAAACAGATACAATAGCCTTTTTAATTGTTAATTTATCTTTCAAATTTGTACTCAGGTAATAGTTTTTTTAAAGTATTCATAGATTCGTCTATTTTATTGTTTTGAATTTGTGAAATCAAATTATTGTAATTGCTGACTTCAGATTGATACAAACAGTCAGACGTTGACATTATTCCTTCTATCCCTGTGTTTTTTACTTTTTCATTTTCAAAGGAAAGTTCTTCAGATAATTTTTCACCTTTTCTTAAACCTGTGTACTTTATTTCTATTTCTTTGTCATTTTTGCCTGACAAAAGGATCATTCTTTTGGCAAGATCTTTAATTAAGACAGACTTTCCCATTTCTAAGATAAATATTTCTCCATTATTTTTACTCTTTAATTGAGAAGAGATTAATACCAATTCAACTGCCTCCCGGATAGTCATAAAATATCTACTAACTTTTGGATCAGTAATTGTAAGTGGCCCGCCAGATTGAATTTGTTTTTTAAATAAGGGTACAACTGAACCAGTTGAACCCAAGACGTTCCCGAATCTTACAATTGAGAAAATAGTCTTTTCAGCACCAATAGCTATTCTTTGAATGTATTTTTCACACAATCTTTTCGTTGCACCCATTATGTTTGTAGGGTTTACAGCCTTATCAGTGGAAATGAAAACCAGTTTTTTTATTTCATATAACTTGCATAATTGACAAAGTTTAACTGTCGCAAGAAAGTTGGTTTTTAAAGCTTCAACAGGTTCATCCTCCACAAAAGTAATGTGTTTTAGAGCAGCAGCATGAAAAACAATGTCAGGTTTGTGAATTTTAAGTAATTTTTCAACTTTGTTAAAATCCTTTATGTCAGTTAATGTTGGTAAGGTTTTGTGATTTAGTTCATAAGATATTTTGTAGAGATTATGTTCATTTGCTTCCAAAAGAATTAGTAGTTTTGGATTTAGTGAATTAATTTGTCTGCATAGCTCACTCCCAATGCTTCCACCTGCCCCAGTAACTAAAACGGTTTTATTGGAAATATCTTTGAGAAGATTATGGTCATATACTTTCTGTTTTCTCCCCAAAACATCCTCAATGACTATGGGGTTGTCGCTAAACTTTTCACTAGGATTGATAGAAAAACTCGATATTTTTGGTAATTTACCTATTGCCAACCCATATTTTTTAGATAAAACATATAATGATTCAATTGTATTTGAGGATAAATTATGGTCAGCGACTATTAGTCTTTGAGGAGAAAAGGGGTGATCTTTTTTTGCTAACCCTTTAAAAAAATCCTCTAGAATTTTTAGATTATTTATTGAGGAAACAATTGGGATATTGTGGATTCTTCTACCTACGGCCCTATCTTTAGTTCCTATTATTCCTATGACATTATATGGAGATGCTCTTTCAGTTTTTGTTAATCTGATGAAATTTTCAGATGTGTCATTATCTCCAACTAACAAAACTGGAATTTTTTCCTTATCTTCTTTTGATAGTTTATCTTTTAAAAGTCGGTAGAAGATCCTAGGAGCTGTAACGCCAAATAGAGAAATAATAAACAATAAGATTGGAAAGGATCTAGGAATATTTTCCAATCGAAGAATTAAAAAAAGAATGGCTATGATTAGCAGTGTGCAGATTGATATGCTTTTTAAAATGGAGATGATTTCGTGCATTGATGCATATCTCCATATGCCATGATACAAGCCAAAATAATTAAGTAAAACAATGTTGGATGTAGCAAATAATAATGAAAAAATCCAAATGTTAGAAAACAGATAGACGGCATAACCAAAATCAAGACGAATCCAGAGAGCCATAAAAAAAGAAACACAAAAAATTGCTAAATCATGAAGGATCGTGATTAGAATTTTTCTACTCATATTCTGCCTTTTTTTTCAAAATAAATAAGTAATGCTAACGTAGATGTGATTGATAAAAATAAGCTTAAAAATGGAAGTTTTGTTGACAAGACTGATAACAAAAGTAAAAGAAAATTCAACATAATAATTTTATTTAAGACTTCGCTATGAGAACGCCCTGATCTTAATATTTTTTGGTAAAAATGTTTGCTGTGGGCTTGGAATATGTTCTCATTATTAAAAATTCTCATTGCTAACGTCAGTGATGAGTCTAAAAGATGGTACATAATAATAATTATGAAAGGAATTATTAAGTTTAGAACGATGAAGCTTTTTATGATTATTAAGCCAACAATGTATCCAATAGGAATGGAACCAACATCACCAAGAAAAATTCTAGCAGGAGGCTTGTTATAAGTATAAAAACCTAAAAAAATGGAAAGTATAATTATGCTAAGATATTGAAATTCAGAATCAAGATAACCTAATAAAGCTAGCAAGTTTGTTGCAATGGCTAAAGAACACACCTGGATGCTTGTAATTCCATCCATTCCATCCATAAAATTAAATAAATTGATTATCCACATCCAAAAAAAAATTAAAAAAAATGACATTATAAAAAAAGTAGCATTAAAGCTAATATCAATGTGTTCAAGAAATTCCGAGTTAGATATGAATGTTCTAATTTCTTCGCCTAAAAAAAAAATTGATAGAAGTACACAAAAAAATTGCACCAAAAGTCGCAATTTAGAAGTTAGATTGTAAATATCATCAAAAAAAGAAACGAGTGTTAGTATCAGACAAATCAAGAAAAAATTTAACCAATCATTGGAAATGGTTCCCTCCAAAAAAAAAACGAATAGAGTTGAAAAAATGATTAATGGAATTAATATGATGCCAGCACCTTTTGGTGTTGGTTTGCTATGGTTGCTCCTTTGGGAAGGTTTGTCGATCAAGAGTTTTTTGTTAAAAAAACTGATAGAAATTTTAAGTAAAAAAATGCATAAGAAGAACAAACAAATTGGGATTATAAAAATTGCCATATTTTAAAATTTACTACATTCAATATTAACTATGAAAGAAAAAAAAATTGCAGTCTTGGGATTAGGGTATGTCGGATTACCACTTGCAGTTGTTTTGTCATCATCATATAAGGTTATAGGGTTTGATATCAGTTCTTCAAGAGTCCGTCAACTTAAGAAAGGTTTTGACCTTACATTTGAAGTTGACGCTCAAAAACTAAAGAATTGTCAAAAGAAAAATTTGTTTGTAACAAATAATACGAAGATGATTTCGGAATGTAACATCTATATTGCTACAGTACCTACCCCGATAGACAAAAAAAAAAAACCAGATTTTTCTTCCATTCTTAATGTTTGTAAAATCATAGGGAAAGCACTGAAAAAAGGTGATATAGTCGTGTTTGAAAGCACTGTGCATCCCGGGGCAACAGAAGAAATATGTGGCCCTGAATTAGAAAAACATTCAAATGCTTTGAAGTCAGGTAGAGATTTTTTTTTAGGGTACTCTCCGGAGAGAGTCAATCCTGGAGATAAGATTCACACAATAGATAAAATTAATAAAGTTATTTCTGCTCAGAATGAAGATGTAGAAAAGATTTTGTTTGAGGTCTATTCAAAGCTTACCAGTGGAGAAGTGTTTGTTGCAAAGAACATTCGAGTAGCTGAAGCATCAAAAGTTATAGAAAATTCTCAAAGAGATATCAACATTGCTTTTATAAATGAAATCACAAAGATATGTCAGAAAGTTGGAATTAGCATTTTTGACGTTTTAGACGCTTCATCAACAAAATGGAATTTTTTAAAGTTTGAACCTGGACTTGTTGGAGGTCATTGCATAGGAGTCGATCCATATTATTTGGCGGAAAAAGCAAAAGAATTAAAAATAAATCCAAAAATCATCTTATCTGGTCGAAGTACGAATGATAATATGTCAAATTTCATTGGGACAAAAATTAATAAAAAATTAAAAAATAATTCCAGAATACTTTTTTTAGGAATTACATTTAAAGAAAATGTTACTT
>CAZAFN010000005.1:0-66511 GCA_964484795.1 uncultured Alphaproteobacteria bacterium | reverse complement strand
ATAAATTCCAAAGCAATTGATCTTATTAATTTTTTAAAAAAAAAAAAAACACAAAATCATATTTAATGATGATTATATTGAGAGTTTTGAAAGTTATAAATTCAAGAAATTTGAAGAAATAAAAAAAAATAGTTTTGATGCAATAGTTTTGTGCGTTCCACACCAACTTTATTTGCGTAAGGGTGAAGAATTTTTACTTAAATATTTAAAGTCAGATGGATATTTTTTTGACTTGAAAGGTTCTTTTAGAGATAAAAAAATAAGAAATTACTGGACACTCTAAATTATTTTATAAGCCTGAATAGCCATTTTATTTTTTTCTCAGCTATTATGTTATCTGATATAAGTATATGGCTGTTCTTTTGTACCAACTTGTTCCCACCTAGATAAACACCCTGTTTTAATTCCACCCTAGGCTCTGAACATATGAACTCCCACCCAAGATTATTCTTCAACCTCAATAAAACTTTTTTTTTACTTCTTGTCACGTTCAGTTCGATTTCTGGATGTATATGAAAACGCAAAAAAAATTTTTTTGGGGCATTTGAAAAGTTTTTAAGTGGTTTAGAAAAATAATCTTGTCCTCTTATAATTGAGTTATTTGAATCAATGTGGATTTTTCTATTGTGAATTAGATTAAATAAACTCTTGTATCCTGAGTGAGCTGAATCAATCCAGAAATTATTTCCATCTTCTAATTTTTTTGACCATACATTTGCAATCCTTCTGTTTTGATTGTTTCCAAAAAAAATATTGGAGGAATCATAATTATCTATACTTATTGTGCTATGAGCTTGTGTTGAACGCACAAACTCACTGGACTTTTTATTTTTGATATATGGTGTCCCGGAGTTTACAACAATCTTTTCAGTCCCAAATGAGAATTCAAATGAGAGGGAGCCGGCGTGGGTATTTTCTTTGGTAGGGACCCCACAATCCATTAGAAAAGTTATTTTATTTCTAGAGACTCTTTGGAAACCAGAAAATTTTAAGATTTCCGGAATTTTAAATTTTGAGTTTGATCTTTTTATAACCTGGTTTAACTGATCATTACTTACATATTTGTATTCATTAAAGATTGCTAACTCACCATTTCCAATTCTAAAAAACTTTAATATAGAAGACATTTCGTTAATTTTTTCATTTAATTTACTTGGTATGGAAATTTTTAGACTACCTAGATAGTTTTTTATCTCTATAAGCGATCTCAAGAAAGAAAAATGTCTGCTTGGGGATTTTAGATAATGCATACCATCTGGAAGCAAATCAGTTTTAATGATGTTCATTAGTCTTTTTTGCCCTACATCAAATTTGTTTCTTAAGTTTTTAAAACACAATGAAGATAGAATCATCGCCTTTGCAGCAAAAATTTTGTCGTGTTTTTCAACACTTCTTTCCAATAAAGCAAAAAGATGAAGAGATTGTTTGTTTATGCTTTTAGATATTTTTCTTTGAAAAATTTCATCAGCAGTGTTGTAAAAAAAAGATAAATTACTTAACAAGAAATAGATTCTTTTGGAAAGAATTTCTGGATGCCAAATGTTTGGATCCCATTTGTTGAAGTGATTAAGCCACTCAAGAATAGATTTTCGACCAAATATTCTTGCTTTATCTGTCCCAACTGCTCTAACATCTTTAAGCCAAACGAAAGAATGTAGTTGATGATTCCAAAGATTGCTGGCTTGATTTTTTTTCCAAATGTTATTCTTAAAATAAAAAGATTCACCATTGAAATTTAAATATCCACCAATTATTTGCTTTCCATTTTCAGGGTCTCCACTCCATAAAGATTCAGGAATAAAAAGAATTTCAGAAACGGACCTTCTTTCTAAAAAAAAATTGTAAATTGGATTTTTGAATAATAGAAAGTTTTTAAGTTTTTTAAGAAAATTATCCATAATGTTTATTGTTTATCTATTTTTTTTAGACAGGCAATAAAAAAACCATCGATACCTCCACCACTAGAGAAATCATTTGGGGTTGAGATAAACATGCCATTATCGCAAAAATCACCAAACTTAGAAATTTTAGGATAGAAATTGACTAATGAAAAATTTTTAAACTCTTTAATAAAAGACCTTATTTGCCCTACACCTTCTTCTGAATGTATTGAACACACACAATAGATGATGTGTCCACCCACCTTTAGCAATTGAGTGGATTTGCTTAGCAGAGATTTTTGTCGATCAACTAGTTGTTTTAAGTTTTCACTCTTATCTCTTAAAAGGATTTCTGGTTTTTTTTGAATTAAACCTGACCCCGTACATGGCGCATCAATTAAGATGCAATCATACAAATTCGTTGAATTTAATTTTTTTAAGTCTTCACAAATTATTTTGGTTCTTAGGTTTAATCTTCTTAGATTTTCATTTAATTTTTTAATTCTTTTAGAGGATATTTCCAAAGAAGTTATATCATAGCCGCTTTCTATTAATTGAAATGTTTTACCTCCTGGTGCAGCTCCAACATCCAGAACAGCGACAGAGTTCTTATTAGAATCTTTGTAAATTTCATTGATTATTATTACTGGAAATATTGAGGCTAATCCTTGAACCCACCACAACCCATCGTTAAAGAAAGGGAGAGATGGAATAGGGCCTTGGCTTTTAGTTCTGATAATCTCCGGAAAAATTATTTTTCCATTTAATATCTTAGCCCAATCTTTAGAGCCATAAGAACTTGATTTTATTTTTATGTCAATGTAGGGTTCCTCAACTATTTTTTGTGATATTTTAGATAGAATCTTTTCTCCAAAATTTTTTTTTATATCTCTTTTTATCCATTCGGGTAAATTTGTGTTTGGATTAAGGTTTTTAATTAAAGATTTTTTCTTCCTACATATATTCCTTAGCACCCCATTTACTAGTTTGTCAAATCCAGATTTTTTGGAAATTTCCACTGCTGAATTAACGGCAGAGTACTCAGGTGTATCTAGAAAAAGAATTTGTGCCACTGAAATTCTCAACAAGTTTTGTATAAAGTAATCTTTTTTTTTTAATGGTTTTTTTAAGAACATTCCTATGACATTGTCAATTTCGCCATGACGTCTAAGTGTGTTTAAAAGGATTAATCTTGTAAATGCTCTGTCTCTAGACCCAAGTTTTAAAAAACTTTGACTAGAATTAATTGCATCTTCCAAATCACAATCATTATATATTTTTGAAAGAATTTGAGTGGAAATTTCTCTTGAGTTTAGCAAAAATCTATGGTTTATCTATTCAACATTTCTTAAGTTATTATAATGAAAAAAAGAATGAAACAAAAAAAGCTAATAAAAAAAAAGCCCATAAATCAAAAAAATGAAATCGGTGGTCCTAAAGGTCCTGAACCAACAAGATATGGTGATTGGGAAAAAAAAGGTATTTGTTACGATTTTTAAGAAATCCGAGATCTATTTTCAATTAATTCTTTTACAACATTAGGTTCATTTAAAGTTGAAGTGTCACCGATTGAGTTTTCTTCATTACAAGCAACCTTTCTTAAAATACGACGCATAATTTTTCCAGATCTTGTTTTAGGTAGATTTGGTGCCCATTGGATAATATCTGGTGCTGCAATTGGCCCAATAACTGATCTAACCCACCGAACGAGTTCTTGCCTTAACTCCTCGTTATATTCTTCTCCAGTCATAAGTGTTACATACGCATAAATCCCTTGCCCTTTAACATTGTGCGGATAACCAACTACAGCAGCTTCAGAAACTTTTTTGTGCAATACAAGAGCACTTTCAACCTCAGCGGTTCCTAATCTATGACCGGACACATTTATAACGTCATCAACTCTACCTGTTATCCAGTAATACCCATCCTTGTCTCTCTTACAACCATCTCCAGTAAAATATTTTCCACTAAATGAAGAAAAATAAGTTTCCACAAATCTCTTGTGATCTCTGTAAACGGTTCTCATCATTCCAGGCCAGGAAGTGGTTATACAAAGGTTTCCTTCACAAGCTCCCTCTAACTCAATTCCGTTATTATCTACTATTATTGGTTGAATACCAAAAAAAGGTAAAGTGGCTGAACCTGGCTTTAATGGAGTTGTTCCAGCTATTGGTGAAATCAAAGCAGCCCCAGTTTCAGTTTGCCACCAAGTATCAATTACTGGGCATTTACTATTTCCAACAATTTCAAAATACCATTTCCATGCTTCAGGATTTATAGGTTCTCCAACAGTACCCAGAACTTTTAATGAAGATCTCTTGGTAGACTTAACGTATTTCTCGCCTAGCCCCATCAGTGCTCTTATTGCAGTAGGAGCTGTATAGAAAATGTTAACATTAAATTTATCAACAATTTCCCAAAATCTAGAGGGTGTAGGAAAAGTTGGCACACCTTCAAACATAACTGTAGTTAAGCCATTACATAATGGTCCATATACGATATATGAATGACCAGTAACCCAACCAACATCTGCCGTGCACCAATAGACATCATCATCCTTAACATCAAAAATCACCTTGTGACTAAGTGAGGCATGTAGTAAATATCCAGCTGTGGTATGCAAAACACCTTTTGGCTTTCCGGTTGATCCAGAGGTATACAAAATGAACAATGGGTCTTCAGCATTCTGTTCTGAAATTTCACAATCTTCAGATTGTGTTGAGAGGAGATTCTCGTACCATATGTCTGTTTTTTTATCATAATGTTCCTCAGAATTAGTTCTTTTAACAACGATGCATTTTTTAACGACATCGAGTCCTTTTATTGCTTCTTTAACATTGTATAGAAGTGGGACTTTCTTCCCCCCTCTTATTCCTTCATTGGCAGTTATCACTATTGATGACTTGCAGTCTAGAATTCTATTTTTTAATGATTCTGGAGCAAAACCTCCGAAAACTACTGAGTGTATAGCTCCTATCCTTGCGCATGCAAGCATAGCTATTGCTGCTTCCGGTATCATTGGTAGGTATATGGTTACTCTATCTCCTTTTTTTAGACCTAAGGACCTTAACCCATTAGAAAGTTTACAAACTTCTTTGTGGAGTTCTTTAAATGTAATTTTTTTGCTCAAATTTGGATCATCAGATTCCCATATAATTGCAACTTTATCTCCATTTTTTTTTAAATGTCTATCTAGACAGTTTTGTGAAACGTTAAGGGTTCCGTCTTTAAACCATTTTATTTTAACATCGTCATCAAACGAACTATCTTTAACTTTTGAGAAATCTTTAATCCACAAAAGAGTCTTTGCCTTTTCAGCCCAGAATTTTTCAGGCTCTTCAATAGACTTTAAATAATCTTTTTTATATTCTTCAAAAGTTAATGATGAATTCTTCAATTTATTGTCAATAAATTTCATCTTCTCCTCATTTAAGCCAAGAACTTAAGAATATATCAATTTATGAATCAAATTAATAAAAAAAACTAAAAAACCTTTTTAAATTTATGGATTATAATTTTGTCGAATAATTTGATTTTTGAGTATGGGTCGTTTTTTATAAACACGTTGACATCGTTAAGATTATCAAAGTCTAATACAATAATGCTTCCTCTGGATTTCTCAGTTTTGTCTAATATAGGTCCTGCGAGAATAAGCTTTTTTTCAAATTTTTTTATATAATTAAGATGTTCATTTCTGACAGACAGTCTTTTTTTTAGAGAATTTTTTTTATCTTTACAGATTAATAAGTATGCCATTATTTTTCGTATTGAAGTGGTCTTGAAAGAAGACTTGTTGCTATCTTTTTTACATTTTCACCATAAATGATTTTTTTTACAGAATTACAAATTGGAAGTTCTACATCATACCTTAATCCTAGCTGACAGATGCTCTCACAAGAATCCAAACCTTCTACGACAGCATTTTTTTTTAAGATAGAAATTTTTCCTCCTTTTGCTAAACAGTAACCAAGTTTTGCATTTCTCGATTTTAATGAGGAACAAGTTAGTGTCAAATCACCAATTCCTGACAAACCATAAAAAGTATTTTTTTTGGCACCCATTTTTAGTCCCAGTTGAACTGTTTCTGAAAGACCTCTGGTTATGATGGCTGCTTTAGCATTGTTTCCAAGGTTTTTGCCTATGATTAGGCCAGACGCTATAGCTATAATATTTTTCATTGCTCCCCCAATCTGAGTTCCTATTATGTCCTTATTGAAATAAGTTCTAAATCTTTCCTGAGAAATGATTTTTGATGTTTTTATGAGAACCTCTTTTTTTTGTGATGACAAAACTGCAGCAGTCGGAAGACCTTTTATTACCTCTGATGAGAAATTTGGGCCAGACAAGATTGCAAAACTACTGTTGGGAAAAAATTCAAATAAAATTTCGCTAATTAGTTTATTGCTATTTTTTTCCACACCTTTACAACAAATTATGAAAGTGGACCGGAGGTTTTTAGTTTTATTTTTAAGAATTTTTAGATTTTCTCTTACTGATTGTGATGGAATTGACAGAAAAATATATTCACAATCTTGAAGCAATCCAAAATCATCTGTAACAATTTGTCTTTGTGATTGAAGAAATTTTTTCTTTGTTTTTCTTAAATTTCTACATTTAATAATGATCTGATTTTTATTTAAAACTTTTGATAGAGCAAATGCCCACTGACCAGATCCAATTATGCCAATTTTTGTCATAATTTTTCTAAACCCCATCTAGGTCTTGGAGAAAATTGCAATGAATCTCCCTTTTCTCCATTCAATAATTTCTCTATTCCTGTCCAAGCAATCATTGTTGCATTATCAACGCATAATTTTGGTTTAGGCACGTAGAATGACATTTTTTTTTTTTTGCAAAGTTTTTGCAACTTTTCTCTGACAAAATTATTTGAGGCTACTCCACCAGCCAGAACGAAATAGTTGTTATCAAATTTGTTTTTAAAAAATGCAATAGCTTTTTCAATTTTTGCTATTAAGCAATCTGTTATACACAATTGAAATTCATTGGCTAAATCACTTTTTTCATCTTCGTTGATTCCATTCTGAACAACTCTTCTTATGGCCGTTTTTAAACCAGAAAAAGAGAAATTAAAACTTTTTTCGTTTATTAATGGCCTAGGTAAGTTAAATTTTTCTTGAACATTACTACTTTTTAGTGCCAATTTTTCTAATAAAGGTCCTCCTGGGTAGTCCAGGCCAAGGATCTTAGCCGTTTTATCAAACGCTTCTCCTAATGCATCATCTAAAGTTTCCCCCAACAAGATAAATTTCTTATAACTTTTGGCTATTAGTATCTGTGTGTGGCCGCCAGATACTAGTAAGCATAAGAATGGGAAACTAATTTTCTTTTCCATCCTTGAAACTAATATATGCCCTTGAAGGTGGTTCACTGAAAAAAAAGGTTTTTTAGATGCTAATGCAAGTGTTTTGGCATAGTTTGAACCTATTAACAAACCACCAAGAAGCCCAGGACCAGTAGTAGCGGCGAAGGCATTGATTTGATTAAGCGTTAATCCAGAATTTTTTAATACTTTCTTTACTAAAATATGCAAAGCTTCACTATGTTCTCTGGATGCTAATTCAGGCACCACTCCTCCAAAAGCTTTATGCTTAGAAATTTGTGAAAGAGTTCTTTCACAAATTACCTTGCCAGATAACCTTTTTTTGTTTTTTTTTACTATCGAAACGGAAGTTTCATCACAACTTGTTTCAATTCCAAGTACTATCATAATTTTTAATAAATTAAGAATATTTAAAAATACATTATTTGCTACTAAAATAAAATAAAACATAATTATGAAAAAAATATTAGATAAAATTAGAGTTGGATCAAGAGCAAGTCCTCTTGCAAAAGCACAAATGAACATATTCTTGAAAGCGCTTTTAGATAAATTTGGAGAAAAAATTGAAAACAAAATTGAAGTTAGGTTTTACAAAACGTCTGGTGATAAATTTTTGAATAAAAATATTTCTGAGATTGGGAACAAAGGTTTGTTTACTAAAGAAATTGATGAAGCTCAATTAAGGGCTGAAATTGATATAGGAGTTCATTCGTTGAAAGATTTGCCAACCAATCTTCCAGAAGGATTGATTATTGCAGCTGTTCTTCCTAGAGGGGACTGCAGGGATGTTATTTATAGTAAAAATTATAAAAATCTAAATAATCTGAAAAAAAAAGCAATTATTGGGACTTCTTCAATTAGAAGAGCAATACAACTTAAGCACCTAAGACCTGATTTAGTAGTAAAAGAAATTCGAGGAAACGTTGAGACTAGAATAAAAAAAATAAAAGATGGCAAATATGACGCGATAATACTAGCTGCAGCTGGCTTGAAACGGCTCGGAATTAAGAAAAATTTCTTTGAGATAGATACAAAAAAAATAGTACCAGCAATTGGACAAGGTGTAATAGCAATTGTAGCTGATAAAAAAAATAAAAAAATTATTAATATTTTAAGAGAAATAAATGATGAAGATACTTTTGTTGAATCTGAATGTGAAAGAGAATATTTAAAAGCCCTAGATGGTTCTTGCCAAACACCAATTGGAGGGATGGCAAGGATAAAAAATGTAAAAGGTAAAAAGCATTTTTTTTTTAGATATATGGCCTCCTCATTAGATGGCAAAAACTTTGTTAAGAATAAGACATATTTTAAAATGTCAGAATTTAGATTTGAGAGTCTTAACTTAGGAAAAAAGATAAGAAAAAAAATTGGATTAGGAAAATTGTGAAGATATTATTAACTAGATCAAAGATTGACTCTCTTGAAACTTCAAAAATTTTGAGGGAAAAAATGTGGGATTTTGAAATTGCACCTCTTATTGACGTAAAAAAAAAAACGTATAGATTTAAAAAATTCATTGGCGTGGATGTTATTATGTTTACAAGTAAGAATGGCATTCGATATTTTGATGATAAGAATATTCTATTCAATAAAAATTTAAGGATTTTTGCCGTCGGTTCTGGAACAAAAAAACTATTGGAAGAAACTGGAGTTTCAAATGTTTTTGATTCAGACGGTGATCTGAAAGAATTAAAAAAAAAAATTGCAAGATTTTTAAAAAGTGGAATGAAAGTTTTACATCCAACATCAAATATTGTTGAAGAAAGCCTGATGGATTTTTTTTCTAATTATGGTTGCGACTATTTTCCAGTAGAATGTTATCGTTCTAATATGAAAAATATATACCCAGAGATTTTTAAAAAATTTATTAAAACAAACAAAAATGGAATAATAACCCTCTATTCAAGCAGAACAGCAAGATCATTTTGTAATGAAATTATAAAATTCAATTTGGACAGATATTGTTTTGCAAAGAAATTTGTTGTCATAAGTGAAACTGTAAAAAATGAGTTAAGAGGTTTAAATATAGGAAAGATTTTCATTGCTGACAAACCAAATGAGAAGAATATGATTAAAACATTAATGACTGTTTTTGGTTCAGGAGAAAAAAAATGAGTGACTCCAAAAACAAACAATCCAAGAAGGAGGATTTCATTGACTTAGACAATTCACAATACAAGAAAAAAACAAATTATATAAGAAATGCATATATATTTTTAATTTTTTTTTCCTTGTTTTTTTCTACAGGGTTTTATTTTGATGACATTTTAGATTTTTTTAAGAGACTAAATAAAAGTGAAAATGTCTCAGATTCTGAGTTAATTGATTTTTCACCAGAGTTAGAAAGTTTAGATTATCCTATTGATTCAAGGAAGAATTTTCTCGAAACCATTTCTGAAAATGAAAGGAAAGAGAAAAAAAATTCTAAGGAAAATACAAAAGTTTTAGAAGATTCAATTTTAAATGCTAACTCAAGATCTATGAAAAATTTAGAGAAAATCAAAGAAACAGAAAGATTGTTAGAAAATTTAAACAGAAGGATGGATGAATTGAGTTTAATAAATATTGAAGGGAATTTAGATGAAGAGATTTCTTATGGAAATAAATCTTTAATCTATTTCAACATTCTAAAAAAAAATTATTCTTCCCGTAAAAACTTTGGCGAGGAGCTAGATAGATTATTAGACTTTTATGAGAATCATGAAAAATTAAAAAATTTGTTGGAATTTTTCTCAAAATTAGAAGTTAACTCATTAAAAACAAAAAGTTTTCTCCTTAAAGAATTAATCAATAATTTACAATTTTATGAGGAGAGTTTTGATCAATTCATTGCAAGATTGGAAAAAGATGAAAGATTTCAGGGAAAAAAAATATTTGAATCTAAAGAAAATTTTTTAAATTACTTAAGAAGTATTTTTAATTCTACATTTAAAATAACTAAACTAGAAAATTCAGAAATAAGAGAAGGTCAACAATTTAATTACAATCAAGCTCTAAAAGAATCATTGTTATTAGCGAAGGAATTTTTACTACTTAATGATTTGGAAAAATCGATAGAAACTATAGAAAACTCAAATTTCTCCCTTGATAATGTAAAATATTGGCTGGATGAAGCAAATGCCATCCTTAAAGCAGATGAAAGAATGGATGAACTGGAAAGTGAATTGTTAATTATTATTGGAAGTAACTTTGATTAAAATTTTTAAATTTTTTGCAATAACAATCATCATATCAGTATTCATTGTATGGCTATCTAATTATCCTGGAAATGTGGAGATAATTTGGAAAGAATATTTGATTCACACGAATCTAATAGGGTTGGTCTCAATACTATTAATTTTTACAGGTATTGTTTTGGTGTTTTATATATCTACAAAAAAAATTAAAGAAATACCAAAAAACTATGAAATAAAAAAAAAGGAAAAATATTTAGTTTTGGGTAATGACGTGCTTGATGATATGGCAGTAAATCTAGTTTTAGGTGATTCTGTCAAGCTTGAGAAAAATTCAAGAATGTTAAAAAAATTCCTAAGGAATGATTTGTTTTCAACTTTTATGTTGTTTAATTCTTCATTAATAGGAAATAAAATTGATGAGTCAAAAAAATATTTAAAAGTTTTGCAAGGTATTCCTAAGGCAGACTACATAGCTAAAAGGGCTATAGTACTAGTTAATTTGAAGGAAAATAAATTTGATGAAGCTAAAGATAATTTAAATAAATTTTGCGAAGATTATCCAAATGATCAATGGTTTGCAGAAAAACTAGCAACGATTTACTCTATGAAAAAGGACTGGATAGAAGCACACAATATCTTATTAAAATTGAAAATTCATAAATCAGCTAAAATTAAAAATATGTTGGCAAATTTAAAAATTTTCTCTGGAAAAGAGGCGCCAGAAGCATTAAAAATTTCAAATCAATCAATCAATGTAGTAATAGAAACAATTAAATACTACATAGATCAATCTAACATAAAGAAAGCTGCAAACGTCTTCGAAAAAAACTGGGTGAATTTACTTTGTTTAGATATTGTTGAAATCTTTATGAGTTATAAAAAGAAAAATGAAAGTGAATCTTTGAAAAGGTTTAATTTGATTTCCAAAACTCTAAAAAAGAACGCTAAAGATTCAGATGAATCAAAAATTGCTCTTGCACTTGCAGCATACGAATCTTCTATGTGGGGAGAAGCACAGAAATATTTGGATTCAATTCCAAAAACGAACTGGGATAAAAGAGTGATTGATCTATATGAGAAGATTTCTGATGAAACTCCAAAAATTAAATTACCTGAAATTTCTGAAAATCTTAAGATGGAACCACTTTGGAGTTGTAATAACTGTAATTCTAAATTTGAGAAATGGGATTTTGTTTGCATTAAATGTAGTGCTGTAAATATGATTGAATGGCCAAAAAGTAAAATTACTGTAGATGAGAAAGATACTTTTTTTAAGTCTTTTCTAGAGAATCCTTTTAGCCATTTTCCAAAGATGAAGAGAGAAAATTGAGAGATATGGATCAAAATTTTTTTTGAAATTTATTTTTTTTCCTTCAATCCTAGAAATTTTATTTAGTGTTTTTTTTATAATTAAATCATTTTCAGGTAAAATATTTGGCCTTAGAAAAAAAAATATTAGAATCATATCGCATGTCCAATTCCCAACCCCTTTTATTTTGATCAATTTCTGTTTGACTGTTTCGTCACTTAATTTTTTGAGATCAGACAAAATTAGTTTATTTTTATTTATGGTTTCGTAGATAGAAGTAATGTAATTTTTTTTTTGCCTGGAAACTCTGATTTCATCAAGTTTTTTTAGTAAAAAAGATGTGTTAGAAAAATCTTTAATTGAGGGGTTTTTAACTTCTAGAGAATTACATAGATTTTTCCAAATAGAGCCAGCTGCCTTATTTGAAATTTGTTGTGATATTATTGTTTGAAATAAGAAAGTAAAAAAATCCAACCTTGTTTTTTTTAATTTAATTAGACCATTAGTTTTAATTTCTCTAGAAAGAAATTTAAATGGTTCACTTTTCTTTAGTAAAATATTATGAAGAAAATTATGATCATAAGACATTAATTAACTTTCATAATTTTTGATGGATCAGATTTTCTATTTTTCCCTTCTTTTTTAATTAGGTAGATGTTTCTAGAATAGATAAGAAATCCACATGATTGACCCACAATGAAAACTGGGTCTACTTTGTGGATAGCATAACTTAATAATACCATGCTTCCAGCCAAACTAATCCACCAAAAGATGTTAGGTATAATGCTTTTAGATGCACGTTCACTTACAACCCATTGTATTAAAAATCTAGACGCAAAAATAGTTTGCCCTATAAAACCTATTATCAACCAGATTTGTTCTGTAGTCATAAATAACTCCTTTTTTTTTTAATTAATATCCAAACTTTTATCAGATCTAGTATGCCAACCCAAAATCTATTATTAAAATTAAATTTTGAAATACCAGCAAATCGCTCTCTGTCATCAATGGCAATATTGTAAATAGCCCCATTTCTCATTTTAAATAAAGCTGGTAAGAATCTATGCATATTTTTAAGATAGGGGATTTTTAGATAATCAGATTTAGAGAAGACCTTTAGTGCACAAGCGGTGTCATTACAATCATCATCAAGTATTAGCCTCCTTATTTTGTTGGCCAATTTAGAACTTAGCCGTTTAATGAAAGTATCTTTTCTAGATGTTCTGTTTCCACAGATTAAAGTGAAATTATTCTTTGGTGTTTTTTTCCAATGATTTATTAATTTTTTAACCTCGTAGGGGGGATTTTGCCCATCTCCATCCATAACACAGATTAAATCATTTCCAGCATTTTTTATTCCTGTTTCCATTGCTTTAGATTTACCTAAATTTTTGGTATGAGTAAAAATTTTAAATTTTCTTTTTTTTAAATTTGCACTTTTTTGTTGAAAGTCATCATTACTTCCATCATCAACTATCAGAATTTCTGGTAATTTCTTTTGGAATTCATAACTAATTTCATCTAGGAGTCTAAAAATTGATTCGGACTCATTAAATATTGGGATTATAATTGTAAAATTATTCATTTTAGAATGTTATGATAACACTAAATCTAAACTAGTGGATTCGAAAAACAATGACTTTTTTAAAACAAAAAAAATTTTTAATTTTTTTACTTCTATGCACAATTCTTTTTTTTCAAGGCATTTTGAAACTTCCAGTAATGGATAGAGATGAAGCTAGGTTTGCAACAGCTACTAAAACTATGATTGAAACAAAAGACTTTGTTGACATTAAAATGTTAGAGGAATCCAGATATAAAAAACCCATTGGTATTTATTGGAGTCAAGTGTTAGCTAATTATATTTTTGGACACGAACCATATGACAAAATTTGGGTATATAGATTACCATCACTTTTTGGAATTTTGGTTAGTTTTTTACTCATATATTTTTATTTGATCAGAATTTACAACAAAGACATTGCTTTTATATCAATTTATTTTTTGATTTGCTCAATTTTAACCATTTCTGAAATGCATCAAGCTAAAACTGATGGACTCTTGTTTTTAACGGTAAATGCAGCAAATTTGTTGATTTTTGAACTGGTTAGGACAAACAAAGTTAAAAATTTTCTCAAGATTGTTTTTTGGATTATTTTGGCATTTGGGGTTCTAATTAAAGGGCCAATAATTTTTATTTTTACATTAATTCCATTGTTCGTTTTTTCACTTCTTCAGAGAAATAATTATTTTAAGCAAATTTGGTCTTGGTTAGGTTTGCTTTCTTTTTTGGTTATTACTCTCCCATGGTTTATAGCAATAACAATAAAATCTAGTGGTGTTTTTTGGTATGAGTCGGTTGTTTTTGATTTGTTTAACAAATTAAAATCTGGACAAGAATCCCATGGATTTCCTCCTGGATACTACTTCATTTTAATTTTTATATTTTTTTGGCCAGGTTCAATTTTTTTCCCATCTGTCTTGATTAATTCAATTAAGAAATGGAGAGTATTATTTTTGGATAGTAAGGAAGATTGTTTTTTGTCCTTGTGGTTTTTGGTTCCGTTAATAATTTATGAGATTGTGCCAACAAAGCTTCCACACTACATTCTTCCATCATATTCAGCTTTGAGTATATTAATTGCTAAACATCTATTTTCTATAAACTTTGAATACGAAAAATTAAAATATACAACAATCCCTCTAATCATTTTTCCATGCTTATTCATTGGTTTGCTGCTTTTTTCAATTTACAATTATTCAAATCCTGATCCTTTTTTTTGGTTGTTAATTTTCATTTTTTTGATATTTACCTTCTACCTATTAAGTATTAATCTAAAAAAAAATCTAAAAAAACTTTTAGTTTTTGTGGGTGTATTTCAATTATGCGTATATCTTTCATTAATTTACTTTTTGATTCCAAAAATGAATGTTCTTTGGATATCAGAGAATATTGCAAAGATTGTTGATAGGAACCAAAATGATGTTGATGAAATATTAAATTATGGGTTTAACGAACCAAGCCTAATTTTTTTAACATCTCACAAATCAAAGAAAATTGACCCTCACATTTTGAAAGAAAATACGATATTTTCAAAAAAAATTATGTATATTGTGTCCAGTGAATATAGCGAGATTTTTTTTAAAAATCCAAAGTATTCAGATTTTAAACTAGTTGAGAAATTTCAAGGCTTCAATTATTCAAAAGGAAGAAATATGTCATTTGAGATTTATAAAAACTGATTATGAATGAATCTATTAAAAAATTAAACTTTTTAACATCCTACAGTCTTTTATTTTTTGTTTTAACAATTACAGTGGTGCTATTCAAATTTTTTGATGTATATATTTTTCAACTTACAAGATCTTTTCACGGAATATTTTTTTCTTTTTTCAAAAACTTTATAGATCCAATATCAGATATACTCGACCCATTAAACATTATAATAATCTGCTTAATTATTTTATTTGCAAATTTGAATATCAATTCAATACTTAAAAATCCATCAAAACTTAAAATTTTAGAGACAAAAACAGGTTTTGATTTTCTTCCAATATCTAATACATTTTCCTATTCTTCATTAGTATGTAAACACATTGTCTTTTCATTAATTACAGCAGGGGTTGCTTGTAATCTCCTTAAGTATGTTGTTGGTGTTGCAAGGCCTAAATATTTTTTCTTAGGCAGTCATGAAAGAATTAATTCCTTTAACATTGAACATAAGGTGAATTCCTTTCCTTCTGGACATACGCAAGCAGCTTTTACCATTGCAATGCTATTTATTTTGTATTTCAATAGACATATAATTTTAATTTTAATTGTTGCCACATTAATGGGTATATCGAGAATATTTATGTCTATGCATTTTCCTAGTGATATTTTCTTTGGAGCTTACCTTGGATCTATATTTCCAGTTCTTATATATAAATTTTTTTTTAAACAGCAATTTGAAGAATTTGAAGAGAAGAACATAATGAGTACAGGTGATTTTTTGAAACTTATATATTGGAGAATTTTCATATGAAGAAAAATATTAAGTTGATTTTATTTTTTTTAACAGTTTTTACCTTTAATTTCAGTTATTCAGCCAATTGGTGCAAAGTGATATATAATAAAGAAATGTCTCCAGGAGAATTACAAAAACAATTAAAGAAGTGTAGGAATTCTGATAATTTCTTTCTTGCTATTCATACATCATATGCTAATGCAGGACATTTGCTCAATACCTTGATTGCAGAGTCATGTGCTTTAAATAGAGAAGTTATGATTACAGAACCAAGACCTGGTGATCCTTATTTTTCAGCAGTTTGTGAGTTTAGAAGGCACTTTATCAGAGAATAGAATTAAACAAATTTCTAATGAGTCGTTAAGTATCTTGATGTTGAATCTAATACATAACATAAGGTTTGATAGAATTAGAAGAAATTACGATCACTCGTTTCGTAAAAACTTGAACAATTACAATACTTCTGAGCTTTCCGGTTATGACAATGTTGAGTCACTGGACCATCAATTGCTCTCATCAAACTGGTTAACAATCTACAGAAAACCATAAACTTCCCAATATAACAGCAAAATAAGACTACAATTTAGATTTAACAATAAAACCCTGGCAGAACCAGGGTTTTATTGGAGGAAATTAAAATAGACTTGAAACTAGTAGTAACAAAAAAATTGAGGAGAATGTTATTGCACAAAGTTTTGTTATAATCATACTAGCCCAGTATCAATATATAGTGATTTTTTATATAAGTCAAACAATATATTGATTTTTTTTTCTTTTTTTTTTTAATTTCTAATATTATGTTTTATTAAAAAAATGAGAATAGCTGTTATTGGCAGTGGGATTTCAGGATTATCTTGTGCATGGTTGCTTTCAAAGGGTCACAAAGTTGATCTCTTTGAAAAAAACTCATACTTTGGTGGTCATTCCAACACGGAAAAAATCAAAGTTAATGAAATGGATATATCCGTTGATACAGGTTTCATAGTATTCAATGAAATTAATTATCCAAATCTGTGTAATTTGTTTAAAAGTCTAAATGTAGAATCTTATGAAAGTGATATGTCATTTGCATTTTCTAAAGATAAAGGTGCTCTGGAATATGGAGGATCAAATATGTCATCTATTTTTGGCCAGAAATCAAATTTTTTAAATCTCAAATTCATTAAGATGTTATTTGAAATAGTTAGATTTTATAAAAGTGTCGAGTTGGATAAAGAAAATTTCTCTTTTTCCACTATTGATGAATATCTGCACAAGAAAAATTACTCAGATTTTTTTAAGTACAACCATATTTATCCAATGGCTTCAAGTATCTGGTCGTCATCATTGAAAGATATTAAAAAATATCCATTGAGAGAGTTTGTGGATTTTTTCTCAAATCATGGTTTATTAAAATTTTTTGACAGACCAAAATGGAGGACTGTTCTTGGTGGAAGTAGAAATTACGTAGAAAAAATAATTAGATGTAAGAATATAAATCCCATAAAAAATTGTAATGTTAAGGTTGTAAGAAGAAATGGTAAATATGTGGAGATAAAAATTGACAAAAAGATAATAAAATATGATTATGTGGTATTGGCTGTTCATGCCGATCAAATTAAAAATATACTAGAAAATATGGCATCGAATGAAAGAAAAATTTTTTCTAAAATACAATATAAAAAGAATAAAGTTTTTTTACATTTTGATGAATCATTAATGCCAAAATTAAAAAAGGTTTGGTCGAGTTGGAATTATTTGGAAAATGGAAAGAATGAAATTTCTGTTACATATTGGATGAACCAACTTCAAAAACTAGAAACAAGTAGAAATATTTTTGTAACACTAAACCCAAGTCAAGAACCTAAAAAAGATAAAACCTATAAGATTATACATTATGAGCACCCTATTTTTAATTGTGAAACTTTTGAGGCACAAAAAGATATTAAATTAATTCAAGGAGAAAATAAAACTTGGTTCTGCGGTGCATATTTAGGGTATGGATTTCACGAAGATGGAATAAAATCAGGACTAAATGTTGCTGAGAAAATGTCAGGAATGAGAAGAGAATGGTTAAAATAAATTTTACAAAAGATGCCTTGTATGAAGGAATAGTGAAACATTCAAGGTTTAAACCATTTAATCATAATTTTAAATACAAGTTGACTTATTTTTGGTTTGACATTTGTAATTTTGGAAATTTTTTAACATTTAGAAGGAATAAAATTTCTTTCTTTACATTTTGTGATAATGATCATGGTTCAGTTAATGAAAAAAAAGTGAGTCTTTATGAATATTTGCAAAAAAAATTAAAAAAAAATTCAATTTATAACATTAAATCCATTAAAGCTTTTTGCTTGCCAAGAATTTTAGGTTACGTTTTTAATCCAATATCAATTTTTGTTTGTTATGATAAAAAAAAAAATGCAAAGGTAATAATTTTCGAAGTGAGCAACACATTTAATGAAAGGCACGCTTACATTTGTAAAGTTAGGAATGAAAAATTTTTCAATATTAAAAAAAAATTTTACGTATCACCATTTTTTAAAGTTAAAGGGAGTTATAAGATAAAATTTAGCATTGACAATAATTTGTTAAACTTTTTTATATTTTATGAAGTAAATAACCAAAAGATTTTTGAAGCATCATTTTCTGGTAGGTCAAGGCAGATGAGCGAAATTAATTTGCTAAAGGTTCTTTTTGGTAGAATCTTCCAAAATCTTCAGGTAACTTTAGGCATTTACATCCAGGCATTGAAATTGTTTTTTAAAGGCGCAATATATATAAAGAAACCAAAAAAACCTGACGACTTTTTTTCTTCTGTTAAATAATCATGAATAAAGAGCTAAAAAAAAAATTAGAACTTTTTTATAGTGTTTTGTCACAAAGCAAATACGGAAAGATTTCTGTTTACAACAAGAAAAAAAAAGTTTTTTTTTTTGAAGCTAATAATCCGGGACCAAATGCTGAAATTTCAATAAAAAATATGAAATGTTTAGACGATTTTTTTCTAAAAGGTGATCTAGGTTGGGCAGAAAGTTACATTGATGAAAATTGGGATACATCCAGTCTAAGTGATTTTTTAGAATGGGGTGCCAAAAATTTCCATGAATTCTCAAAATTTATTCGTGGTAAATGGTACATTATTTTGTTTCTAAGATTGAAACATTACTTTAATAGAAATACTAAATCTGGGTCACGCAAAAATATAAGTATGCACTACGACTTAGGCAATAATTTCTACAAATATTGGTTGGATAAATCAATGACCTATTCATCTGCATTGTTTAACAGTGGTATGGAAGATCTTTATGATGCTCAAATTAATAAATATAAAAATTTAATTAGAATGTGCCAAATCAAACAAAATGATGAAGTGCTTGAAATTGGTTGTGGATGGGGCGGTTTTTCAATTTTTTTGGCAAAGAATCTTTCAGCCAAAGTGACAGCCATTACTATTTCGAAAAAACAATACGAATCAGTGAAAAAAAGAGTTTTTGAAGAAAAATTAAATGACAAAATAAACATTAAATTGAAAGATTACAGAGATATAAAAGGTTTTTATGACAAAATAGTTTCTATAGAAATGTTTGAGGCTGTGGGTGAGAAGTATTGGCCAATTTATTTTAATACTTTAAAAAAAAATTTAAAACACAATGGATGCATTGGACTTCAAACAATAACAATTGAAAACAATTTTTACAGAAGCTATAGAAGATTTCCAGATTTCATTCAGACTTACATTTTTCCTGGAGGTATGTTGCCTTCTGTGGAGGAAATGAGGAAAGTAGCTTTTTCCAGTGGCCTAACAATTCAGGAACAAATAATGTTTGGGCATCATTAT
Organism: uncultured Alphaproteobacteria bacterium; assembly: GCA_964484795.1. Lineage (GTDB taxonomy): Bacteria > Pseudomonadota > Alphaproteobacteria > Methylaequorales > Methylaequoraceae > CAZAFN01. Next base: position 46,972 of record CAZAFN010000005.1, on the reverse strand, counting down.
GCGAAGACCCTTAAACATTGGATGAATTCATTTGAAGGTTCATGGGAAAAAATCAAACAGATGGGATTTGATAATACATTTAAGCGAATGTGGAAATATTATTTAGGATATTGTGAAGGGGGCTTTAGATCTGGGAATATTAATGTTGGTCAATTCTTGATAAAGAAAGTTTGAATTGACTAATATTACTCTTAGAAACATTCTGTATGCTTCTCCAGCATTTGCATTTGCCATCCCCACTTTTCCTGTAATGATTATTTTGCCAGCACTTTATTCAGAAAAATATGGTTATGATCTTTCTGATATTGGCATCTACCTTTTTTTAGCAAAACTTATTGATATAGTCTCTGATCCAATAATGGGGTGGGTAAATGATAAATCATTTTTTTCTAGAAAATACTGGCTTATATTTGGTGGATTAATTTCTGGCTTTGCGTTGAAAAAACTTTTTGTTTTAGAATTCATCCCGTATGAGCATTATTTGTTGATTTGGGTTGGTTTGTTGTATTTGGGCTGGACAATGTTCCAAATACCATATCTTTCAATTGGTTATGACCTAGAAAGGAATTATTTTTTAAGAACGAAGCTTAGTGCGTCTCGTGAGTTTTTCATTTTACTGGGTCTATTTTTTTCTTTGGGATTGCCAATGATATTTGAATTTAATAGTGGAGAATTAGCAGAATATTTGGTGTATGTTGCAGTTCTTTCTGGGTTCATTGGGATTTTATTGATTTGCTTTTTTGTGCCAACTGAAAATACACAAAAAAAAGAAAATAAAAATTTTTTTTTAACATTGAGAAACTTAAAGAAAAATAAATCTTTAATCAGATTGATGGCAATTTTTTTAATTAATAGTTTGGCAAATGTACTTCCAATGATCTTGTTTGCCTTTTTTGTCACGTACGTTCTCGGGGGTAATGATTTTGATAGACAGAGAGTTTTGTTTTTTTATTTCCTCTTTGCAATTTTAGGAATACCATTCTGGACTTTATTAAGTAAAAAAATAAACAAAAACCATACCTGGGCAGTCTCACTTTCCCTTTCATCATTATTTTTTGTGTTTGTCTTATTTTTAGATAGTGGCGACTTATTTTGTTTTATAATTATATCTTGTCTTACAGGTTTTTGCCTAGGGGCAGATTTAATTATTCCTCCATCCATTCAGGCTGATATAACGGATATCCACAAATATAAATTTAAAGAAGATATTTCTGGGTTGTTATTTTCTTTTATTACTTTTATCAATAAAATTTCTTTTGCTTTGATGAGTTTATTTGTGTTTGGAGTTCTTGGCATTCTAGACTTTGACACAAATCAAGCAATAAATAATGAAAGCAAAAGATTTATATTTTTTTCATATGCTTTTCTTCCAGTTCTACTTAAATTAATTTCAGGTTTTTTGCTGATAAATTTTAAATCCAACCAAAATGAGCAGGTAAAAATTCAGAAAAAAATTTATGGATAGTTCTGAATCTGGTACCATATATTTAGTATGCAACTAATTAGAGTAATTACTTTGTTTTTTGTTGTTTCATGTTCGACAAATATGGATATAGATAAGTTTAAAAATAATAATCCCGAACTAATATTAGAGGATTATTTTTCTGGTAAGGTTGAGGCTTGGGGGTTGTTTCATGACCGATTTGGAAATCTGCAAAGATCATTTAGCGTAGATATTGATGGAAAAAAAGATGGAGACACGTTAGTTCTTAATGAGAAGTTTTTATATGATGATGGTGAGCAAGAACAAAGAATTTGGAAAATAAAAATATTGGGTGAAAAAAAATATCTTGGCAGTGCTGATGATGTGATTGGAGAAGCGAAGGGAAAAGCAGTTGGCAATGCTTTGAATTGGACTTACAAATTGAATTTAAAAGTTAAAAACTCAACCGTTACGGTAGATTTTGATGATTGGATGTTTTTGCAAGATAGGAATATTTTGATTAATAGAGCAGATGTAAAGAAATGGGGAATAAAAATAGGTGTGGTGACAATAACTTTCTTAAAGATTAATCAATGAAAACTTTTTATTTCAATTAAATTAATTTAACAAAATTTTTCATTAAAAAAAAATAGAGTTTGTAAGGTATTATTTGAAGAATCTTCATTGGTATTATTAGCTTTTTAGGGAAAGAGATTTCAAATTCTGGAGATTTCAGTTTGTTAAATATTTTTTGAGCTGCCTCTTCAGAAGACATTAAAAAAGGCATAGGAAATTTATTCTTATCAGTCATTGGTGTTTTAATAAAACCAGGATGTACGACCTGAATTTTAATTTTTGATTTTGACAATTCTATGTGAGTGCTTTCGGCTAGAAAAGTTAAAGCTGATTTAGTTACTCCATAAATTCCAGCGTTTGGCAATCCTCTGAAACCTGCAGGAGAAGAAATAAAAACAATCTGGCCAGATTTTTCTTTCTTCATATAAGGAACGATATAACTAAGACAATTTATTTGACCAGTTAGATTAACATCAATTACATTTTTAATTTTTTTTAACTCACCAAATTCTAAATTCCCTGGATTGTAAGCAGCAGCATTAAGTATTGCTAGATCAATTTTTCCAAATTTTGTAAAAATTTTTTTTACTATTTTTTGGCATTGTGTTGAAGAACTTATATCCAACTTTAATGAAGTTATATTATTTTTGCCAAAATTTTTAACTTGATTTAACTTGTCGATTCTTCTTCCACTTATCACAACATTCCATTTGTTTTTAACAAGAACTTTTGCTAATTCCTTGCCAATTCCGGTGCCACCTCCTGTAATCCACGCAACTTTTTTATTGTTCTTTTTCATAAAACCTATCTAGATAATATTCAATTTTGCTGCCATCCTTAATGAAAATCATTTTTACCCAGTTTTCATTCTGATCATACCAGATGTCAATATCAAGAGCTTCACCAGAACTTTCTTTTCCAGTTAGCTTGTAATGATTTGTTAGGAGTGCAACATCATATATTTCTTTTTCACCTAATGGTTTGATGCTTAAATCAATGAAACTACAATCCTGAGTGTTTAGAACGTGTTTTGTAGACCGACCAACTATTAACTTATGATTCCAATAACTTGTTGGAATTATGTTATTGAAAATTTCTTCATTTCCAATTGATCCTTCAACAACAAAAACATCATTTTTTTTATTGAGATTGCAAAATAATGATTCCCCATTTTTGTCGGTCGTTGTTCTTAAATTCACTAGGCTATCATCAAGCCAATTTTCTTCATTTTTGTGATAGTAATCATAAACAACGAATCCCAAAAATGTTACTTCGAATTTTATTTCGACTGAAGCTTTAACGTAATCTTCATTTCTAGAGAAATTAATCTTGTGGTAACCAATCTTGCTGCCATTTCTATAGACGTGGAAGAAAATATCTGAACGCTCAAAGCATTTAGGTGATGAATTAACTGAAAATATAGTAAGAAAAAAAATAAGAAATATTTTTTTCACATGAACGAAGGTTGGTTGAATATGTAATTCAACCAACCTTAGATAAAATTATCTTCTTTGACCAAAAAGCTGAAGAAGCATTATGAAAAGATTTATAAAGTCAAGATAAAGAGACAATGCTCCCATTATTGCCTTTTTACCTTCTTGACCTGATCCATCATAGTACATAGCCTTTATTCTTTGCGTGTCGTAAGCTGTTAAACCAGCAAAAACAAGAACACCAATTACTGATATTGCAAATTGTAAGGCTGAACTAGCCATAAACATATTCACAATTGAAGCAATTAATATACCTATTAGACCCATAAACAAGAAAGATCCCCATCCTGTAAGGTCTTTTTTGGTTGTATATCCGTATAGGCTAAGTGCACCAAATGTTCCAGCGGAGATAAAAAACACTCTCGCTATGGAGGGCATTTCGTATACAATAAATATTGATGACAAGGACAAACCCATAACTCCAGCAAAGGCCCAGAATAAAATCTGGAGAGTTGACTCTCTCATTTTGGCAACACCAACATTTAAAGCAATGATGAACCCTAAAGGTGCTAACATTATAATAAACCCGAGTGGTGAACCGAAGATTGCATTACCGACGGATGTATATGAATTAGTATTAAAATCAAATGCTAAAGCTGCAGTTAAGTGTGCAATTGCGCCAGTTAAGACCAATCCTACTGCCATAAAAGAGTAGACCTTGCTCATATAGGCCTTAAGGCCTAAATCTAACTCACTGGAAGTTTCTCTAGATCTGACATTTCTTTCATAGTCATAAGCCATAATTTGTAACTCCTATAATTTTGACGTTTACTTGTAGTACATTATACTACTATTATTTAATAGTTAAAATATGTTACATTTTTTTTAAATCAAGGAAATTATTTAATTTATGGAATACAGAAACTTAGGAAATACTGACATTAAAGTAAGTTTGATTTGCTTAGGTACAATGACGTGGGGAGAGCAGAATACCCAAGAAGATGGTTTTGCTCAAATGGATTACTCATTTGACCAGGGAATAAATTTTTTTGACACAGCAGAACTTTATTCCGTTCCACCAAAAAAAGAAACTTGGGGTTCTACGGAAGTAATAATAGGCAATTGGTTAGAGATAAAAAAATGCAGGGATAAAATTATTCTTGCTACTAAGGTTACTGGAAGATCCGGAATGAAGTGGTTCAGAAATAAAGAGACGAGACTAAATAAGGAACAAATTACACAGGCTTTGGAAGGAAGTTTGAAAAGGCTAAAAACCGACTATATAGACCTTTATCAATTACACTGGCCTGATAGAAAGGCCAACTTTTTTGGAAAGCTTGGTTATGAGCATGAAGAAGAAGAAGATTTCATTGAAGTTAGAACACAACTTGAATCCTTGTCTGATCATATCAAATCAGGAAAAATTAGATATATTGGACTATCTAACGAAACACCATGGGGGTTGATGAAATTTTTGTCAATTGCTAGTCAATATGATTTACCTAGAGTTGTGTCCGTTCAAAACCCCTATTCTTTGCTTAATAGAAGCTACGAAGTAGGTATGGCTGAGATTTCCGTTAGGGAAAAGTGTGGCCTTTTGGCATATTCTCCTTTGGCATTTGGAATGTTGACTGGCAAATACGATAACGGTGCCAAACCTGATGGTGCTCGTCTAACATTATTTGGTGATATGTTCACGAGGTATACGAAAGACAAAGGTTTAAAATATTCAGAGAAATTTAATGATTTGGCTATAAATCAAAATCTAACTCCTACAAAAATGGCGTTAGCTTTTGTTAACTCAAGAAAATTTCTTACTAGCAACATAATTGGAGCAACTAATTTGGATCAACTGAAAGAAAATGTTTCTAGTCATAAAATAAAACTTTCATCTGATATTTTAGAGGAAATAGAAAAGATTCATAATGAAAATCCTTATCCATGCCCTTAATTTTTTTTTTTCTTCTGCATTAAAAAGGTTGTAAAAATAATAATTAAAATTCCACAAATTGTTAAAAAACTGATCTTTTCGCCAAGAAACAAGAATCCCAAAATACAAGCAAAGATTATTCTTGAATAACTTAAAGTAATAACTTTCCCAGTTTCTTCATTTTTGTATGACTCGGCATTGAAATATTGCCCTGTAAGTGCAGTGAGTGTTAAAAGTAAGAAATTGAAAAAATTATCGTTTATGGAAAAATTGATATTTGAATGGAAAATTCCTAAAAAGATTAATGATGACATTAATGAATGATAAAAAAGAATCTTAAACGTTTCATCCTTTTTACCTAGATAGGTAATTGAGAGTATTCCTCCTGAAACGCAGAGTGCAGAAAACAAACTGAGATAAAAACCATTATGATTGCTTATTTCATCAGGATTGGTAATTAAATAGACTCCAAGAAAACCAAAGAAAATGAAGAATAAATTTAAAGACTTTAATTTTTCTTTAAATAAAATCGATGCAATTAGAGTTGTAAAAAAAACTTTTGTAAAACCAATTGTAGTTGCCTGTGATAGAGAGATTAATCCTAGCGCTTTGTAACCAGAATACATTGCTAATGTTCCAAAGATTGTTCTGAGAAGGTGAATCTTAAAATTTGAAGTATAAATCAGTTCAACTGAAAAATTTTTCTTTGACAAAATTATTAAAAAAAAAACAATTATTGTGCCTATTATGGATCTAAAAAAAACTATTGTTTCGATGTTTACTGTCAAGGTGATAATTTTTATCTGTAGTCCAAGAAATGCAAAAAAAAGACAACTAATTATTTGGTAGTATGGTTTTAATTTTTTCATTTTTGTTTATTTTGGTTGCAATTAATGTGTTGCACAATATTAGACCTGACCCACAAATTAATGTTACTAGGTCAATCTTTTCATCAAAAAAGATAAAACCTAAAAGAGTAGCGAATATTAATTTTGTAAAGTCGAAGGGCATTAGATTGGTTAACTTTTCCATACTTATTGACTTTGTCCAAAAATAATTTCCTAAAGTAGCTACTAGTGCAATAGAGAAGAGAAGTATTTGAATATTTACTGAATTAGGCGTTTTCCAAACATATATTGAGGGAATGAAAGTAATTGGAGTCATCAGAATTACCATACTAAGCATTAAAGTAAGTACTGTTTCAGTTTCAGAGAGTTTTTTTACCAAAAGGCCAGCTGTGGCATGAGTAATGGCTGCTAAAATAGCAAGAAAGGTCCCCAATTGCAGGCTAAGATCAGGCCTAATGATCACTAGTGTGAGTAGAAAACCTACGCAAGTAAGAAGAGTATTTTGTTTATCAACTTTTTCTCGAAAGAAGATGATACTACCAAAATACATAAATAATGGAGTGCTAAAACTAATTGACATTGCTTGAGACAAGGGTATCAGAGCATATGACCAAAACAACAAAATCATTGTTATTCCCCCTAACAACCCTCTTAAAATCAGATATTTTATATTTCCTTTTTTATTAATGACTATTTTTTTTCTTACGAAAAACGGCAGTAGAATAAAGATGCTCAAGATATTCCTAAAAAAAGCCTGTTCTATTGGATGAATGAATGTTGAATTGAATTTTATTAACGCAGCTAAAATTGAAAAGAAAAAACATGAGAGAGTTATAAGTACTAATGGGGACATTTTTATTTTTTGATTTTTAGTTTCTTGCAATTTACTTTTAATTATGTCAATAAAAATAATGCTTTTACGATTTTCACTGAAATTATTTTTTTTGTTAATTTTTATTCTAAGTATAATTTTAACCTCCGGATACTCATTTTCTAAAGAACTAGCTAAATATAATGATTGGAGTGCTTATGCCGAAGGTGAAGGAAAGAACCTAGCGTGTATGGCAATATCCAAACCAAAAAAAGCTGAAGGAAACTATAAGAAACGTGGAGATGTTTTTGCTACTGTTACGCATTTTCCAGGGCAAGATAAGTGGAATGAGTTTAGTATAGTTGCTGGCTATAATTATAAAGCTGATAGCAATCCAAATGCAACGATTGGAGATGTTAAATTTCAGTTATTTACATCTGGTTCACGCGCTTGGAGCTTTAGTCCTAGTGATGATGAAAAAATAATTAAATCACTTAAATCATCAATGAAAATGAGAATTGTTGGAACTTCAGCCAGAGGAACAATTACAACAGATACCTATTCACTTATGGGCTTTAGCAAGGCTTATCAGAAAATTAATGAAGTCTGCAAAAAAAAATAAAGTAGTTCTTGCCTTTTCAGGCGGTTTAGATACATCAATTATTCTTAAATGGTTGCAACAGGAATATGATTTTGAGGTTGTGACCTTTACTGCAGATATTGGACAAGGTGTTGAAGTTGGAGATGCAAAAAAGAAAGCTAAATTACTTGGTGTTAAGAAAATTTTCATTGACAATTTGTGTGATGAGTTTGCCAAGGATTATGTCTTTCCTATGTTTAGAGCCAATGCAGTGTACGAGGGTTACTATTTACTTGGTACGGCAATAGCTAGACCGTTAATAGCTAAAAGACAAATTGAAATAGCCCATTTAGTAGGTGCCAAATATGTTTCACACGGAGCAACAGGAAAGGGAAATGACCAGGTTAGATTTGAATTAGGGTATTATGCCAATGATCCAAATATAAATGTTATAGCACCTTGGAGAGAATGGAAAATTAAGTCAAGAAAAGACCTGCTTGATTATGCGAAAAAAAATCAAATTCCAATTCCTCAAAGCAAATTAAATGAACCACCATATTCGATGGATTCTAATCTACTGCATACTTCATATGAGGGCAAGGTTCTTGAAGATCCATGGAAGATTCCTGATGAGTCGATGTTTACTAAGACTGTTTCTTGTGAAAAGGCTCCTAATAGGGCTGTGGAGATAATTATTAAATTTCAAGGAGGAGATCCATTGTCAATTAATAATAAGAAACTTTCTCCATCGAATCTACTTAGAAAATTAAATGAAATAGGCGGCAAAAATGGTGTGGGTAGAATAGACATTGTTGAAAACAGATTTATAGGAATGAAATCAAGATGTGTTTATGAAACGCCAGGAGGCCATATATTACTGATTGCAAGAAGAGCAATTGAGAGTTTAACCTTAGATAAAGGTGCCGCCCATTTAAAAGACGAAATTATGCCAAAATATTCAGAATTGATATATAACGGTCTTTGGTTTTCTCCCGAAAGAAAAATGTTACAGTCGTTAATCGATGATAGTCAAAAAGAAGTTAATGGAGAGGTTAAGCTAAGAATCTACAAAGGAAATGTAATAGTTCTAGGTAGAAAATCTAGTAATAGTTTATATTCAAGTCAGATGGCAACTTTTGAAAAAGATCAGGTTTACGATCAAAATGATGCTGATGGGTTTATAAAACTCAATGCTCTCAGACTAAAATTACTCAAGGATAGAAGTTAGATCTACAGGACTTTCCCCAAACTGTTGATATGAGGTAAAAAGGGTATTTAATAATAGACAAGCAATTGTCATTGGTCCCACTCCTCCTGGAACAGGCGTGATTCTTCCTGCTTGTTGAGAGGCTGTTGCAAAGTCAACATCACCAACAAGAATTTTCTTCCCATTCCTTTCAATTCTGTTGATTCCTACATCTATTACAACGGCATTCTTTTTTACCCAATTTCCTTTTACCATCTCTGGTATTCCAACAGCAGCGATTAAAACGTCAGCATTTTTGGCTAATTTTTCAATTTCCTTAGTTCTTGAGTGAGCTATGGTTACAGTCGCATTCATTCCCAAAAGCAAGGCTGCCATCGGTTTTCCAACGATATTAGATCTACCAACTATAAGTGCGTTTTTCCCAGATAAATCTGGTGTAATTCTTTTTAAAAGAATGCTACACCCAAGAGGTGTGCATGGAACCAAAGAATTTAATCCCGACCAAAGTTTTCCAACATTTTGTGCATGAAAACCATCAACATCTTTGATTGGGGTAATTGTGTCAAGAACTTTGTCAGCATTGATGTGTTTTGGAAGTGGTAATTGAACTAAAATTCCTTGAACATCATTGTCCCCATTTAATTTATTTACCAAATTAAGAAGTTCTTGTTCAGTTACATTTTCATCTAACTTGTGTTCGATTGAATTAAACCCAACTTCCTTAGTCTGTTCAATTTTATTTCTAACATATACCTTACTAGCTGGATTTTCTCCAACCAAGACAACAGCAAGACCAGGAATTCGTTCTGATCTTTTTATTAATTTTCCACCGTGAGTTTTAATTTTTGATCTAATTTCAGCTGCAATAGACTTGCCGTCGATAATTTTTTTTTCATTCATATTTAAAACCCATACCTTCCCATTACTTCTTGAATGGCTACAATAATTATTATCAATATTACAGGTGAAATATCTATGGCTCCAAAGTTAGGTATGAACCTTCGGATGAAGTTTAGAGCAGGTTCTACCAGTTTAAAAAAAAAATCCATAATCACAGAGATGAACTTGTTACTATCATTAATTACCCCAAAAGATATTAACATATTTAATATGACATAAAATATAACAGTCCATTTGTATATTGATAAAATTTGAGTGATAATACTAGCAAGAAAATATAAAAAATACATAATGGTAGAACTATAATTTTATAGTATGAAAAATGATAGTGATAAATTAGATTTTAATTTTAGTCGTTCATTAGATTTTCAAAAAGACCTGAATCTTAATAATTTCTCAGATACTTTTAATATTTTAATAGGTAAGTGCAAAAACGACGTTTTATTGTTGCGGCATTTGAAGTTACTATTAATTGAGTTGTATTATTGTTGGAACGAGAGTGAAGACCAATTTCTAAAGGTTTCTATGTCGAAGAGGGGTTATAGAGCAAATTCCAGATATAATCCTAATAAAATCTCGTCATATACTATAAGAGCCGTAAGACATTTGCATGCGGAAGGTCTGATAGATTTTTTTCCTGGGTTTTATGATTCTAAAAGAAGGATAAGCAGACTAACAAGAATAAGAGCTTCAGAAGTTCTTAGAGAACATTTTAATAAAATTAGAAAAATACCAGGATGGAAAGTCAATCATTTGAAAAGAGAGTATTTACTGATATCTAACAAAAACAAAGAATTAATTGAATATTCCGATAATTTTAAAACCCATGAAATTAGGGATATTATAGTTTGTTATAACGATTTGATTTTAAAAACTTTCTTTGACATCCCAAGTATTGAAAAAAAATTCATTATAAGAGGGGATAATAGAAGGGTGGCAATTGCGGATACAAACTCAACAACAGATTATATTTTTACTGAGGCCATAAATTCTTCTGGAGAATTTAAGGGTTCCTGGTGGAACAAATTAGACATTCATTCCATTAACAATTTTAAAAGACATTTTATAATTAACCACGAAAAAACGAATCATATAGACCTGCTTGATTTCTTTTCTATATTTTTATCACAAAAATTTGAGACAAAGATTAATTTAGATTTAAATCCTAATTATAAGGGATTAAATGTGGACCAAAAGATTCATTTAATTCTAAAGGGTTTGCATTCAAGCAAGGCAGATAGTTTTTATAGATCCATTAATAATGACAAAAGAAAAATTGGGATGGATTTTGAAATTTTAGGATCTAATTCAAAGGATTTCATTGATCGTTTCATTAAAACAAACTATTCAATTTCAAAATTTTTTTTTAAAGGCTATTTTGTTGATTGGTCGAAATTTGTCTCCAATGTTTTTTTTGAACTTATCAAGCAGCTCGCGAGTGCCAAAATACCAGTATATTTAATTAAGGAAAAAATATTTTACCAATCAATTATGGAGAAAATTGTATTAGATAAAATAAACGTTATACTGGAGAAGGCTTTAAATTTAAAAAAAATAAACATTCAATCTCAACCCTGTTACGCTTACGATTTTGGTGATAAGAGTTTTTTTGGAAGATTGATTTTATCGAAGAATAAATTTTCAGCTAGATATTTAAAAAGAAGACAATCTTTTAACAGTATTTAGGGTTATTATGCAGACTTCAAAATTTGGTCTTAACCAACTAAAATTCAATAAAGGTAAAGAAATTTATTCTAGAGGTGATTCAGCTCATTTTGCTTATTATGTTCATACTGGAAAAGTGAATATTTTTAGTCCAGGTGGTTTGTTGTTGGGTCAAATAGGTGAAGGAGAGATCTTTGGTGAACGGGGCCCTTCTTTGGAAGAATCAAGGTCGGTTACTGCTGAAGCCGCAACTAATTGTATTGTATATCCAATTAGTGAAAAAACATTAAAGCAAAAGATTCAAGCTGCAGATCCGGTAATTAGAGCGATTTTGAGGAGCCTGTTAATTCGTTTAAGTGACATAAATGCCAAAAGTGAGGATTTCTGGAGAAATCTGAATGTTATGACTTCTTTGTCGGAAAAAAAAGATTAAAGTGAATTCTTCCCTTGTCTAACTTCAAGGTTTATATGAATTTTTTATTTAAAGATATTAATGGGAAAGGTTGGAGAGCAAGATTTCTCAAATTAAAGAAAAACCAGAATTTTGATATTTTAGAACTTCAAGAATCAAATAGAGAGAAATATCCATTTCTACTTGAAAGTTCATCTAGAGGAAATACCAAAAATAGATATTCCATACTTTTTTATAAACCAAAAATACTACTAAAAAAAAACAGTTTTGAAGAAATTAATTTTTTAGAGAAGTTCGATAAGTTGTGGGAAAAAGAAAAAATATTTCAAGATAAAACTTTTTTAGGTGAAAAGAAAATTCCATTTTGTGGCGGATGGTTTGTTTATTTAGGTTACGAAATTGCGAAGGAAATTGAGGAAAAACTTAAAATTCCAGAATCTCCTTTTTATTTGCCAACTGCATTTGCTGCTAGAATTAACTCATCAATAATTTATGATCACATAGATAGAGAAATCTACTTTACTTCTGACAAATTTGATTCTTTTGCAGATGATTTTGATGACATGCAAAATGATTTGTTTAAAATTTATGATTCAAAAAAATCAAATAATTCTTCAGGTTCAGTCGAGATATTATTTAAAGATACATCTGAAGAACATCAAGAACAGGTTAGGGCATGCATTGATTATATTTATCAAGGAGAGATTTTCCAGGCTAATTTGTCAAGATTGTGGAAATTTAGAGCTAATGATAATCTAAGTGATTTTGATATTTATAGACAATTAAGAAAGAAAAACCCTTCACCTTTTTCAGGTTTAGTGATTTATGAAAATAGTAGTATTATTAGTTCATCACCAGAAAGGTTGGTTTCAGTTGAGGGTAATTTACTTCAGACAAGACCAATTGCTGGCACCAGGCCTCGAGGAGGCTCTGGGTTATTAGATATAGAACTTTCCAAGGAATTAATTAATTCTGATAAAGAGAAGGCAGAACACCTTATGTTAGTTGATTTGGAAAGGAATGACATTTCAAGGGTGTGTAAACCAGGTACAGTAGAAGTAGATGAAATGATGATAATTGAATCTTATGCCCATGTTCACCATATTGTGTCAAATATTCGAGGAGAAAAGATGAAAAAGTCAACACCAGGAAAAATAATTTCAGCTGTTTTTCCAGGTGGTACAATTACTGGTTGTCCAAAAGTGAGATGTATGGAAATTTTGGGTGATTTAGAAAAAGTTGGTAGAGGCCCTTATACTGGCTCTATGGGATATGTAACTCATTCTGGAAATATGGACATAAATATTTTAATTAGGTCAATTTTAAAAGAGGACAATAATCTTTTTTTTAGAGCTGGCGGAGGAATTGTAGCCGATTCAATTCCTGAAAATGAAACGCTTGAAACGGAGGCAAAAGCTAATGGTATGCTTAAGGCAATTGGGTCGTTTAAAAAATGAATAAATGTATATCTTTAATAAATGGAGAGTTTAAAGACTCAATTTCAGTTTTGGATAGAGGTTTATCGTATGGTGATGGCTTTTTTGAGACTATGATTTGGCAATTTGGAAACAAAAAAGATAAACATTTGTTCGGCGTGGAATTCTGGAAGAGACATTTAAGAAGAATTAAAACTAGTTGTAAATTGACTAAGATAAATCTTCCAAATTCAAAATTGTTAGCAAGGTATAGAAAAAAAATATTATTTAAAGCCCACTTAGAAGGTTTAAGTGAGGGGATATTAAAAATAATTGTTACCAGAGGAGTAGGTGGTAGAGGATACAAATTTGAGAAGAAAATGATGTCCACAGTTATTTTTCTAGTGTTTCCAAAACCTGTAATAGATGAAAGACTTTATGAAAGAGGTGCTACAGTAAGATACTGTAAGAGTTCATTGTCTCAAAATAGAGAGCTTTTTGGTTTAAAACATTTAAATAGGCTTGATTCTGTAATGGCAAGGGCAGAGTGGAATGAAGGTTTCTTTGAAGGTGTTTTTCTTGATTACAAATCAAATTTGATAGAAGGAACTATGACAAACATTTTCTTTGTAAAGAATAAAACTTTGCATACTCCACCAATAAAGGGTTCTGGAATTGATGGTATTATGAGAAAGGTTGTAATTGAGAAAGCAAGACTTTTCTTTGATGATATAAAAATTACAAATGTGAATAAGAAAAATTTGGAAAAATATGATGAAATGTTTCTCACCAATTCTGTCATCAAAATAATGCCTGTTAAAAGGTTAGGTAAGAAAAAATTTAATATTTCAGATCAAACGAAAGAGTTAATTGATTTTTTTCACATTGAAAATAAAATTGAAAAAGATAATAGATTAGAGTTTTTTTAGTCTAGATCTTCCAATTTTTTTTTTAACCAAATTGAACTGATATCTTCTAATTCTTTAATTTCTAAAAATTCATTATTTGCTCTTTCACTTTGTTTGGTTTGAATTAGAATCTCTACTAATGCTTTTCTTGAGTTAATATTTTGCGGATTAATTTTTTTTATTTTTTCAAGATATTTTATAGCACTAGAGAATTGATTGGTATTTTTTTTCAACATTGCATATTCATAAAGAAGGTCTTCGTCATTTGGAAAATATTTAAGTCCATTTTTGTAATGGAAATCTGCTTTCTGAGTATGCCCTGTCATTAAGCAGGTTCTTGCTAAAATCATCCATCCTTCAAGATCATTGGGCTCTTCTTTTAATTTATTTTCTAAAAAAAGTACTATTTTTGTTGGATCAAAATTATCCAAACTATCTGAGTTTGTAATTAGTGTATCAATTTCTTTTTTAAGATTCTCAGCAAAAAAAAATGATTCTTTATTTCCCTTAAAAAAATATAAGAGGAAGCTTGATGAAGAAAGAAAAAGAAAAATTATAAAAAATTTTTTTACTTCTTTCCTAGGACTAAAGAAATAATAAGCACAAGATGATACAGTCAGTATTGTTATTATTATGAAAAAAATCATTTTTTATTTTTTTTTCTGAAGAATAAATAAGATAATAGGATAAGGAAACTTATTGGTAAAACCCAAAGTCCAATTGTATCACGCCTAAATGGAGGTGAAAAAAGGATAAAGTCGCCATATCTTGAATGGACATAGTCAATGATTTCTTTTTTTGATTTTCCCTCAAGTAATTTGTTTCTAATTAGCAGCCTCAAATCTTTTGCAATATCTGCATTTGAACTATCAATATCTTCATTCTGACAAACAAGGCATCTTAGTTGTTTGCTTATATGCCTGGCAGTTTTTTCAAGCTCTGGATCGTTTAGTTTCTCGTCTGGTTCTATGGCAGGAATTATGGTTGAAATGGAAATAAAAAAAAACATAAAAAAAGAAAATAATCTCATTCTAAACCTTCTATCATTAGCTGCAAATTCTTAATATCATTTTTAAGAATTGGACCAATATGCTTGTATCGAATTATTCCATCTTTATCTATTATGAAGGTTTCTGGCAAACCATAAACGCCCCATTCTATGCTAACTAGACCATCCTTATCTAACCCAATTTTTTTGAAAGGATTCCCTAGTTTATCCAACCATCCGGCAAGATTTTTTTCATTATCTTTTTTTGCAATTCCATAAACATTATGTTCTTCACCAAGTTTAATCAACTGAGGATGCTCTATCTTGCAGGGTGGACACCAAGAAGCAAAAAAGTTTACTATCTTAATTTTTTCCTTTTTTTCTAACAAATCACCAAATGAAAATAGAGGAAAATCCTGCATAGGCTCCAAATGAAATTTAGTAACTTTTTGAGAAATTAAATTAGACGGAATGATTGAAGGATCTTTTTTCAACCCAACAAAAAAAATAAAAAAGATTAATAATAAGGATGTTATCAGTATGGAGTATTTCATTTTCTAAATTTCAAGCTATTTATTAGTGAAATTCCTCCACCAAAAACTAAAAAACCGACTCCAATCCAAATCCAAATAGTAAAAGGATTGAACCAGATTCTAGTGGTCCAAGCATCCGAATCAGTAGATGAACTTTTGTCACCAATAGCTATATAAAGATCCCCTAAAATTGTCGAATGTATAGCTGCTTCTGTTGTCACTTGTTTGTTCGCATTATAGAACCTTTTTTCAGGCTTAAGTATTTTTAACTTCACATTATCTTTTGATATTTCGAAGAATCCCATTTGACTAAGATAATTTGGGCCTTCTGTATCTTTAATTCCTAGGAATTTAACTTGAAATTTTTTTATATTTACAATTTCTCCAAGATTTTGAAATTGAATTCTTTCTTCTTTCAAAATCGAGCTTCCGGTTGCTCCAATCATTAGCAAACCGACTCCTATATGGGCTGTTATTTGAGCTAGAACCTTAAGAGGAATTTTTTTTTTAATGTTGGAATTTAAAACATTAAAAAATTCAAAAAATGAGCTAGCAATTATCCAGACAGCCAGAATAAAAAAAACCAATGATATGACCGGTCCTTTATAATTTAAGTACCACACAAATATGGAAAGAATCAAAAAAATTAATAGTAATGTTTTCAGTCTGTTTAATAATTTTTTAATATCATCTTTCCCCCATTTGAGATACGGTCCAAATATCATGCCTAAAACCATCGGGATTAGAATTGGACTTAAAACCGAATTGAAAAATGGTGCTCCAACAGAAATCTTAGTATTAAAAAACACATTTGCAAATAACGGATAAATAGTGCCTAGCAAAATTGTGAAACTTATTGAAAGCATAAAAATATTATTTAAAGAAATTGCCCCTTCTCTAGAGATCAAATTTATTTCATTATTTAAAGAAAAAATATGATGTTTTTTTAAAAACAAGTACAGCCCAAACCCTGATATTAATGATAATAAAATAAGAATAAATACCCCTCGTGTGGGATCATTAGCGAATGCATGTACTGAAACCAAGACTCCTGATCTTACTAAAAATGTTCCAAGCAGGCTTAACAAAAAAGTGATGATAGATAGTATCAATGTCCAATTGAGAAATTTTTTTTTCTTCTCTGCCATCACTATTGTATGTAATAACGCTGATGAAGTTAACCAAGGAAGTAGAGATGCATTTTCAACTGGATCCCAAAACCAAAACCCTCCCCCGCGAAACACTAAGAAGCCCCCCAAACTACGACGCCCAATACCACAATTTAATGAAACCCACGAAATGAAAACCCAAGGTTTTAAAATTTCAATGAATTGCAGATTTCTGTTTTTGGATAACAAAGCACCGAGAGCGATTGAATAAACTATCGAAAAACCTACGTAACCTAAATATAAAAAAGGAGGATGAATAGCTAAACCAGGGTCTTGAAGTAGTGGGTTAAGATCTGCACCTTCAATTGCTGGTGGAAAATTTTTTTCAAAGGGGTTAGAAGTTAGAACAACAAACAAACTAACTAGAAAGCAAAGTGAACTTTGGATTTTTAGTACGTCTTTCTTAAATTTCAAATCCATCATCTTATGCTTTGAGAAAAAAAATCCAAAAAAAGTCATTACCAACAACCATAAAAGGATTGAACCTTCATGATTTCCCCAAACGCCAGTAAATTTATAAATTAAAGGTAACTGGCTATTAGAATTACTTGAAATTACAATTAATGAAAAATCTGATATTAAAAATGAATATGACAAACAAATAAAGGACAATAATGTAAAAAGAAAAATGCATTCTGAAATCTTTTCTTGAAATTTAAGTTTTTCCGATAATTTTTCACTATACCCAAGTATAGGAATTAGAAAACTTAAACTTGATGTAATCATTGACAAAATGATAAAGAAAAGTCCAACCTCGGAGATCATTTAGTAATCTCCCTTGAAGTTTTAATGTCTCTAATTTCTGGAGGCATATAATTTTCATCATGTTTTGCTAAAACTTTTTCTGCAATAAAAGATTTTTGGCTATGAAGTTTACCTTCAGCAATAATTCCCTGACCTTCTCTAAATAGGTCTGGTAATATGCCTATATAAGAAACTAAAATTTCCTTATTTAAATCTGTAATAATAAAACTAATTTTCTCAACCTTTTTATCATTAACGATTGTTACATTTTTTTTTAAACTTTTATTTTTAACCATTCCACCAATTCTAATTTTTTTATTATTTGTAATCTTTTTTTCAATTGCTTCCGTTGGAGAATAAAAGAAAACAAGATTATCTTTTAAGTTATAGAAAAGGATTGAACAGCCAAACAAGAAAATTCCTAATAAAGAAATTAAATTTAATAGACGCTTATATTTAGGTTTCATTTCTTTTCTAATTCATTAAGAATTTTTTCAAATTTTTTTAGTTTTTTTAAACTTAATAAAAAGATAATTCCCATAATTAAAAAAACAATTAGATATGAAAAAAGTACGAAGGGAAGATGGTCTTTTGACTCTATGAATTTTATGAAATATTCCATTTTCTAGCTTTTGTTAAATTTAAAAACCTCTATTTTTCTTATAATAATTTCACTTCTGATTCTTAGCAATACTACTGAAATGAAGAACAAAAAAAATGAAACTGTCATTATGAGAAGTGGTATTAACATAGAAGAATCAATAGATGGAGAGCTAAACTTTGAAATGCTAGCAGGTTGGTGTAGTGTATTCCACCAGTCAACGGACCATTTAATTATTGGCAAATTTACAATGCCTATTAGTGTTAATATAGATGCATTTCTATCCCCTTTTCTTCTGTCATCGAAAGCATTGGAAATTAAAATATGACCTATGTAAATGAAAAATAGTACTAATTCTGAAGTTAACCTTGCATCCCATACCCACCAAGTACCCCAGGTTGGTTTACCCCAAATGGATCCAGTTATTAGAGCTGAAAGTGTGAAACATGCGCCCACAGGCGCGCAAGATCTAGATATTATATCTGCGAGAGTATGTCTAAAAATTATGGAAACGAAACTACAAACGGCCATTAAACCATATATCATAAGAGATAACCAAGCGCAGGGAACATGAATATACATAATCCGAACTGTTTCACCTTGAAGATAATCTGGTGGACTTCTAAAAAAACAAAAAAATAATCCTAAAAAAAAAAGAACAAACATAAAGGTTATGCATAAAGGGAGGATCATTTCTGATTTTTTTTGGAATTTATATGGATTGGCAAGTGAAAACATTTTAATTATTGGTTTCCTTAATTATCAATTTACCTACTAATAAACTCAATGGTAATGTAATAAAAAATATCCCAGTTAAAATAAAAAAATTATTATTTTGCATACCACCCATTATGCTAATTTTGTTTGTCGATGTGGCAAATATTATAACTGGTATGTAAAAAGGCATGGCAATGACAAACTGAAGTAATTTGTTTCTTTTTACTTGAATTGAGAAAAAAGCTGACAGTAGTGATATCAATATTAGCGTGGGACTGGCAATTAGAATATTTAGAATTAGTTTGATTAAATTTTCTAAATTAATCGAGAATAATATTGAACAAATAGGCAAAAAAATTAGATTGGGAATCATCAATATAATCCACATTGTTAATGCTTTACTCATTAAAATTAATTCCTCACTAAATCCTAAAAATTGGAGTTCTTTTAAACCCCCATCTAGATGATCATGTAAAACGAAACTTTCCGATATTAATATTAGGGAAAATAATGAAACTACCCAAATAATGGGAAGATAAAAATCATTTAATCTCTCAAGGTTTGATCCTACAGAAAAAACAAAGATTAGTATTGCAAGAAAAAAAAAGGTTGAATAAGTTAGCAGGCCAATAAAACTTGATAAACTTATGCGCATCTCTCTTCTTAACAATTTGTAAAATTCAAAGCACATTTAAAGTATTCCCCAGTCATTAAATATTCCATTTCTGGTTTCTTTTAATTTGTTTTTTTTGTCCAGAATAATTTTTGTACACTTTTTCATTCCTAAATTGATATGACTGGACATCAAAGTTGAACCTCCATTTTTTGTATGAAGATTAATTAATTTTTTTAATTTTTGAATTGTTTCTATATCCAACCCATTTAAAGGTTCATCAAGTAACCATAATTTTGTTTTGGCAAATAACAATTTAGTTAAAGATACTTTTTTTCTCTGACCTTGTGAAAGATTTCTAATTTGTTCATTTTTAAGATCTAAAAGATCAAAAAAATTAAGATTTTTATGAAGATTCACGTATTTTAAGTTTGATAAATCCAACCAGATGTACAAATTCTCTTTAATCGTAAGATTTTCTTTTAAAGAGTCTTTATGAGGTAAGTAGGTGAAAAGATCTTTCTTTAATTCTCCTAATTCTTCAAGAGCAATGCCGTTAATTTTTATTCGACCTTTTTGAGGTTTTATCAACCCTACTATCAAATCAAGTAAACTAGTTTTTCCTGAGCCATTTTTTCCAAGTAAAATCATTATTTGAGATTTTTTTAATTTTAAATTAAAGTTATCGAAGATCAACCTTCGGTTTCTTGTTAGATATATTGATTTTATTTCTAGAATCATGAAAGGTGACTTTTTTTATTATAATAAACATTTGTTATGAAAATGCATTCAACAACTTCAAATTTTTTGGAAAATTTAAATATTCTTGATAGGAAATTTCAATATGTAAGTTTAAATAAAGCTGAAAAAATATTGAATTTTGACATTAAAAAATTACCGTTCTGTTACAGAATATTGCTTGAAAATTTAATCAGGAAAATTGATGGAAAAAACGTTACCAAGAAGGACCTTAAAAATCTAATAAATTTTGATTATGGTAAGGAAATTTTCTTTTCACCAAGCAGAGTTTTGATGCAAGATTATACTGGAGTGCCAGCCATTGCTGACCTAGCGGCAATGAGAGATAAAATAAAGGAAAAAGGTAGGGATCCTAAAATTATAAACCCAAAGGTTCCAGTTAGCTTGGTTATTGATCATTCAGTATCTGTTGATAGTTATTCAAAACAAAGTTCGCTAGAAATAAATGTTAAAAAAGAATATTCAAGAAATAAAGAGAGATATATGTTGCTTAAGTGGGCACAGAAATCTCTAGAAAATTTTACGTTGTTTCCTCCCGGTTCTGGAATCTGTCATCAAATAAATATTGAATATCTAGCTGACATAGTATCTCAAACAAAAGATATTTTATTTTTAGATTCAGTAGTTGGAACAGATAGCCATACTACGATGGTAAATGCTCTTTCTGTTCTTGGTTGGGGAGTTGGAGGAATAGAGGCTGAGGCAGTAATGCTAGGCCAGCCCATTTCAATGCAAATTCCTGAGATTGTTGGTGTAAGAATCTCTGGTGTTTTAAAACCTGGCGTCACTGCAACGGACGTTGTTTTGACAATTACAGAAACATTAAGAAAATTAAATGTTGTTGGCAAATTTGTTGAATTTTTTGGACCAGGAATCAAGTCTTTAACTCTCTCTGAAAGATCTACCATTTCGAATATGGCTCCAGAATATGGGGCTACATGTGGACTGTTTCCGATTGATAACGAAACGCTTAAGTATTTAGAAATAACTGGAAGAAAAAAAAGTAAAATAGAAATTGTTGAAATTTATGCTAAAAAACAAAACCTTTGGCATGAAGAAAACTATGAAAATATTAATTATACAGAAATTGTTGAAATAAAATTAGGTTCGATTGAATCAAGTTTGTCTGGACCAAAGCGACCTCAAGATAGAATAAAATTAGGTAAAATTACAAATAAATATTTTGAATCGCTCAATGATAATGAAAAAAAAGAACTCCAAAAATTTAATAAAGAAGACCAACTAAACCATGGTAAGGTATGCATAGCTGCAATAACCAGTTGTACAAACACCTCTAATCCATCAGTGTTGCTAATGGCTGGTCTAATAGCAAAAAAGGCCTTGGATTTTGGAATAAAAGTGCCCTGGTGGGTAAAAACATCATTTGCACCAGGAAGCAAAGTAGTTGAGAAATACTTAGATCGAGCAAACCTTATTGAGCCCTTGAATGGAGTAGGTTTTAATATTGTTGGTTATGGATGCACCACCTGCATTGGAAACTCAGGCCCTTTAGATCAAAAAGTAAGTGATTTGATTGAAGATAAAGATCTCAATGTGTGTAGTGTGATATCAGGCAATAGGAATTTTGAGGGAAGGATTCATCCGCTCGTAAAATCAAATTTTTTAACCTCCCCGCCACTTGTAGTGATGTTTGCGATTGCCGGTAGGGTAAACATAAATATAAAAAATGAAAAAATTGCTCAAGTTGGGGGAAAAGAAATATTTTTTGAAGATCTTTGGCCTTCTAATGAAGAGGTCAATGAGATTATGGAAAAGGTTTTGACAAAGGATTTATATGAAAAAAACTATAAAGGAATTTTTAAAGGGGATGAAAATTGGAGAAACTTGAGAGTTAAGAATTCATCTACGTATGAGTGGTCATTGTCATCTACGTATATAAAAAAACCACCATTTTTAGACAATCATGAAAAAAAATCTGAAAAAATAATTAATGCTAGACCACTCCTCATTCTTGGTGATTCTATTACAACAGATCATATATCACCTGCTGGGGCCATTAAGGAAAACAGCCAAGCTGGAAAATATTTAATGGAAAGACAAGTAAATGTAGACGACTTTAATTCATACGGTGCCAGGAGGGGTAACCACGAAATAATGGTCAGAGGGACTTTTGCTAATATTAGAATTAAGAACCATATGGTTGATGATTTTGGAGGTTATACTAAACATTATCCGACCGGGAATATCGGAGAAATTCATAAGATTGCTAAAATGTATGAAAGCAAAGATATACCTTTGATAGTTGTTGCAGGAAAAGAATATGGTACTGGTTCATCAAGAGACTGGGCAGCTAAAGGAACAAAATTGTTGGGAATTAGAGTTGTGATTGCAGAAAGCTTTGAACGAATTCATCGATCAAATTTAGTTGGAATGGGAGTTCTTCCTTTGCAGTTCTCAAACGCCAGAGTGAAAGAGCTGAATTTGAAGGGGAATGAGTTGTTTGATATTGGTAATTTAGAGATATTTATGAGTAAACCAAATATCAAAATGAAAATAAAAATAAAATTTGAGGATGGTTCAACCACTGAAGTTAGAGTGGAATCAAGGATTGATACTTTTAAAGAACTCAAATATTTCAAAAAAGATGGCATTCTTCCTTTTGTTTTAGATAAGGTAAATTCTTAATTAATAACCAAAATATTTACGATAATGTTAAAAAACAAAATTTTAGCAATTCTAGGTCCCACGAATACTGGTAAGACTTTTTCTGCAATGGAGAGGCTTTTTTCACATAGAAATGGTGTGATTGGTTTCCCCTTGAGATTATTAGCAAGAGAAAATTATGAATTTGCAAAAAAAAAGGTGGGTGAAGAGAAGGTTGCATTAATTACAGGTGAAGAAAAGAAAATTCCAGGGAATGCAAAATATTTTTTTTGTACGGTTGAGTCAATGCCAGATGATATTGTTTTTGATTTTGTAGCAATAGATGAGGTTCAACTTGCTTCAGATTATGAAAGAGGACACCTTTTTACAGACAAAATCATTGGAAAGTTTGGAAGGTTTGAAACAGTTTTCTTAGGATCAAATGGCATAGAAAAAATTTTGAAAAAAATTCATCCTGAAATCAAAGTTTTAAAAAAGCCAAGATTATCAAAACTATCCTACTGTGGATATAAGAATCTTGCTAGATTACCTAAAAGATCCGCAGTGATAGCGTTCTCACAGATAGATGTTTATGAGATTGCAAACAAGATAAAACAAGCTCACGGTGGAGTTTCTATAATTATGGGGGCGCTATCACCTGATGTGAGAAATGCACAAGTAAAATTATTTGAAGATGGAAAAGTAGATCATATGGTTGCAACGGATGCAATCGGTCTAGGGCTAAATCTAAATATTAAGAATATTTTTTTCTCAAATTTAGCTAAATTTGATGGAATTAGGGAGAGAATTTTAACCTATGATGAAATTTCGCAAATAGCTGGTAGAGCTGGAAGATTCCTAAATAATGGATTTTTTGGTACTACTGGTAATTTAAAGAATTTTAATGAGGATTTAGTAAAATATATTGAGAATTGCAAATTTTCAGAGATTAAAAAAATCTTTTGGAGAAACTCAAATTTAGATTTTAGCACTTCAACGGCTCTTTTGAAGAGTCTAGCGATTAGACCTAGAAAAAATTTTTTCTTTCTTAAAAAAAATGCAAAAGATCATAATTATTTAAAAATTTTGTTGAATGATAAAAATCTGAAAGTGCATTCTGAAAAAAGAATAAGAAAACTTTGGGAAATCTGTGGAATTCCAGATTACTCTGGAAAACTTGATGAATTTCATTCAAGTTTTTTGAAAAAGATATTTCTTTTCTTGATTGAGAAAAAAAATAAAATTCCAAATCATTGGATTGACAATGAATTGAAAAAAATTAATAAAGATTCAAATAAAATAAGTGAATTAAATTATAAAATTTCACAAATAAGGACTTGGTCATTCATATCATTTAAGATTAATTGGTTAGAAAAAAATCATTTATATCAGCATCAAGTTAGAAAGATTGAATACGAACTTTCAGCCAAACTTCATAAGGAGTTAATTTCTCAATTTATTGGTGAATTTAAAAATTTAGAACTAATCAATGATCGAAATCATTCTAAAAATCAGTTGGTAGTGAAATCAAATGACAATTCTATAAAATTTGGAAGTGAAACAATAGGAGAGGTGGATGGTCTTAGGTTTAAAATTTTTTCTTTATTTCAAAAAAGTCACAACAAATTTAACAATAGATTGCTTAAACATAATCTAAATGAAATTTGTAAAAAGGAAATTGAGGTTTTTTTAATGAGTGATCTTGACAGATTTCATTTTGAGGTTGATGGGGGGGTTTTTTGGGATGGAAAATTGGTAGGAAAGTTTGGTAAAAGTGAAAATTTAACAAACCCTAGGGTAAAGATTTTTGCTGACCATTATTTTATGAAGTATGAAGAAAAAATAAGAAAAAAAATAGATGTTTTTTTTTCATATCTTTCTAAGAAGGAGTTGTCCTTTATCAGTGATGAAAAAGAAATTAAAAAAACTTCACAATCTTTTCGTGCTATTAAATTTTCTCTATATGAAAATTTGGGACATTGTATGAGAAATGATATGTTTGAGCATTATAAGAAATTGAATAGATCGGAGATAAGTCACTTGAAGAAATTAGGTTTTAAGATAGGTAACCTGTTCTTTTATTTTGAAAAGAAAGGATTATGTTTTTTCAAACAAATGCTGATTAATATTTTTTTTGCAAATGAATTTAAATCTTTCTTATCTCGAGAGGTATTTAAATTGAAAAAGAAAAAAATTTCAAAGTCTAAACTAAAAATTTTTGAAAAAATGGGTTTTTATCTATTTGAAATCAAATACAAAGAAAAGTTTTTGGTCCATTATGAATATTATGAAAAATTTATAAGAAAGATTTATTATTTCAAGAAAAATGAAAACCTTACCTACAAAGTAAAGAATGAGTTTGAAAAGATGATTTTGAACAATCATACGAAAGTAAAGTTAGTGACTGACTATTAGAATTAGCGAAAATTCTTGAACAATTTTATTTTCTGTTCTATACAGCAAAATATGACATATGTAGTTAAGGATGCGTGCGTCCGATGTAAATATATGGATTGTGTGGAGGTGTGTCCTGTTGATTGCTTCTATGAAGGTGAAAATATGCTTGTTATTCATCCAGACGAATGTATTGATTGTGGTGTTTGCGAACCAGAATGTCCTGTAGAAGCCATAAGTGATGATTCAGATGAATCAAGCAAAAAATGGATTGATGTTAACAGAAAGTATGCTGAGTTGTGGCCAAACATTAATAAGGTTGGCACTCGGCCTGATGATAGTGATGAGTGGAAAGACAAGAAAAAAAAGTTTGAGGAGCATTTTAGTCCAAAACCAGGAAAAGGTACTTAAGTTTATTCTTTAAAAATTGATGTTTTTGTGATACACTTTGCGACTTTGGTATTTCAGATTAGGAGTAAATTTTGAAAAAAAGTAAAGATCTAAATATAGAGATTGGAGATTTGGTTGTTTATCCTATCTATGGTGTTGGAGAAATTGAGAAGTTTGAGAAACACAACATTGACGGTATAGACAGCAATTTTATTTTGATTAATTTCAAGCAGGATAAAATGAAACTTAGAATTCCTGTTGATAAAGCCTCGAATTCAGGATTGAGAAAATTAAGTAATAAAAACAGATTGTCAAAAGCACTTGATGTTTTGAGTGAACAGCCTGCCATAAAAAAAGATATGTGGATAAAAAGAGCTAAAGAATATGAAAAAAGTATTAATAGTGGTGACCCAGTTTTAATTGCAGAAGTAGTTAGAGATCTTCACAAGAAAGAAGATTCAATGGAACAGCAATCATATTCAGAGAGACAAATTTATTTGACAGCTCTTAATAGACTGAGTAATGAGTATGCAGCAGTTCAAAATCTTGAAAAAAGGACTGCAAAGACAAAGTTAGAAGATTTATTAAATCAATAAATGCTTTTAATCTTCTCACCAAAAGAGATTTTATCTGCTGATTTGCCATTTAAAATGAAGAAAAGTTCATCGGAGAATTGACTTTGAACATTCAAATTTTGGATAATCTGATTTAAGGAAGGACCTTCGTTAGAAAAGGTTAATATCCTTATTTTTGGCGGATTAATGTGTTCCAGATCAATTGGATTGATTTTTTTAAATGATGAAATAATATTTAAAAATTTTTGATGGTAATTACCAAATTCACTTTCGTTTGTTATAAGTACAAACCTAAAAATAAATTCTTTGTCTTTTATGGCGGTAAATAGAAATTTTTTCTTAGCATTCTCAATTAAGCCCATTGAAACGACCAAACCATTTGAATTGAAGGATTGGAAATTTTTTATTTGTTTTTTGGGTTGTTTTGACCAAGTTTCCAGATATGAAATATCATTTTCTATGTCACTATCGTCAACATCAAAGATAATTCTAGTATCTTTTCTGCTTAAACCTATCAGTTTTTTAGGGTAGTTAAGGAAGAAAAAATCTTTATCAAATTCAAATACAATTTCTAGAGATTTATGAAAAAATGAATTTTTAATGAAAAATCCTTCATTCACTTTTTCACCAAATAAAATACCATCAATTTTTTTTAAAAAAATATCTCTTCCAATGATTGGGTTGATAGGAATTTTATTACTATGTTTGTTAACTATTTCAAGCACTCGTTTTGATGACGTTGGATGAGTTTGGAGTAATTCTGAATTTGTGACACCTTCTTTTTTCATTATTTTTTTTTGAAGATTTGAGAATTTTTCCATTATCTTTAGGAAATTTGCCATTTCTCTAGGGTCAAAACCAGCTCTAATCATATATCTTGTGGCCAACTCATCTGCCTCATACTCCTGGCCTCTGGAATAAGATAAAAGGTATAATGAAGCGGATTGTCCTATTAAATTAGTTATGAGATTATTGTTGGCTAAAGTTCCAAGAACATTGACTAGTATGTTGGTCCCAATGCTCTGAGTATATCTTCTAGCCGTGTGTTTGGCTGTAATGTGGCCAATTTCGTGAGCTATAACCCCAGCAAGCTGTGCTTCATTTTGGCATAAATAGATTAAACCTCTGGTTATGTAGATATACCCACCAGGAAGTGCAAAAGCATTGATAATTGGCGTATTTAGAATGGTAAAAGTAAACTTTCTGTCCGGCATTTCAGATGTATTTACAAGAAAATTTCCCAGACTTTCAATGTAGTTTTGAAGTTTCTTATCCTCATAAATTCCGCCAAATTCCTTAACGATTTTTGGGTGTTCACTTCTTCCAATTGAGGTTTCTTCATTTTCAGACATCAAGTTTACTTCTTTTTCACCTGTTGCAGGATTGTACTGACACCCCAAAAGCAGGAAAAATGAGGAAAATATAGCTAAAAAATAATTAATTGTATTTTTCATTATTAAATATTAATTTTTTATTTTTTTTAATATAATAGGGGTTTATGAATATTTTATTAAAGCTTAAATTTTTCTTGATAATATTTCTATTTCCAACATTTGCATTGTTGGCAAAAGATAACAAGAGTAGATTGTCTTTAGGAGCAGGCAAATATAATTTTATGAAGCACGGAAGTCAAGGTTACAACCAGGACTCTATAGCTTATAATGTTGAGTTGTTTTCAGGAAAAAAAGCTTTAGGCTTTATTAGACCCCTGGTTGGATTTCTTGGGACAGATGAGTCTGCATACTATGCATATTTTGGTCTTTCAACGGATCTTTACTTTGCTAGATGTAAATGTTTTGTGTTAACTCCTAGTTTAGCGGTAGGTGCTTATGAAGATGGTGATCAAATTAGATTGGGGAATACAATAGAATTTCGAAGTGGAGGTGACTTTATGTATAGGTTTAGGAATAATGTTAGAGTTGGGGTGGGTGTCTTTCACATTTCAAATGCTGGGTTAGGATATAGAAACCCTGGGTCAGAGCAAGTTATCTTTAAATATCAAATTCCATTTTAGTTTTAAATGTTATGAGTTTTATAAGAAATATTTTTTTTTTATTAGTAATGTTGAGTTCAAGCATTTCTTTTGCAAAAGATTCTCGCAGACTTTCAGTAGGCGTGGGTCAATTTAACTTTATGGAGGATGGTACTCCACCACATAATGATCAATCTCAGATGATTAATTTAGAAATCCATAGCGGAGAGAAATTGTTTAATGTGATTAAGCCATTTGCAGGTTTCCTTGGAACTAGTGAAAACACTTATTATGCCTATGGTGGGTTTGGAATAGATGGATATTATGGCAAAAAAAAAAATTTTGTTGTAACCCCAAGTGTTGCTTGTGGATATTATAAGGATGGACATGAAATTAAGGCAGGAAACCCTCTAGAATTTTACATTGGAATTGATATGTTTCACAGATTTAAGAATAATACTAGGTTAGGTGTTGGTATTTTTCATATTTCTAATGCTGACAGTGGTTACAGAAACCCTGGTTCAGAGACTTTGGTTTTAAAGTACCAAATACCTTTAAGATAATGGATAAATGACGGTCTCATAGTTAAACTGGATATAACAAATCCCTCCTAAGGATTAGTTTCTGGTTCGAGTCCAGATGAGATCGCCATTTGAGGAAATGAGAATGGATGACAACTTAGAAAAATTTTTTAATCTGCAAATAGAAGAGCACATTAGGGTAGCAAACAGATCTAATGACATACTATGTAAGCCATTTGTAAATTCTGTTAAAATTTGCATTGAATGCTTAAAAAAAAGTGGAAAATTATTAATATTCGGGAATGGCGGTAGTGCCGCAGATGCTCAACACTTATCTACAGAACTTACAGTACGATTTTCTAAAAACAGAAACCCGATAGCTGCAATTTCACTAGCTACGGATACATCTGCATTAACAGCAATAGGGAATGATTTTGGATTCGAATTTATTTTTTCGAGACAAGTTCAAGCATTGGGTTGTTCAGGAGACGTTGCAATTGGCATTTCCACATCTGGAAAAAGTAGAAACATCATCAATGGTTTTAAAGAAGCAAAAAAAATGGGATTAAAATGCATAGCTTTTACTGGTAGGAATATAGAAGCTTTAAAAAAACATTCAGATGAAATAATTTCTGTTCCAGCTACGAATACTTCAAGGATTCAAGAGATGCATATTATGATTGGTCAGATGCTCTGCAATGCAATAGAATACAAGTTGGGGCTTACTAGACTAGTCAAAGAAGAAGATTAAATAAAATATAAGTGCATATACATCAAAATATTGAAACCCACGAAAACGCAATAAAAAACGCTATAAATAGAGGATTTTGCTAAAATAGTGTATACACACATTAATTGTAAAGAACTATTTTTTTTGTTTGCGATTTTTCTTTTGCATTCATGTGGTGATGAGAGTGATTTTTTCCCTACTGAAGAAGGGCGAAAAATTTTCTACAAAGTAAATTACGAAAATAAAGAAAAAAAAACACAAAATTTTAGACAGAATTATGTTTTTTTGCCAAAGAAAAATGGTGAATTTTTTCCACATTTGAGAAATGATGGAAAAGTAATTTATTACAAGTTTATTAAGCAGGGAATAAAGATTGAAGAAATAGAATATATTCAGAGTGAATTAGCTAAAAAACCAAAAAACAAGATGGCTTTTGAGAAAGGAAATTTATTATTAAAATTTCCCATAAAAAATGGTGCAAGTTGGAAAACACGTGATCAAACAACGATAATAATGAAGTTTGGATTTGATAGAATATTTGAAACGTTACTCAATTTTGAATTGCAAAATAAAATAGTTGAAACTAACGTAACGGTTAATCTTGAAGGAAGAAAGTTCAGGAATTGTGTCAAAGTTGTTGGGAAGGGAACCACAAGCTACAACGCTGGCCCCCCTTTAGGTAATATAAACATTGAAATAACTTCAAATGCTTGGTTTTCAAGAGATTATGGTCTAATAAAACTTACTAGGGAAGAAAAATCTAATTCTGAAACAATGGGAAGGATTTTTTATGAAAAAACCATGGTAGTGGATGACTGACATAATCTGACATAATAATTGAATTATATTGATTAATCATCTAAATCTAATTAGATAATACTAGAGAATGTTGAAAAAAAATACAGGTTTATATAGTTCATCCAATGAGAAAGATTCATGTGGAATTGGCTTTGTTGCTAACATATATGATATTCCATCTAGAAATATCATTGATAATGCTTTGAATATTTTATGTAATCTTACTCATAGAGGGGCTGTCAGTGCTGATCCTAAAGCTGGAGATGGTGTAGGGATTTTAACGCAAATACCCCATGAATTCTTTCAGAGGGAATTGTCAAATCATAATGTTATCCTTCCAAGGAATGAAGATTATGCTGTAGGAATGTTTTTTCTGCCTATTAATAAAGACGAAAGCAAACATTGTAACAATATAATTAATAAATATTTCAAACAGTTTGGAATGGAAACCATATTCATTAGGCCTGTTCCCACAGAGAAAGCAGTGCTAGGATTCTCAATAGTTGGAAATGAACCAAGGATTCTGCAGTTTTTTGTCAAACCATCAAAAAAATTGAAAACTACCAAGGAATTTGAATTCAAGTTATTTCTTGCAAGAAGAAATATGGAAATTGCATTGAAATCATACGATTTCTATGTAGCTTCTCTATCTAGTAGAGTTCTCAATTACAAAGGTATGATTATGTCAGACAGTTTGAAAGATTACTTTACTGACCTGAAAGATGAATTATTCGTATCATCTCTAGCAATAGTTCATCAAAGATTCTCTACCAACACATTTCCAAGTTGGGAACTAGCCCAACCATTTAGATATTTATGTCATAATGGAGAAATAAATACTTTAAGAGGTAATGTCAATTGGATGAACGCGAGAGCAAGAATATCAAGTTCAGAGCATTTTACAGAGGAATTAAAGAATATTAATCCACTTATTTTTGACGATGTGTCTGATTCTGCCGCTTTTGACAATGCACTAGAGTACCTAATTATAGGCGGATATGATATAGAAGAGGCTATGATGTTGCTAATACCTGAGGCATGGGAAAAAAATAAACATCAAACCAAAGAACTTAACTCGTATTTTGACTATCACTCTAATTTTATAGAGCCATGGGATGGTCCTGCTGCAATGTGTTTTACTGATGGGAAAAAGATTGGTGGTGTGCTTGATAGGAACGGTCTTCGACCCTCAAGATACTTAATTACAGATGATGGATTAGTACTACTTTCATCAGAGATGGGAGTTTTAGACGTGCCACCAAAGAAAGTTAAAAAGAGGTGGAGGCTTGAGCCAGGAAAACTGTTTCTTATAGATCTAGAAAAAAAGAAAATAGTGCAAAATGATGAATTGAAGAAAAAATATGCTAGTAAATACAAGTATGAGTCATACTTAAAGAAAAATCAGGTTTTTCTTACTGAAATGACAAATTCGGAAAAAAATGAGTTTTTATCTGAAAATAATCTAAAGAAATATCAACTAGCCTTTGGCTATACCAAGGAAGATATTTCATTCTTCATAGACCCAATTTCCAGTTCTGGCACAGAACCAATTGGTTCTATGGGTACTGATACCCCTATTTCACTTTTGTGCGAAAGACCAAAACTTTTATACTCATATTTTAAGCAATGTTTTGCCCAAGTAACAAATCCTCCAATAGATCCAATAAGAGAAGAATTGGTTATGTCTTTAAATATTTCGCTGGGCCCTAAACCTAATATTTTTTCCCACCCAGAAAATAACAATTGTTTTAGGTTAGAACTTGATCAACCAATACTTACAAATGAAGATATCAACTCAATAATCAATATTGATAAATCGACAAATGGTAAATTAAAATCTGCAGTCATAGATGTTTTGTTCAAAAATTCTGATGATTCGAATGAACTAGAAAGTGCAATAGAAAAAATTTGCAATGAAGCCAAATCACAAATTATTAATGGTAAAAACATTCTGATTTTGTCTGATAAAAACATCTCCAATGATTATGTTCCTATCCCAACGCTTCTTGCTGCATCAGCGGTCCATCATTTTTTGATCAAGGAGGGACTTAGAATGAAAATAAGTCTAGTGGTTGAAACGGGAGAGGCTAGAGAATTACATCATTTTGCGGTTCTAGCTGGATATGGTGTAGAGGCAATAAATCCTTACTTAGTTTTTAATACAATCAGTAATTTGGTAGGAGAAGCAGGTTATAAGAAAGCACAGGAGAATTTTATAAAGGCATCAGGCAAGGCGATTCTCAAGATTATGTCTAAAATGGGAATTTCTACACTTAAATCTTACTGTGGCGCACAAATATTTGACGCCATAGGCATTTCTGAAGAAGTGATAGACAGATATTTTTGTGGTACAGCATCACTAATTGGAGGGATGAATTTAGGACAGATTCAACAAGAAACGGTAGAAAGATATAGAAAGAACATTAGTAGTAATTTAAGGGAAATAAATTTAGATGAGGGAGGCGAATATGCTTTTAGAATAAGCGGAGAAAAACATGCATGGTCACCATCAACAATAACAAATCTTCAAAAAGCAGTCAGGATTAACTCTAAAGAATCATTTCAGGAATTCTCAAAAGAAATTAATGACCACAATAAATCATTATTTACCATTAGAAGTTTGTTCAAATTTAAAGATTCAAAACAGAGCATACCCTTAGAAAAAGTGGAAAGTGCACAGGAAATAGTTAAAAGATTTTCAACAGGTGCAATGTCGTTTGGATCCATTTCAAAAGAAGCTCATACTACTCTAGCACTAGCTATGAATAGAATCGGTGGAAAGTCCAATACAGGAGAAGGTGGTGAGGAACGCGAGAGGTTTTTACCATTAAAAAATGGTGATTCAATGAGGAGTGCCATTAAACAAGTGGCATCAGGTAGGTTTGGAGTTACGACAGAGTACCTAGTAAATGCAAATGATATTCAAATTAAGATATGTCAAGGAGCAAAACCTGGTGAAGGTGGACAACTTCCAGGGCATAAGGTAGATGAAAAAATTGCAGAAGTCAGGCACTCAACGCCTGGCGTAGGTCTGATTTCACCCCCACCACATCATGACATCTATTCTATTGAAGATCTTGCCCAGTTAATATTTGATTTAAAGAGTGTTAACAGTAATGCTAGAATAAGTGTAAAACTTGTTTCTGAGTTTGGAGTTGGAGTTGTTGCTGCGGGTGTAACTAAATGCAAAGCCGATCACATAACGATTTCAGGCTATGACGGAGGAACGGGAGCATCGCCTTTAACATCAATAAAAAATGCTGGAAGTCCTTGGGAATTAGGCCTGGCAGAAACGCACCAAACTTTAGTTCTCAACAAACTAAGGAATAGGATTTCACTGCAAGTTGATGGTGGTCTGAAAACAGGGAGGGATGTTATTGTGGGTGCAATTCTTGGTGCAGATGAATTTGGCTTCTCAACCGCACCTTTGGTTTCGGTAGGCTGTATAATGATGAGAAAATGTCATTTAAACACATGTCCAGTTGGAATAGCTACTCAGAATAAAGTATTAAGAAAAAAATTTAAAGGAACACCAGAGAATGTCATAAACTATTTTTTCCTTGTGGCGGAAGAGGTTAGAGAAATTATGGCTGAATTAGGAATTGCAAAATTTAAAAATTTAATAGGAAAGTCAGATCTATTGTGTAAGCAAGATGTAATAGACCATTGGAAAGCTAAAGATATAGACTTGTCCAAAATCCTTTGGAAGCCTCCTACTGATTCTCAAGAAGAAAATTTCAATTCATCATTCCAAGAGCATGACGTTCATAAAGCGATTGACCATAAAATCATTAAAGAGGCTCAAGGCGTGATAGGTGGTAAGATAAAAAGCATACAAATTAATCATAAAATAAGAAATACTGATAGAAGTTTTGGGGCTATTTTGTCAGGAGAGATTGCAAAAAAATACGGTTTCAAGGGATTAAATGAGGATTCTATAGTTATTAATCTTGAGGGAACGGCAGGACAGAGTTTAGGTACTTTCTTATCAAGGGGTATTACCATTAATCTTTTAGGAGAGGCAAATGATTATGTAGGCAAGGGTTTGTCAGGTGGAAGAATAACCATAAAACCTTTTAAAAAGACAGGATATGAAGCTCACCAAAATATTATTTTAGGCAACACAGTTCTTTATGGGGCAATATCAGGAGAATGTTATTTTTCTGGTATTGCAGGAGAAAGATTTGCCGTTAGAAATTCCGGTGCCGTTGCAATAGTTGAAGGAACAGGTGATCATTGTTGTGAATATATGACCGGTGGCATTGTAATGGTCTTAGGCAAAACAGGTGTGAATTTTGGGGCAGGAATGAGTGGTGGAATTGCCTATGTATATGATGAGCAAGAAGAATTTAAATCAAAGTGCAATTTTTCTATGGTTGAGGTTTTGAAAATTAAAAAATCAATAATTAATCATCCTGAGAAAATTTTTGACAAATACTCACTTTTGGAAAATGATGAATTAAGAATCAAGGAAATGTTAAATAGACATGTTAATTATACAAATTCATTTAAGGCAAAATTGATTCTGGATAAGTTTGACGAGAATATAAAAAAGTTTGTAAAAGTTCTGCCAATTGATTTTAAGAATGCATTACAAAAGTCAAAACATTCAGAGACTAGTTCAGAGGATGAAAAATTATGGCAAAAGTAACCGGTTTTTTGGAATATGATAGAGTTGAGAACAATTTAATCTCCCCTACAAAAAGGATAAACAACTTTGATGAGTTTGTCCTACCTTTGTCTGATGATGCTCTAAACCAGCAAGCGGCAAGATGTATGGATTGTGGAATACCCTATTGTCACAACTCATGTCCGATAAATAACATTATTCCTGACTGGAATGGATTGGTCTATGAAAAAGACTGGAAGATTGCTCTAGAGGTTTTGCATTCCACTAATAATTTCCCAGAATTTACTGGTCGAATATGTCCGGCTCCTTGTGAAGCTGCCTGTACGTTAAACATAGAAGATAGTCCAGTTAATATAAAAAGCATTGAAAAATCTATTATAGACAAAGGTTATAAAGAAGGATGGGTTGTTCCTGAGTCCAATATAGAAAAGACTAATAAGAAAATAGCTGTTGTTGGTTCTGGTCCGGCAGGCTTGGCTTGTTCCCAACAACTTGCTAGAGCCGGACATAAGGTCGTCGTTTTTGAAAAAAATGATAGGATTGGAGGTTTGTTAAGATATGGGATTCCTAATTTCAAGATGGAAAAACATTATATTGATAAAAGAATCATTCAAATGGAGAAAGAGGGAGTAGTTTTTGAATGTAATGTTCGAGTTGGAGAAAATCTATCAATCCAAGAATTAGAAAAAGATTTTGATGCCATTGTTCTTGCGTGTGGTTCTGAAGAACCTAGAGACTTAAAAATTCCCGGCAGAGAACTAGAAGGTGTTCATTTTGCTATGGATTTCCTAACTCGTCAGAATAAAATATGTGAGGGTGACAAATTACCTGCTGATGAAAGACTTTCTGCAAAAAACAAGAATGTTGTGGTAATAGGCGGAGGTGATACTGGTTCTGATTGCATTGGAACATCCAATAGACAAGGAGCCAGATCAGTTACGCAGTTAGAGATACTTGAAAAACCTCCAGTCAAGGAAAAC
Source organism: uncultured Alphaproteobacteria bacterium (assembly GCA_964484795.1). GTDB lineage: Bacteria > Pseudomonadota > Alphaproteobacteria > Methylaequorales > Methylaequoraceae > CAZAFN01. The sequence continues at coordinate 11,146 of CAZAFN010000005.1, read as the reverse complement.
AAGCTTCTGACATGGCCTAATTGGCCATTAAAGTTAAGAACTTCATCTTCTCATGAAGAAGGGGTTGAGAGAAACTGGAGTGTGGCCACAAAGTCATTTGAAGGTGATGGGACGAAAGTTAAGGGATTAAAACTTAAGAAAATTCAGTGGGATGAAAACGGTGATGGTAAGATGGAAATGAGTGAGATGCGCGGAAAAGATTCAGAAATTTCACTTCAGGCAGACCTAGTGTTGCTTGCCATGGGTTTTTTGCATCCAATAAAAGATAAGTTGATTGAAAATTCAGGATTGGTACTGGATGATAGGGGTAATGTTCATGCTAATGACTCAGACTATAAAACAAATCTAAGCAAAGTCTTTGTCTCTGGTGATATGAGAAGAGGACAATCTCTAGTAGTTTGGGCCATTAGAGAGGGAAGACAGGTTGCACATTGCGTAGATAAATTCCTAATGGGTGCCAGCAAGTTGCCGTATTAGAAAAAAGCAGAATTTAATTTTTAAAAACTAAATTCCTTCTAGTAGTTTGTTTCTCTTTTTTTTTGATTTTCCAGATAACTTTGCTTTGGCAACGGATTCTTTATTTGAACTATCTCCTCCAACGACTACAATACCTATCATTCCTAGTCCTACATGAGGGGTACACTTGTACAAATAAATTCCGGGAGCATCAAATTTCATGGAGAAATTTTTGCTTAACTTACTTTTTTTTGGCAAGTCAGCACCATCAGGACCAACTATCATTTCAACATTATGCCCCTTGTCTTTGGCGACCCATTCAATGGTCTGCCCAGCATCAATTTTAGCTATTTCTTGACTATACACCATTCGAGCACCATCATCCCTCTTATTCAACATTTCAATCTGTAAGTCAGCGGAGTTTACACTGGTCACAAAGAATAAAACAAACAAACAATAAAAAAAACTTTTCATAAACACTTTCCTTGTAATTAACTATATAAAAAATGTAGTTATTAAATTAGATTTGTCAATGATAATGATTTTTAATATCATTCAGTTTTTGATCGTCTTTGGGGTAATTTTTCTTGTTTTTTTAAATGATGTTTAAACAATAAAATTCAAAACTATTTTTCTGAATCTTTTTTGTTTTCGTAATTAGCCAATTTTGTTTTATATTCTTCCTCACTCAAAAGATGCCATCCAATGCACTTTCCTGTAGGAGATCGGCCACATCCGCATTCATTATCTTCATTCATTAAATCAACCCTCCACTGTTAATTAATTACGAGAGTTAATACTATCAAAAAATAAAATAAATGGTATGCCTAACATTCGATTAATAAAAAAAATTGTTGTAAGGCATTAGACTTTAAAAACTCTACATTTGTCACGAATATTGCACTTAAAAGTATAATAAGAATATTTAAATCATACTTTTGGTATATATTTATATGATAAAGAATAATTTGCCACACAATTACATTTCGCTTGGTTTTTCATGCCAGTCTAAGTTTACCATTGAGATTCTTGAAAATACCAATGATGTTTCCATGCCATATGATTGGAATGTTGTGACGAAAGAATTTGTACTAAGGTCACTTAAAAATGACGATGGAAAGGCTTTTCAACCATCTGTTAATGAATTGAGTCTATTAAAGAAATCTATTTCACAAAAAGACGCTGTTTGCATTAATGGAATATGGCTTTTTCATGATTTTGAGAAGAGTGGCGAAGAATTATTGATTGATCAATCTACCTACCAAAATTTCAAAGATAAGTATGCATATTTATGGAAACGTTTTTTAGATTTTATAAGGGATGATTTTATCCAAAAGACGTTTGTAATTTCAAACTCTCAGGAGAATCTTGTGAAATTTGCACCATCTAAAGAAGATTTTTCAAAAAGATTCGGAATAAGCACTAGTTACATTAATAATTTAAAAGAATGTCTTGATAATCTAGGAGCAACTAATTACAGGTTTGTACTTTTATTAAGAGATGTAGAAGAATACATGGAAATAGTTAATTCAAGCAAATTAGAGAATGTAACGCCATATTTTGTTGGAACATTGTCATTGAAAAACCACGGAACTATAGCTCAATTATTTTTTAACCGAGAAAGTGAGAAAAACAATATTGAACAGATAGCAGGCAAATACAAAAATGGATATGAAATTAAAAAATATCCATTTGATTCGGCATTGGTATATGATTCAAATGAAAAAGTTAAAGCAGTTGCTAAAAGTTTTTCAAACGGTATCGTGTTTTCTTTTGTCGATGGAATTGACACTACCTGTCAAGCAGAATTCTTGCACAATCAAATAAATTTCTCAAATAAAATGGAATGGAAAAAAGTCAATTAGTTTCTATGATTTTAGAAAAAAAAATGTTTTAAAACCTTTTCTTCCTAAATTCATTCAACACATCAAATCTAAATTCTTTGTTAGCTTTGCTAACTGAGAAATCAAGTGCGGCAATATTTTTCTCAATTATCTTCTTATTGCTTATTCCTACTTCAAAACTTTTATACAAAGAAAAAATTAGATCAATGATTGAATCATTCCTATAAGATAAAACCAAATCCTTGTTCTCATTCCACATTGCAAATAAAATCGCCAATTTTTTCTGATGCTCACTTTCATTCAACTTCAGTATGTTGGACCAATGACAAGTCGCATAGATGATAATGTCTTTAATGCGATCAGTAAGAGTATTTTCTTCTTTTAAAAGTTTGTGCAAAATTAAAAACAAGCTGAATGCAAATGAATTGGTTTCAACTCTTTCAATTTTTTCATATTTTTTTTTGAACAATTTTTTGTAAAAATGGTTGTGGACCATTCCAATCTTTTTACTAAATGGTTGATTGAATAATATTTCAGATGCCATAATCATTAAGAAGAAACTAAGAGAAAACAAAGCGCTTTCCTTGGAATTAGAATCCTTAAAGATTAATTCAGGTTTGTAATCGTCAGACTTGTATTTGTCTTGCCATTTTCGTGCATCAACAACTTCCCAATTAGACATACAAAATTATAGATATTTAAAATTAAAATTGTCAATTATAAGGTAATTTGAAATTAGCTGTTTTAATGAGTTGCCAAAATCTATTTTTTCAAAATCCCAAGGATTTTCTTTCTTAAATCTTCTCTTTCATTTTTAGAGATAACATTTCTTTTGAACATTTCTTCTACTTTTTTAAGTTCATTCTCTATATCTTCTGGGTTCAGTTTTTTTCCTTTTAGGTCTTTATAAATCTGGGTTACATTTTTACCAACTTTGCTTGACATTTTCCCAATCGATTTTTCAAGTGCAATAGAATTACTCTTATAAAGGTCTACCGGTGGGGGGCCAAATTTGTTGTTTGACTTATCGCCTTGCTTTAAATTGAATATGAAAAAAGCTACAATGTTTACAAAAGGAATAAATAAAAGAAACCAAGCTGCTCCGTGAAAACCGATGTCATGAATTCTTCTTACCTGGAGACATATTGATGGTATTATGGTCAAAACTAAAGCTATGACATAAAAAGGTCCAAATTCCTCCTCCCCAAATAAGATGATATCAAGAAGGACACCTATAAATGCTAAACTAAAACAAAATAAGTAAAAAACCCAAAGTTCATATCTGTTTGCTCTTCCATCCAAAGAAAATGCATTTTGAAAACTATACTTAATGGAATTAATAAATTTCACAGGATATAGTATAGTTTTGTATAACCTTTTTGTTAAACATTAAATTTATGACTGAAAACTTTGATTTGCTTCTAATGACCATTTTACCGTCATGTTTCCTATTAATTTTTTTTGTTAAATCAGACAAGTTTAGAGAACCAGCTTCATCAATCTTAAAGATTTTTCTTTTGGGAATCTTGATTTGCTTTCCAGCTGGATACTTAAATATTTTTGTTATTCAAGATTTTGAAGAGCAGGCATATTTGGCAGGTTTCACAGAAGAAACTCTTAAGTTTTTATTTTTTATATTTTATATAAATAATCACAAACACTACGATGAGCCGATGGATGGAATAGTCTACGGAGTATGCCTATCACTTGGATTTGCTACATTGGAAAATTTTGAGTATGTTTTTTTTAATACACAGAATGTTTATGATTCCTATATAACGGCTGCATTAAGATCATTTTCAGCAATACCTTTGCATTGTTTTTGTGGGGTTATTATGGGTTTTTATTTTAGTGATTATAAATTTAACAACAATAAAAAGAGTTTGTTTTTAAGCTTACTAATCCCAATCGCATTTCACTCGCTCTATAATTTTTTAGTATCTATACAGAGTATTTTATATTTAATCCTTCTAGCTTATTTGATAATATTTTCTATGAATTTATTAAAGAAATATAAACTTTTACAATCAGAAGTTGATGATTAAAAAAAGTTTATTACTTCTTCTAATTGTTTTTTTTAAGCTTAATCTTCTAGCTTATGATGGTTTTGATGAATGTGAAATTCTTGAAGAAAAATTGAAACAGAATTCTGACTTAGACAGTCCTAATGACAGTTTTTGGGAATATCATGGAATCGAATTAGAATATTACACACCTTTCAAAGTAAAAGATGAAAGAAAATTTGATGATATTGATGACCTTGAGTTTGAAGTTTCATCTCTTGAACGTTCAGAAAACAATGAAGCAATTTTAGGAAAAATACATCCAGATCTCTACGAAGAATTACTTGAAAAAGACATAAGTGCTGATGTATTGCTAGAACCAATAAAGTCCATAAATTCAAAACATACTGCTGAAATGTCAGATGAAGAAATATTTTATGAATTATCAGAGAAGGAAGACGTAAAATTAGTCATAGGGGATGAACACATATATTTAAAAAAAAAAAGGTACTCCGATAATCCGGTTAATGTTGAAATCATAGTTAAGACAATTAATCAAATCAAATCAAGAGAATCCCAGGTAGACCTTGCAATTAACATGCACCAAAATTGGATCGATGACAGAATTACAAAAATAATGCATGAAGTTTGGACTGAATATAAAGAAATAAATTATGAAGATGCCACAAATTACAATTATTATTGTGAAATACCTCTTTCTTTTTTTAAAGAAAACAATCTATACCACCCACGGGTAGGAATTAGAAATTTTTCTTCTACAGAGGTTTATTCTAATGATGTTAGACTCGATTATTCTCAACCTGGAAGTTATGAAGACGAAAATAAATTTGAAAAAATATTTGGTTCTTCTTTCATTCAAAACATTCAAAGTTCAAGAGGAATTTTAAAGAATGATTTCAGATTCAAAAAGTTTCCTTTTGATGAGCAGTATATAGAATTTATTCTTGAATCTGGATTTGAACCCATTCCAGGAGAAGAAGGATTAGTTTTTGAAGATATAATTTTTCCTGATTTTGCATATAAAAGGTTTTTTGAAAGTGTTAAGGACCTTCCACCTAATCCAGAATGGAAATATGTAAGAGTTACTTCGATGGATCAAAGAAATGTAGAATTAATAAACTACGTATATATTTTTGATAAATATGTAGCTATAGCGATTAAGAGAGAATCAACTTATTATCTAACAAAAATTTTTCTTCCGATTCTACTGATTTTAATAATTTCCTGGTCAACGTTTTGGATCAACCCAAGGGAAATTGAGAGTCGAATAACAGTTAGTATAGTTTGTTTGCTGTCTTTGATAGCTTATAATTTTGTTGTTGATAAAGACTTGCCTCGATTATCTTATTTGACATTAATGGATATAACCATTCTAGTGTCATATTTTTTTTCAGGTATTCCCGTAATTCAGACAGTTGCTGTAGGTGCATTGATTTCTAAAAAGAGAAGGCTAGTGGAAAGTTTAGACAAAATCTTCAGATATCTAACGCCAGTGGCATATTTTTTAATCTTACTTTCAATTAATTTGCTAGTAATTTATGAAGAATGAATTTCGAATTATAAAGATCAATCATGAAGAAATTAGTATTTAGTTTTTTTTCACAATTTAAAAAAAGAAATTATTATCTAATAGTCTTTTTATTCATACTGATGTTAGTTGCTATTAAAACTTGCTACAACGTAATTAACAAAGAGGAGAATGAAGGCCCAGAAGAAACCTCCTCGGTTGAAGAACACACTGATTCGATAATTCATGCAGACAAATCAACAAATTATGTAAAACCAGAAATTGTAGATCCTGCTTCTAAAGAAATTTCCAAAATAGAACCTAAACTGGATTTACCTACCATCAAACCGGTTGCAAAGAAACCTAGTGATTTGAATCCAAAGGCTCAAGTCATTAAGGAAGATGCAATTAATACAATCTTGGAACTACATGCCGGGTTGAAAAAAATAAGTCTGCAAAACTTTAGCAATTACAAAGAAATTGTGCAGTTAATTAGAAGTACCTTAGACGTTGAAAAAATGACTACAATGATCATTGGAAATGTTTGGGAAAACATCAGAATAGAAAAACAAAAAGAAATGTTACTCGTTTTTGAGGAGTTCATTGCGAAAAGTTACATCAAAAGATTTATTAAGATCAAACAACCAGACTTTGAAAGCGGAGAAAGTAAAAAATTTGGAAAAAACTATATGAAGGTTAAAACGAATTTAGTTCTTAAAGAAAATGAGAAAGTTTCAATCGATTACCTGTTAACTGTTAAAGACGGAAAGTGGAAGGTTTTTGATGTACTGCTAAATGGTTCAATAAGTGAGGTGGCAACTAGGAAATCAGAATTTAGTGGATTCATAAAAAATGGAGAAATAGATCCATTGATAGACGCACTTAGAAAGAAAAATTCAACGTTATTGAAAAAATAATAAATTTGCTTGTAACTTTGATTTTCTGGTCTGTACTTTTGCGATCTTAGAATAAAATTATGAATTGCCAATTAGATTGTTGTCAAAAAAATTCTTTAAATTTGTCCCACTTATTTACCGAGTTAGAGTTAATTGGTTGTCTTACCTGAAATGAACTAGCTGTGTTGACATATCTTTTATTCAAATGAGGTTCTAACATTTCATCAGAATAATTTATTCCAATGAAAGAGCATAAGTCGTTAATGTATTGTTGTTTATTGGTAATTAGATCTTCATATTTTAATTTAAAGAAACTTATATTTTCAGAGTCCCAAAATTTAATAATTTCAGTATGTAAGTCATAATATTTTTTAAGACTTTTAAAATCATACGAAAAATCAAAGCTATAGGAATGAAAAAATTGCTGGAACATTGATAGGAGATTGTCATTCATATTTCTTTTGCAATAAATAATTTTGGAGTTAGGAATAAGTATTTTAATTATGCCTATGGCTAAAAAGTTTAAAGGCGTTTTATCTGTAAAGTACTTTTTCTTAGGAGATAAAAAATCAAAATATTTAAAAATCAAGTCGCTATTTATTTTGGAAATTAAGGTGGAATCTTCAATGCTACTTTTCTTTATGTTAGGAATTTCCTCAGAAATTTGGTTTAAAATAAAACCATTTTCACCTGTCGGTTGAACACAATCAGATTGACTTAAAATATTCTCAACTAACGTTGTTCCTGACCTAGGCATTCCCAGAATAAATATGGGGGTGATTTCAAAATTTGAGATTATTTTTGATTTTTTAATAGAATGATAAATTTTTTTTAAATTTTGAAATAACTTTAGTTCATCTTCAAATGTCCAACCTCGAGGAAGAATTATGTTTTTATAAATGTTTTTGTTAGAAATTTTAAGAAACTTCGCACTTTCTGAAAAGTTCTCATTGTTGTAATAAATTTTGCTTAATGCATATCCTAATAAAGATTTATTATTGATATTAATATTCTTACCAAGCAAATTTTTAATTTTGTCTAGAGTGTTTTCATCAAATTTATAATTCATTTGAGCAAGTTGATAATATGAAGAGGAAATGTATGTTGACAAAGAAGAAAGGTTTGCATCGGTATAATCAAAATCTACGGATGCTAAAAAGTTTTTTTTTGCTTCTTCAATTTTTCCTAGGAATAAAGAACACATACCTAAAAGATTATAAATTTGTGAACTTACTACTTTATCTTGAACGAATTTAGATAAAATGGTGTAAGTTTCTTCATAATTAAGGAGATTATGAATTACTTGATCGTTACAATATTTCAAAGTTATTTCGTCATCATTTTTAAAGAAAGACGATTCTTTTAATAATTTTGACGCCTTTTCTGGAAAATTACATTCATTATAAATTTTATAAACATTTAATAAGTTAATCTTAGAAGAATTTAATTCTAAACTTTTTTGGAAAAATGAGTTTGCTTTTTCCACTTGAGAGATTTTAAGGTGGCACTCACCAAGGAAAAGAAAAATATCAGATTTTTTAAAATCAAAATTCAATAGTTTGTTTAGAATGTTTATGGCTTCATCATTTTTGTTCATTGCCCTAAGGCAATGTGTCTTGGCAATTAAAGCATCAATTTGATTTGGATTATGTTCTAGAAACATATCTAAATATTTAAGAGAATTATTTAATTTATTTAGTGAATAGTAAATGAGCCCAAGTAAATAATAATATTCTAATATTCCTGGCGATTTTTTAAGTTCTCTTCGAGCAATTATCTCTGCCTTATTGTACTTCTTTAATTGATAGTACTTTTTAACTTTTTCCAACATATTATTAAATCAGTTATTACTTAATAAATTTTAATATGAATTTTAAGTAATTAACAGTGACAATAGTGACAAAAAAAATAATTTCTAAATTTCTTTAAAGTGTTACCCCTAGTCCGACTCAAATCGACATATCCCGAAAGACAACGGCGGATTTTGAATCAGTTGCGCCTGGTCTAAAACCCTTGACTAAATTGAGTTTCTAAAATGGTGTTTTTTAATTTAAATTTTGGCATTAATATTGCGAAAATATTAAATGGATCTCGAAAGTTCAAGTTTTTTTGTCCCAGAGTATATGCTGGATTTTAAATGTGTTGGAGAAGATTGCATTGATTCTTGTTGCATAGGTTGGAATGTAGAAATTGATAAAAAAACTTATCAAAAATATGAACATTCCACTAACAAAAAAATTAGATCCATTTCTCGAAATCATCTAGTTAAAAGGAATTTAAATTCAAATATAGCCTACGGAAGATTAATTAATCATAACAATTGTTGTCCCTTTTTAAATGAGAAAAAGCTTTGTAATGTTTACAATTTATTGGGACAAGAGAATTTATCAGTAGGTTGTTCAACCTATCCAAGAATAATAAGAAAATTTAATAAAACTGGTTTTATTGCGGGTGAGTTGTCATGTCCTGAAATGGCAAAATTGTGTTTAAATAAATCAAATTTAAAAATTAATACATTGAAGAAAAATAAATTACCTAATGTATTTAATTCAAATAATATTCACTCATATGAAATTTCTAAAAATCTACCAGAGAAATTTTTAAAATACATTGAAGGCATATTCCTTCTATTAAGTAGCAATATTACTTTCTATGGTGCTCTTAAACAGATAATAATTTCATATAATAAAATGATTCAAAATAAAAAATCATCTCAACCTTACTCAAAAAATGAAGTTAAAAAAATTAAAGAGAATTCTCCTTTAATTCAAACAAACTTTTTAGCAAAACTTTGTTTTTCAAATTTCCCAGATAATACAAGATATCAAGAAATTTGTAAAAAGTCTGCAGCTACAAGTAAATACTTTGATTTGTCTGAAAAAGAATTCAAAAAGAAATTTGACATTATCTACAGAACGAAATTTTACAGTTTTAAGAAAGAAAATGAATTTATTTTTAAAAACTTTTTTGTAAATGAATTTATTAAAAATATTCAAAATTTTATAATTTCAGAAAATTCATTTTATGATTCTGTAAGAGAAGTAATATTTTTTATAGAATTAACTAATTTTCTTCTTGTATGCCAATTATTCGAGGAAAATAAAAAATTAAGTATTAATAATTTTGTTGAAGTACTGTCTGCGGCTGTAAAACAAATTCAAAGTTCTAGAGAAAAAATTCATATAATAATTAATTTTCTCAAAAAAATTCCTGACGACAATTTACTTTCAAAATTATTAAATCTTAAATTCTAAAAAGTTTTATGGCACCCCTAGTCCGACTCAAATGGACATGTCCCGAAGTTCGACGGATTTTGAATCAGTTGCGTTAGGTCTAGAACCCTTGACTACATTGAGTTTTTTAATTTGTATCAATTTCTTTTTTCAAAATCTCTAAGATTATCCCTATGAATGTTAAAGCAATCATCCTAGAAATCAATGGGGGTGGGTAGGATTAGGTTTTTAAGTAAAGTTAATTAAGTTGTCTGGATTAATAACTACTTTTTTTAAATATTAAAACGCACATAATCATTACTGAAATTAGCTAAAAGATTTTTATCTGAATCGTATAAACAAAATTGTTTAAAGGTATTTAGCAAAAAACTCACGTTTCTCTTTTTATAATTTTTAGGAGGATCGAAAATTAATCCAGTGGCAGAATTTGTTTTTTCTTCATATTCTTTTTCATATATCTTGAATATTTCACAGTTGTTTAAATGCAAAGTAGTAGCTGGAATCTCATAGCCTGCTCTTAATTCTATTGGCGAACGATCTTGGTGATTTTTTGTCCATTTATATCCAGTCGCATCTCTTTCCTCTAATGAGAAATTTTTAGACTTTTTTACAATAAATGAATTTTCAATACCCAAAAGTGAAATCATTTTACCTTTTTTACAATCAAATCCAGCATATATTAACATCTGTAAAAAAACAGGTAAAATAGTGGACAATATATGTCCTTCAACAAATCTTTCCGCAGGATGTTTTGGAGCTGAAATAATTAAATCCCCTTCATCTTTGAGAGAATCAAAAATTTTATCAAGAAAGAGTCCTGGATTTCTTTGGTGTTCTATAACGTGAGAACAAAAAATTAAATCATATTTTTTTTTAAACTTATGTTTATTAAAATCTGCGATGAATGCAGCATTTTTTTCATATTTATCAATTATATCAACAGATAAACCATATGACCTCATAATACTTGTATGAGATCCTAATGCACCACCGATATCTAATGCTATGAATTTATCTTTGAAGGTTTTTTTTGAAATTAAGTATTCTAATAATGCAATCCCACTCCAGTCTAATTTTTGGGCATTATTAGTCATTCAGCATATGAGCAATTTTTATACCAGAATTTTGCGATGGTACCCCTAGTCCGACTCGAACGGACATGAACCGAAGTTCAACGGATTTTGAA
>CAZAFN010000004.1:66634-79053 GCA_964484795.1 uncultured Alphaproteobacteria bacterium | reverse complement strand
CTACTGCCTTCATTAAGCCAATATTTCCCTCTTGAATTAAATCCAAAAACTGCAATCCTCTATTCGTATATTTTTTAGCAATTGATATTACAAGCCTAAGATTAGCCTCAATCATTTCCTTTTTAGCTTTACCTGATTCAATCACCCCTCCATTAGCTAACTTAGAAATATAAGATATTTCAGTAATTGTCATCAATGATGACAACATAATTTCCCTGAAACCCTTGCTTATTTCAATGGTTTCTTCTTTTTTTGCAAACAATGACCATTTCTTATTGGTTTTTTTGGATACATTCTTTAACCAATTCTTATTAACCGAATTCTTTAAATATTCATCTAAAAATTCTTTTTCATTTATTTTGACTTTTGCTGCAATTAACTTAAGCTTTCTTTCTCCAAACATAATTTTAGAATTATATTTTTTATGTATCTCAACAACATCATCTATACGTGATTGATTTATAAATAAATTATGAATTAAATCAGATATTAACTGTTGTGAATTATGAATTTTCTTCACTAACTTCTCATCAATTTTCTTATTAGAAAATTTTAGGGAAAGAAAATCATTTCGTAATTTCTTATGTTTTCTAAATAACTTTGAAAATTTTTCAAGGTTTTCTATTATCAGAGGTCTTAGATTCTCTTCTTTTTCAAGAATAGACAAATCAGAAATTTCATTATTCTCTTCGTTATTTTCTGAATCATAAGCTAATTCTTCATCACCATCCTTCTCTTCATTTTCTTCATCATCATTCTCATCATCAAAGATCTGTTCATTTTTTATTGTAATATCATCAAATTCATCGTGCTCACCATTCACCGACCTGAAAGTTGAATCTAAATCAATGAAATCTCTTAATTGTCTTTCAGAATTTTTATATTCTTCATAAAAATTATAAATTGATTGCATTGAAATAAAGCTTTCTGCAAACGCATCTAATGTTTTTTTTTTCCCACTTTCTATTCTTTTGGCAATCTCAATTTCACCGATTCTAGAAAGAAGTTCAACATTACCCATTTCTTTAAGATACATTCTAACTGGGTCATCCGTTCTACCAGTATCTTCATCTTTCTCTTTATCTTTATCTTTATTTTTATTTAGTATTGCCGCTGATTTTTCATCTTCTTCAGTAGAATTTTCCTCATTGTCACTATCAAAAATTTGAATGTTTAAACTCTCAACCTTAGAATAAAACTCTTCTTTATCTTCAAAGTTCTCATTTTTAAGAGCTTCTTCACAATCGTCTCTAATTAAAAAACCAAGCTTCTTCCCCTTAGTTATTAACATCTTTAGAGACTCAATTGATTTATCAATCAGTGGTTCTTCTATTAGTTCTTTTTTGATTTTAGTGTTTTTTTTTTTGTCACTCATTAGATCAATAAAAGCTTATTACATATTTAAAATGAATATTAGATGAATATTATTCAAGTTCTTTATTTCTTATACTTTTAATTTCACTTGAGGTTTCATCAAATTCTTTAATTAACTTATTTAATTTTAAATTGTCTCCACAATTCAAAATTTCCTTTTTAAGATTTTCCCTTTCTTGAATTAATTTAGGTAACCTCAAATTCATTATTGTATGTTTAAATAAGGTTTTTCTTTCATTTAGATCTAAACTTTTCAAGTGGGTAGTTCTTAATTTTACAATCTCTTGGTAAAGGTTATAGTTCTCTTTCTTAAAAAAATCTAAATATTCATTTCTTCTTCCGTAATTACTAGTGGAAAAATCTTCTAAAATTTGTTTTTTTTCGTTCTCTAATTTAGGATCTGAAAGTTCAATCAATGATATTTCTTCTTGAAATTCATTTAAGAAACCTTCATCAAATAATAAAAAACCAATCAGCATTTTTTCGTTCAGATTCTTTTCTTCATATTGCTTTAATTTCTTTTCTTTTTTCTTAAAAGAAATTCTATTTTTCTCCCAAATAAATTTTTCTTTTTTAGATTTCAAAAATTTATAGTATTCCGAAGAAACTTTTTTATCTCGAATTTTGGAAGAAAAGAACTTTATTTTTTCATCCATAAAAGCGAAGAATTCAGGTGTATGATCTTCAATTGAGTCTAAAATTATTTCCCAAATAATTTCTGAAAGATCTTTTGATTTTTTTTTTAGAGAATAAAATTCTTTCTCTCCATTTTCCATTACAAAACTATCTGGATCATAACCCATAGGCAAATTCAAAAATTTTATAGATTTACCTGGATTCAAATACTCAAGTACTTTAATTGAAATTTTTTTTGCAGAATTTGTCCCAGCTTCATCTCCATCAAAACAAATGTAAGGTGTATCTGACAAACTCCACATTTTAGAAATTTGATTTTTTGAAAGAGTTGTTCCCAACGGTGAAACTGCACTTTTAATATTATTTTTAAATAACGAAATTACATCCAAATAGCCTTCAACTAGAAAAATCTCTCTGCTTTTTCTTATGTTTTCAATATTTTGGCAAAGTCCAAACAGTATTTCACTTTTTTTAAAAATCGGATTCTCTTGAGAATTTATATATTTGACTTTTGACCCTCTTATACATCTTCCTCCAAAACCTACAATCTTATTACCAAAGCTATAAATAGGAAAAATTATTCTATTCCTAAATCTTCCAAAAAAATCGTTTTTTTTATTTTTGATTAAAAGTCCAGATTCTTCTATTTCCTCTAACGAAAAGCCTTTGTTATTCAAAAAATCAATTAAATCTTTATCACCAGGACAATACCCAACATTGAATTTCTTCAGTAGTTCATAATTCGAAATTCTGTTAAAAATGTAGTCATAAGCAACCTGATTTTTTTTAAGACAATATTGAAAGAATTCATTGCAAACTCTTAATATTTCATATAAACGCAAGTAAACATCCTTTTGTTTATCATCGTAAGAAAAATCTATTCCTAGATAATTTGACAAATATTTTAGTGATTCTGGAAATGAGAAATTTTTGTACTTAGATATGAAATTAATTACATTTCCACCTACTTTACATCCAAAACAATAGAAAAGCGCCTTATCATCACTAACACTAAAAGAGGCTGTTTTTTCATTGTGGAATGGGCACTTTCCAACAAAAGAATTTCCCCTTTGAGTAAGCGTTACAAATTGACCTATAAAATCTGATAGCTTAGCTCTATTTTTAAATTCATTTAATATATCTTCAATTGAGTTTTTTTTATCAATCATTGAAGATTTTTTTTTGCAATTTCTGCGACTTCTTTCATTTCTAACTGACCGGGATATTTTTTCTTCAAAAAATTAATTAACTTTCCTAAATCTTTGATTGATGAACATTCTAACTCTTTTATGCTGTTTTTTATAATCTTGTCCAACTCAGTCGATGTAATCTGATGAGGAAGAAATGATTGAATAACCTCAATTTCTTTTTCCTCTCTTTCTTTCAAATCCACTCTCCCGGCATTAGAGTATATCTCCACGCTTTCTTTTCTCTGTTTGATCATATTTAGCAACAGATTTAAAATCTCTTCATCTGAGATTAAGTCTCCTTTTTTGTCGGATCTAAATTGAATATCATGATCTTTTATGGCTGCTATAACCAATCTCAACGTAGCTGTCCCAATCTCATCCCTATTTTTAAGGTTTTGATCCAGACTTTTTTTCAACTTTTCTCTTAATGATTCCATAAAATATATCTAATGCATATCTAAAATGATTCGAAAAATCAATAAATCTATATTAATTTAATTTACAACTATTGGAAATTAATGAAATCAAAGTATATTATTTCTCAGATGAAAAATTCAATTAGAACCAATGAAAAAAATTGCCTTTTATTTCTAGACGATGGAAGTTTGTTTTTTGGTTTTGGTTTTGGATCAAACGGAAACTACTTAGGTGAAATTTGTTTTAATACTTCAATTACCGGATATCAAGAAATTCTTACAGACCCTTCATATTATAATCAAATCATAAACTTTACCTTTCCTCATATCGGTATAGTTGGCACCAATAAAAGAGATTATGAAAGTTCAAAAATTTTTGCATCTGCTTGTATTATTAATAATAAAATAAGCGCTCCTTCAAATTTTAGATCAGAAATGTATTTTGATAAATGGTTAAAATCAAATAACAAAGCTTGTATCACTGGAATAGATACGAGAGTCCTTACCAAAAAAATCCGAGATGGAGGAGCTTGCAAAGGAATAATACATTTTCCCAAGAAGAAATTTGATGATGTTAAAGTTTTAAAAGATATGCTAGATAAATTTCCTGAAATGAAAAATTTAGACCTTGCTTCAAAAGTTTCCACAAAAAAAACATATAGATGGAAAAATGGAGAAAAGAATTATTTGGATATAAATCAAATTAAAAAAAAATTCATTGCAGTAATTGATTTTGGAATAAAAAAAAACATTTTGAGACTTTTAGAATCAAAAAATTATGATGTAATAGTGTTTCCAATTAACTTTTCATATAAAAAAATTCTTTCTCTAAATCCTGCAGGAATTTTTCTCTCAAATGGACCTGGTGATCCCAAAGCAACATTTAACAAATTTAAGAAAGAACTCCAAAATTTAAAAAAATTAAATGTCCCAACTTTTGGTATTTGCTTGGGCCACCAAATACTATCGCTACTTTTTGGAGCTAGAACTGAAAAAATGCATCACGGCCATCGTGGAGCTAATCATCCAATTAAAAACCACTCAACTAAGAATGTTGAAATAACAGTCCAAAATCATGGTTTTGTTGTCTCAGAAAAAGGTCTTCCTAAAAACATAAAAATTACGCACTCATCCTTATTTGATAAGACCATAGCTGGAATTGAGATTGAAAATAAACCTTTTTTTTCCGTTCAATATCACCCTGAATCATCTCCAGGCCCACAGGATAGTCGTTATTTATTCGAAAAATTTAAATCGCTAATAATTAATTATGCCTAAGAGAACAGACATAAAAAAAATTATGATAATTGGTGCAGGTCCAATTGTGATAGGTCAGGCTTGCGAATTTGACTATTCCGGCGCTCAAGCTTGCAAGGCGCTTAAAGAAGAAGGATATAAGGTTATTTTAGTTAATTCAAATCCTGCAACCATAATGACAGATCCTAACTTAGCAGACAGAACATATATTGAACCTCTAAATTTGAATCTTTTAGAAAGAATAATTTCAAAGGAGAGACCAGATGCCTTGTTATCAACTATGGGAGGGCAAACTGCACTAAATTTGTCCATTGAACTTAAAAAAAAAAAAATTTTAAAAAGGTTTGGCGTACTATTAATAGGAGCAACTGAAAAAGTAATAGAAAAAGCTGAAAATAGAGAGCTATTTAAGAAATCGATGGATAAGATTGGTTTGCCAACTCCCAAAGGTTTCGTAGTAAATAATCTTAAAAAAGCTACAAATTTACTCAGCAAAGACTTTACATTTCCCTTAATAATAAGACCGTCATTTACCTTGGGTGGATCTGGAGGTGGAGCCGCTCTAAACAAAAAAGATTTTTTAAAAATTGTAAAAAAAGGTTTGGATTTATCTCCAATTAATGAAGTTTTAATTGAAGAATCATTGGTTGGTTGGAAAGAGTATGAAATGGAAGTAATCAGAGATAAAAAAGATAACTGCATAATAGTCTGTTCTATTGAAAATGTAGATCCAATGGGTGTTCACACTGGTGATTCCGTTACTGTATCACCCGCATTGACGCTTACAGACAAAGAATTTCAAAAAATGAGAAATTATGCAATTAGTGTTATTCGTGAAATTGGAGTTGAGACAGGAGGTGCAAACGTTCAGTTTGCCGTAAACCCTATCAACGGAAGAATGATAGTAATTGAAATGAATCCTAGAGTTTCTAGATCTTCAGCACTTGCATCTAAAGCAACGGGTTTCCCAATTGCTAGAATCGCTACAAAGCTAGCAGTAGGATACTCATTAGACGAATTAGATAATGATATCACCAAAACTACTCCAGCATCGTTTGAACCGACAATTGATTATATTGTCACAAAAATTCCCAGATTCACATTCGAAAAATTTAACGCTACTGAAGAAAAGCTTGGTACAGCAATGAAATCTATTGGAGAATGTATGGCAATTGGAAGAAATTTTAAGGAATCATTTCAAAAGGCTATCAGAAGTCTCGAAGTTGGGTTTTCTGGAATAGATAAAACGCCTGAATTATCAAAGAAAAATAGAACGGACCTAATATCTCTGCTAAAAGAAAATCTTCCCAACAAATTTTTAATAATTGCAGAGAGCATAAGAAAAAAAATCCCAATTAAATCAATTGCTTTGGCATCAAATTATGATTTATGGTTTATTGGACAGATTGCAGAAATAATTAATACAGAGCAGTTGCTTATAAAAAACAATCTTGACAAAAATTTGTATCTTAAGGCGAAGGAAGAAGGTTTTTCTGATGAGAAAATAATTGAACTTAACATGATTAAAAGAACAAAATTAAATAACCTTAAAAGAAAGAATAATTTAATTCCTTCATTTAAAAATATTGATACCTGTTCAGGTGAATTTAAGTCTCATACCCCATATATGTATTCTTCATGGACCTGCAATTCTCAAAATGAATATTTTGAGAATGAAACAAAAATAACCAAAAAAAAAAAAGTAATAATAATTGGTGGTGGACCAAATAGGATAGGGCAAGGCATAGAGTTTGATTATTGTTGTGTTCATTCTTCTTTTGCAATTAAAGAAATGGGAATTGAATCAATTATGGTGAATTGCAACCCCGAAACAGTTTCAACTGATTTTGACATATCTGATAGGCTGTATTTTGAACCCCTTGATTTTGAATCAGTAATGGAAGTTTGTAATGCTGAAAATTCCAAAAATAATCTTCTTGGTGTCATCGTCCAGTTAGGAGGTCAAACACCATTAAAATTAGCAGAAAGCATTTTTAAATCTGGAATCAAAATTCTTGGAACATCTTTCAAATCAATTGATTTATGTGAGGATAGAGATAGATTTAGCAGATTATTAAAAAAATTAAAAATTCTCCAACCCAAAAGTGCCATAGTTTTTAATCTAAAAGAAGCAAATCAAGCACTTAAAAAAATTGAATTTCCAATTGTAATTAGGCCTTCATACGTTCTAGGTGGAAGAGCAATGAGAATAGTTAACAATCAATCTGAATTAAAAAATTATTTCAATTCAAATTTCATAATAAATAATAAATCAATTTTAATTGATGAGTTTTTATTAGGAGCAAAAGAAATAGATGTTGATGCAATCTCTGATGGAAAAAAAGTCTTTATAGCAGGAATTCTAGAACATATTGAAGAGGCAGGTGTTCATTCAGGAGATTCAGCATGCTCTTTGCCAACTCAATCTATTCCCAAGAACTTAGTTTCAAGAATTGAAGAAATCACTAAATTAATCACACTAAATTTAAAAATTGTTGGGTTTATCAATATTCAACTTGCGATTAAGGATGAAAAAATATTTGTTATTGAGGTAAATCCAAGAGCAAGTAGGACTGTACCTTTCATAAGCAAGGCAATTGGAACTCCTTTAGCTAACATTGCTACTAAAATAATGTTAGGTGAAAAAATAGAAAAATTTAGTTTAAAAAAAATGGATTTTAAACATATCTGCGTGAAAGAATCTGTTTTCCCATTTGATAGATTCCCTGGTGAAGATGTAATTCTAGGGCCTGAAATGAAATCCACTGGAGAAGTAATGGGAATAGAAAGAAATTTTCCAATGGCTTACTTGAAATCTCAGATAGCTGCAGGAAACAAACTGCCAAATAAAGGCTCTGTTTTTATCTCAGTTAGAGATGAAGACAAAGAAAACATTGTTCTTATGTCTCAAGTCTTAAAGAAATTAAATTTCAATATCTATGCAACAAAAGGAACTGCAGAATTTCTAAATAGATTCTGCATAAATGTAAATGTTATTAAAAAAGTTAATGAGGGAAACCCACATATTGTGGATTTAATTGAGAAAAAAAAAATTCACCTCATAATTAATACAACTAGTGGATCAAAATCTATTTCTGATAGTTTTTCAATTAGGAGAACAGCTATAAGAAATAAAATACCTTATTTTACAACTATTTCTGCTGCGAAAGTAGCTGTTACTGGAATAAACTTTATCAAAAATAATAAACTTCAAGTTAAACCTCTCCAAGAATTCTATAAACAATAGAATTAAATTTATAAATTAAGTATAATTCAATATTATGAACGAAAAATTTCCTATGACATCCGATGGTTTAAAAAAACTTAAATCGGAATTAGATAAACTAAAAAACTTTGAAAGACCAAACGTCATTAAAGCAATTTCTGAAGCTAGAGAGCATGGCGACCTTTCAGAAAACGCTGAATATCATGCAGCACGAGAGAAACAAAGTTTTATTGAAGGAAAAATTGGGGAATTAGAAAATAAAATAAATAGGGCAGAAGTTATAGATGTATCATCATTAGATAATTCTGAAGTTACATTTGGCGCTACTGTTGTAGTAACCGATTTAAGTGCTAATCAAAAACACACTTATAAAATTGTTGGGGCTGACGAAGCTGATATTGAAAAAAATTTAATTTCTATCTCTGCACCGCTTTGCAAAGCAATGATTAACAAATCTGTAAACGATGTTTTTGAAGTTACAACACCAAATGGTGTGAAGGAATATCAAATAAACTCAATAAGTTTTTCATAAAAATGAAAAAGCCAGAAAACGTTTTAATAATTGGTTCAGGACCTGCTGGATATACAGCTGCCATCTATTCGTCCCGAGCTGGTTTATCACCTTTAATGATTTCTGGTCTTGAACCTGGAGGACAATTAACCATTACAACGGATGTTGAAAATTATCCAGGATTTGAAAGCCCAATTCAAGGCCCCTGGTTAATGGAGCAAATGAAAAAACAAGCTGAATTATATGGCACAAGAATTCAAAATGATTTTGTGAAAGAAGTTGATTTCAATAATTTCCCATTTAAAATTAAGACCGAAGAAAAAGAGATTTACGCATTTTCAATTATTATTGCAACTGGTGCCAAAGCAAAATGGCTTGATATTCCAGGAGAAAACGATTTTAGAGGATTTGGGGTTTCAGCCTGTGCCACATGTGATGGTTTTTTTTTTAAAGGTAAAGATGTTGCTATTGTTGGTGGAGGAAATACTGCCGTAGAAGAAGCATTGTTTTTGTCAAATTTGTGTAAAAAAATAACACTCATTCATAGAAGAGATGAATTAAGAGCGGAAAAAATTCTTCGAGATAGATTATTGCAAAAAAAAAATATTGAGATCATTTGGAATAGCAAAGTTGTAGAAATAATAGGTGATAAGAAAAAAAAATGTCTCGATTCAGTTGTGATTGAAAATATTAAAAAAAAGGATAAAAACCAACTTAATGTAGATGGTTTCTTTGTTGCCATTGGTCATAGCCCAGCAACTGAGATTTTCAAGAAATTCATAAAGATGGATGATGATGGTTACATAAAAACAAACGCCGATTCAACAACGACTAGCATTGAAGGTGTGTTTGCAGCCGGAGATGTAACAGATAGAATTTTTAGGCAGGCTGTAACTGCTGCAGGAATGGGTTGTATGGGTGCAATTGAAGCAGAAAATTTTTTAAATAAAAAAAAAATTATTTAGCACCACATATCTTTTCAACTATTTCTTGATGAACTATTGCTTTAGTTTTTTTCTTCTTGGAATTAAATAAAATAAACCCTGATAGCCAATCAAGTTTAATTTTTTTTTTTTTTTTGTAGTCTAAGAACATCGACGAAGTCATATCATATGGCATTTTTTCTATCTTGGATAACCAAAATTCCACTGGATCATTATCAAAATGAACATTGAAGGATTTTGATAAAATATATGTTTCATTCATTGCTAAAATAAACTTTTCTTTTAACATTTTGTCCTCAAAAATCTCACCTATAGTTTTTTTAGTTAATGTAGTAATTCCACTATATGCAGACAAAAAAATAAATTTTTCCCATATTTTCTCTTTAATATTTTCTTTATACCTCATATCCAACCCAACCTTTTGGCATTCTTTACAAAATTTGATTAATTTTAATTTTTTTTTCATCTCATAAGATCCCACAAAAAAGGTTGCCAATCTTCCAACATGCCTTACCAATTGGTTATGATCTAAATAAACTGAAATCTGTGCAACAGCTCCATAAGTTCTATCCAAACCTATTTTTTCTTTAATCTTTTCTTCTGCATAAATCCCATTTTGAAATGGTAAAAGAATGTAATTACCTGAAATTTTTGTTTTTATTTCACCTAAAACATAATCAAAATCATAAAGTTTTACGGTGTTTACAATTACATCATATTTTTCACCAACCTCAAGTGTCGTTTTAATCTTAATATCTTTGGAATATAAATCACCTAAAGAACTTGATAAAGACAATCCATTAGATTTTAAAGATTGGAACCTCGTTCCTCTAGCAATAAAAGTAAGATCAAAATTAGTTTTTTTTAGGAAAGAACCAATGAAACTTCCTATACCTCCAACTCCATAAATTAGTATTTTCATTTTAAATTAAAATTTTTTAAGGCACTAGAAATCAGATTGCAGGCCTCTCTCAAGTCTGCCATAGAGGTCGCATAAGAAATTCTAAAGTATGGTGATTTACCAAATGCAATGCCAGGGACAACTGCAACTCCAGCTTTTTTAAGTAAATATTCTGTAAAATCTAAATCATTCTTTATTAGTAAACCATCCTTATCCTTCTTAGATATAAATCCTTTACACGAAACAAAAAGGTAAAACGCCCCATTAGGAATAAATGGTTCTAGACCTGCCACTGAATTAAAAAAATCAATTAAGAAGTCTTTTCTTTTTTCAAATTTTTTGAGCCAGTCTTGTAGAAAAATCTTATTACCGTCTAAAGCAAATTTGGCTGCCATCTGACTAATTGAGCAAGGATTGGTTGTACTCTGAGATTGAATTTTGGCTATAGATTTTATTAATTTCTCCTGACCTGTTGCACCGTATCCAATTCGCCAACCTGTCATTGAAAATGCTTTAGAAACTCCATTAACAATAAATGTCCTATCATACAATCTTGGTTCAACATTCAGAATGTTTCTAAATTTAATTTTTTCATAAATAATGTGCTCATAAATATCATCAGATAGAATTAAAACATTTGGATTTTTTAGTAAAATTTCAGCTATATCTTCTAATTCTTTTTCTGTATAAACTGTCCCAGTTGGATTTCCTGGGGAATTAAGAATGAACCACTTAGTTTTTTTATTAATTTTTTTATTTAATGCCTCTGAAGATATTTTGAAACCATCAGTCATTTTCGTATCGACAATGACTGGTCTTCCTCCACATAATCTAACAATGTCAGGATAAGACACCCAATAAGGTGAAGGAATAACAACCTCATCTCCACTATCAATGGATGACATGAAAAGATTATATATGATATGCTTTCCGCCTGCACCAACAGTAATCTGACTTGTTTTATATTTTAGTTTATTTTCATTAGAAAATTTTTTTGCTATTGCTTCTTTTAGCTCTTCCACTCCATCAACTTGTGTATACTTGGTGAAACCATCGTTAATGGCATTAATAGCACTTCTTTTAATGTGGTCAGGAGTATCAAAGTCAGGTTCTCCAGAACTCAGACTTATGATTTTTACTCCGGATTCAGCCATTTCTCTAGCTTTTTGAGAGATTTTGACCGTTAAGGACGGTTGGAACCTAGAAATTCTTTTAGAAATTAAAGCCATCTAATAAGAAAAAAAATTTAAAACTTCAATTTTTCGATTATATATAAAGATTATTAAAAATATATTAGATTTTTTATTAATTAAAAATATTTTTATAATTATGGTTAATCATTCATTCAAAATTTCAAGTTCTTATGAACCAGCAGGAGATCAACCACAGGCAATCAAGAAATTATGTCGTGGTCTTACCAGCAAAAAAACAGATCAAGTATTATTGGGAGTTACGGGATCAGGAAAAACTTTTACAATGGCCAACGTAATCCAGAAACTTCAAAGACCCGCACTAATATTTGCTCCAAATAAAATTCTTGCAGCACAATTATATAGCGAAATGAAAAGTTTTTTTCCCGAAAATTGTGTGGAATATTTCGTTTCCTATTATGATTATTATACTCCCGAAGCTTATGTACCTAGAACTGACACTTACATTGAAAAAGAATCTTCTATCAATGAGCAAATTGATAGAATGAGGCATGCTGCAACTAGAGGGTTATTAGAAAGAAGAGATACGGTAATTGTTGCAAGTGTATCATGTATATATGGAATTGGGTCAGTTGAATCCTATTCCTCTATGGCCTTTAAAATTAAAAGAAATACTGATTTTGATGTTGATAAACTCAAAAAAAAGTTAGTTGAACTTCAATACAAAAGAAATGATCAAGTGCACACACGAGGAACATTCAGAAATTTGGGAGATTTAATTGAAATTTTTCCATCTCATTTAGAAGATAAATC
>CAZAFN010000004.1:0-66624 GCA_964484795.1 uncultured Alphaproteobacteria bacterium | reverse complement strand
CCTGGAGAATATCTTTTTTTGGAGACACTATTGAGTCTATTGATGAATTTGATCCTTTTCTAGGAATTGTATCCAAAAGTCTTGATGAAATAACAATATTTGCCAATAGCCATTACGTAACACCAAAACCATCTCTAAAAAAAGCAGTAGAAAAAATTAAAGATGAATTAATTGATAGAATTAATTTTTTTGAATCAGAAAAAATGTATCTTGAAGCCCAAAGAATTGAGCAAAGAACCAATTTTGACATTGAAATGATAACAGCTACTGGAAGTTGTTCAGGAATTGAAAACTACTCCAGACATCTTACTGGAAGAAAAAAAGGGGAACCACCACCCACTTTGTTTGAATATTTGCCTGAAGACGTAATATTATTTGTAGACGAATCTCATGTTTCCATACCTCAGATCAGAGGTATGTTTAAAGGTGACAGATCAAGAAAAGAAACTCTATCTGAACACGGGTTTAGACTTCCTTCTTGCAAAGATAATAGACCATTAATGTTTAATGAATGGGAGTCTTTCAAAGGTCAAACAATATATGTTTCTGCAACTCCAGGAGAATACGAATTAAAAAAAACAAATGGGGTTTTTGTTGAACAAATTGTTAGGCCAACAGGTCTTGTTGATCCAGTGTGCGAAGTAAGAAAAGCCTCAAATCAAGTTGAGGATATAATTGAAGAATGCCAAAAAATTAAACAAAAAAAATTGAGAGTCCTAATTACCACACTTACTAAGAAGGATGCAGAAAAAATGACCGAATATCTTAAAGAAAATGATGTCAATGCACGATATATGCACTCAGATATAGACGCGCTAGAAAGAATTGAGTTAATAAAAGATTTGAGAATTGGCAATTATGAAGTTTTAGTTGGAATAAATCTTTTAAGAGAAGGCTTAGACATACCTGAATGCGGCTTAGTTGCCATCCTAGATGCAGATAAGGAGGGTTTTTTGAGGTCTCAAGTATCATTGATTCAGACAATTGGAAGAGCAGCTAGAAATATACAAGGAAGAGTAATTCTATATGCTGATCATAATACTAATTCTATGGTTAGAGCATTAGAAGAAACATCACGCAGAAGAAGTAGACAATTAAATTTTAATAAAATTAATAATGTAATACCAAGATCTACATATAGGAAAATTGAGGAAACTATAGAAAAAAATCAAGTAGAAAGTTCTTTGCAGAAATCTACAAATTCTTTAACTAATCAATCTATAGAAGATTTAAAAAAAAAGATGCTACAATGTGCTGAAGATTTAGATTTTGAAAAGGCTGCTGAAATCAGAGATAAAATTAAAATGTTAGAAAAGAAGGAACTATTAATCAATGAAACAATATAATTCGGTTCTAATCACTGGTGGAGCAAAGAGAATTGGAGCTTCAATAGCTAAATATTTTGCAAAAGAAGGAATTAATGTTGCCATTCAATACAACAAATCAATTAATGAAGTTGAAAAATTAGAAAATCAATTGAAAAAATATACAATTAAATTCAGTGCCTTTAAGTTTAATTTTGAAAAAGAAAAAAAATTTGATGATTTTTTTAAAAAAATACATAGAAATTTTGGGGTAGTTGATTTATTGATCAACAATGCATCAGCATTTGATTTTGACACAATAGACGATTCATCCTACGAGATTTTTGACAGACATATAAATGTTAACTTAAAAGCCCCATTTTTTTTATCTAAAAATTTTGTAAAACATTTAGAGCAGAAAAAAGGAATGATTATAAATATTCTTGATCAACGAGTTAAAAATATTACTCCATATTTCACTTCTTACACAATAAGTAAATCTGCACTTTACACCTTAACTAAAAGTTTGGCTTTATTTCTTGCACCTAAAATTAGAGTTAATGGAATTTCTCCTGGCCCCACATTAAAAAGTAAAAACCAGACTATAGCTCAATTTAAAAGACAAATTTCATTAACTCCAATGAAAAAGCAGATTAATCTAGACGAAATAAATAAAGCAATAGATTATTTTATTTCAAATCAATCAGTTACAGGTGAGATATTAACCATAGACTCTGGGCAAAGTCTGGGTTGGGCACATTCAAAATCAAAAAATTTCTCTAAAGATTAATTTTTTTTTAAGTTGTTCACAGTGATTTTTTCTAACCTAGAAAAAATCAAAAAAAAATGATTATTAAAAAAAGAAAAAAACATACGTATAAAAATATTTTTTCCTCAATTAAAACAATTACTTATAAAATTGATTAATTTTTAATCAATTTGTAAAAAGTCACAGAAATATTACGATTAATTAAAAAACTCAAAGATTACTAACAATATTATCCACAGATTTAGTGGATAGTATTTTTTTGACAATTTTTTATAATAAAAGCAAGCATTTAGGTAAATTACAATGTTAAAAAACACTTTATATGACTTCGAAAAGGGAAAAAAGATAATTAAGGAAGCTATGAGTAAATTCCCAAGTGGATCTGGCGTTTACAAATTTTTAGATGTAAATAATAAACCTCTTTATATTGGTAAAGCCAAGAATCTTAAAAAAAGAATATCTTCTTATATTAATTCATCAAAACAACCATATCGAATTAAATCACTCATCAGCCTCACCTACAATATAGGATTTATTAAAACACCTACAGAACTAGATTCATTCTTGCTGGAAAACAATTTAATTAAAGAACTTAAACCAAAGTTTAACATTAGATTGATGGATGACAAAAGTTATCCCTATATAATGATAAGTAAGAAAAGTGATTGGCCTAGAATACGGAAATTTAGAGGAAAACAAAATAAAAATGATACATTTTTTGGTCCATTTGCAAATGTCAATGCTGTTGACAATGTTCTTAAACAACTAGAAAAAGCCTTTTTGATTCGCAGTTGCTCTGACGCTGAGTTTAACAATAGAAAGAGGCCTTGCATTTTGTATCAAATTAAAAGATGCAGTGCTCCATGCGTAGGTTTAATAAGCAAGAAAAATTACTTAGATCTAGTAAGCAATGCAATTATGTTTTTAAAAGGAAAAAATTCACTTCTCAAAAATGAATTAATAAAAAAAATGAGAATTGAAAGCAAAAAAGAAAACTATGAAATGGCTGCATCAATTAGAGATAGAATTAAAGCTTTAACCAAAATTTCTAATGAAAACCATTCAGATTTAAATAATAGTGAAAATTTTGATGTTATTTGTTGCATTAAGAAATACGAACAATTTTGTATTCAAATATTTTTTTTTCGATCTGGCAAAAATTTAGGAAATAAAGAATTTTTCTATATGGAAAATATTATTGATGATCCTAAAATAATTCTTAGTCAATTTTTAATTTTTTTTTACTCAAAGAATACTGCTCCAAGAGAGATTTTAATTAATCATAGCCTAAAAGAAATCAATGTGGTTTCGTCCATAATCTCTAAAAACACAAAATATATTGTTAAGATTAAAAAACCAGATAGGGGCAAAAAATTATCTATTTTAAATATGGTTGAAGACAATATTGCTGCAAGTCTAAAAGACAATGCCATCAGTCGACAAGAAACTTCTACAATCTTAAAAAATATATCTAATATTTTAGGACTAAATAATTTCCCTTTCAGGATTGAAATATATGATAATAGTCATCTAAGTGGAAGCAATCCAGTAGGAGCAATGGTTGTTTTTGAAAATAACAGTTTTTTAAAAAAATCGTACAGAAAATTTAATATTATTTCAGATAATGAAAGATTGAATGATGATTATTTTATGTTATCTCAAATGTTAAATAGACGTTTCACATTAACTACCAAATGGAAGAATTATCTGCCCAACTTAATAATAATTGATGGTGGCAAAGGACATTTAAATGTTGCATACAAAAGTTTGAAAGAAAAAAAAATAGAAAACATTGATATAATTAGCATAGCCAAAGGGAAAAATAGAAATGCTGGAAATGAAACTATTTACTCAAAAAACCACTACCACAATTTCAATACAAAAGATAAGGAATTGTTTTTTCTTCAAAGACTGAGAGATGAAGCTCATAGATTTGCAATTACATCTCAGAAAATTAGAAGATCACGATCATTGAACAATTCTGTTTTTGACTGTATCAAAGGTGTAGGGAAAAAAATGAAGTCGAATCTTCTGTCTTATTTTGGCTCTATAGAAAATATTAAAACAGCAAGTTTGCAGGATTTAAAAAAAACACCTGGTATTGGAGAGAAAATTGCAATAATTATTTATAAGGAGTTTAATAAAATTGTTTAGTAAAAATAATATTCCAAATTTTTTAACTTTCCTTAGGATCTTATTAATCCCAGGAATAATAATTTGTATGGAGTCTGAAACAGTTAATCATCATTGGGTTGCGCTTCTATTCTACATTATAGCTTGCTTTTCAGATTTCCTTGATGGATTCCTAGCTAGAAAATTTGAAATAGAGTCTAACTTTGGAAGATTTTTTGATCCAATTGCAGATAAAATATTAGTGGTAGCTGTAATCTTTATGCTCGTCGTTCACAATAAAATTGATGGTTTTTTTATTTACCCTGCCCTAATAATAATACTTAGAGAAATTTTGGTTTCTGGGTTAAGAGACTTTTTCTTTAACACAAGAGAAACTCTTCTTGTTACCAAGCTATCCAAATGGAAAACCGTTATACAAATGACATCTCTTGGTTTTTTGATTGTAGCAGATAATTTTTCAACAATGTTAATATTGCATATTGGTTGCATTGGATTGACTATCGCGTCTATTCTTACAATTTACACTGGATATATTTATTTTAGAAAAAATTTGAAACTGTTTAAATGAATAATAAAGTCTTTGGAATTGTTGGGTGGAGTGGCAGTGGAAAAACTGATCTAACTTGCAGAATAATAAAATACTTAACAAAAAAAAAAATTTGTGTTTCATCAATAAAACATTCACATCACACATTTGAAATAGATAAAAAAGGCAAAGATAGTTTTAAGCATCTACAATCAGGTTCAAATGAAGTAATAATTTTCAACGAAAAAAAATGGGCTCAAATTAGTGCATTGCAAACAAAAAAAATTAGATTTGATGAAATTATAAAAAAAATTTCAAAAAAAACTGATGTAATCCTTGTAGAAGGTTTAAAGCATAACAAAACACCTAAATTGGAAGTTGTTAGAAAAAAAAATTCAAAACCATTAATATGTGAAAATGATGACTATATCAAGGCTATAGTCTTTGATGAAATTTTCACAAAACTATCTAAAATAGATTTGCCAAAATTTAAATTTAATGAAACAAGAAAAATAGCTGACTTCATATTAGATTATACAAAAAATGGAAAAATTTAGCACAAATGAAAAACTAATTTCTGTTAATCAAGCAAGAAAGATAATGCTTAGAAATGCTAAAAGAATAATCCAGACAGAAACCATTGGAATCAATCAATGTGAAGGAAGAGTTTTAGCGGAAAATATATATGCAAAATTTAATATTCCTGAGCACCATAATGCTGCAGTCGATGGATACGCTTTTACTCACAAGTCACTGGGTGAGAAAACAAAAAAATTTAAAATTATTGGAGAATCTTTCCCAGGAAAACCATTTTTGGGCAGATTAAAAGAAAAGGAAGCCATAAGAATCTATACTGGAGCATATATTTTTGATTTTAAGGACAGTAAGATTGATACTGTTTGTATGGAAGAAAATTGTAAAATTTCTGGCAATCATATTCAAATCATTAGAATACCAAAAAAAGGTTCAAATATAAGACTTAGAGGAGAAGACATTAAAAAAAATAAAGTTGCATTTAAAAAGGGAAAAAAAATTCGTTCAGTTGATCTTTCACAATTATCATCATTAGGCCTAAAAAAAATAAAAGTACTAAAAAAACTAAAGGTAGGTGTTTTTTCATCAGGCAATGAATTAGCAAACTCTAAAAAAAAAGAATTCGACATATATGATTCTAACAAAATATCTTTACTTAATTTGATCAAGAGAATTGGATGCGATTCATTTGATCTTGGTATAATAAAAGATGACTTTAATGAGTCAAAGAGTAAAATTTTAAAATGTGCTGAAAAATATGATTTAATTTTAACAAGTGGTGGAGTTTCCCAAAGTAAGATGGATAAAATTGGCAAAACACTTAGGAAGTGTGGAAAAATCGCTTTTTGGAGATTAGCAATCAAACCCGGCAGACCATTTGCATTTGGAATGATAAAAGGCAAGCCTTTTATCGGACTTCCAGGCAACCCAGTGGCTGTTATAGTGACTTTTTTTATGTTGGTAATTGATTATATTAAAAAATTATCTGGAATAAAAAAAAATGAAATAATAGAAAGAATCTTACCTGCCAATTTTTCAATGAAAAAAAAAATTGGTAGAAGAGAATGGTTACGAGGATCCATAAAATTAGAAAAAAACAAGCAAGTTCTTGAAAAATTTAATACAACTGGTTCAGGAATAATCTCATCAATAAGTCAAAGTGATGGAATCATTGAAATAGATGAAAAAAAAACAAATGTTTCAAAGGGAACTTTGCTTAAATTTTTCAGATACGAGGATATGTTAAATTGAAAATATTATACTTTGCAAAACTAAAACAAACCATTGGAAAGAGTGAAGAAACTATAAAAATAAAAGGTAAAATTAAAATAAAAGAAATTATCAATCAACTTAAACAGAAAAACAATCTATACAAAAAAGCTTTTGAAAATACTAAAAATTTGAAATGCGCTATTAATTGTGAATATGCTGATTTTGACAGATTTGTAACAGATGGTGATGAAGTTGCATTCTTTCCACCAGTAACGGGTGGATGATGAAAATTAGATTTCAAGAAGAAGATTTTAATGCAGAAAAAGAGTTAAGTTTATTTTCAAAAAAAAACTTTAAATCAGGATCTATTATGGTTTTTCTGGGAAAGGTTAAACCATCAAGTGATGGCAAGACTATCGAAAGTATAGATATAGAATATTATAAAAAAATGGCTTTTACTCAAACAAAAAAAATAATTACCAAACTAAAAAAAAAATGTTTTTTTGATGATTATCTTCTATTGCATAGATTTGGAAACTTATTTCCTGGTGAGAATATAGTTTTATTATTAGTTGCAAGCAAACACAGAAAAGATAGTTATTTTTTCATAGAAACAGTTGTGGATTGGTTAAAAATTAAAATTACTTTTTGGAAAAAAGAGAACTTTAAAAATAAATCTCATTGGGTTGAACAGACCCAAGAAGATATGAAAAAAATAAAAAATTCATAAATTAACAATCTTCTTGAATTGATTCATTAATAATTTAGTTATTTTCCCTACTTCAAAGGAATATTTGTCAATTGATGAAATCGGGGTGATTTCTACAGCTGTTCCAGTTAAAAATGCTTCATCACATTCGGATAAAAAATTAGTTTTGAAATGTCCTTCATTGACATTTATATTTTGCATCTTGGCAATATCTATGACAGTTTGTCTAGTTATTCCATTAAGAAAACAATCAGGAATTGGTGTAAAAAGTTCCTGATCTTTTACAAAAAAAATGTTTGCACCTGTAGATTCTGCAATGTAGTTTCTATAATCAAGCATTAATGCATCGTCAAAACCACTAGACTCAGCAAGATGTTTGCTCAAGGAACAAATCATATAAAGCCCTGACGCCTTACTATTCGTCGGAGCTGAATTAGGAGATGGTCTAACCCATTTTGAAACTGTCAGTTTAATCCCTTTTAACAATCTATCTTCTGAAAAGTATGACGGCCATGTCCATGCAGCTATAGCAACATTAGTACTACCTTTTTTTGCTGAAATTGCCATCATTTCACTGCCTCTCCAAACTACTGGCCTAATATAACCATTTAAAATATTCTGTTTACAAGTAATCTCATTGGTAATTTTTTTTATTTCCTTAGTAGAAAACGGAATTGTTAAATCTAAAATTTTGGCAGATTCAAAAAGTCTAGCAATATGCTCGTCAAGTTTAAAAATTTTTCCATTATATATTCGCAAACCCTCAAACACACAACTCCCATAGTGAAGACCATGGTTTAAAACGTGAATTTTGGTTTCATTCCATTCTCTATATGAGCCATTCAACCAAATAACACCATCTCGTTTATCAAAAGGGACCATTTGCATATTTTTTCTTATAAGTTAAAATTTAAATACTATAACATTGTAAAATCAATAATAAATACTTTGATCTTTAAATTTGTCTATTAATGAAAAATATCCCTCATATTTTGTGTGTTGATGATGATGATAAAATAAGGCAACTTTTAAAAATTTATCTTAAAAAAAAAAATTTTAGAGTTTCAATAGCCAAGGATGCTTTTGAAGCTGATGAATTTACAAAATTTTTTACTTTTGATCTTATTATACTGGATATAATGATGCCCAAACAAAGTGGTATTAAATTTTTAAATAATTTTAGAAAATTTAATAAAAATGTTCCTGTAATTATGTTGACGGCAAGCAGCCAAATTAAAAAAAAGACTGAATCATATAATGTAGGTTGTGATGATTATTTGATAAAGCCTTTTGAACCCATTGAACTTATTTTGAGAATGAACAAATTACTCAATCCAAGAGTAAATAAAATCAAATCATTAAGAAAATCATATTTTGGTGAATATGAGTTTGATCTAAGTACAAGAGAGCTTAAAAAGAATAATTACAATATCAATTTAACCTCTTCTGAAGAACATCTATTAGAAATATTATCTAAAAACCTCAACAAGGAAATTTCCAGAGAAGAAATTGCCAAAAAACTTAATGTTGAGTCTAATCTTCGTTCAATAGACGTCACTGTCACAAGATTAAGAAAAAAGATTTCATCAAATAAATCATCTTTTCTAAAAACTGTGCGTGGAAAAGGTTATATGCTTGTAAGTGAATATGATCAAGAAATTTAAAAGATTTCTTCCAAAGAAACTATTGCCTAGATTATTACTAATTTTCTTTCTTCCATTAATTCTTACTCAATGCTTAGCAATATTTTTTTTTTATGATAGGCATTGGGAAAAAATCATCAATAGATTTTCAAATATTGCAGTTAATCAGGTTAACTTACTAATTAATGAATATGAAAAGGAGGGCCTAAAAAAAACTCAAGAAATTGCCAAAACATTAAACATTGAATTTTCCATTGACAAAATAATTTATGACAATTCTTTAACAGAAAGTTCTTTTTTTGAAAAAAGAATTCACAGAAATATTAGTAATAGAGTTGGGGGTGGAATAGATATTGTATTTGAAAAAGATTCTGTAAAACTGTTGCCAATAGTAGATGGTAAAAAATTATCAATAAAGTTTCCAAGAAAATATCTATTAAGTGAAACTCCCACAATTCTTTTTTTGTGGATTATTTCTTCGTCTTTAGTTTTATCAATAATAGCTTTTTTGTTTCTCAGAATACAAATTAGAGCAATATATCGTTTGGCTAAATCAGCTGAAGATTTTGGGCAAGGGAAAAAAATAAAAAAATTCAAACCTGAAGGAGCAATGGAAATTAGATTGGCTGGAAATGCTTTTATGAAAATGAGAATGAGGATAAATAATTATATATCACAAAGAACCAGTTTTTTGGCTGGAATTTCTCATGACCTTGGAACGATCATAACTAGAATCAAATTAAGGCTAGAATTATTAAGGGAACAACCGGAAATCAATTCAATAAAAAAAGATGTTGAAACAATGCAAATTTTTCTAAAGGAATATCTTGATTATTCTGAAAAAGTTAACATCAAAAAGTTTTCTAAAGTTAATATTCTTGATCTAATAAAAGAAGTAATTAATTCGTCTAAATATAAAAATAAGAATATCTCAGTTGTATGCAAAAAAACTCTAACATTAAATACAGACAAAAACAGTCTATATAGAATTGTTTTTAATCTGTTTGAAAACGCTTCTAGATATGGCAATCAAATTATTATATCAGCAAAAAAAAAATCTAAAACATTAGTAATAGAATTAGATGATGATGGTCCGGGAATTCATCCACGGCACAAAGAAAAAGTTTTTAAACCATTCTATAAAATTGATAATTCAAGAAACTTAAATCAAGGCGGATCTGGACTAGGTCTAAGCATTGCAAATGAACTTACAAAGAAAATAAAAGGCAAAATCAACTTATCTGATTCCAAAAAACTTAAGGGTTCATGCTTTTCAATAATATTTGATAGTTAGAATCAATCCAATTTTTTAGAAATTTCCATTGATCTATTCTTTGCTCTTAAAATGCCTTCACTGATGATTTTAAAAAACTTTTGGTCTTCCTCAAAAAAATTTATAGCTTTTTCAGTTGTTCCACCTTTACTAGTTACTTTATCTACGATAGATGAGAAATCTTGATTATCTTTTTTAATCAATTTGCTTGTCCCATTCAACAAGGAAATGACCAATTTTCTTGAAGCTTCAGAGTCTAAACCACTTTTCTCTGAAATTTTGACCAAACATTCAAGAAAATAAAAAATATAGGCCGGTCCTCCCCCATATAATGAGGTAAAAAGATCCATTTCATCTTCCTTGCTCAACCATTTTAAATAACCAAAGAAGGAAAAATCTTTGATTAGATTTATTTTTTTTTTCTCATCCACTAAATCTGTAAAAATTCCGGTGGCACTTTCTCCGACCTCAATTAAGATATTCGGCATAAATCTAAATACATTAATATTTTGAATTAATAATGATTTAATTTTTTTAATTTTTAACCCAGCTACAAAAGATATCACGCTACAATTAGGTAAGATATTCTCTTTCAACTGATTTAACAGGCCTATTGAATCGATAGGCTTAACGCAAATCATTACATATTCAATTCTTTCCCACTTAACATCTTTAAGATTATTTACCGTTAAAACATCTTTTTTTTTTAAATTTTTTTTTATTGTTTTATTTTTTTCAAAAACAATTACCTTCTTTCCTTTTTTTGAGAAACCATCAAGAATTATATTACCAAGATTTCCACAACCTAAAATCAAAGATTCATTCATGCCTCACCGTATGTATCAACAAGAGCAGCATCTAAGGCAAAGTTGCTATCCTGCTTTTTATGAATAAAAACATAAAATACTGGGAAATATTTGTCACATTCATTTGCAACCACATCAATAAAACTCTCAACCTGTTCTCTGGTCAGAAAATTAATCCCCTTTACTGAAATTTTGTAGTTAAAAAAAACTGTTTGTAATTTTGTACAATAATTAAAATAACCTAAATTTACTTTCTTATTTATGATAGAAATTAATGAATATATTTCGTTACTTATATTTTTTTTTTTTATTTCAAAATAACTACTTATATTAATAATTTCATTAAATTCATCCCAATTTATTGAAATGTTATAATTCTTCCACAACCCTTTAAAATTTAGTGTCAAATCATTTGGGGAATCTCTTAAAAAGTCAACATCATATTTGTAAACAAAGTCTTCTATACAGTCTATTGGATTATTATATTTAATAATTTTTTTTTGACTGTCAAATTCCATTACGTAATAATAATATATTAGTGTGAAATACACAACAACTTATAGTATTCAAATTAAAAATAAACACAATATATTGATTTATGATTAAAGATTCACTAATTATTTTCTTACTAATTTTTTATTTCATATCTTTCATAATTTGGTTAATCTGGTTTCATAAATCGTTAAAAAGTACTATAAATAGAAATAGAAAATATGTAATAAATTCCATATGTTTTGTTTTGGTAACTTATTTAATAAGTTTCCTTATATTGAAGGTTCTTTCTTAACTATAAAAATTACTTAAAACAATTGAGATTAATATGATTTTGGTTACTGGAGGTGCAGGGTTTATTGGTTCAAATTTAGTCAACCATCTTTCTAAATCTAAAAAAACACAAATAGTCTCAGTAGATTGGAAAAATAAGGAAAACTCAGATTATTTTAACTGTGATTCTATTTTGAAAGTATCACCAAAAAATTTACATAATTTTTTAAAAAAAAATCATAAATCCATAGAACTCATAATTCATTTAGGAGCAATCACATCAACTGTAGAAAAAAATGTAAGACTCATTGTTGAAAACAATATTAATCTTTCAATTTTTCTATGGGATTGGTGCGTAAAAAAAAAAAAAAGATTTATTTATGCTTCTTCAGCAGCAACATACGGAAATGGAGAAAATGATTTTATCGACAATGATTCAAGTAATTATCTATCAGAACTTTTACCTTTGAATGTTTATGGTTGGTCTAAACATATTGTTGATAAATTTGTAGCAAACAAGACAAAGATGAATATAACCCCTGCGCAATGTGTTGGACTTAAATTTTTTAATGTTTATGGACCAAATGAAAATCATAAGGGCGAAATGAGAAGCATAGCCTTGAAAATATACCAAAAAATTAAAAAAAAATCAGAAGTCAGACTTTTCAAATCTCATAATCCAGAATACAAAGATGGAGAACAACTAAGAGATTTTATTTATGTTAAAGACGTAGTTGATATAATATGTTGGTTTGCTGAAAATGCTAAAATAGATGGATTATTTAATGTTGGTAGCGGTCAACCAAGAAGCTTCAAAGATCTAGCTAAAGCCGTATTTAAAAATTGCAATGCAGAACAAAAAATAAAATATGTTAACACACCAAATAATATTAGAAAACAATATCAATACTTCACAAAAGCAAATATTCAAAAGTTAAGAAATGCAGGGTTTAAAAAAAAATTTTTATCTCTCGAAGAGGGAGTTACAGATTATATAAGGAATCACCTCAATAATGAATGAATTCGTATATTTACATAATTTGGATCCTGTTGCATTTAAATTGTTTGGGTTAAATGTATATTGGTATTCTCTTTCTTATCTATTTGGTTTTATTTTTAGTGTATTTTTTTCACATTATCTTATTAAGAACAACTTTATAAAATTGGACTCAGGATTAATAGATGATTTTCTAACATGGGCGATTATTGGTGTAATATTGGGAGGGAGATTAGGTTATGTATTTTTCTATAATTTAAACTTCTATTTTGATAATCTACAAGAAATTTTTTATATATGGAGAGGAGGCATGTCATTTCATGGTGGACTGATTGGCTTAATATTATCAACAATAATCTTCTCTAGATTGAAAAAGGTTAGTTTTTTAGAACTGTCAAATCTTGTCGCAAGTTGTGCTCCAATAGGAATTTTTCTAGGCAGATTAGCCAATTTTGTAAATGGAGAATTAATTGGAAGACCTACAAATTCGCAATGGGGTGTTTTGTATGAAAAATCTGGAATTCTTAGACATCCAAGTCAACTTTATGAAGCATTATTTGAAGGAATCATAATCTTCATTATTATTAATTTTTTTTATAAAAATAAGTATTATATAAAAATAAATATTTTTTCCGTTTTTTTAATTCTTTATTCTTCTGCAAGATTCCTATTAGAATTTTTTCGCGAACCTGACCAACATTTAGGATTTATTTTAGGTAATTTGACAATGGGACAATTGCTATCTATCCCAATGTTTTTAGTTGGAATTTTATTATTAACTTATGGAAAGACTTCAAAAAATAAAAGATATTATTAACAAAAATGGATCCATTTCATTAAGCCGGTTTGTCCATTTTTGCCTTTATGATAGAGAAATTGGATACTACGAAAAAAAAAAAATTGGCTCTGATTTTATAACATCTCCAGAAGTTAGCCAAATGTTTGGGGAATGCGTTTCTATATTTATAATTACAATGTTGAAGAGTCAAAAACTAAAGAATTTTTGTGAACTGGGACCTGGAAATGGCACTTTGATTGAAGATTTAATAACAACAAAGTCTAAAAACTTAAAAAAAAAACTCAATATTTTTTTGTATGACAAATCACAAATAAAAAAAATATTACAAAAAAAAAAAATAAAAAAATTTAGGAACCAAAATATTAAAATCAACATTCTTAAGAATTTTAGATTAAAAAAGGAGCCATATTTTTTTATTTGTAATGAGTTTTTTGATGCATTGCCAATCAATCAATTTGAAATGATAAAGAATCATTGGTATGAAAAAAGAATAACTGTGAAAAACGGATTTTTTAAAATTGTTTACCAAAAAAATAATTTTAAAAATGAAATTAAATCGAAATCAATTAATGGCGATGTTATTGAAACATCACCCTTAACTGATCTTTATTTAAATAAAATTTTTCAACAAATAAAAATTTATGGTGGAGGAGTTTTAATTTTTGACTATGGACCTTACCTTAAAAAAAAAATAGACACTCTACAGGTAATTTCAAAATCCAAGAAAGCCAATTTTTTAGAAAATGTATTTGAATCCGACATTACATATCATGTGGATTTTGAAAAAATAAAAGAACAATCCAACTCATTTGGTCTATATAATTATGGACCAATCTCGCAAAAGAAATTTTTGTTTTTTTACGGCATTAATGAAAGATTAATGACATTGCTTAAAAATAATAATTCCAATAAAACACAGTCCATCTTAAATTATCAATTTAATCGTTTAACTGATCCAAAAGGAATGGGTGGTTTGATAAAGTGTTTGTTTATAACTAATAAAAATATGAATATCGATGCTTTTAGAGGATAAGATTTGTTAAAAAAAAAAATTGATAAAAAATTTTCCTTCTGTTTTTGCACTAGATCAGGTGGAACAAGTAAAGGAAATTTCTTTTCTCTAAATTGTGCTTTTAAAAAAGGAGATAGTAAAAAAAATGTGGAAAAAAATCGTGAAATTGCAAAAAGTTATATTAATTCAAAAAAAAAAATAATTCTGCTTAATCAAGTACATTCAAATAGAGTTGTTTTCATTGATAACAAAAAAAAAATACCTGCATATGGTGATGGAATGGTTACAAATAGGAATGATATTTTGCTAGGAATACTAACGGCTGATTGTGCGCCAATAATAATATTGGGTAAAAAAAATTTTGGAATAATTCATGCAGGATGGAAAGGAACTATTTTAGGAATAATTGAAAATACTGTTAAAATGTTCATCAATTCTGGTGACTTGATTCAAGATCTGGTTTTTTTGGTTGGACCCCATCTAAAAAAAAAATCGTTCCATATCAGAAAGGACTTTATTGAAGTCTTAAAAAAAAACCACACTGATTACTTAAAACTTATTCATTATAAGGACAATTCAATTTTTTTTGATTTTTCAAAATTTATAGAGTTTAAATTACAGAAATTAAATGTGTTGAATTATAGCATCTCTAATCAAGATACTTTTAGTAATCCTAAAAAATTTTTTAGTCATAGATACTACAAAAATCAAGGAATTGAAAATTGTGGTAGGCAAATTAGTCTAGTTGGTATAAAAGATAACTAATAAAAGTTTTAAATAGATGAAAATAGTTTCTGGAAATAGCAACATCCCTCTTGCAGAAAGCATATCTAAATATCTTGGAATTAAGTTAGTTGATGCCACAATAAAGACATTTCCTGATAAAGAAATTTTTGTTGAACTTCAGGAAAATGTAAGAGGAGAAGATGTTTTTGTAATTCAATCCACATCATACCCAGCAAATGATCATGTAATGGAACTTTTAATAGTTATTGATGCTTTAAAAAGGGGGTCTGCTAAATCAATAGCTACTATAATGCCTTACTATGGTTATGCAAGACAGGATAGAAAGTCTGGGCCAAGAACCCCGATTTCTGCAAAACTAGTTGCAAACCTAATTAGCATAGCAGGTGCTGATAGAGCGTTGATGGTTGATCTCCATGCGGGTCAAATCCAGGGATTTTTCGATATTCCAACTGACAATCTTTTTGCAGCCCCAGTTTTTATAGATGATATAAAGAAAAAATTTGGTGGAAAGGATTTCATTATAGTTTCTCCAGATGTTGGAGGAGTTGTAAGAGCTAGAGCAATTGCAAAAAGAGTAGATTGTGAGCTTGCTATTATCGACAAACGAAGAGAAAAAGCAGGCGAATCAGAAGTAATGAATATTATAGGTGAAGTGGAAAAAAAACACTGCATACTAATTGATGACATCTGCGATACTGCTGGAACTTTAACTAATGCTGCAAAGGCATTAAAACAAAAGAATGCTGAATCTGTTTCCGCTTATATAACACACGGAGTATTATCACCGCCAGCAGTTGATAGAATAAAAAAATCACCGATTGATAAAATGTTTATAACTGATAGTATTCTGGCTAGAGATGACATTAAGAAATCATCTAAAATTGAACAACTTTCAATAGCCCCCCTAATAGGGGAAGCGATAGGAAGAATAACCGAGAATAGGTCTGTTTCGAGTTTGTTTGCTTAGTTTGTAATAGAAAAAAATAATGAGTGAAATTGTTCAGATAATTGCAGAAAAAAGAAAAATTTCCGGTACTGGAAATTCAAGGAATCTAAGATCAAATGATAAGATTCCTGGAATAATATATGGCGAAAAAAAAGACCCTATACTTATAACTATTAACAAAAAAATAATTAAGATGGCTATTTCCAATGCCAATTTTTTTTCAAAACAATGTGAAATCAAGGTTGAAAATGAAATATATAAAGTTCTTCCAAAAGATATGCAACTTCATCCAGTAAAGGAAAATTTACTTCACCTAGATTTTCTTAGAGTTGGCGAAAATACGATGGTAACCCTTTCCGTTCCCGTAAAGTTCATAAATGAAAATGAATGTGATGGAATCAAGCAGGGTGGTGTTCTCAACATAGTAAAATATGAAGTAGAAGTAAAAACTCCAGTAAACAAAATCCCAGAATTCCTTGAAGCAGATTTAAGTGGATTACAAATAGGTGATAGCATTCACATTAGTTCAATAAAAATTGATGTCGATGTAGTCCCAACAATCAAAGATAGAGATTTTACTATTGCTACAATTGCCCCACCAACAGTTATGCAGATTGAAGAAGAAGTAAAAGAAGAAGATGAAACTGAAGAAACAGATGAAACAGAACAAACTGAAGAAGGAAAAGAAGAAGTTAAAGACGAGAAAGGAAAACCTGAGGAAAGCAGTAAAGAACAAGACGATTCTAAGGGTTGATCCTTAATTTGTGAGATGATACTAATTGTTGGGTTAGGAAATCCTGGGAATAAATACGAAGATACACGACATAACATCGGATTCAAGATAATAGACGAAGTTCATAATTACTATGAATTTCCACCTTTTAGAAAGAAGTTTGATGGTTTATATTCCAAAAAAAAAATTTTCGAACAAAATATTGTAATTTTTAAACCAACAAGTTTTATGAATGTCTGTGGGAAACCAATTCTAAATATGTTTAATTTTTTTAAAATAAAAAATAGCACAGATTTAATAGTTTTTCATGATGATCTGGATATGAACTTTAGTAAAATAAGAATTAAATCATCTGGCAGTGATGGTGGACATAATGGCATTAAAAATATAATTAAATTTTTTGGAGATGAATTTTATAGAATTAAATTTGGAATAAAAAATAATTTTTTTGTTGAAAAGAAAATTAAAGCAGAAATATTTGTTCTTGAAAAATTTAGTAATTCAGAAATTTTACTCGTAAACCAAATTAAAAGGGCAATAGCAAAAAATCTAAATTTGGTGATAAAAAAAAAATCTTCATTTATTAATAATTTACCTAAAAATTAATAATTATGGGTTTTAATTGTGGAATTCTAGGGTTGCCAAATGTTGGAAAATCAACTTTGTTTAACGCCTTAACTTCCACTCAAATTGCGGAGTCTAAAAATTATCCCTTTTGCACAATAGAACCAAATATTGGTAAAGTTAAAGTCAATGATGAAAGGTTAGAGCAAATCTCATCTATAGCAAACTCACAAAATACAGTACATAACCAACTTGAATTTGTTGATATTGCTGGTTTAGTTAAAGGTGCAAGCAAAGGCGAGGGGTTGGGAAATAAATTTCTTTCTAATCTGCATAACGTTGATGCAATTCTTCACTTAATTAGATGTTTTGAAAATAAAGATGTAACTCACGTTGAAAATAAAATTTCACCATTAAATGATATTCATATTATTGAAACAGAACTATTACTATCAGACTTTGCCAAAATTCAAAATATTATTGAAAATTTAAAAAAAAAACACAAAGGATTAAAAATTGATGTGGAATTGATATCAACGTTGGAATTAGCAGAAAAAAATTTAAATGATGGTGTTTTTTTATGCGAATGCTCTTTTGACAAGAATACAGTCAAAATTCTAAATGAATATAACTTTTTAACACTAAAGCCATATATTTATGTTTGCAATGTGGATGAAGATTCTATAATCAATGGAAATTCTTTAAGCAATGAAGTAGAAAATTATGGAAATAAAAAAAACATTAAGACAATCAATATTTCTGCTGCAATTGAATCTGAAATTTCTTTGATCGAAGATGAATCAGAAAAAAAAGAATTTTTAAGCACTATTGGTCTTTGTGAAACCTCTCTATCTAAACTTATAAAACAAGGATACAGTCTCTTAGATCTAGTAACCTTTTTTACTTCAGGAATAAAAGAATCTAGGGCTTGGTCTTGTAAAAAAAACTCATCTGCTCCTGATGCTGGTGCAAAAATCCATACAGATTTTAAAAAAGGTTTCATCAAAGCAGAGGTCATAAGTTTTGATGATTTTATAAAATTTGAAGGTGAGCAGAATTGCAAAGATCATGGAAAATTAAGGTTCGAAGGAAAAGATTATATTGTGAGAGATGGAGATATAATCACGTTTAGGTTCAATGTTTAGATTTTGTAGGATGCAAATGAATTCACTACATCCTTCATCTGATCTCGGCTTAACAATTTAATGTGTTTAGAAGCCAAACAAAAATAATATTGCTTTGATAATTTTTCTAGTGCACTTGATAAGTGCATTGCATCATCTACATTTCTACCCAAACATATTTGGCCGTGGTTTGCAATCAAACAACCCTTCCTATTTTTTGTGGCATCGAAAACCAATTCTGCCAATTTTTTGGTTCCAAATGTAGCGTATTTTGAACATCGAATATCTATACCACCAAATTCTGCAACCATATAATGGAATGAGGGAATTTTTTTTCTTAAACAAGATAAAACGGACGCCCACATAGAATGACAATGAACTATTGCACTAACATCAGTTCTTTTTCTATATAACATTAGATGCATATCAATTTCTGTAGAAGGCTTCATATCATTTTTTATTTTACCACTAATGTCAACTTCACAAATATCATCGGCACTCATTTTAGAAATTTCAATTCCAGAGCGAGTAATAAAAACATTTGATCCATCCCTAAAACTTATGTTGCCTTCAGAGCCTATATTAAAACCCATTTTTAATTGATTTTGGGAAGCAAATATAATTTTTTTTTTAATATCTTTTGTCATTTTTTTTTATCATCTTCATTATTGAATTTTTGTTTGGCATACAAACTCCATTTTCAGTTATCAATCTTGTAATATATCTTGATGGAGTAACATCAAAAGCTGGGTTAATCATATTAGCTCCATTAAAATATGTGTTTACTTTCTCTATCTTATTTTTTTTTAAAAAATTAAAGTGTGAAAGTTCATCAACGTTTCTATTTTCAATTGGAATATTTTTTCCATCTTTTAAGTTCAAATCAATTGTTGATGTAGGTAGTGCAACGTAAAATGGAATTTTGTTTTCATAAGCTGATATTGCCTTTAGGTAGGTACCTATTTTATTGCAAACATCACCATTACTTGTGGTCCTATCACTCCCAACAATACATAAATCTACTTCTCCTCTTTGCATTAAATGTCCTCCAGCATTGTCTACTATTATCGTGTAAGGTATCTTTTCATGATTTAACTCCCAAGCAGTTAATAAAGCTCCTTGATTTCTTGGCCTTGTTTCATCTACCCAAATATGGATGGGGATTTTATTTTTTTTTGCTTTGTAAATTGGAGACAAAGCCGTACCCCAATCAACAGTTGCCAACCATCCGGCATTACAATGTGTAAGAATATTAATAGGTCTTTTTTTTTTTTTAAAAATTTTTTCAATTATGTAATATCCATTTTCACCTATTTTCTCACAACTAGCAATATCATCTTCTCTAATTTTTTTAGCAATTTGGATGGCAACTCTACCTCTTTCAGATGGTTTAAGTTTAAAAACTATTTTTTTAATTAAATCCAAAGCCCACCTTAGATTAATTGCAGTTGGTCTAGTTTTCAAAAGCTCTGAATATGCCAACTCCACATCTAAATCCTTAGGTTTTCTCATTATTTCTGTCGCAAAACCAAATGCTGCAGTTACTCCAATCAAAGGAGCACCCCTAACCTGCATTTTTCTAATAGCTGCACAAAATTCAGAAATTAAATTTAATTCTCTAACTACAAATTTAAATGGCAATTTCGTCTGATCTATTATCTTTATCTTCCCGTTATCCATCCATAAAGTTGAAAAATTCTTTTTTCCTACTTTCATAATTTTCCGAGAATATTTGAGAGTTTTTTCTTGGTTGAATTTTTAACATAAGACAAATTTGTTATTAAAGAATCTCTAGATAAATTTTTTGTTTTTTGGTCACAAAAAAATTTCTTATGTTTGCAGATTTCATCAATAAGACAAAATGCCTTTTTCGAGTTTTTATTCAAGGTTTCCACTATTTGTTCTACAGTCACACTTTCATGGTCAGGATGCCAACAATCAAAATCTGTAACCATTGCAACAGATGCATAACAAATACCTGCCTCCAAAGCTAGCTTGGCTTCAGGCATATTAGTCATACCAATAACATCACATCCCCAGGAACGAAAAAGCTGTGACTCGGCTAATGATGAAAATTGTGGTCCTTCAATACATATGTAAGTACCAGAAGAATGAAATTTTACTTTTAATTTTCTAAGGCTATCTGACAAAGATTTTTTTAATTTTGAGCACACTGGACTAGCAAATGGAACATGGACTACTAGATCATCGTCAAAAAAAGTTTTGTTTCTCAAATATGTTTGATCTAAAAACTGATCAACAAGAACAAAATGACCAGGTTTATAATCTTCTCTTAAACTCCCAACAGCTGACAAAGAAACAATGCATTCAGAACCAATTATTTTTAATGCTTCTATATTTGCCCTGTAATTAATTTTTGTGGGAGAAATATTGTGGTTTTTTCCATGTCTGGGAAGAAATGCAATGTTACTTTTATTTAACTTACCAACACAAATTTCTGGAGATGGGCCTCCAAAGTTAGACTTGATTTTAATCCATTTATATTTTTT
This sequence comes from uncultured Alphaproteobacteria bacterium, assembly GCA_964484795.1. Classification (GTDB taxonomy): domain Bacteria; phylum Pseudomonadota; class Alphaproteobacteria; order Methylaequorales; family Methylaequoraceae; genus CAZAFN01. Next base: position 45,518 of record CAZAFN010000004.1, on the reverse strand, counting down.
AAAATTTGGAACTTTATATAACCCGCTCCCACCAATGAAAGCGACATCAATTTTATCCATTTATCTTATTCCAAATCTTTCCAAACTTTTCTTTTTACACCTAGAAGCATAATAGTGATCAACACCAAGAAAAAAATTGTTTTTACTCCAAGACTTTTTCTTTCTTCTAGTTCTGGTTCTGCTGTCCAAGCTAAAAAAGAACTTATATCTCTGGCTATTTGGGACTGAGTGGCTTCGGTTCCATCGTCAAACTCAACTATGTCATCCATAATTGGAGACGGCATTGCAATCTGATTCCCTGGATAAAACTCATTAAAATACATACCCTCACTAGCTTCAAAATCATCAGGAAACTCCTTGTAACCATTAAGTAGGCTATATATATAGTCTACACCTCCTGCTCTTGCTTTTACTATCAATGAAAGATCTGGTGGGTATGCCCCATTATTGGCAAGTCTTGCTAAATTAGCGTTCTCATAGGGTTCAACAAATTTGTCACTTTCTTTCCCTTCTCGAAAAAACATTTCACCTTCATCATCAGGACCATCGATGACCTCATATTCTGATGCTATTATTTTTATTTCATCTTTGGTATAGCCAATTCCCTTAAGATCTCTGTAAGATATATGTCTTATACCATGGCACGCCGCACAAACTTCTCTATAAACTTTAAAACCACGTTGCAAGGAAGCTTTGTCAAATCTTCCGAAAATTCCACTGAATGGCCAATTTTGTTTTATTAATTCTACATCGCTATCAGCAGAATTTGCTGGAAAAACCCAAACAAGGTAAATAGAGATTAGAGTAATTAAATTAATTAATTTTTTTAACATTTTTTTAATCAGAATCTTTTTCGAATTTTTCAGACAGCACAGCCGCTGATATGCTTGATGGTAAATTAGAGATTTTTTCAAATTTAGACAAAAAAGGCATAATAATCAAAAAAAATAAAAAATAATAACCAGATGCAATTCTAGCTATTAAAACGTAAATACCTTCCGCTGGCATTGCACCACACCAACCCAAAATAATGCAGTCAATAAAAAACAACCAAAAAAACTGCTTGTAAAATGGTCTAAAACTAGCACTCCTAATTTTGTGTCTATCTAGCCATGGCAAGAAAAATAAAATTGAAACAGCTGCAAACATTAACAAAACACCCATCAATTTATCTGGAACAGCTCTTAAAATAGCGTAAAATGGAAGAAAATACCATTCGGGAACAATGTGTGGAGGTGTTTGTAAAGGGTTTGCTGGAATATAATTGTCCGGATGCCCTAAAAAATTTGGGGCAAAAAATACCAAAATTGCATAAAAAATTAAAAAAAAGCCCAAACCCAAATAATCTTTGACTGTATAATATGGGTGAAAAGGAATCGTATCACCTTCAGATTTTACATCGATGCCAGTAGGATTGTTAGAACCAAACTGATGAAGAGCTACGAGGTGAAGAAACACCACACCTACAATTACAAATGGCAGAAGATAATGTAAAACAAAGAACCTATTTAGCGTTGGATTATCAACAGAAAACCCACCCCACAAAAAAGTAACTATATAATCACCTATCACTGGAAATGCAGAAAAAAGATTTGTAATAACTGTTGCTCCCCAAAAACTCATTTGTCCCCACGGCAAAACATATCCCATAAAAGCAGTGGCCATCATTAATAAAAGAATAACTACTCCAAGCATCCACAATATTTCTCTTGGCGACTTGTAGGATCCATAATAAAGACCTCTAAAAATATGAATATAAACAATGATAAAAAACATTGAGGCTCCATTCATATGAATATATCTAAGTAGCCAACCATTATTAACATCTCTCATTATTCTTTCAACACTGTCAAAAGCTAAATCTGTATTAGCTGTATATTGCATAGCTAGAAGAATCCCGGTAACTATCATGATTACGAGGGTTATTCCTGCTAAAGAACCAAAATTCCAAAAATAGTTTAAATTTTTAGGGGTTGGGTAATCTCTCAAATTATGATTTATAAATGTAAATATAGGAAGTCGTCTGTCAATCCAACCTAAAACACCTTTTATTTCTGATTTTTCAATGTTATCCATTACACAATCAACCAATCTTTATTATGTCATCACTTACAAATTTGTAAGGAGGAATCTCTAAGTTAAGCGGGGCCGGACCTTTTCTAATTCTTCCTGATGTGTCATAATGTGAACCATGACATGGACAAAACCATCCACCATAATCTCCTTTGCTATCACCTATTTTCTGTCCAAGTGGTACACAACCTAGATGAGTGCAAACCCCAATAACCACAAGCCATTTTGGATTTTTGACACGCGATTCATCTGAGGCTTTATGCTTTAATCTTTCAACATCAACTATATTTGCATCATTTATTTCCTCTTTTGTTCTATGTCTTATAAAAATTGGTTTTCCTCTCCACATTACAGTTAAATTCTGTCCCTCTTCCAATGGTGATAAATCAACTTCTGTGGTTGACAAAGCTAGCACATCTTTGGCTGGGTTCATTGTATTGATAAGTGAAATGGCAGTTGCAACACCCCCGGCAACGGCTAAACCGGCAGTTGTAACAAACAAAAAGTCCCTTTTCTCACCATCTATTGGGGACTCAGTTGTTTCATCTATATTTTCTTCTTTTTTCATTAATTAAATTTCCCTATTTAAACTATAGTATAAAAAATACATATTTGAAAACAATGAAAAAAATTGATGAGAAAAAAAAAATTTCCGCTAAATGGTTTCAATGTTTAAGAGACAAAATTTGTGAAGATATTGAAAAAATAGAAAATAAAGGAAGAAGAAAGAAGAAAAAGTTTCAAAGAAAAAAGTGGTTTAGAGATAAGAAAGGAAATAGCACCCTTGGTGGTGGTGAGATGAGTCTGCTTAGAGGTCATATATTCGAGAAAGCTGGAGTGAATATATCGACGGTCTTCGGTAAATTTCCAGAAAATCTTAAAGGAAAAATTCCAGGAACAGAAAAAAGTAATAAATTTTGGGCATCAGGATTATCAGTAGTTATTCATCCATTCTCTCCACAAATACCTGCAATACATATGAACACTAGATTTATTGTTACCGGTAAGAACTGGTTTGGAGGAGGAACAGACATTACTCCTACGGACAAAAAATCCCAACAGTCAAAAGAAATTGCAAAATTTTTTCATAAGCAACTAAAACTAATTTGTGAAAATTATAAACCTGGAGCATACAATGAATATAAAAATTGGTGTGACAAATACTTTTTCTTGCCTCATAGAAACGAGTCACGAGGTTTAGGCGGAATTTTTTATGATTATTTAAATTCCAAAAACTGGGATGCTGATCTGAATTTTACAAAAAATGTTGGAGAAACTTTTTTAAGTTCCTACAAAAAGATTATATCAGATACGATTGATTTACCTTGGAATGACTATGACAAAAAGTTGCAATACCACAGAAGATCTAGATATGCAGAATTCAATCTTCTCTACGATAGAGGAACTAAATTTGGTCTTGAAACAAATGGTAATATAGATGCGATATTTATGTCATTACCTCCTTTTGTTTCTTGGTAAATCAATGCTATTCATATCCTCTACAAAATTTATGCAGTCCACTTTAGTTGGCATAAAGTTTTTTTTTACCCACCATTGTTCGACTTTTCTCAAAGTTTTACCCATTTTTTTTCCCGGATGAAAACCTCTACCAATTAGGTCATTACCGGAGAGGGGAAATTTTTTTTTCTTAAATCTTCTAACAATTTCAACTAACTTAGATAGTTTCTTTTTAGAAATAACTTTGTTTAAATAATCAAATATCAGTTGATCTAGAACATAATCTTTGTGAGAAAAATAAAGAATGGCATTCAGTTCTTGATGAGTATAATGAATAAAACTTTCTTTTACTTGCAGTCTTTCTTTAAATTTTTTATCAATCTTCTCAAACAGTATTTTTGGTTTTCTATTACACCCGATTAAATACTTGACTCTGCGTTGGAAACATACAGAATCCAGAAACCTTTCAATCTTGCATAGACGTTCAAAATCTTTATAGTTAATCTTACAGCCTAAAGTCACCTCAATAAATTTTCTAATATTTAATATCCTTGATTTTGTCTCCATATTTTCTAGAAGTAAGATTTTTTTTAACTCCATCATTCTTCTTTCAAAAGATAAAATCTTTATTTTACCTTTGTGTTTTTCACATGATTTAAGACCATCTGGATCTAATTTACTGGCGTAAAAAAAAGTAAATCTAAAGAACCTTAGAATTCTAAGATAATCTTCCTTAATTCTTTTCTCTGGTTCACCAATAAATTTTACTCTTGAATTTCTCAAGTCATCTATACCGTTCAAAGGATCGTACAAATTCCCTTTAGTGTCACAATATATTGCGTTTATTGTAAAATCCCTTCTGCTCGCATCTTCTAAAATATCATCAGTAGGCTCAATTTCAGCCCACCTTCCATCTGTTTTGATATCCTTTCTCATTGAAGTTATATCAAAATCTACGCTGGAAATTCTAGCGGCTATAGAACCAAAAGACAGTCCTACTTTTGAATATTTAATTTTGCCTTGATCCAATGATTTTAATACCAATTTTGTTTTAATATCAGTTGCTAAATCTGGGTTAGAAGAAATATTCCTGTTTAGAATTAAATCCCTTACATTACCTCCAACAATAAATAATTTACCCCCATTTTTATTTATGAAATATTCTATTTTTTTTATTTCCTTGATTTTTAGATCAATAAAATTGCATCTTTGTAAAAAATTATTTATCTTCATCGTCAAAAAAACCCGGTATTACTTTTTCACCATCAAATGTAGGTGGATGATAATTTTCTCTAATTTTTTGATCATTAGTTGAAAAGAAAAAAATTAAAAAAAAAAGTGATAAAAAAATGATTAAAAAAAAATTAATAGTTATTATTTTTCTGCTTGAGAATTTTCTCACAAAAAAAAGCACTGTAACGAAAATTAAAAAAAAGATTAAAAATAAAATTTTTATCACTATGTTTACAATTCTATGCTAATTAAAATACAAAATCTTCTAATATGATAGTAAATACATTTTCTGACACCATGAACATTTTTTTCAAAATTTTAATAGTTACAATCATTTATTGTTTTTTTGCTGATAATATCTATGCGAAGAATAATTTATTATCTTACCAAAGCGAGTATAGTATTAACTTGTTTGAATCGGGTGAAACAAGAATTCCTGGGAAAACATACGTTGATGAAGCATCAGGAAATCTTTACGTCGACTGGATTAATAATTGTAATAATTCCTGGATATCAAATCAACGGATGGTTACTCGCTTTGTGAATTCGCACGGTGTTGGAACACTAAGTGAAATTAACTACTCTGTAAATGAATCAACTGACGGGCAAAAAATGGATTTTGTTCTCGAGATCAAAGAAAATGCTGAACTAATTGATAGAACGATTGGAAAAGCTGAAAAAAATGATGAATTAACTGTTAATTTGAGAGATAAAAAAACAATCACCTTCTCTAATGATGTTATTTTTCCTCACAAATTTTTAGAAAAAATAATTGATAACTTTCAAAGCCAAAAAAAAATGATTATAGGAAATGTTTATGAAGGAACAATTCCTGATAAATACTTTAAAATCTCAGTGTTTTTTACTGATGAGATTGTAAGAGAGTCAAAAAAAATAATACCTAAAGGGGTAGTCAACAAGTTTAAAAAAATTAGAATGGCATACTATAAAGATAACATTCAAACACCAATATTTGAACAAACTGTACATTTGAATGAACAAGGTATTGCCAGTTTCTTTAAGTATGATTATCCTGATTATTCATTGTTATTAAATCTTGAAAAAATTGATTTAACTTCACTAAGCTGTGAATAAATCAGCTAACTTTTCAGGTAGTTGATCATAAACACTTGATTAATAAAATAAATTTTTCTTTAGGAAAAAGGGCCTAATTAAGTAGACCCTTTTTTGGGGAGATATTATTTATTTTTTAGTAAAGTCAGGATAAGATATGGCGCCTAATTCACTCATATCTAGTCCATATTCTTCTTCTTCATCTGAAGCTCTTATGCCAATAAAAGCTTTGATTGCATACCAAACAATAAAACTAACTAGTAAAGTAAATATCCCATAAGACAGAACACCTATAAACTGTACTTTCAATGTAGCGTCTTGATTCGTCCAGGCTACAATTAATGTCCCCCAAATACCAGCAAACAAGTGAGCAGGTATAGCTCCAACAACATCGTCTATCTTAAGCTCATCTAGAAGTTTCATTCCATACATACAAATGATGCCCCCTATTGCACCAATTATTATGGCTTGCCCCATACTTGGAGTTAATGGTTCAGCCGTAATTGCTACAAGTCCTGCAATGGCACCGTTTAGAGTCGCAGAAATATTTGTATGACTGTTTGTTAATTTACTAACTATCATACAAGCCATGACACCTCCGGCTGCAGCAAGAGTTGTATTTACAAAAATATTAGCAACTGCTGTAGCATCAGCACCAGACCCAAGAGCTAATTGAGAACCACCGTTAAAACCAAACCAACCTAGCCAAAGAATAAATACACCTAAAGTTGTCATTGGCAATGAACAACCCGGCAAGATTTTTATAGAACCATCATTTGCAAATCTACCCTTTCTAGCCCCTAGAAGCATTGCACCAGAAAGTGCTGCCCATCCTCCTACTGAATGCACTAAAGTAGAACCAGCAAAATCAAGAAATCCCATTTCATTTAGCCAACCTTCACCCCATTGCCAAGAGCCTGCAATCGGATAAATAAAACCCGTTAAAATTGCAACAAATAGAAAGAATGGCCAAATTAGAATCCTTTCTGCCAATGCTCCAGAAACTATTGAAGCTGCGGTTGCAACAAATACCATTTGAAAGTACCAATCAGACGCAGAGGCATAACCTGTTTCGAGGTCAACTTCATTACTCCTATCAAATAAAGAAAAAGATCCTAAAAATCCTCCATCCACACCATCATACATAAGGTTATATCCAATTAGAAAATACATAATTCCTGCAATTGAAAATAAACCAACATTTTTAAGGCATATTACTGCTGTATTTTTACTTCTTACCATTCCGGCTTCAAGCATACAAAAACCTGCAGCCATAAACATGACTAAGAATCCACATACAAGAAATAGAAATGTATTTAGTATGTATGCAACTTCGGGAGTCACAGATGGAATTTCTTTAGCCATATGATCCTCCGCGCCAACACTAAATGATAAAACCAAGACTGAAACAAAAGCAAAAATACTTAAGAAATTGCTAGTCAATGGTTCAATAGATTTTTTAAACTTATTAATGTTCATAATTTACTCCCTTCAATAAATTAGTTTAACAAATTAATGAAGCATAAAACGTGCCAAATTAATTTTTTTTTATGTAAATAACTGAATTTACTAATATATTTTTAATTTAAGAAATATTAGCGCTTATTTTGGTTGCTTATATTTTACGCAATAATAAATATGTCCAAATTTTAATCACTTTATTGTTTTCTTCTTTGATTAAATAGAAAAAACCACGCAACTATGGCTGGCACACCAACCATTACTTCTCTGAGTCTTCTTCCTATGGCCAAGGAAAATGCAATAGATCCAGTCAAACCCACATATTCGCCAACCAACACAAAAGCTAATTCCTGCACTCCCAATCCAGCAGGAATAAAAAATGCGATTGCTCTAATTATACTAGCAAATGACTCTAACAAAATCACATCCATAAGGCTTGCATCATACCCAATAATCCACAAAAAAACATATATTTCAAATGCGCCGCCAATCCAGCCTAAAAGCCTTGCCAACAATGCTTTTAAAACTGTAACCTTTTGTGAACTAAGTTTAAATAATGAAAAATCTAACTTTAACAAATTCAGGATAATTTTTTTTTTAAAACTAAATTTAAAAACCCTGAATGAATTCCTTAGACAAAATTTTAATATCCTTTTCCTAACACCCCAATAAAAAAACAAACAAGCAACAAATATCAAGAACAATGAAAAATATAAATAGAGATTATAATTATGGTACAATATATCCATATTAGCACTTAAAATAAAACTAAGGCTAAATGCAGATATTATAAATAATGAAAAAGTAGCCAGCACTAAATCAGCAAATACTGTAGATGAAGCTTCTGTAGTTGTTAATCCCTTCTTAATTCCAAGATAAATTCTAACAAATTCTCCAGTTATATTGCCAGTTGGAAGAAATTTCCCAGAAGTTTGTGCTACCCACGTTATAATAAAAGCCCAGAAAAGAGAAAGTTTTTTATGGCTTATCAAGATAACCCAAGCAAGAGAATCAAAATATAATGTTGGTATGTGAGCTAAAACTAATAATATCAATTTTTCCTTGTTGTTTAAAACCAACTGAAGAGATTCAGGACCCGCAAAAAAATCATAAACCCATACGAAAATAAATATCCCTAGAGATAAAAAAATTATTACTTTAAATTTCTCCAGAATTTTCATTCTTAATAAATTTTTGACTTGATTAACTTATCACAAACAAGCTCAGGTCTATCACCATCAACTCTAGGATGATATGAAAAAAAACTAAATCTTCTATAGAACAAGACTCCTTTATGAGGTGGTTTTGAATAATCATAATTTTCTAATGGTCTATAACATTCTTGATTTAGAGATATATAACCAAGATTACCTTTTTCTGAATTATAAAGTTTGAGCCCCTCCGACTTATATAGCTTGTCATTTTCAGAAAGCACGATGCATTTTTGGTTTTCTGTTTTCTTGATAAACACATTGGAATTAATCTTATTTCCAAAAAAATTATATTCTGAAAATTCAAAAACTTTGCAAAATTTTTTTAGTCTTGAACAAATAAAGTTAGCCACATCATGATCCTGGTGCCCACCCTCATAAGTTGGACAAAAAATAGTATCAATCTGTTTGGATATAATTGTTTTCTTAATCTTGAAATAAGTTTCAGAAATCTTATCTTTTAATGTTCTAGTTGGAATATTTTGAAATAAAAAATCATCCACTCCTAAAAAATTTACTGACTCAGTCATTTCTTTCTTTCTTAAAGTTAACAATTGTTCATATTTTTTTTTTTTCCATGGCCACATTGATTCTTTAGACAGCACTCCATTAGTTAGGAAAAAAATTACAATTCTTTTACCACTAATTAGAAAATTCCTAATCATAAGGCACGATCCAACAATTTCATCATCAGGATGCGGAATAATAAACAATATGTTTTTCATAGAAAAAATTCTACCTCTAATGCATTTTCAAGTCATTTGCATTTTTGCTATAAATTTTTTTCCATTTCTCTAAAAAATAGATCTCAAATACTTTTTTCCAGGAAGGCTGATTGAAATTTTTTCTTAAATTATTCTTTATAAAATTAATTCTTTTTGGGTTTTTTAAAAGATCTTCAATTTCCAATATCCAATCTTTTAAAATATACCTTTTAATTATTACACCATCAAATCCATTTTTCTCAATTCTTCTACCACCACCACTAGGAGAAACAACGCAAACAGCTTCACATGATTTAGCCTCTAAAACAACCTGTGGTCCAGTTTCAAATAGAGAAGGAAATACAAAAAGATCGCAAACATTCAGAAAAGATGAAACCTCTATTTGATCTAGATGTTTTATAATTATCAAATCTTTTCCTCCAATACTTTTGCACTCTTCTCCATTAATATTCTCACCTGCCAGAACGGTGGTAATGTTCCCAAGGTTTCTAGACAATGACTTGTGGATTTTGGACAAAAAAGTAGAACCCTTTAATTCGTGAATTCTACCACAAAAAAAAATCAGTTTGTTTTTTCTTGGAATTTTATATTTCTTAAGAAATAAATCTTTATTAAAATTTTTCTTTTTGAAAATATTTTTATCCACGCCCCTAGACATCTTTTCAACTGAGCAAGAACTTATCTTTTCCATATTAAATGATTTATCAGACAGAGATTGATCAATCATTGCATATTTACAATGCATTAAATAATCTAAAATTTTCTTTTTTTGTTTTTTTTCAACTTTGTTAGCTAAATTAATTTTCTTTGTAAAAAAATTAGAAATTACATTTGGAAAATAATTTATAATTTTCTGCACATAATATTTTGAGTAAGAAGGGGTATCTGTATGATACGATGTTGTTAAAGGGATTTTCCAAAATTTTGATGCTAGTTTAGCTGTTTTAGACATTGTAAATAGCTGATCAGTCGTATGGATAATATCAAAATTTTGGAGTAGAAATAATAATTTAATATTAATTGGAGATAAATCTGTGTGATCCGCATCAATTCCAATACATCTTAAAATCTTTGAAGAAAAAACTGGCTTTAAAATCTTAAAATCAATGTTTTGGTTAATTCTTATTGACCTTCTTTCTTTACCTAAAAAATAGACAGTCAAATTAAAATCATTTTTTTCATTCTTTAGGGCAAAACATATTCTTTCCCAGAATTTTACATGTCCACCAGATTTTTCATTTAATTCTAAATCTACTAATATTGCTATATTCATCATTACAAATTAAAAGAAATAAAATTAAATTTTCCTAAGAAATATATATAAAGAGTAATTAAGAAAACAGAGAAAAAATTCATTAAAAAGCCTGTTGAGATCATAAAAGAAATTCTTATCCTATTGGTAGAATATATTATAGCATTAGGAGGAGTTGATATTGGCATCATAAACGCACAGCTTGCAGCCAATACTCCAGGCAACATTATCTGAACAACATTTAAATCATTGTTAACTGCAAATGAACCAAAAATAGGTAAAAGCAAGAAAGTAGTCGCTGTATTACTTGTAAACTCTGTTAGGATAGAAATAAAAAGAGCCGAAATTAAAATTATTAAAAATAAATTTAAATCTCCTAAAAAATTTAAGAAACTTGATAGTTCTCTAGCCAAACCTGTTGAGACAACCAGTGATGCAAGTGTTAGACCTCCTCCAAAAAGTATCAAAATATTCCATGGTATTTCTTTAAACCAACTAAAATTTAGAATTGACCCATCTTTAATTTCTTTTGATTGAAACAAAAAAAATAGAAATGCTCCTAATATAGCAATGCTAGAGTCTGTAAGTTCTATTGTAAAAAAAGAATTTATTGATGGCTTAAAAACCCACAGACATGCAGTAAAAAATAAAATAAAATTTGATATTTTTTCTTGATAAGAAAATTTACCTAATTTTCTATATTTTGTGAATATATTTTCAAGATTAATTTTTTGGTTAAGATTTTTTACTTTTAAAGAGAAAAAAAAACATAAACAAAACAAAAGCAATAATACTAATGGCATAATAGCAATAACCCAGGAAATAAAATCAATCTGAAGGTTGTGATTATCTGCTAAAAAACCAACTAATATTGCATTAGGTATTGTACCAATTGGGGTGCTCATCCCTCCAATGGATGAAGCATAGGCAACAGATAGCAGAAGAAATTTAGAATATAACTGGTCATACTCCGTATTAAAATTGCTATCTATAATGTATTTTAAAATTGGTAGCATTAGCAGACAAGTAGCTGTATTGGAAAGCCACATACTAAAAAAAGCAGTTGAGAAAATAAAACTAAACAACAGGTTTTTTTTTGTGTTACCAAAAGTAATTATTGTTTTTAAAGCCACTCTTTGATGTAAATTACTTTTTTCAAAACCAAGGGCAATTATGAATCCCCCCAACAGCAAAAAAACAACAGGACTGGCATACGGTGCAATTATTTCTTTTAAAGTTAGATCAAGATAAAATGGTGATACAATTATAGGAATCAGAGCAGTGATTGAAGTTGGTATTGTTTCGGTTAACCAAAAAAAGATCATCACAATCATAATTCTAAGAGTTAGTTTAGCATTGTAATCAAGACTATCAGTAAATAAGAAAAGGTCAGGAATGAAAAAAAGAATGAATCCAATTAGTAAAAAAATAGATTTTAAAGACTTAACTTTTTCATTCATTTTTTTTCAACTGGCTGGGGTGGTAGGATTCGAACCTACGAATGCCGCTACCAAAAAGCGGTGCCTTACCACTTGGCCACACCCCAACTTGAAATTAAAACATAAACATTTTTAGATTTTTATACAAGCCATTATATCTTAAATTTCATTTACAATTTTAGTTTTTTGTATCCAGTAATTTTTAAACTTTTCCCTTAAAATTTTTTCAGCATTTATTAGTTTCTTATTGGTCTGGAATACGGCAAAACATGTGGCACCAGAACCAGTCATCCGACTAAATAAACAGTCCGTATGAGAATTAAAAAAATCTAACAAATAAGAAATCTTTTTACACTGTTTGATTGCAGGAATTTCTAAATCATTTTTTCTGTTTTTGATATGTTGTACAAAATTTTCATCTGAAGAATAATCTAATGAATTCATTTTTCTTTTAACTGATTTAATTTCAAGTCTTTCAAATATTTTTTTGGTGGAAATTTGTTGTCTAGGGTTTGCTAAAAGAACAAAAAACTCTGGAATACCTTTTGAAAAAAAATTCACTTTTTCTCCTTTACCTTGAACTAGTGCTGTTTTTCCAAAAAAACAAAATGGTACATCTGAACCAATTGAGATCAATAATTCATTGATTCGCTCTTTTTCAATTTTAAGTTTATACAGATCAATTATAGCTCGAATTAAAGTTGCGGCATTAGAGGATCCTCCAGCCATTCCTGATGATATTGGCAAATTCTTAGTCAACTTTACATAAACTTTAAATTCTCTATCAAAAAAATCTTGTAATTTTTCTATCGTCTCTACAATTATATTATCTTTGGAAATCAAATTTTTGCTAAACTGTCCTACTATATCTAATTGAAAAACATTAGACTTTTTGACTGAAATGACGTCACCAAAATCACAAAAGCTCATTAAACTTTCCAGATTATGGTAACCATCACTTCTCTTATTTATAATCTCTAGATACAAGTTTATTTTGGCGGGAGATATTTTTTTTACTTCTGAAAGCATATTAGCAATAATTTTAGAGTCCTTTTTCGATTTTTTGCCTAACATATTCTTTTTTTTTAAAACTCGGATCAAAAATAAGAACCCTCTTCCATTGAGACAAAGCTTCGTTTGTTCTTCCTGCTTTCCAATATGCGTCACCAAGATGGTCATTTAATGTTGAATCATTAGGAGAAAGCGAAACTGCTTTTTCCAAAAAGTAGATTGATTTTTCTATAAACCCAGAAAGATAATATGCCCAACCAAGTGAATCTGTTATATAAGCATCACTCGGTTCAATTTCGACAGCCATCTTAAGTAACTCCAATGCTTGATTTACATTAGTATTTCTATCCAACCAACTATAAGCCAAATAATTTAAAACATAAGGATCATTAGGTTTTAGCTTAAGAGCTTGCTTCAAATCATTCTCTGCATCCTGCCATTGATTGGAACGTTCGTAGGCTATACCTCTAGAATAATAAACACTCCATTTATCATCAACCACTATATCCTCTATAATTTCAGTGTAATATTTAATTGATCCATTATAATCCCCAATTGATCTCAATTTGTCTGCAAGTAAAATTTTCATTTCTAAATTTTTAGGGAATTTCTTTACCAATTTTTTTAAATCATTCAAAATTTCTTCATTTTCTGATATTTCTTCAAAAAGAGAAATTTTTATTTTAAAAAATTTTAAAAAATACAGATTATTTTCATTTATTCCTTTTAAAGATTCAATTGCTAGCTTCCTATACCCTAATTTCTCATAAGAACCAACTAATAACAATTTCATTGCATTAAAATCAGGACGGAGTCTAAGTGCAATTTTTCCAAAAAAGGCAGCATATTTATACAAATCTTTTGAATAATACCAACTTGAAATATTATAAAAAACTTCTGCCAAACCATGTTGGTTATTTAAAACTGGATTAAGAAAATAACTTTTTTTTAAAAAATACTTAGAATCTAAATTCTTAAAATTTAATTCCAATTCATTCAAATCATTTAAGATATTTTCAGCAACATCAAATCTTTTTAGTTCTAGGTAATTATTTAATAATAATTCTTTAATTCTATAAGACGCAAATTTACTGTGTAGAAGTTTGTTGAAATAATTTTCAGCTTTAGTCTTGTCATTAGATAACATTAAGAAAATTCCAGAATGCAGACAGATTAGAGGAATACAATCTATATTATTATTAATATCATCTATTTCTTTGATCGAATTTGACGACCATAATAATAAAACTTTAATGAAATTAGAATCAAAATGGTTTGTATCTATTTTTTTTATAAACTTCTTTGATTGATCATTTTTTTTTAAAAATTCATCAACAAAGTTAAAAAGATTGGCTGTAAAATTAATCTCATCTTGTTTTAAAATAAAATCACTAATTTTCCTGGCTTCCGACCATTCGTTGAAAACGACTGATTCAAAAAAAACCTCCTCCAACAAATTGGGGGCAATTTCATGTATTTTAATATTTACAAATAAGTCCTTTATTCTGTCTACATCACCTGTTTGTCTTGCAAAATTCCAAGACAAATAATTTCCATAATTATTTTTTTCCGCTTCTTTTGAAAAAACTTGGAAACTAATGAGAAAAAAAAACAGTGTTAAAAAGAATTTTTTACATATTAGTATAATTTGGCCCACCTCCTCCTTCGGGTGAAACCCATATAATATTTTGCTTTGGATCTTTGATGTCACATGTTTTGCAGTGAATGCAATTCTGAAAGTTTATTTGTAAACGAGGGTTACCATCATTGTCATTTAAAATTTCGTAAACACCAGCAGGACAATATCTTTGCTCGGGAGAATCAAAAAATTCATAATTGTTTGAAATTGGAATGCTCTGATCCTCAATTTTTAGATGGCAGGGTTGGTTTTCTTCATGGTAGGTTGAGGAAAAGGAAACATTTGTTAACCTATCGAATGTTAAAACACCATCATGCTTAGGATAATCAATTTTTTTAGAATCAGTCTTTTTTTTTAGTGATAGATGGTCAGGTTCAGGGTGATTTAGAGTCCAAGGAGCTTTTCCTCTAAGAAGAGTTTGGTCAAGACCTGAAAGTATCAAACCTAATTTGAGTCCATATTTAAATGAAGGTCTTACATTTCTAGCAGATTTTAGCTCTTTACCTGCCCATGAATTAAAAAATTTTTTTTGAAAATCCTTAATTTCTGTGTTTTGATTTCCACTATTAATTTCATCAAAAACCTCTTCTGCTGCAATCATCCCCGATTTCATAGCAGTATGAGTCCCTTTGATTTTCGGCGTGTTAAGTGTGCCAGCGTCACAACCAATCAATGCTCCTCCTGGAAAGGAAAGTTTTGGTAATGATTGCCACCCGCCCTCGTTCAAAGCTCTAGCTCCGTAAGAAATTCTTCTACCTTCATTAAAAATTCCACTTATTTTGGGATGTGTTTTAAATCTTTGAAACTCTTCATAGGGTGAAAGATAAGGGTTTTTGTAATCTAATCCTATTACGAAACCAACAGAAACTAAACTTTCTGAAAGATGATATAAAAAAGATCCTCCATATGTATCATTATCCAATGGCCAACCAATTGTATGTAAAACTTCACCTGGATTGGAATTTTCAGGTTTAATTTCCCATAATTCCTTCAAACCAATACCATAGGTTTGGTGTTGAGAATCTTTTCGCAAATCAAATGATTTCATTATTTTTTTCCCAAGATGACCTCTACAACCTTCAGCAAACAGAGTGAATTTTGAATGAATCTCAATTCCCGGTTGAAAATTCTCTCCAGGTTGACCATCTTTCTTCACCCCTAAGTCACCTGTAATTATTCCAGATAAACTATCATCTATCATTAGAATCTCTGAGGCGGTAAATCCAGGGTAAATTTCAACTCCTAATCTCTCGGCCTCACCCGCCAGCCATTTGCAGAAAGCCCCAAGAGAAATTATATAATTTCCTTTGTTGTGCATTGCTGTTGGAATTAAAAAACTCGGAAAATTATATGATTTACTCTTTGATAAATATCTAAGGGATTCTTTTTTTACTGGTGTTTTAACTGGACAATCTTCAATTTCTTTCCAATTTTCTACAAGCTCATTCAGTGCAGTTGGTTCTAATATAGCACCAGATAGTATATGCGCACCCACTTCAGAACCTTTTTCAACAACACAAACACTAAATTCTTTATTATTTAATTTACACAACTTTTTAAAATTTATCGCCGCTGAAAGGCCTGACGGGCCAGCTCCAACGATAAGCAAATCATAATTCATTTTTTCTCTAGTAATATTCATCTCAATTAATTACTAATCTTTCATTTATACATTAAACTAAATATTATATATCTATGAAAGTTAAAAACATAAAGTCTTTTATTGAATTTTACAAATCGTTGGGAATAACAACTTGCATCTCTCAATCAACCAGAATTCAAGAAAAAGATACTCTTGACAAAAAAGGAAGTTGCCAGAAAATTATACATAAAAAAGAATCTAACAATTCCATAATTCCAAAATCTGAAAGAATTAAAAATCTTTTGGTTAAAGTTCATAATTTAGATTGCAATTTAAAGGACATTGCATCAAATCTTGTTTTTTCAGATGGAAATCAAAATTCAGAAATCATGCTAATTGGTGAAGCCCCAGGTGCAGAAGAAGATAGAAATGGAAAACCTTTTGTTGGACAAGCTGGAAAATTACTTGATAAAATGCTTGGTTTTATAGATCTTGATAGGACTAAAAATTTTTATATTACAAATCTGGTTTTCTGGCGGCCACCAGGCAATCGCACACCTAATAGCCAAGAAATTAAAACTTGTATATCTTCGACAAAAGAACATATAAACATAATAAAACCAAAATTATTAATTTTTCTTGGTAATGTTGCAGCAAAATCTTTATTGAAAATTGATGAAGGCATTACCAAGCTTAGAGGAAAAGAACATTTTTACATCGATGAAAATTTTAACATAAAAATCCCGGCTAGAGCAATTTTTCATCCAGCTTATTTACTTAGAAACCCAATTGAAAAAAAAAGAATTTGGGATGATCTACTTGAAATACACAATTATTTATTAAAGAATAAAGTTAAGTTCTAAAGATATGAAAAAAAACACTGCAAAATTCCAAAAATTAAGTATTTTATTATTAGTCATTTCGGATACAAGGAATGAGATGTCAGACAAATCTGGCAAGGTTTTAGAAAAAAGAATATTTGAATCCGGACACAAATTGTTTAAAAAAGTTTTTTTAAAAGATGACAAGGTTTTAATTCAAGATTATTTAAAAAAATCCCTCAAATTTAAAAACGTTAATGCCATTATTTTAACAGGAGGAACTGGTTTGACAGGGAGAGATTCAACTCCAGAGGCTGTCAAAAAAATAATTACAAAGGAAATTACTGGGTTTGGTGAATTATTCAGATATATAAGTTTTAAAAAAATTGGCACATCATCTTTACAATCCAGAGCAATAGCTGGAGTTGCAAAAGATAAGTTCATTTTTTCAGTACCTGGGTCACCTGGTGCTTGCAAAGACGCTTGGGATGGGATTTTAAAATTCCAGTTAGACTCTAGAACAAAACCTTGCAACCTAGTTGAATTAATTCCAAGATTAGATGAAAAATAATTTAAATAATCCTTAAAAATCACTAAATTAATCTAATGAAAAAAAAATTAAAATTTCTACTCTTTGCTATTACAATTCTTTCTACATCTAATTCAAATGCTTTTTCGGAGAAAATAATAGTTTCTAATGAAAGAAGTAATAGCCTTAGTATACTTTCGAAAGAAGGAGAATTAATTCAGGAACTAGGAACCTGTGGAAGACCAAGAGGAATGCACTTCTCAAAAGACAAGAAATATTTTTTTGTTGGTTGTGCTGATGATGATTTAATACTTTTTTATGATACTAATTCCTTAGAAGTAGTAGGTAGGATAAGAAATGTTTTATCCCCGGAAACATTTGATTTACATCCCAATGGAAAACATCTTGTTGTTTCTAATGAAGACGATGCCACAGCTACTGTCTGGGATTGGGCTGAAGGAAAGTTGCTTCAAGAATTCAATACTGGTGAAGAACCAGAGGGCGTTCAAATAACCAAAGACGGTAAATTTGCTTTCGTAGCATCAGAAGTGGCAGATATTGTTCATGTTCTAAATTTATTATCAGGAAAAATCCAAAAGAACATTCCCGTAGACAGGAGACCAAGACGTTTTGCATTATCTAATGATGGAAAAAAATTATTTGTCTCCGCGGAGCTTGGTAGTATTGTCAATATAATTAGCACAGAAACATTCAAAGTAATTAAAACAATAATTTTTTTGCCAAAAGGGTTTAAGAAGGAGGAAATAACACCAGTTGATGTTCTATTAAATAGCACAAACAGTTTGGGGTTTGTTGCACTTGGAATTGCAAATCATGTAGGTGTTTTTGAGCCTGATACAGGAAAAATCTTAGATTATATTCTCGTTGGAAAACGGGCATGGGGAATGGCACTTAGCAAAAATGACAATTATCTTTATGTTGCAAACGGTATGTCCGATGATATTTCAATTATAGATGTAAAGAAAAGAAAAGTCTTGCGGTCTGTTAAAGTTGGAGAATCTCCATATGCAATCTTAATAGTCGAATAATGAAATTTTTTTTTCTTGTTTTCTTTACTGCTTTTTTAATTACTTCTTTTAGTAATGCCAAAAACGATATTAAAAAAGTAGACATCAATTTGATTAAATTTAGAAATGATGAAGATCACAATGAAAAGAAGGGTTATACTGGAATTATTTTAGGAAAGAAATATCCTCAAAACAGAGCAATATTAACAGGCATTGAAGAAAATAAAGTCAAATTAAGCCTACTAAAAACTCAATTAGTACTTAAAGAACATTTCATAAACGATCTAAGTGATTTTTCAAAATTGACAAAGGGTTTTCCAAAAAACTCAATAACTATTTTAGATCTACCTGAAAAAATTATGGAAGAAATAATTAATATTTTGCCTGAAGGCTTGGCTTTCATTAATGCAAGAATCTCAAAAAATAGTTTTAGGGAAAAAAATTGTAAAAAAAACCTTTTTAATATTATTCCTTCTGACAAGATGTATACAGATTCATTAGCACAATTTTTAATTTTAAAAAATTGGAAAAATGTATTAGTTCTATACGGGCCAAAAGATGAAGACCAAAACAAATACTTGTCTTTCTTAGATTCAAGTAAAAAATACAAACTTAAAATTATTAATGAAAGAAAATTTACTTTATCTAAAAACCCAGAGGATAGAGAAGCTAACAATCCTAAATTACTAACCAAGGGAAAAAAATCTGACACTATTGTGATTTTTGATTACTTTGGTGAATTTAGTAGGAATCTTCCTTTTAATACAATGTACCCAACTCCAGTTGTTGGAGACATAGGACTAACGCCTAGAGCTTGGCATTGGGCATGGGAAAGAAATGGAGCTCCACAGTTAAATAAAAGATTTCAAAGAAATGATTACAACTTGTCCTGGGAAGTAAAAGACAGAAAGATGCAAGATAGTGATTGGGCCGCTTGGGTTTCAATTAAAATAATTGCTGAATCTCTGAAGATAAAAGATGAAAATGAAAAAATTAACTTTCTAAAACTATTCCAAAAAAAAACTCTAGCTGTAGATATGTATAAAGGAAAGGTAGGTAGTTTTAGAAATTGGAACAATCAACTTAGACAACCAATCCTTCTATCTACCCATAATGCAGTAATTACAAAAATGCCAAATGAGAAATTCCTTCATAAGATAAATGCTGAAGATACACTTGGATTTGATATCAGTGACAGTAAGTGTCTATTTTAGATTCAAGTAACTAAAAGTTTTCTGAAAATTCTAACAACTTTTCATAAATAAAGTCATAGTTTTCAAGTTGCATTTGGTGACCAGCATCCGGAACAACGATTAAATCCGCATTCAAATTTTTTGCTAAATCACTTTGTAGTTCTAACCAAACATCTTCCATCTTTCCATCAATAGAGTGGACATCCCAGTCTCTTCTTGAGTGAGTTAATACTAAAGATTTTTTATTTTTTTTTTTAAAATTTACCTGCTTTAATGACTTTTTCATATTCCTCATTTCATTAAACATAAATGATCTAGTCTTTTCCGTTCTAGCTAAGTAATAGGCTTCTTTTTTTTTTTCATCAGGAATCCCATAAGTAAGAACATCTGGACTTGAGTAGATGATTGCCCTAGTTGGCTCAACTGGAATATCAATATTATTTTCTTCAAATCTTTCGTATTGTTCTGGATGCATAGAATCAACAAGTACAATACCATCAATAATCCTGGAAAATTCTGAACCTAAAACCATTGCTATTATTCCACCAAATGAGTGCCCAACAAAAATTATTGGTTTAGAAAGTGAGAGAAAAGTAATTGCCTGAGAAAGTTCTTGTGAAATTGTTAACGCATCTCTTGGTTTAGGTCCTCTCTCTGACCATCCATACCCAGTACGATCATAACTGCAAACTTTAAATTTCTTGCTTAATTTAGGTTGTAGTCTTGACCAATCAAGATGATTAGCACCAATACCTGCTTCTAATATGAAGGTTTTTTTTCCTTTTCCTGTGCACAAAAAATGAAGTTTATGTGTCTCAACAGAAACCATAATTCCTGATGGTTTATATGTTGAATTTTCATTTGAAAATGAATATTCTGGTCCCAAAATAAAAATTAGAAAAGAAAGAACGTTTTTCAATGGCCAATTATAAAAGTAGTTTAAATTCACAATGCTTCAGAATAGCATTTACCAAAACAATTTATACCTTATTGTTTTTTATTTTAATGTTTTCTAAGAATGTTTGTAGTGAGGAAAATCAATTAAAAGATAAAAACAAGGATTTATGTCGACCTGTCATTAAAAAATTAAATGCATTTGGCCAAAATCCATTAGCTAGAGAACTTTCATTGTTATTATTAGAAGCTAGTGAAAAGGGCTGCGGCAAAGTTGTTTTTGATATTGTTCAAAAAGGAGGGCTTGTAAATACGCGAGACAAATTTGCAAATACACCTCTTATCAGAGCATCAGAATCTGGACATCTAAAAATAGTTAAATTTTTGGAAAGCAAAGGTGCAAATCTTGAGCATCTAAATTTAAGAGGAAAAACAGCATTGCTTCAAGCAATTAAAAAAAACAGAAAAAAAATAGTAAAATACCTTCTATCAAAGAATGTTGACACAAACACTAGAAGTCTCGACAATGAAACCCCTCTGTCTGCAGCTTCATTTAATGGAAATTTAAATTTTGTAAAACTTCTATTAAAAAAAAATGCTAATCCAAATACCGTTGATGAAACAGGAAAGTCTGCAATAATCTATGCATCTGCAAAAGGATTTTACGACATAGTTGAAATATTAATTCAGAATGGAGTTGACGCAAATAAAAAACACGGGAATGATCTTACTCCACTCATATGGGCTGCTGGAAGTACAGATGATACGCCTCAAATTGATGCAGTTAAAACACTTCAAGTATTGATTGATAACAATGCTCAAATTGATCATCAAGACAATCTAGGTATGTCAGCTTTAATGTATGCTGCAAAACAGAATAGTTTAGAAATAACAAAGTTCTTAGTTGAATCTGGAGCAAACAAGAATTTAAAAAATAATGAAAACAAAAAAGCCATTGAATTAACTAAAAGTAAAGAAATTAAACTCGTACTTGAATGAAAAATTATTTGTTAGCAATGTAACCTGAAAGAGCCTTGATCTGCTCTTCAGAAATTGTTTCAAATAAACTTGACTTATCCGGTGCGTTCAAACGAGTTCTCTTTTTAAAAGCCGTCATTGTCGCAATGAGATAAGATTCTTTTTGACCTGCAAGTCTTGGTGCAGCAAGATTATTTTCTTTAAAAGTTCCATGGCATTGGCTGCACTGACCAGATGCAATCATATCTAACGCAAGTGTTTCATCAAATTCTCTATCCGTTCTAAAATCTATCCACTTTTGCTCAGAGAAATGAGTTGCCAACTCTAGTAATATTTTTTTTTCCAAATCACTAACCATCGATGACATTATTTCATGTGCTCTAGAATTTGACTTGTAATCTTTCAATTGACGATATATGTATTGGAGACTTTGTCCGGTAATTACAGGAACTTCAGGGTTATCAGCCAACACTTCCTTGCCATGACAAGAATTACAAGTTTCAAGTGCATCCACTAATTCTTGAGACATTTCTTCTGAAAAAAGTTCTAAGGAAGAACAAAAAAATATTAAGAAAATTAACTTTTTGAAATTCATAATACAAAAAAAAAGGGGCTATGAGAATTTTCATAGCCCCTTCCTTTGAAAAATTAAATTACTTAGCTAGCTTAAAAGCAATGATATTATTACCACGCTTATAATTTAGCTGAACATTCCCACCAGCAGCAACAACGATATATTGCTCGCCATCAATACTGAATGAAGATGGAGGAGCGTTAACTCCAGCACCTGCTTGGAATTGCCATAATTTTGATCCTGATTTGGCATCGTATGCTCTAAACCAACCATTACCTTCACCAGCAAATACTAATCCGCCAGCTGTAGCCAAAATTCCACCAATCATAGGTTGATCAGTTTTAACTTTCCACTTAATCTTCCCAGTATTGTAGTCAACTGCAGTAATGTTACCCCACTGCTGCTCACCAGGAATTACTTTGAATGCACCACCAAGCCAAAGTTTACCACCAGGGTAAGGAGTGCTTTCAACATGATAAGTCATAGGTTGATGAAGATTAATCGCATAGGTCAGACCTAATTTAGGATTAACTGTCATTGGAGACCATTCAACACCACCATTTGCACCAGGAAGCATTCTCTTACCAGCTTTCGTTGGAAGAACCCACATATTTTCCTGTGGAACCATTGCTTCTGAAAAACGGATTAGAGAACAATCTTTTGCATCATGAACATAAACATGACCTGTTTTACCACCATGAAGCAAACCTTTAACCGTCTTACCAGCTTTATTTTTCACCGGTGTTATGATTACAGGCGAAACTGCATCTAAATCCCAAACGTCATGAGCGATGTACTGAAAATGGCATTTGTATTTACCACTTTCAAGATCAACAGCAACAACAGAGTTTGTATAAAGATTGTCACCTGGTCTAATTGAACCATCTAAATCTGGAGATGGGTTTCCTACAACAAAATAAACTGTTCCAGTTTCTTCATCTACTGCTGGGTTTTGCCATACGCCACCACCAAGTGTTTGATATGGATCACCTAGTTTTTTTAGAGCAGCTTTTTCAGCTTTAATGTCTCTAAGCATATCACGACCTGTTGCATCATGTGTTTCCCATACACCAACAGAATTTTCTGGAATTGAATAAAAAGTCCACAGGACCTTTCCAGAATTAGCATCAAGAGCTTTAACAAAACCTCTTATTCCATATTCTCCACCGTTAGTACCAATAAGAACTTTGTTACCAACAACTGTAGGAGCCATTGTTTCAGAATATCCAAGCTCTGGATCAGCAAGCTGAGTTTCCCAAAGTTTTCTTCCTGTCTTAGCATTCAAACCAACAACTTTTGCATCAAGTGTTGCTAGAAAAACTTTATCGTCTTTCACTGCAACTCCACGGTTGTTAGGACCGCAACAATAAGTAGTTATTGGACCCATTTTATGTTTGTAGTGCCAAATTTCTTCACCAGTCTTAGCATCTAATGCATAAGCATGACTAAATGAAGTTGAAACATACATTACACCATTAACAATAATTGGTGAAGTTTCCATTGAGTCAACAACTTCAGTTTGGAAAATCCAAGCCGGCACAAGTTTTGATACATTTTTCGTGTTAATCTGGCTATTTGGATAGAAACGAGTTTGTTCATAGTTACCATTCGTATGCAGAAAATTGCTACTGTCAGAATCTGCTCTGCTGAGCATCTCTTGAGAAACATTCGTATCTGCTGCATTAGCATTTAATGCAAAAAACGAAGAAGCCACTAGACCAAACAATAATTTTGGTAAATTTACCATAAAATTTCCTCCTGCGTCAAAAACGCAATAAAGTTTAGTGTTAATATTAAGATTAGTATCATTATATAATCAAAATTTGGTATTATTCAAATTAAAAATAAATATTATTTTCATTTGAAATGGGCAGAAAGTGTGCTAGGTTCCGTGGCTAAATTAATTTGTAATCTTGTAAATTTGATGCATAAAAAAATTTTTTTTTTATTTTTATTGTTTCTTGGAGCTTTTCAAGTTTTTTCTGAGGAAATTTCTCTGTATGACGCTCAATTGGCATACAATGATGGAGATCATCAAAAAGCATTTGAAATATGGAAAAATCTAGCTGACCAAGGAGATATCGTTGCACTAAATAATCTCGGTTATTTGCACGAAAAAGGAGAGGGTGTAAAAATGGACCTTGAATTATCACTCAATTACTATTTAGAATCAGCAAATCGTGGATTTCCAACTGCACAATATAATGTTGGTGAAATTTATGCCGAAGGTAGAGGAGTAAAAGTAGACAAAGTGGTGGCTTTAAAATGGTTCATACTTGCTGGAGTAAAAGGTGACCAAGATGCTCAGAATTATTATGAGAAAATATTCAGTTCATTAACAAAAAAACAAGTTGAAGAGGCAAACCAACTTGCTAGGGATTGGAAAGTCAAAGTTCCTGAAAAAAAAAATTAACACCCAGAATTATTTTTTTTACCTGAAGGCATTGTAGTTCTGCAAAAAACCGCATCTTTTAAATTAGTGTTTTCAAGAATTGCTCCTGTTAAATCTGCACCAGTAAAATTAACCTGGCTAAAATTACCTAATGACAAATCACTCTTTATTAATTTTGCGTTCTCTAGGTTAGCTCCTTTGAAGTAACTGCTAGACATTTTACTTAACGTTAGATCTGTATCTTTTAGATTGGCATTTCTAAAGTTTGTATTTTCTAAATTAGTGAATAACGTAGTCTTCTCCATCTTCTTAGGAGACAAATCTGAACCAATCAAAGTTGCATTTTCAAGCTTTGCATTTTGTAGATTAGAACCTTGAAGATTAAGTTCATCTAACTTGGCGTCGCTTAAATCACAATATTCACAATTCTTGCTGATTTTATATTTCTCATAATGCGCATCATTTAACGCAAAAACATCAAAAAAACTTGTGGAAAAAAAAACTGTCAAAACAAAAATTTTAATTAAAGAAAAAAACATAACAAATATATCAACTATTTAATAATATAAGTAAACAGTTTTTTCAAATATGATCAATCAAGATTTTTTTAAAGACATTGATGCAGAAGTAATAGGAATTGACGAGGTTGGAAGAGGAGCCTTGTGTGGCCCTGTAGTTTCTTGTGCAGTATTATTAAGACAATCAATATTAAAAGAAAATATGGTCAAAGAAATTAATGATTCAAAAAAATTAACAGAAAAAAAAAGGGATGAACTCTCAAAATTCATAAAAAAATTCTCTATATATTCTTATGGTATGGCTAGTAATGAAGAAGTTGATTGCTTAAATATTCTAAAAGCTACAACACTGTCAATGCAAAGATCTTTTGAGCGATTTTCAGAATTTCCTAATAAAGTTCGAATTGATGGTACGGAGTCGTTTCATTTAAACAAACGCACAAGTTTTTTAATAAAAGGTGACCAGAAATCTGTCGCAATTGCTGCAGCATCTATTTTAGCTAAAACTCATAGAGATTCCATAATGAAAGAATTCTCAAAAAAATTTCCTGAATACGATTGGAATAAAAATAAAGGGTATGGAACAAAAAAACATGTTGAAGCCATCAGAAAATTTGGGATAACTTTCTTACATAGAAAAAGTTTTATAAGCCAAAAAATTCTAAACTCTTGAAATCGGTAAAACAACATTTACTTGAAGACCACCTAAAATTTTTGATTTTTTCAACCAAACTTTCCCCTTCAGGGTTTCAACAATATCTTTCACAATATTCAAACCTAAACCAGTTCCTGGTTTTTGCTCATCTAATCTAAACCCTCTTGCAAAAACCTTTTCAACCTCTTCAGGTCGAAGACCAGGACCATCGTCAGAAATGGAAATCCCAACTTCAAATTCAGAATTTTTCTCAACTTTAATTTTAATTTTTCTCTTTCCCCACTTACAAGCATTCTCTATTACATTACCTATCACCTCCTCCATATCTTCCAAACTACTAAAAACGCATAAATCAGTAATTTTCTGATCAAATTTAATTTCCATATTCGGATATAATTTTTTAAAAACTCCCAACATTTTACTGGTCAGTTCAAAAATATTAATTTTTTCTTTTGTGACCTTACCTAAGGACTCTATGTAAGCTTTTTTTAGGTATCTATCAATATGTTTTTTCATTAATGAAACTTGACTGTCCATAATTTGGTTTTCATCTTTTATCTCGTTGGAAATTACAGCCAGCGGGGTTTTTAGAACATGCGCTAAATTCCCTACATGTGTCTTAGCTCTATCAACAATTTTTTCATTATGCTCCAAGAGATCATTTATTTCCGTTGCAAGAGGTTGCACTTCCATAGGGTAAGGATCTTTCAATTTCTTTTCATCACCATTACGAATTTTAAATAATGAATGTTTAATTTTATTTAAAGGAAGTAACCCATATTTAACCTGAAGAAAAACTGAGATCATTAGACCTACCCCAAGAACAATGAGAGCTGCAAACAAAGTATTATCAAATTTTTTTATGTTTTCCTCATACTCTTTAGTATCACCAGAAACTAAAAAATTTAAAGGTGTCGGAATCCCTGGAAAAGAAATCTGTCTTTCAACGATATGCAAGGTTTTTTTTTCTATTATTTTTTTTTCATCTTTTTGATTTCTAGCAGCATCTATAAATTGAGATCGCCCTCCAATTAATCTTTTATCTAAAGTAAATACCTGATCCCACATTGATCTTGATCTACTCAATGTTCTTGCACCACTATTAATTTGCCAATACCAACCAGAGTAAGGTTGAAAAAACCTAGGGTCTCCAATTGAACTAACTACTGTAATTCCATCGGAAGAGTCCACTCGACTAGCACCTATTAATGTTTCAAGATGAAGATTTAGCCTGTCATCAAAGGCTTTAAAATTTGATTTTGTATTAAGGTCTGATAAAAAAACTCCAGTTGCCACCAAAGCAAAAATTATCCAAATAGTTGCGCTAAAGAACAGTCTGACTGCTAGTGAATTCATTTTTTTATTCTTTGTCTATTGACAATCTATAACCATATCCTCTTTCAGTCTTAATAAGATCCATTCCCATCTTTTTTCTTAATCTTCCAATAAATACTTCAATAGTATTCGAATCTCTATCAAAATCTTGGTCATAAATATGTTCAACCAATTCCGTTCTTGTAATCACCTTATCTTGATGATGAAGAAAATATTCAATTATCTTATACTCATGAGATGTCAATTTAAGTTTTGTTCCATTCAAAAAGACTTTGTTAGACTTAGTATCAATTTTTAAAGGACCGCATTCAATATCTGAAGTTGCATGCCCGGCTGATCTTCTGATCAGTGCTCTAAGCCTAGCAAGCAACTCTTCCATCTGGAATGGTTTCGTGACATAATCATCTGCACCAGCATCAAAACCAGAAACCTTGTCACTCCACTGATCTCTGGCTGTTAAAATGAGAACAGGGAAGTTTTTCTTTTCTTTTCTCCATTTTTCTAAAACAGTAATTCCATCTACCTTTGGTAAACCTAAGTCTAAAACAATAGCATCATATGGTTCAGTATCTCCAAGAAAATGTCCCTCTTCACCATCAGCAGCAGAATCAACTGAGTAGCCACTATCCTCTAATGACTGTCTGATTTGATCATTTAAATTTGGATCGTCCTCAACTACGAGTATTCTCATCATTCACCCCCCGATTTAACTGACAATATTGTTGAAGTTCCTGCATCTACCCTAAGTTGTTTCACTTGATTGTTTTTGTCAATTATCATTATATCGTAAACCCAACCAAATAGTCCCTTTTCATTATCCTTAAGATTTATGGAAATTACTCTTCCAGAAAATTCACTACTTACTCTATTAAGTATTTGGTTCAAAGGCAATATTTCACCATCATTAACTGCTCTAATTGCTTTTTCATGGTCACTCTCTTCAAAATTAGAAAAACTATCCTGAGAACTCAATGTTTGTATAAACAAAAAAAATAAAGTTGTGTACAAAAAAAATCTCATAAAACTTTATATTTCACTTTCTCCATCAATTTGGAAATTGCCCTTCCTTCAAACTTTTTAAGATCCTGCCAAACAAAATTTTTAAAGCTGGCTCTCTCCTTTAATTTTATCTCAACTATCAATAGTTTCAAATGAAAATGACTAAATTCGTGGTCAATTTCTTGATTAAATTTAAATAAACTTCTTAAATTATAAAATCTAAGCCAATTTTTTATCAATTTTTCTTGAATCACCAATTTTTTTTGCCCTTTTAACAATTCAACAAAATCCGTTACAGGAAAACTAGACATACCCTCCAACAATCTTTTTTTGGATTTTTCAACAAGAAATTCATCTGAATATCTTATGAAAAAAATTGCACCAACTTTCATTTTCTTTTCTAATCTTTTAACTTTTATTTTTTTTGTTTTAATCAATTTATTTTTATTCAAGCATTGATTATTTATTGGGCAAGAGTTGCAAAGAGGAATTTTAGGTTTGCAGATCAAATTAGCTAAATCCATTAGAGATTGACAATAAAGTTTGTTATTTTTAGGAGGAGTTAATTTCTCTGCTATAAAGGAAATTTTTTTATTAAAAAATGGTGTTAAATGGTTGATATTAAAAGCTCTAGAAAGAATTCTTTTAATATTTCCATCAATTACTGCGCATGATTCATCGCATAATATGGCGCTAATTGCACTTGAAATATATTCACCAATACCTGGAAGTTTCTTTAAATTGTCTGAATTAATTGTGATCTCTTTTTTTTTCAGAAATTCCTTGGCCCTAAAAAGATTCTTGGCTCTTTGATAATAACCCAAACCTTGCCACAAGTAGAGAATCTCATCTAAACTTGCACTAAAAAAAGACTCCAGGTTTGGCCATCTTTTTATAAATTCATTGTAATAAGGTATGACTGTATTAACACTTGTTTGCTGTAGCATTACCTCTGAAATCCATATGCGATAAAAATTTTGATTTTCTTTTCGCCTCCATGGCAAATCCCTCTTATTAAAACTATACCAATTTAATAATTTTTTTCTCCAGCTACTCTTAAAATCATCGTTTATGTGATATTCTTCAAACATGCCTAACAAAAGAAATTATACAAAATCACCAGTTAATATTTCAACTCTTTTGCCAAATATCTTAAAACCACTAAGAAAGAAAAATGGCTCTAGGCTTCTTGAATTAAAAATGAATTGGGAAAAAATACTTGGAAAAAATCTTGCTAAAAAATGTTTTGTTCATTCTATCAGAAAAATAAATGACAAAAATATTTTAACACTAATTTCAAATCAAAATGACCTCTTAGAAATTTCTTATTCATCAGAAGAAATAAAACACAAAATAAATGGGTTTTTTCTAAAAAATTTTGTTGATGATATAAAGTTCAAAAAATCATTACAATACTAATTTTTTATGTTAGAAATTATTAAATTTTATTCGATTTATGATCAAAATTTTTATTAGAAAAACTACAATTTTATTTGGTGTTTTTTTCCTATTAAATCATTCAATTGTTAATGCTAGAATTGTTGACACAATTGAAGCACTTAACGATAAAACCATAGGAATTGAATCTGCACCAATAAAAATGGTTGAATTTGCCTCTTTAACATGTGGACATTGTGCAACGTTTCATAATGAAGTTTTTCCGAAACTCAAAAAAAAATACATTGAAAGTGGAAAAATTTTTTTTACCTACAAAGATTTTCCACTAGATAAGTATGCTCTTAAAGCATCTGTAATTGCCAGATGCTCTGGAGAAAAAAAATTTTTCAGCTTTCTTAAAGTTCTATACAGCAAACAAAAAGATTGGACAAGAACTCAAGATCCATTCAAATCACTGCTAAAAATTGCAAAACTAGGTGGATTAAAAAATGATGAAATCAAAGTTTGTGTTGGAAATAAATCTATCGAGGATGGACTCTTAAAAGAAAGATTAAAATCATCAAAAAAATTTGACATAACAGCTACTCCCACAATTTATCTGAATGGAGAAAAATACAAGGGTGATCTTACTTTCGATGCTCTAAAATTAAAAATAGAATCTTTACTAAATTAGTAAATTGTTTACAGTCACAAAATTAAAAATTTCTGGTTTCAAATCTTTTGCGTACCCCACTGAACTATTAATAGAAGATGGGGTAACCGGCATAATTGGGCCAAATGGTTGTGGAAAGTCTAACATTTTTGAGGCAATTAGATGGGTTATGGGAGAGTCATCATCTAAAAGTTTAAGATCTGGATCTATGGAGGATGTAATTTTCAATGGAACTCAAAATCTACCGGCTAAAAATTTTTCTGAGGTTACAATTGAGCTAGACAATTTTGAACAGGAAATTCCAGGTTCAGAATTGAAAGAGAAACAAGTTAAAATTTCTAGGACCATAGAAAGAGGAGTTGGTTCATTCTACAAAATCAACAATAAGGATGTTAGAGCTAAAGATGTGAGTACTTTGTTTTATGATTCTGGAAGCGGACCAAGATCAAGTTCTGTAATTAGCCAAGGAAATATTGACCAAATTATAAATTTTAAACCAATTGAGAGAAAAATAATTTTGGAGGATGCCGCAGGTACTTCTGGTTTGCAAGCTAGAAGACGTGAATCAGAACTCAAACTACAGTCAACTGAACTGAACGTTGAAAAATTAGATATTAATCTTAATAATCTAATTGAACAAAAAAGAAATCTATCAAGACAAGCAAGACAAGCTGAAAGATATCAACAAATTTCAGAAAAAATAAAATTTTTTCAATCTACTTTAATTTTTACTGAATGGAGGGGTGTGATTGATGAAATGAAAATTTCCAATGAGAAAATTCAAAACTTCTCAGATTCCATCAAAAAAACTTTGGATTCTGTAAATTTGGAAAAAAAGTCACTGGATGAAAAAAAAAGTCAATTATCTAACACACAAAAAACCAAAGATTCACTTAATGAAGGACTTTATCAGATTACGAATGACATTAACAGTCTTACCAATAAATTGGATGGTATTAAAAACAAGAAAGATGAGATTAAAAAATTTTTAATCACAATCAAGAATGATAAAGATATTGAGCTTAAAAGGTTAACCGAACTCAAACACTATGCAGGTGACTTAGAAAAAAAAATAAACGCTCCAGATAGTATGGGTGAACAAAAAAAAAAAATAATTAAATTAAACCTTGAAGAAAACCAATTAAGGGATGAAATCAAACAACTTGAAACTGTTTTTGTTAATGAAATACAACTAACTCTTGGCGAAGAGTTTAAATCTGACAACCTTAAAGAAACAAAGGAAAATTTATTAACAAACAAAGAAAAGATTAAAAAAGAAATTGAGTCTAACAAAAAAAATTTAGATCAACTCCAAAAGAGTTCAAACAATTTGGAAAAAGATTCACAAAAAATCAAAGAAAATAGAAACCAAATTGAAAAGAAAATACTAGAAAGAAAAAAAAATATTGAGATCATTAAAAAACAAAAGAACTCATTGAAAGAATCCCTAAAGTCTTTAAATGAAGAGATAGATTATTTTTCAAAAAAATTGACCCAATCACAAACTGAAATTAATACTTTAAACCGTCTTACAGGTGAAGTAAATTTGTCAAATGAGTCCATAGTAAATCTTTTAAAAATAAAAAAAGGCTATGAGAATGCTGTCTTCGCTGCATTAATGAATGAATTAGATGCAACTTTAAAAGAGTCACCAAAAAAATGGATAAAAAAAGATATTTCTTCAATTAAACCCATAGAAAATCCACTTTCTAATTATGTAAGTGCACCTAAAGAGTTAAATCTTATTTTATCTCAGATAGGGTTTTTGAAGGAAAAAAATCTGGCACTTCAAAAACAAAAAGACCTAACAGTTGGGCAATTATTAGTTGATATTGATGGGAATATTTGGAGATGGGATGGTTTTATTTCAGAGGATAATCTGCAAAGAAAAAAAATCATAGATTCTCAGCTTAAAATAAACAAATTCATCCTAAAAGAAAAAAAACTAGAAGAAAAATTAAATCTTCTGACTGAAAAGAAGTCAAACTCCCTAAATAGCGAAAAAAAACTGATTATACAGGAGGGTGAGGAAAATATTCAATTAGAGAATCTATATAAATTAATGGATGAAAAAACAATTAAATTATCAAATGTAAAAGAAGAAATTTCAATTTCTAGATTCAATAATGAAAAAATTCTTGAGAGAATAGATTCTTTAAAAAATGAACAAGAAAAAATTTCATCTGAATTAAATAAAATACTGGAAAAAGAAAATCTATTTAATGAATCAGAATCAAATAAAACAAGAAATGAAAAGGAACTGGTTCAAAAAAATATCCAGAAATTGGACGAGAAATTAGAAGATAAAAGAAAAGAAATAAATTCTCTCAAAGAAATAATAATGAAAGACGAATTGAGAAAATCATATTTTAAAAGTGATCTAGAAAAAACAAAATCAAGATCTGTGGAATGTGAAAATCAAATAAAAAAACTAATAGAGAGAGAAAATAATTATTTAAATGAAGGAGAAAAATTGAATTTTCTTCCTGCGGACTTGCAAAAACAAATTGATAATTTGCAAGGCAAACATAATCAAACAAAAAAAAGTCTTGAGAACAGTGAAACTCAACTTAATGAGATTGAAAATGAATTTAGAAAAATAGAGCAAAAAATACTACAATTGGAAAGATTTCGTGAAAATCAAAGAAATGAAATAACTAGAATAGAAAGTAATTTAGAAAATTCTAAAAATAAGGAAAAGGAATTAAGAAACTTAATTTTTCAAAGATCATCAATGCAACCTGAAGAATTAGCAAAAGATCCCAAAATTTCTAGTTCCAAAATAACAGATCATCAAACGATTAATAGTAATCTAGAAAAACTTAATTTTCAAAGAGAACAGATGGGACCGGTTAATCTGAGAGCCAAAATAGAAGAAGAAGAAATAATAACAGCAATAGATGAATTAGAACTTGAAAAAAATGATCTAATTCAAGCGATAGAAAAACTAAGAATTGCCATCAACAAAATTAATCAAGAGGGAAAAAATAGGTTGATAAAGGCTTTCGAAGATGTTGACAAGAACTTTGTTAACCTTTTTAAAAAACTTTTCAACGGCGGGGAAGCTAAACTTGAGCTTATAAAGTCTGATGATCCACTCCAAACAGGTCTAGAAATTTTTGCAAGACCACCAGGCAAAAAATTATCAAACATAAGCCTACTATCTGGTGGAGAAAAAACATTGACTGCAATCGCTTTAATATTTTCAATTTTTCTTATTAATCCATCACCAATATGCATATTAGATGAAGTTGATGCCGCATTAGATGATGTCAATGTTGAAAAATTCTGTACGATACTTAATGAATTAAAAAATAATACCAAAACAAAATTTTTGATTATAACACATCACAAACATACTATGGCATCAATTGATAGAGTTTATGGTGTAACAATGGCACAAAAGGGGATTTCTGATATTGTTTCAGTAGATTTTGCCAATGATGAATCCATAAAAGGGGTTTGATGAAAAATAAAAAATCATTGAAATTATCTGAAAAAATAAAAAAAATTGAGTCAAAGAATATAAAGTCTGAAAAAAACAAAGAAAATCTTTCAGGATTTGGAACTGGCCTAAAGATTTCACTAGACTTAATTTCTCCAATAATAGTAGCAGTTTGCATTGGAGTAGGAATTGACAAAATTTTTTTAACAAAACCTATATTTTTTTTAATTTTTTTGCTATTAGGAATTGTTACAGGTTTTATGAATATTTTTAAGTTAATGACCAAACTAAAATAGTATTTGTTTATAAAGGAATGATACTTTGGCAAGCCCTCTAAAACAATTTGAAATTAAAACTATATGGCCTTTGGAAGCATATGGCATTGATATATCTTTTACAAATTCTTCCTTAGCTATGTTAGTTACAGTATTTTTAATTTTAATTTTTATGTTTTTTGGATTAAGAAATGCTTCAATCATTCCAACCAAAGGACAATCATTATTAGAAATGTCATATGAATTTATTGCTGAAATGATAGGAGATAATATAGGTAAAGAGGGAATGAGGTATTTTTCATTTGTTTTTACATTATTTTTATTCATATTACTGGGAAATCTAATAGGAATGTTTCCATACAGTTTTACATGGACTAGTCACATCATCGTTACCTTTGCAATAGCTTTTTTTATATTTCTCGCTGTTACGTTAATTGCAATTATGAAACACGGAATTGTTAAGTTTTTGAAGTTTTTTGCACCTTCTGGTGTTCCTAAACCAATGCTAATACTCTTAATTCCAATAGAATTAATTTCATATTTGTCCAGACCAATAAGTCTGTCTGTAAGGCTCTTTGCCAATATGATGGCTGGTCATACTTTACTTAAAGTAATAGGTGGGTTTGTATTTGTTCTAGGAGCTAACAGTTTTATTGTAGGAGGGGTATTACCACTTGCATTTCTAGTAGCACTAACAGGTTTGGAAATAGTTATTGCTTTTCTTCAGGCTTATGTATTTGCAATATTGACTTGTTTATATATCAATGATGCAATACATTTACATTAATTTTTAACTTTAATAAGGAGAAATATATGGATATTGAAGCTGCAAAACTTTTAGGAGCAGGAATAGCTGTTCTAGGTGTAATTGGTTCAGGAATTGGAATCGGCTCAATTTTCTCTGCTTTCATAACAGCGGTTGGAAGGAACCCAGAATCAAGAGAACACGTCTTCACAATGACAATGCTCGGCTTTGCTCTAGTTGAAGCGTTAGCATTATTTGCTTTAATTATTGCACTTTTATTGCTTTTTGTTTTCTAATATGAGTGGCAAGATAACTCTTACCTTTATAATCGTATTTTTTTTTAAAATAGTAGAAGCAACTGAAGAAAAGGGAGGAATGCCTCAATTAAACCCTGAGTCATTCAGCTCTCAGGTATTTTGGTTGTTTTTCTTTTTTACTCTCTTGTTATTAGTAAATCATTTTTATTTTTTACCAAAATTAAAGAAAATAAGATCTGAAAGAGACGAAACCATTGAAAATTATATAAAAGAAGCAAAAAAATTAAATGAATCGATTGAAAATATCATTCAAAGAATAGATGGTGATCTTAAGTTGGCAAAAGATAATTATGACAAAGAAATTAAATCATCTTACGACAAAAGCAAAACCATCTATGAAGCCGAAATAAAAAAAATCACAGAAAAATACGAAAACAAAAAGGTCAAATTAGGTGAAGAATTAATTAAATCTAAAAAAAATATTCTGGCAAAAATCCATAAATATGCTCTTCCTCTATCTGATCAAATATATGAGAAAATAATGGGAGAAAAGAAAAATGGAAAAATTGAAGAATTTAAAAAAGCTTTAGGAGAATAAAAAATGGATATAAGTATTTTAGATGATGCCACTCTCTGGGTTGCAGTTTCATTTTTGGTTTTTGTCATTCTTGTTTTCAAACCTTTGGCCAATCAAATTTCAAGTAATCTAGAAAAGAAAACATATGAACTAAAAAAAAGTCTAGATGAAGCCAAAAAACTTAAAGATGAAGCTAATTTGCTATACGAACAACATCTATCAAAGCAAAAGGAAAGTCTTAAAAAAATTGAAATAATGAATAAAAAGATATTAGAAGAATCAAATAAAATTAAAAAAAAAATTGAAGAGGAACTTAATCTAAATTTAAATAGAAAACAAAAAAACTTCAAGCAAATCTCTTCTCAAATGGAGTTAAAGATTAAGGAAGAAATAAAAAGAGAAATACTACGTCAAACAATTTTATTCACTGAACATAGAATAAAGAAAAACATTTCCAAAAAACATAATGACAAATTTGTTGAAGATTCACTGAACAAATTAACAGGGCATCTTCATCAATAATTTGTTATGGCAGTACATACAAAATTGTCTAAAAAAAATGTTTTAGATATCATTGACGATTATGAGTTAGGTACGTTAATAAAATACACTGGAATAAAAGAAGGAATAGAAAACACAAATTACCTAATTTATACAACTAAAAATAAATTCGTTCTTACAATATTTGAAGAAAGAGTAAATTACTCGCAAATTCCTTTTTTTTTAAATTTAATGAAAAGAACTAATGAAAAAGGAATTTTGTGTCCCCTTCCTTTAATCAACAAGAAAGGTACAATGACTAATTATTTCCACAAAAAAAAATTAGCAATTTTTAATTTCTTAAAAGGTAAATCGAAAAAAAATTGGTCAAAAAATGAATGTTTTCAGGTTGGAAAAATTTTAGCAAATTTTCACATTGCTAATAAATTTAACCCCAGAAAGGTTAAAAATGATTTTGGTCATTTGTCTTTAAAAAGAATTTTCAATAAATGTAAATCACAACTCAATAAGGTAATTCCTGATTCACACAAAATTATAAATGAAGAAATAAATTATGTGATTTCAAAATGGCCAAGTGAATTGCCTAAGGGGATCATTCATGCTGATTTTTTCCCCGACAATGTTCTTTTTTCTAAAAATAGAATTACTGGGATTTTAGATTTTTACTTTTCCTGCTATGATTTTCTCTCATACGACCTTGCAATTACAATTAACGCATGGTGTTTTAAAAATAACAAATTTAGTAATGATCTTTCAAAAAACATTATTAAAGGTTATGAATCAGTTAGAAAACTTCAAAAAAATGAAAAAAAGAGCCTAAACATTCTCTTAAGAGGAGCCTCATTAAGGTTTCTATTAACAAGAATTTACGACTCAATATTTGTTAATGAAAATAAATTTTTAAAAAATAAAAATCCACTAGAATTTTTAAATATTTTAAAATTTCATATTATAGCCTCAAAGCAGGTTGATTATTTTGAGTGACACAGATTTTTTGATATATACTGATGGAGCTTGCCTAGGGAACCCTGGACCTGGAGGCTGGGCTGCTTTAATTTTTAACAAAGAAAATAAAAAAAAAGTCATAACTGGCTCAGAAAAAGTAACTACAAATAACAGGATGGAATTAATGGCTATAATTTATGCTCTAAAACCCTTGAAAGAAAATTCAACTGTGAAGATTTACAGTGACAGCAAGTATGTCATCAATGGAATTAATTTGTGGATGAAGAAATGGAAAGAAAACAATTGGCTGACATCTAACAAAAAACCAGTAAAAAATATTGATCTATGGAAACAACTAGATAATGAGTGCAAAAAATTCAAGATCAGTTGGGAATGGGTTAAAGGTCATAGCGGGAACATTTACAATGAAGAAGTTGATCGCCTTGCATATAATAAAGCCAGTAATCTAGATTGATTTTAAGATATTTTCTGCCTTACTAATTTCAAGACCACCGCCATCTTCGTCAAATATTTTTGCAATCAAACCATCATCAATCAACAGGGCAAATCTGGATAATCTTATACCCAATCCAAGCCCGGCCAAATCCAAGTTAGCTCCTAATTTTTCTATCAACTGGCCATTATCACCTAAAAACTCAATCTCATTTGTTTCATATGAATCTGCCCATGCCTTCATTACAAATGGATCATTAGTTGAAACTACAAAAATTTTGTCGACTCCCTTTTGATAGAATTCATCTCTTAACTTGATATATCCAGGCACATGTTCTTCGGCACAGGTAGGTGTAAAAGCGCCTGGAACTCCAACTAAAATAACTTTTTTACCATTAAATAGCTCTGACGATTTATATGATTTAGGGCCTGATTCTGTTAGTTTAAAAAAATCAACTTCAGGGAAACAATCTTTTTCTTTTATTATCATAATTTCATTTTACCAAATTTATATTATCTATGACAATGTCTTTTGTTAAGATCTCTGGCAATACCTTTCCATTCTTATTTCTGGGTCCATATACTATATTTACTGGAATTCCAAACCTATTATATTTGAAGATAAAATCTAAGATTTTATCGTCTTTTTTTGTCCAATCAGCTCTTATTGTTTGAATATCATTGTCAAAAAAGAATTTTTTTAATTTAGGAGAATCTAATGTTGTAATTTTATTAATTTTACAGGTTATACACCAGTCAGCAGTAAAATCTAAAAAAACAATCTTATCTTCATCAAGATAATTATTTAGTAGAAGTTCATTGAATTTTTCCCATTCAACTTTTTCATTTTCCTGGATGGGTTTTAAAAACCAAAAGAACAAAGCCATTAGAAATCCAAACGTTAAAACAAGCCTAAATTTATTAGTTTCTAAAAGCAAAGAGAAAAGAAGAATTATAGTGGAAATGAACAAAATTAAAATTTCATTCATATTTGTAATCCTCACTAGCCATATGAATGTAGCAAGAAGCAAAACTCCAAGAGTATACCTAAAATTTTCCATCCATTTTCCTGGCTTAGGGAAAATATAAATTACATTAGGATAGATTGTAAAAAGAATATATGGAACGGCAAAACCAAAAGATATAGTTAAAAAAATCAATACTATTATGTGATTAGAAGCTAGAACTGAAAAGCCGATTGCTGTTCCAATAAAGGGTGCACTGCAAGGCGTGGCAAGTATAGTTGCGAAAGCTCCAGAAAAAAAATGGCCAGCCACAGAATCATTTTTAGCAAGACTATTTATTGTTCTCAAAAAACTTCCGGGAAATATAATTTCAAAAAAACCAAGGAGATTAAATGAAAACAAAAGAACAACAAGGGCTATAATTGTTGAAAAATAAATATTTTGAAATTGAAACCCCCACCCAACATTTGTTCCTATGGTTCTCAAAGAAATAATTAGTATTGATAAAACACAAAATGAACTCACAATTCCAAGAATGATTCCTAATGAATATTTTCTAATCTTCTTTGAATTTTCTTTTCTAATAGTCATCAATGAGTAAAGTTTCAATGACAACACAGGCAAAACACAAGGCATAAAGTTTAAAATGATTCCTCCAACAAACGCCAAAAACAAATAATAAATTAGTTTATTATTCTTTTTTAATTCATATGGACTAACAACTATTTCTTCAAATTCTTTTCCATCAGATACAGAAAAAAGAATAGGAGACTTGATCTCAGAAAGCATTTCATCAGAAACAACTTCTACAAAAAAATCCTTTTCCTTTTTTATAGATTTAATCTTAAGAATATTATCTTTCGAATAGGGGAAAATCTTTAATGCCCCTTCTTTTTTCATATCATTATTAAATATAAGTAAGAAAGATCTATTATCTAAACTCACCAATTTCTTTAATTCAAACAAACCAAGACCTTGTTGAGGAATTTGATTAAAATATTTTTTTATTTCATAATTCGAAAAGTCTTCATCAAAATTCTCAAGATCATAACTGACTTCTTTTGTTACGGTTTTTGGAATGCAAATCTCTTTACAAAC
Organism: uncultured Alphaproteobacteria bacterium; assembly: GCA_964484795.1. Lineage (GTDB taxonomy): Bacteria > Pseudomonadota > Alphaproteobacteria > Methylaequorales > Methylaequoraceae > CAZAFN01. The sequence continues at coordinate 6,133 of CAZAFN010000004.1, read as the reverse complement.
TAAATATTCAATAGTTAAATTAGATTCAAAAAATTTCAGATTATCCTTAAAATCTAATTTTACTGGAAAAATAACTTCCTTTTCATATCCAATTGTAACCAAGCCCTCCTCAACATACTTTTGGGGGAACGGAAATAAAATTTCTGTTTTCTCTAAATCAGATTTTTTTTCCCATTCTATACTTAATGGCAGTCCTGAATCACCTGGATTTTTCCAATAAGTTTTCCATCCATCATATAAATTAATTTTAATTCCCAAATAATATTGTGTATCTTTTTTTAGAATTTTTTTGGGAACAATTTCAACCGATGATGGATTATTTAAATCAATTGCATCATAAGATAAAGACGGGTTAATAATAAAAAATAACAAAATTAAATGTAAAAAAAAATTCATCTATTAAAATCTTCCATTTGAATAAAAAAAATTATCTGTAATAATCTAACTATGAAAGGTTCTTATTTAAAGGGAAACATATTGTGCGCTCTCCCGCAATTAAAAGACATTTTTTTTTCTAAAAGCATAATCTACATTACACACCATAATAAAGATGGTGCAGTCGGTATAGTACTAAATTATAAAATTATGAATATTAAGGGGGGTGAATTATTTAAAAAACTTAATATGAACGATGTAACTGAAAACCTAGATATGGAATTCCCTTTTCACATTGGTGGACCTCTAAATCAGAATAACGGCTTCATACTGCATTCAAATGATTATAAAAGCGATAATACTCTCAAGGTTTCCAGAAATGTTAAACTTACATGTTCAATAGATATAATATCAGACATTGCAAAAAACATTGGGCCATCAAAGTTTTTCATTTCACTTGGATATTCTGGTTGGGGACCGGGTCAACTAGAAGATGAAATAAAACAAAATAGTTGGATTAATATAAAAGAAGAATTGGATTTGCTTTTTGACGTAGAATCTGAAAAAAAGTGGGGAAAAGCTATTAAAAAAACTGGAATTGACTTTACAAAATTTTCCACTACGTCAGGCAATGCATAAGCTAAGAACTCTTTTGAACCATTAAATCTTGCAACTGTTTCAAGTCATTTTCTATTAACTCAAAATTCTCTTCTTTATTTAAGACGGATTTTAGTGCTGGAGGGTATTTCAAATCCCTTGGAATAGATTGCCTGACACTATGTAAAAATTTTCCATAATGTGCAGTGGCTAAGTAAATATTTTTCTTGAATTGACCCAGGTGTTTTTTTCCTACCGCAAATCCAACAGCAGTATGAGGATCAATTATTATTCCATATTTATCATAAACATACTTAATTGTTTGTAATGTTTCCTTATCATTTAATTTTCCAGCCTTAAAAGAATCAGAGATTTTCTTCATAATTTTTCCTGAAACCTTAAATGAGCCAGAACAATCAAGATCTGAAAACAGCCTTCTAATTTGATTGCCATTTCCTAAAAAAAAAAACAGTAACCTTTCAAAATTACTCGAAATTTGAATGTCCATACTTGGGCTAATTGATTGAAGGGTTTTTCTAACCTCCATTTCACCAGTTGAAAAAAATCTTGTTAAAATATCATTTTTATTAGAACTGACTATAAATTGATCAATTGGAAGGCCCATAAGTTTACTTATATACCCAGCATAAACATTGCCAAAATTGCCAGTTGGCACAACAAAGTTCATAGGTCTAAAACCTTTCTGAACTGTCAGGAAACTCCAAAAATAGTAAACTACTTGTCCCATTATTCTTACCCAGTTGATCGAATTAATTGCTGCAAGATTGAACATTTTATTCCTATTATTTAGTTTAAACAAATCTTTAACTAGTCGCTGACAATCATCAAAGTTTCCCTTAACCGCAATGTTTGTAACATTAGATTTTTTTAAAGTTGTCATCTGCTTTCGCTGAACCTCACTAACTTTTCCTTCAGGAAAAAGTATGAACATTCTAATGTTTTTAGATTTTGAACATCCATATATTGCTGCAGAACCAGTATCTCCAGAAGTTGCACCTAGAATTGTAAGTTGAATGTTTTTTGCACTTAATACATAATCATAAATGTTTCCTAGTAATTGAAGGGCATAATCCTTAAAGGCAAAAGTTGGGCCATGAAACAAATTTAGTAAATATTCTTTTTTATTTAATTTTTTTATGGATATGATCTTTTTTCCAAAGACTTTTTCATAAGATTTCTCGCAGATTTTCTTATATGCCTTTCGTGGTATCTGATCTGAATCTACGAAAAATTTTGTAACTTCATAAACCAAATCACTGTACTTTAGACCTCTAAAAGATTCTATTTTTTTTTTTTGATAATTGTGGGATCTTATTAGGAACATACAAACCACCATCTTTCGCCAAACCATTTAAAAGCACTTCAGTAAATTTTAAATTGTTATCTTTCCCTCTTGTTGACGAATACAGCATTATTTTTTTATTTCTTGGACATTTGCAAAAAAGAAAACTCCTACCAAACCAAAGGCTATCATTAACCAAGTGATTGCATACCCCAAATGATTATTTCTTAAATAAACCTTGGTTTGATTTGCCTTAGGTACTCCATTAGTTCCACTTTTAGTAGTCTGAAGATAATAGTCTTTTTCCAAGTTCAAACCTGTAAATTTTTCCATTTTAGATGGTTCAACATAAAACCAGATATTTTTTAATTCATCGTTTTCAGGTGTAAAATATCCCTTTTTTCCAGGCATCCTTATAGTTGCTTCAAATTCATTTTTTCCTAGAATTATGTTTTCTTTTCTTGTTTTAATGTCTTTCTTATTTAATGGAACCCATCCTGAATCAAAAATTATTGCTTTTTCAGACTTACTTTTTAATGGAACTAAAATATGATAACCATTATTACCTCTTTTGCTAAGGTGAGGCATATGCATTTCCAATTGATTCAGCAATTCCCCATTGACAATAACTTTTTGGAATTCATTCTCTTTTGGATTTTTTAAATCTTCCAGAAAGATAGGAGCTGATTCAAATTTTTTTACTCTGTATTCAATTAAATTTGTTTTCCATACTAACCGCTTAAATTGCCATGTTGAAAGTGACAATAAAATAGTAAGAGCTGCAAGAAAAAAAAATAGAGGAACAAATCTTGGTTTAAAAGAATATTTTTTTTTTTGAAAAGTTAAAATCATTAATGGCTAAACAGAAGCCCACCAATAAACAAAAGTAAATAAGAAAAGCCAAACAACATCAACAAAATGCCAATACCAGGCTGCAAACTCAAAACCTAAATGTTTCTCTGGTTTAAGATTTCCAGCCAAACCTCTAAAGAAACATACCAAAAGGAATATGGTACCTATGATTACATGTGCACCATGAAAGCCCGTTGCCATATAGAAAGTGGATGGATAAATACCTTCATCAATTGAAAAAGTTGAGTGATAATATTCATATGCTTGAAAAGCTGTAAAAACTATACCAAGAATTATGGTTAAAAAGAGAAAAATTAAAAAATTCTTTCTATCATTTGCTCTTAATGCATGGTGTGCCCATGTCACAGTACCTCCTGATGCTAGTAATATAAATGTATTTAGCAAAGGTATCCCAAATGGAGGAATTAGTTCAATGTTTTCTGGAGGAAAAACACCTCCAAGTGATTCCTGCCTTCCAATCAGTTCAGGGCTATTTTCACCAGGATAAAAGGCAACATCAAAAAAAGCCCAGAACCAAGCAGAAAAAAACATTACCTCAGAAGCAATAAAGAAGATCATTCCATACTTGAGACCAATTTGAACAACCTTGTTATGAAACCCTCCTTTTTCAGATTCATAGATTACATCTCTCCACCAAAATACTGTGCACAGCAAAACTGCAATTCCACCGGCAGCAAATAGCGTTCCTGTTTCTTCGTGCATAAATTGGATAAAACCCCATGCAGTTGCTAGAAGACATATGGCAGTTAAAAGTGGCCATGGACTTGGATCAACTAAATGATAAGGATGCTTTTGATTTTCACTCATTTTTCATTTCTACCTAATTCTTTTAAAATACTAACTTACCTAGTAAACATTGTATATGACAAAGTAATTTCTTTTAAATCACCAATAAACTTATCATCTTTTATTGCTGGGTCAATAAAAAAAGAGACAGGCATTTTAACACTTTCTTTTGGTCCAAGCACTTGTTCTTCAAAACAAAAACACTCAATTTTATTAAAATATTTTCCAGCTTGCAAAGGAGTAACGTTAAACACTGACATTGTCTTTAATGTTTCATTGGATTTATTTATTGCCTTAAAAAAAGCAAGACTATTGGCACCAACTTCAACATTCATTACATTTTTAATTGGTTCAAAAAAAATGGGTGATGTTTTTTCTGTTGATGAATCAAAACGAATATTAATTTTTCCAAATGTTTTAGATGAAAGGTTCTCCTCAACAACCATTGGAGTTCCACCATACCCAGTAACCTGACAAAATAATTTGTACAATGGAACTGCGGCATAACTCATTAACAACATAAATAGGACAAACAATCCTAATAAAAAAACTTGAGCCTTTCTGTTAGTTCGTATGTTCATATTTTGTTCAAAACTTCAATAAAGTTACACAGTAAAATATCACGGCTAAAAGAAAAAGAGCCAAACCTAAAACCGCATTTTTTTTTTTCTTGTTCTTATCCATAAGAATATATGTATGAATCAAAAACTAAAATCAGAAAAATTAAATACAAGTATAATATTGAAAATTTAAATAGCTTCGGAGCAAAGATAGTAGATGAATCATCTCTAGTTTTAAGTAGTTTAAAAGCTAAAAAAATAAAATATGAATTTAATAACAGTGATGACACAAAGTAAATCAAACCAGAAAAACCAAAAAAGTAAGGAGTTAAGGAAGTCAAAAAAAGAAAAACTGAGTATATAAAAATTTGATTTTTGGTTGTTCTTTGACCACTGACAACCGGAAGCATAGGAACTTTAGCTTTAGAGTATTCAGTATCCTTATATAAACAAAGAGCCCAAAAATGTGGAGGTGTCCAAATAAAAACAATTAAAAACAAAATAATGGGGAACAGAGTCAAATCACCTGATGAACAAGACCATCCAATGACTGGGGGAAATGCTCCAGCTGCTCCACCAATTACAATGTTTTGAGGTGTACGTCTCTTTAACCAAATAGTGTATATAAAAACATAAAAAGAAATTGAAAATGCTAATAAGAAAGCTGCAAAATAATTGACGGCCAAACCTAAAATCACGACAGATAAAACCGAAAGTATTATGCCGTAACCTAATGCATCATAAGGATTGATTTTCCCTTGAGGTATTGCTCTTTTCTTTGTCCTATCCATAAGGATATCAATATCTCTATCGTACCACATATTAATTGCACCAGATGCACCTGCTCCAAGAGAAATACAAAAAATGGACAAAACAACAAAAAAAGGGTGCATTTCATTCGGTGCCAACAATAGACCACAAATCGATGTAAAAACAGCGAGTGCCATCACTCTTGGTTTCAAAAGAGAAAAGAAATCAGTTACCGAACTTTCCGAAACTAGTAAGTCAACTCTATTCTTAATTGCATCTGATTTCACAAACCTTCTCCACAATCAAAGGCTAAAAAATATGACTATTTGACCTTTGGCAATTCATTAAAGGAGTGAAACGGAGGCGGTGAACTAAGTTTCCATTCAAATGTTGTTGCTCCCTCACCCCATGGATTAGCCTTAGCTTTTCTAGATTTAATGAATGCTTCCAAAATAACAAACACAAAGAAGAATGCTGCAAAAACTGATATATAAGCACCTATGGATGACACATAATTCCAACCAGCAAACGCATCAGGATAATCAGGAATCCTTCTAGGCATTCCAGCTAGACCAGAAAAATGCATAGGAAAGAAAGTTATGTTAACTCCTATAAAAGTTAGCCAAAAATGAATCTTGCCTAAAAATTCACTATATTCCCTTCCCGACATTTTACTAAACCAATAATAAAAACCTGCATAAATCGAAAACAAAGCACCCATTGACATCACATAATGGAAGTGAGCAACAACGTAATATGTATCATGCAAGGCCACGTCTATACCGGTGTTAGCCAGAACCACTCCTGTTACGCCGCCGAGTGTAAATAAAAATATCATAGCAATGGCAAACAACATTGGGGTCTTGAATTCAATTGAACCTCCCCACAT
>CAZAFN010000003.1:65488-80875 GCA_964484795.1 uncultured Alphaproteobacteria bacterium | reverse complement strand
ATGAGATCTGTTTGCGTTCGAGAAAAATCCGCCTTCGGAAGCCATGATGGAGCATTTTCTATTGAAAGGTTTGATCCAGCAAAGAATTTCTTCAACAAATCAGAGGAGTTCTCTGGTTTAAATAAGATATTATTCGAATTGTCATTCAGCATTTTAAAAAAACACCTACTATGGAAAACTATTCCGTTGAAACCACCTCAACTGAATCCAAAGTAAGTCCTCCCATTAAACTTAACAATGTAAAACTATTAATTAATACTTCAATTTTTGCTGCAATAGCATCTGCCTGAGCATTTATCAAAGCTGTTTCTCCACCAAGGACATCAAGAAGAGTCCTATTCCCTGCTTGTCTTTCTTGCCTTGCAAGTTCTAAAAATTCACCTGAAATTCTCGCTTGATTAGTTAAAAACTGTGCATTTTGTTGTGCTGTTTTAAGACCATCCCAAGTCGTTCTCAACATTTGCATTATCATATCTTCTTGATCTTTTATTCTGGTTGACGTAGCAAGATAAGATTCAACAGCAGCATCTTTACCAGCATATTCAGACAAACTAAGATTTAATGGATATGAAAAATCTACTTTTGCAGAACTTTCTCTTTTAAAACCAACTATACCTCCAAAATCTTGTTTTTCAGAATGACTAATTATGCCTTTTATAGTTGGATATAGCGAAGCTCTAGCCGTATTAATCGCTTCTTTACCAATGTCTTCAGTTATTCTAGCCGCTGCTAGAGATGGGTTGCTCTTTAAAGTTATTTCTTCGGCATCCTCTATTGTTTTGGGTAATTGCTCAAATACTGACTTAATTAGAGATAGACTATTTAAATTTTCTGGAAAAGAACCATAAACATACTCAAATTCATACTTTGCAGCTGACAATACACCTTCAAATTGAATAAGACGTGCTTGAGCACCAGCCAACTGAGTTTTAGCTTGCAAAACATCAGAGGTTAATCCACCTCCAGCTGTTACAGCAGCATCTTCAAGTTCTGTTTGTTTTTTTATATTTGCAACTGACTGAGATGCATATCTTACACTTTCTCTTGATTGAATAACTCTTAGGTAAGCTGTCACAGCCCTAAGTAAAATGTCATTTTTCATTTGAATTTCAAGCGCCTTACTTTGTTGTAATGCGAGTTTTGATGTTTTTACCGTAGAATCAGTCAAACCAAAATCAGTTATAGTTTGAGTTATTTTAGCAGTTGCATCCCTAGCCGCTAATTGAGTGTTATTTCCTGCTCCATATTTTATTATATTTTCATGACCATAATTTGCTGTAAGATCTAAACTTGGAAAATAACCACCTTTTGCTTGTTTAACTCGCAATTTAGCCGCTTTTACGTCTATACCAGACGCTTTAATAACTTTATGATTAGCTAAGACTGCTTCAAGTGAGGTCTTTAAATCAAATGGATCAACATTGTTATCTTCTTGAGAAGAAATATCTGTACAAAATAACAAAAATAAAAAAATTATAGCTAAATATTTCATTTTTACTTACTTTTAGCAATCATTATGCCAGTTTATCCACAAATCAAAATATGTGGATAACTTTATTAAAATTTAGGTATTCTACAAATACCACACTAAGTTTTAACACGATTTTTTAGAAGAATCTAGATATAAAGTCTTATTCTTTATAACATATAAGAAACCTTCAAACAGTTTTCTAGTTTGATCTTCAAATCTTATTTCATGTTTGAGTCTACTAGCTAGTTTCATTCCAGTTTCCATTCCAAACATTAGTGAACCAAGAACATCAGCATCAAGAAGAATTTTTTCAACATTATCAAAAACATTTTCTGGCTTAATTGGAAAGTAAGTACTTCTGAAAATTCTGCTAATTCTTTGCCATTTTTTTAAATTTAAGATTTTCTTAAAAAAAATCTTTTTTAAGTCTTCCAAACTTCTATCCTCTTGTGAATAAGGCTTTCCAACTATTCTTCTGCCTTGATGATTCATATCATGACTAACCGCTAAAACTACTAATAAAAACCTATCTGATTTATTTAAATTTGTAAGTTTTGCTAACAAACACGCAATAACAAGTACAGATTTAAAATGATGTGAATCATGATAAGTATTGTAATTAACATTTTTTAAACAGATTTCGTTAAGTTGTTTTAGAAATTTCTTGTGGGCACCTAATTTATGAACATTCAATTCTTTTAAACAAGAGCAACATAGTTTGTAAAAATCAGGCTTTCTAGCATTTGACATTACAAACTTTTTCAAATGATGTTTTGTTCTAGGCCAGTTGTTTGCAATATATGTTATTGAAGGAAAGTTTTTTTCAATTGGATGGTTTCTCATTTACTTTTCATAACCCAAATACCTTTCCAGTCACTTGGATTTTCCTCAATTAATTGATTGCATCTGTCAATATAAGTGTTGGAAAGCGCATCATCTTGATTAGCTTTTAAACATTCTTGGAAAGATATTATTGAATTTTTAAAGTCTCCTTCTTTATATCTTTTTCTTCCCTCATTAAAATGATTAACAACATCCATTAAATTTGGAAAAGTACCGTCATTGTGATAATCAAGAACTTCATAAACCCCAACTGGTTCAGTTTTTCCCTTTACAACAACATCATCAATATACCTAACTCTATAAGTACCTTTTAATTTTTTGTAAGTATAATCACTTATTAAAATTCTAGCATTGTATTGTTTACATGCACTTTCTAAGCGAGCTGCCAAATTAACACCATCACCAATCATTGTATAATCCATTCTCTTTTGAGAACCAATGTTTCCAGCAACAATTTTATCAGTATTAAGCCCCAAACCCATATCAAGTGGTGGTTTGCCATCTTTTTCTCTCTGAGCATTCCATTCCCACAATCTTTTAATCATATTAATGCCAGCCTTTACTCCTCGATCTTCATCATCTTCATGGCTTATAGGTAAACCAAATGCAGCCATTATTGCATCACCAATAAACTTATCAAGCATCCCACCTTGTTCCGAAATACATTCAACCATAATTTCAAAATATTCATTTAATAATTTTACAGTTCCTTGTGCTCCTAATGCTTCAGTTATGTTTGTAAAACTTCTTAAATCCGAAAACAATAATGTAGCTGTTGTATCCAACCCTCCCATAATGTCAGCACCATCTTCTAATAATTGATCAGCAATCCCTGGGTCCATATACCTAGACATAGTTGATTTCATTCTTTTTTCGGAAGATATATCCTCAAACATTAAAAGTGTTCCAAGAAAATTATCTGATTGATCTGTTCTACCATCACTATCTTCATTTATTAGAGGTAAAATAGTGAGATTAACAGAAATTTTTTCTTTCTTTTCATTCTCTGGGTTTAACACTTCTACTTCTGCATCAACTATAATTTCAGGTTCCTTTGATTCATTAACATTTGAGATTTTTTCATATATCCATTCTTTGCTCCCTGAAAAAAAATCTTTGGATGACTTTTTTATTATTTCATTCTCTTTGATTTTTAATATTTTTAGACCTGATTTGTTACACGTTACTATCGTTCCTTCACTATCAATGGTAATAACACCATTAGACATACTTGAAAGCATACTTTCATTATATTTTCTGGATTTAGAGACATCTTCAAAAAGTTTTGCATTTTCTAGGGCTATAGCCACTTGTTGGGTAAATGCTTTTAATCTTGATTCATCTTCATCAGTAAACTTTCCACCACTTTTATTTAAAACTTGTGTACAACCAATTACTTTTCCTTCTTTATTTACGACTGGAACACACAAGATTGACCTAGTAAAATAACCAGTTTGTTTGTCAAAAGAAGGATTAAATCTTAGATCTGCGTAGGCATAAGGTATATTCATTGATTTGCCAGATGTAAAAACTGTACCAGCTATTCCAGCAGTATTGGGCAATCTAATTTCACCAATGCCTTCACCCATTGCAACTCTCGAAAAGAGTTCGTTTGTTTTTTCATCATTTAAAAACAAAGTTGCTCTGTCTGCATTTAACATTCTAGTTGCTTCTTCCATTACCCTTGCAAGAAGAGCACCTAGATCAATTTCAGCCGTTACATCTGAAACAATGCTTATGAATTCCATCTCCTTAGCCCTCTTTTTCTCAAAATGTTCTGTGTTTTGAGCATTCTGTATAGAAACAGCTGCTTGAGTTGCAACGGATTCAACAAAAATTAAATTATCTTTTGTGAATCTTCCTTTTTTTTTATTTAAGACCTGAATAACGCCAATCGTATCTCCATCAACTGTTTTAACAGGACAACAAATCATATTTTTTGTCTTATAACCAGTTTCTTGGTCCACTTCCTTGTTGAAGCGTGAATCTTTATATACATCATGAATCACTTCACCAATTTTTTTTTGAAAGATTGCACCAGCTATCCCAACATTGTTAAGAATTCTAATTTCTCTTGTTAATTCCCCTTGAGCAACTCTTGAATAAAGTTCATTTGTTTCATTATCATTTAAAAACAAGGTTCCTCTATCTGCATCTAATTCTTCACTTACAAACTCTATCAATGCCCACAAAATTTCACTTAAGGTCTTTAGACCAGCAATTTTTTTTGTTATTGCCAGTAGGAGTTCAGTTCGTCTTAGTTTTTCAATGGTTTCGTCAAGATTGATATTTTTCTTCTTCATAATAATAATAAGCCTGTTTTAAAATTAGTTTTTTAGATTTTTTTCATATTTTCGTATTACTTTTTCTAACTCTTCCCTTAATGTCTGAGTTGAATTTTTTAACTGCTTTATTTCATCACTAGAAGTTAGAATGGCTTTTTGAATTTCTTCCTTTTTTGAAAATTTTAAATTTTCCAATTCTTTTCTAAGTTCAGAAGAAGATCCCTTAAGCTCTTTAATTTCAGATGAGTTGGATTGTATAGCCTGCTGAACGGCTTTTTGTTTCTCAAACTTAAGACTTTCCAGACCATCTCTTAGTTCAGTGCAGGACTCTCTTAGTTGCTTTATTTCATTTGCAGAAGATTGTATTTGTTTTTGTACAGCCTCTTGCTTTTCAAATCTAAGTTTCTCTAGCTGGCTTCTAAGTTCAGTTACGGATGATTTTAATTGATTTAATTCATCATTTTTAATAGAAATAGCTTCTTGAACAGCTCTGCTTTTTTCATATATTGATTGATCTAACTGTTCTCTTAAAGAATTAATGGTTGAGTAAAGATCTTTAGTCTCTTCACTGTTCTCTGTCTTAATCTTTTGAATTAATTCATTTAATTCAAAACTAAAGTTAGGGTCTTCTAACTTATATTTCTCAATAAATTTTCCCACGATAATTTCCCCAACTACATTCTAAACTGAATTTTGAAATTTATTTAGGTTTTTTTTAATTATTTAAACAAGGTAATCTTTTCGAATTCATACCAAAAGAATTAATAAGACTCTTATTGTTAATTTCCGACCATTTTATTTCATCGCCAACTTTTAAATTAAGTTTTTCGGCACAATTATTAAGTATTTCAAGAACAGCAATAACTTCTATGTCTGAAGAAATAATATTTTTAGAAAACGGTATGCCTTTTCTTATTGATGAAATTCTATGGTTCTCGTCAATAAAAATTATATCTAACGGTAATTTTGTCTTGTACATCCACATATTTACTATTTTTAATTTGTCGTAGAGAAATAACATTCCATTTGAATTTGTTAATACATCACGTTTCATTAGACCAACTTCTCTTTTATTCTTATCCTTAGCCAAATCAACTAAAAAACCATCAAAATTTTCAGTTTGAATTAAAGCAGATTCAGATTTAGAGATCAAAGGGCACAGTAACAATAATAGAATAAAAAAAACATTAAAGTTTAAAATACTCACCTTTCTTAATTCTCTCCAAAGTAATTTCAGCTTCATCACTTAATTTTTTTTCTTTTATATCATCATCATCTTTAGAATTGTTAACTGAAAGAGAAATGTCATATTTGTCTCTTAATGATCGAAAAACCTTAATTTCATATGCTTTAAGACTGGTGTTTTTTTGTTCATCATCAGAATTTTTAATGATTTTTTCTTTTTTAAGTCTGGATAAAGTTTTAGATAATCTTTCTTTCATTGATTTAAACGTATGTACAATTATTTTTTTATAATTTATTATATATACATATGAAAGAAAATGAGAAGGATTTAATAAAGATTAAACAAGAAATGGAAAATGTAAGAGAACTTTTTATTAAGGGTTATATTACTAAAGATATTTATCAAATGGAAACTAGGATCTTATTTGAAATGGCTACAAAATATGGAGCTTAAAGAAAAAGATATTATGAAACTTAAAGATTCCATTCAGAATCTCAATGAATTATCTTCTAAAGAAAAAGATGCATTAGTAGATTCAATTGAAATGTTGTGGCTTAATGCAGGAATTCAAAAAAAGAAAAAAGATATCAAAATTCCTGATGAAGCAGAGGAAAATATTTCTAGAATCAGACAACTACTAGCTGCAGCATGGTCAGAAGACCTTAAGGACTAATTATTATCACAAACCAAATATCTTGGCTTTTTCATACAATCTATCTGTTTCAGATATATACACCCCTTTGCTAATATACCCACCCACATACAATTCACGAACAGCTGCCATTTCTTCCTCTATTGCAACCAAAACATCAACAAATTCATTGTCATCATTTATCTTCAATTCTTTAGTTTGAACTATTTCATCAAGGGCAGGTTTTGTCCTTTCAGCTGTATTTTCCCTGTTTTTTAAAAAATTTCTAAAAATTAAGCCTAGTATTATGAAAATTATAACTGAAATTAAAAAGAAAAATGTTAAAAGATATGTAACGTCTTGAAAGTATGGTGAAAATTCTTGTAAATTTAACTTCTCTAAAAATCCTTCCAAATATTTTTTAATTTCTTCTAACATCTAAAATACAATATATAGTATTTGATTTTTTTAGTAAATACCTTATATTGTTATAATGGGTTTAATCAAATTTTATAATAGAGCAAAAAAAAGCTTTAATAAATCAACTTTTTCACATAAAAATGCAATATCCTTTCAAGCATATGAACTCCTTAAAAAATATGTTGTTAGAGGAATTGTAGAGCCTGACAAACTCGATATTGCCTACCCAAAAAACACAAAGCTTAAAGTTTTGAAAAATGTTTCTCATAGATCTATGAGAACATTTTATAAATTGTCTGATAGAAATAAAAAAAACCAACGCGGTATCCTTTCGCAAGCAAATAATGTTGATTTTTCTGAAGAAAAAAAACTATCTCCAAAAGCTAAAAAATTGCTTCGTAAAATAAATAAAGATCTTCCTAGATATCAAGAAATTGATTCTTTAATCCAAAAATGTACATCAAGGTAATTTATCTTTTTTTCTGTAAATACCAAGCTTAACCTTTTCTGAAATGCTAACCAAAAAATCAGCAATTTTTTTATCTGTATTTTGTGTTGAAAGTTCTCTTATCACCTCATCAATAAATGCTCCTATTGCTATATAAGGGTTGATTTTCTTCTGCCTACACTCTGCCCTTGCTTTAAGTACAATTGATGATGCAATTTTCTTTTGTTGATTTTCATCCATTTTTCAAACCTTAATTTTGGGTATATCATACCAGTTAGTAGTATAGCAAGGTGAACAATATTCTGATTTCATCAACCATTTTTTTTTTTTTTGTTCTTCCAAACTCTTTACATAGAAAAATCCATTTTCATCCGATGACAATCTTAATTTTCCATCACCAAACCTTTTGTTAACCTCATCTATTAATGCCATTAATTTCATATCTAAATTTTTGGGCCTATCACTTTGTAATTCATCTCCACTAAATAGAAAAGATTGCTGAACATTATTTTTACTACAAAAGTCTGATAATATTATTCCCACTTTACTGTATGAAAAAGATTGTTTATAAATTTTATTTAACAACTCTTTGGATATTTTCCAGATTATTCTCAGATCAATTGTTGCTTCAAATAAAGTATGCTTTGCTGTGTTTTTGTATTTTTTCTTTTCATAATCGGAAGTTTTTAAAAAAATACTTATAGACTTACAAAAAAGTCCATAATTTCTCATTTTGCTTGCAGCTCTTTGCACGTATACAATCAATGCCATTTTTATATCCTGGTACGAATTAAGTTTATTACCAAAAGATCTAGAAACACAAATTGATTTTTTAGCTGGCAAATAAGTTCTAATTTTGTAACATGACACACCTCTAAGTTCAAGAATAGTTCTTTCAAGCATTATCCCTTTTTTCTGTCTAGCAAAATTTTTATTACTTTCTTTAAGTTCCAAAGCAGAATTTATTTTATTCTTGATTAAAAAATGAGATAAACCTCGGCCTATTCCCCAAATATCTCTAACATTAGTATTTGCCAATATATAATCTAATTCTTTTTTAGATTTTATTTCCAAAACATTTGGATATTTAAATCTTAAATCTGAATACTGTTTTTTTTTTTTAATAGAGTAATTAACAAGTTTTGAAAGTGTCTTAGTTGGAGCTATTCCAATACTAACTGGTATTCCTGTCCATTGGAGTATTTTATTAGCTAGGTCATTACAAAAAAAATCCCTCTTATCTATCCCCATATCCAAAGTAAAAAATGCTTCGTCTATGGAATAAACCTCTACATTAGCAATACTCTTTTGTAAAACTCTCATAATTCTATTTGATATGTCGCCATAAAAAGAATAGTTAGATGATAGTACTGAAACCCTAAATTTCTTTATTAAATGTTTGATTTTAAATAAAGGTTCACCCATTTTTATACCTATACTCTTTGCTTCATTTGATCTTGAAATAACACAACCATCATTGTTTGATAGAACTACTACAGGTTTATTGATCAGTTTTGGATCAAACAACCTTTCACATGAAACATAAAAATTATTACAATCTAGAAGAGCAATCATAAGACAAACTATGTATTACATAGGTGGCAACCCCCCAGATTTTAACATCAGAATCTGCACTGAATTTTATGTTTGGGTATTTTGAGTTTTCAGATTTTAAGTAGTAATTTTTTGACATACGGTCCTTCAATAATCTTTTAATAACCAATTCTTCATTTAATGAAACAATTACAATTGATTTATTCATCGGAGTTAAACCTTTATCTACTATTATTATATCATCATTAAATATCCCCACATCAATCATAGAATCTCCAGATACTCTTATGAAGAAAGTAGATTCCATATTTTTAATTAAATATTTATTTAAATCTAATTGTTCATCTATGTAATTTTCAGCGGGTGAAGGAAAACCGGCAGAAGCTTTTATTGTTCTGATAATTGATTGATTTAATTTTAAAAATCTCCCCACAACCCCATTATAAGAACAAAAGTAGAACTTTCAAGTTTATTTATTAACTTTCCAACTGCTGATTACATAAAAATTAATCAAATCCAATAAATGACACTCTAAAATAAAAAAGATAATATGAAAATCTTAGGTAATAAAAAATGATTCCTCTATACGATGACAATCCTACGGAAAAAAAAAGTTATATTAGACTAGCAATACTTACCGTTTGCAGTGTAATTTTCTTATTTCAAATTTCATCAAACAATAATGAATTTCTTGTTTACTATTTCGGATTTAAACCTGCTAGTTTATTTTACAAATTGGATTCCATAACATTTAACCCAATATTAACAATTTTTACATCTATGTTTATGCATGGAGGGTGGATGCACTTTCTAGGAAACATGCTTTATCTATGGATATTTGCAGACAATGTTGAAAATAAAATGGGTAGAAAAAAATTTATTTTATTTTATATTCTATCTGGTTGTGTGGCAACATTCACTCAAGCTATGATAAACTTAAATTCTAACGTACCAATGATTGGTGCTTCTGGCGCAATTGCTGGGGTATTAGGTGCATATCTGCATCTTTTTCCTAAAGCAAAAGTTCTAGTTCTAGTCCCTTTAATTATTTTTTTTACAGTAAGAATTCCAGCTTTTACTCTGCTTATATTTTGGTTTATATATCAATTTCTAAATCTATCAAATGTTAATTCTTCTGTTGCTTGGTTAGCACATATTGGTGGATTCATTTTTGGTTATATTTTTGCACTGATCTTTGAAAAAAAAGAACACAAAAAATTAAGTAAAAAAGGACAAAGCATATTCATTAAAAAAAAAAATGGACCCTGGAGCTAAACAAGTTTAAAAAACTTTAAAATCTCTTTTTTATTTTCATCTAATTTAGGTGATTTTTTTGCTTTATTAGTGTATTTGTGAAAATTAAACTTTATAGGATTCCCTGAAATTTTTAGATTTTTAACAGATCTATGATTGTAATTTAAAATCATATTTCTTTCCAAAACTTGGGGATGATTAATTACATCTTCTATATTATTAACTAATGAACAAGGAATTTTATTTTTTGACATTTCCTTTTGCCAATATGAAGATGATTTAGTTCTTAGTTTAGATTCAACCCTTCTCCTTAGTTTCGTCAAGTTCTTATTTCTACATTCATTATTTATAAACAAAGGATTGGTTGACATTTCTTTATCATCAATGACCTTGCAGAATCTAGAAAATATTTTTTCATTTCCAGCGGCAATTACAATTGAACCATCTAATGTATTAAATGAACCGAAAGGAGCAATCGAGGGATGATCTGTTCCTAAAGGAGTTGGATTTTTTTTTTCTATGGAAAATCGTGAAACAGCATTTTCAAGTATTGCCACCTGGCAATCAAGCATACTAATATCAAGCTTTGAACCTAATTTTGTGTTTTTCCTTCTAATCAACTGACTTAGTACTCCTATAACAGAAAAAAGACCAGCCACAATATCACCAATTGATGTTCCCACTCTAACAAAATTATTTTTTCTATTTCCTGTGATACTCATTATTCCACCCATTGCCTGAACAACTATATCGTAGGCAGGCAAATCCTTTAAAGGTCCAGTTTCACCAAAACCACTAATTTTTGTATAAATTAATTTTGGAAATTTCTTGGAAATAGTCTCCCAATTAAAACCAAGTCTTTCAAGTGTCCTAGGCTTATAATTATCAATTAATACATCTACTTTAGAGAGAAGAGTCCAAAACATCTTTTTATCTTTTTTATCTTTTAAATCCAAAACAATACTTTTCTTTCCCCTATTTAAAGATATAAAATAACCTGACTCATTATTAATAAAAGGTCCAAATCCCCTGGAATCATCTCCAGATGGTTTTTCTACTTTAATTACATTAGCACCTAAGTCAGATAGTATCAGTGTTGCATATGGTCCAGAAAGAACACTAGTTAGATCCAAAATTATTATTCCATCTAGAGGAAGTTTATTTAAATTACGTTTTTTCAATTAATTATTTTTAAACACTTGAGATTTTTAGTTATTATCTTAAAAATAAAACATGAATTTTGATCTATTCAATGAAAAAAGTAAAATTTTAATTAATGATGCTCAAAACAAGGCCATATCTCTTAATCACCAACAAATTGATCCAGAACATTTATTAAAATCAATTTTAATTGATAAAGACAGTTTTATCAAAGAAATCTTAGAAAACTGCAACGTTAATATTTCAAACTTAAAATATGAAATTGACGAAATAATTGAAAGAAAAACTTCTGTATCTGGTGAAAACTTAAATATTTTTTTTCGAATGAACTAATTAAAATTTTTGAGAAATCTAAGGAATGTTTAAGTCAATTTAATGATAAGTACGTATCTCCAGAAATATTAGTTTACTCATTGTCGTGTTTAGATGATTTAAAACTTCACAAAATTTTAATACAAAATGGACTAAATAAAGATAAACTTAAATCATCAATTTTAAAGATTAGAAAAGGAAAAACAATAGATAGCAACACATCAAATATAAATCCTGAGGTTTTGAACAAATTCTCCAATGATCTAACTGAATTAGCAAGAACTGGCAAACTTGACCCAGTTATTGGTAGGGAAGAAGAAATCAGGAGAAGCATTCAAGTTTTATCAAGAAGAACAAAAAATAATCCAGTTTTAATTGGAGAACCTGGAGTTGGCAAAACTGCAATTGTGGAAGGCTTAGCATTAAGAATAATTAATAATGACATACCAGATTCCTTAAAAAATAAAAGAGTGATTTCCTTAGATTTAGGGGCTTTAATTGCTGGTGCAAAATTTAGAGGGGAATTTGAGGAAAGATTGAAATCCATACTCCAAGAAGTCAGAGAAAATCAAGATTCAATAATTTTATTTATAGATGAAATTCATACAATAGTAGGTGCAGGCAAAGCAGATGGTTCTCTTGATGCATCTAACCTGTTAAAACCTGCTCTTGCTCGTGGAGAGTTACATTGCATAGGAGCTACTACTTTAAATGAATACAGAGAAAATATTGAAAAGGACGCTGCATTAGCTAGACGATTTCAACAAATCTTAATTGAAGAACCTACTATTGAAAATTCAATTTCTATTTTAAGGGGATTGAAAGAAAAATATGAAGTTCACCACGGCGTAAAAATTTTAGATTCTGCAATAGTTTCAGCTGTCGAACTATCTAAAAGATATATAAATGATAGATTTCTACCCGACAAGGCAATTGATTTAATGGACGAGGCAGCATCTAGAATTAGGTTGCAAATTGATTCAAAACCAGAGGAATTAGATAGAATAGAAAGAAAATTACTTCAACATAAAATCGAATATGAAAGTTTAAAAAAAGAAAATGACAAAAAATCTCAAGAACGTTCAGAAAATTTAAAAAATGAAATAACTTCTTTAGAAAGCGATTTTAAAAAATTCAGTGAAGATTGGGTTGATGAAAAGAATAGAGTAATCCATATTCAAAAACTTAAATCTAATATAGAAGAAAATAAAACTCAACTTGATATGTTGCAAAGAGATGGAAAACTATCTGAAGCTGGAGAGTTAGCTCATAGCAAAATTCCTGAATTAGAAAAAGAACTAGTAGAACTTGAATCAAAAACTGAACAAAACAAAATTCTAAGCAAATCTTTAACTTCAAATGAAATAGCTCAAGTAATTTCAAAATCAACTGGAATTCCTGTAGAAAAAATGCTTGAAGGAGAAAAAAACAAGCTTTTAAATATGGAAAATGAGTTATCAAATATGGTAATTGGCCAAAAAGAGGCAATTAAAACAATTTCAAAAGCAGTTTTAAGGTCTAGAGCAGGCATTCAAGATCCTAACAGACCAATTGGAATTTTTTTATTTTTAGGACCTACAGGTGTTGGAAAAACTGAATTAACAAAAGCTCTATCTAATTTCCTTTTTAATGAGAATCAATCCCTATTTAGATTGGATATGTCTGAATATATGGAAAAACATTCTGTATCAAAATTAATTGGTTCTCCTCCAGGTTACGTAGGATATGAAAGCGGTGGAATTCTAACTGAATCAATTCGAAGAAAGCCTTATCAGGTTATACTTCTTGATGAAATAGAAAAAGCAAATCACGATATTTTTAATTTACTTCTGCAAGTTTTTGATGAGGGTAGATTAACCGATTCTCAAGGGCGAACAGTTAATTTTAAAAATACAATTATTATTATGACGTCAAATATAGGTGCAGAATTGATAGACTTTTCTGATGAACAAAAGAATACCATTGAAATTCTTACACAAGAAAAAATAAAAGCTGAAGTTAGAAAAAAATTTAAACCTGAATTTCTTAATAGAATTGATGACATAATTATTTTCAATCGACTAACTAAAGAAGAAATCAAAAAAATTATAAAAGTACAGATAAAAGACTTAACGAAAATTCTAAAAAATAAAAAATTAAATATTAAACTAGATAAAAAGGCTGAGGATTGGCTTGTTGATGAAGGTTTTTCTACTGCCTATGGTGCCAGACCTTTAAAAAGAGTTATACAAAATCAAATTATTGATAAGATAGCTCAACTAATATTAAGCAATGAATTAAAAGAAGATCAAAATATATCAGTTACTTCAGAAGATAATGAACTGTCTTTTAAATTATCATGAAATATAATGTTGGTTTCCTAGGTCTCGGCATTATGGGATCTCATATTGCATCTCACTTAATTAAAATTTCTAAATCTTTAAATATTATCAATAGAAAATCATTGAAAACAAAAAATTTTATCTCAAAATATTCAAACGATAAAAAATTGAAAATCTATGAAAACCTCAATGATTTAGCTATGAATTCAAATGTAATTATTAGTTGTGTAGGAAATGATAAAAATTTAAAAGAAATTTATCTATCAAAAAGAGGCATTTTAAATGGTATTGAAAAAAATACTTTAATTATTGATCATACTACCGCTTCAGTAAAAATATCTAAAACTCTACATAAAAAAAGTCTAGAAAAAAAATCATTTTTTTTTGATGCACCTGTAAGTGGTGGTGAAATAGGAGCAAAAAATGGAACTTTATCAATAATGGTTGGAGGAAACCAAAAAAAATTCAAGACATTAAAAGCCATACTAGATAATTATTCAAAATCTCTAGTTTATATGGGTAAATCTGGAAATGGACAAATAACCAAAATGGTCAATCAAATTTGCGTTGCTTCTGTAATCCAAGGTTTATCAGAAGGAATAAACTTTGCTCAAAAAAAAAAATTAAATGTTAATAAATTAGTTGATGCAATTAGTAGTGGTGCCGCTCAATCTTGGCAACTAGAAAATAGAGCTAAAACTATGTGGAACAAAAAATTTGATTTTGGATTTATGAACAAACTAATGCTAAAAGATCTAGAATTGATCATAGAGGAAATTAAAAAAGAAAATATTAAACTACCAGTAACTAATATTATTAAGGAATACTACAAAAAACTTGTGAAATTAGGTTATGAAAAAGAAGACACATCAAATTTAATTCGATTGCTTAAGTAACCTATGATTTATTGGATTTAAAACATTACTTATTCTATCTTTCAAAATATCAATTCCAAATCCGGTCAACGCTGAAATAAAAACAGTATTTTTTCGTGAAATTTTTTCAAACTTTAATTTATCTTTTAAAAGATCAACTTTATTTATAACCTCTATAATTCGTCTGTCTTTTTTCTTGATTCCAATTTCTTCAAGTATATTTAATACTGATGTTTTTTGCTCCAAATATTGACTGTTTGAAATATCTGTAACATGTAAAATTATGTCAGAATATATAATCTCATCTAAAGTAGATTTAAATGAATCTATTAATGTAGTTGGCAGGTCTCTTATAAAACCAACTGTATCAACAAATAAAAAATTCAAATTATTAAAAAATGACTTTCTTATTGTGGAATCTAATGATGCAAAAAGCATATTTTTAGACAACACATCTGACTTCGTCATCTTGTTAAATAGTGTTGATTTACCAGAATTTGTATAGCCAACCAATGAAACTAATGGAAAATTATTTTTTTTTCTTCTATAACGTTGAATATTTCTAATAGAATCAATATTTTTAATTTTTTTTTTCAGTCTATTTATCTTCTCTGTTAACTGCCTTT
>CAZAFN010000003.1:0-65478 GCA_964484795.1 uncultured Alphaproteobacteria bacterium | reverse complement strand
CACCTGGTCCTCCCATAAATCCAGCACCACCTTTCTGTCTTTCTAGGTGAGTCCAAGACCTCACCAATCTACTTTTTTGAAATTGAAGACTGGCAAGCAAAACACTTAATTTACCCTCATTGGATTTTGCTCTGGACCCAAAAATTTCTAGTATTAGACCAGTTCGATCAATAATCTTGCAATTAGTTTCTTTTTCAAGGTTTCTCTGTTGTATTGGCGACAAACTTGTATTAACAAAAATTAAATTGTTTTTAAGAATTGACCTTTTTTCTTTTAGCAAACTAACGTACCCTGAATTGAGATACGTCTTTGAATCAATTCGTTGCAAACCTACAGATTGAGAAAACACACAATTAATATTTATTGATCTGACTAAATTTATTGCTTCTTTTAAATAATAATCCTTGTCATACCTTGAAATTTTAAGATAAGGTTGAATTACGAATGCATCTCTATCATTCATCTATCTGATTGTTTAAAAAATTATTGTAAGAATCTGTTAATCTCATTGTTATTGGACCGGGTTTTCCAATATTTATTATATTTTTATCAACTTTAATAACTGGAACTATTCCAACCGTAGTACTGGTTAAGAAGGCCTCCTTACAATTTTTAATGTCATTAATTGTAAATGGCTTTTCCTTTAATTTAAATTTATTTTTTCTAGCAATTTCTAATACACAATCTCTTGTTACCCCTCCTAAAATATGATTATTTTTTGGGTGAGTAATTATCTCTGATTTTTTGTCAACTATGAATGCGTTTGATGTAGATCCCTCTGTTATGAAGTTTTTTTTTGTTTGCCAGATTTCATATAGACCTTTCTCGGAAGCTTTCTGTTTTTCCATCAAATTTGGTAATAATCCAATAGCTTTAATATCACATCTCTTCCATCTAATATCTTCAGACAATCCAACTTTAACTCCTTTTAAAATATTTTTAATATTTTTTTTTGGAAAAATAAATATAACAACATTAGGTTTAATGTTTCTAGGGAAAAGATGATTTCTTTCTGAACTACCTCTTGTAATTTGCAGGTAAATAAAACCAGATTCGAAATTGTTTAGATTAATCAATCTTTTAATTATTAACTCTAGAGATTTTAAGTTTTTATAGGGACTATCAATTTTCAATTCTTTAAGTGATCTCTTCAATCTTAAAAAATGTTTGTCTAAATTTATCAATGATTTTTTTAAAAAAGAGATAACTTCATAAACTCCATCTGAAAAATTAAAGCCTCTATCTTCAACAGATATTAAGGCATTGGATTTATGTTTAAAAGCACCGTTGATAAAATATATTTCCATCAAAAAAACTCAATATTGACCTCAGAATATTTTTCAATATCTTTTATGGAAGAAGGATCAGAAAATATTATTAATTTATCTTTAACCAATATGATTGTTTCTTCATCAGGGAAAATGAGTTTTTTATTTCTTACTATTCCACCAATAACCACTCCATTAGGAATTGTTAAGTCTGCAATTTTTTTATCAGCAAATTTCGTAGTAGCTAAAATTTCTATTTCCATAATTTCACCACGTTCATCTCCAAAATCATGGATTTCTTTCACTTTTCCTCGTCGAACATATTGAAGAATGGCAGATGTAGTTATATTTCCTGGATTAATTAGAACATCAAGATTAAGTTTTTTTGACAATCTTCTATAATTTGAGTTTCTAACTATAGCCATAGATCTTTTACAACCCAAGTCTTTGGCTAAAAGTGCACTGAATAAATTTACCTCGTCATCATCTGTCACTGCAATAATAGCTTCTGCATTCATAACACCAGCTTCCTTTAATAAATTTGAATCAAGTGCATCACCACATAAAATTGTATTTTGTTGGGATAATTCTGCTGAAATACTCTTAGTTCTCTCAATATCGTTGTCAACTATTTTACATACAATATCTGGATAATCATTTTCTAGAATTTTAATAATGTTTAAACCAATATTACCAGCACCAACAACTACAATCTTTCGATTTTCTTCTGATTTGATACCAAAAACTCTTAAAGCTCTTAACAAATCAACGTTTCTTACGCATATATATATATCATCACCCGGATAAATTTCCATTTTCCCAGTTGGAATTATAATTTCGTTATTCCTAAATATTGACAGGATTTTAACATCTAAGCCAGAAAAAGTGCCTGGCAACATTCTTAATGGTGTATTAATGATTGGACAAGAATCATCTATCGATAATCCTATGACTCTAGCTATTTTATCTCCAAGATAAAATGAATCAAAAGCCCCAGGTGTATTTAATTGCCTTATTATTGTATTGGCAACTTCCCGTTCTGGAGAAATAATTGCATCAACATCAATCTTTCCTGATGCAAATAATTTTTTTGAATATTTTGTATCTAAATAACCAGATTCACTAATTCTAGCAACTTTAGTTGGAATTTTGAACAAGTGATTAGCTAATTCGCAAGATATTATATTTGATTCATCCTTATTAGAAACAGCTATAATCATATCAGCTTCTTCTGCTCCAGCTTTTTCTAAAACTCCAGGTAATGTTGTTTTTCCACAAATACTTTTAACATCAAGAGTTTTATTTAAAGTTCTTAACAATAATTCTGATTCATCAACTATTGTTACATCATTATCTTCATAAACTAATTGCTTCGCGATATTAGAACCGACTTCATCAGCACCACAAATAATTATTTTCACTGTTTCACATCCACATTTATTTTCATTGATTTTAACTTTCTATAAAGTGCAGTTCTTTCCATTCCAATTTCAAATGACATTTTGGATACGTTATACTCATATTTAGCAAGATTATACATTAAATATTTTTTTTCAAAATGTTCCCTAGCATCTTTTATAGAAAAATCAAAAAATTTTTTTTCATTGAAGTTGTTTGTGTCATCAATTCCTAAAAATTTATGCATTAACTGTAAAAGATTATTTTTTGTAATAACTGTTTCTTGATCATCTGACAACATAATACAACACAACTCTACAAATTTTTTTAATTGCGAAATATTTTCCACACAATTCATATTGTAGAAGAAAGATATAGCGTCTTCTGAAAATTTTTTTTTAATAAAGTTTTTCTTATTTGCAAAGTCTAATAAGAAAAAATTAACTAAATCTTCAATATCCTCTTTTCTATCAATTAAACTTGGAATATTAATTGTAAAAAAATCCAGTTTCTTTACTAAATCATTTCGAAGTTTGTTTGTTTTTTTAATTTTTTCCAAAGATATAATTGATGAAGCAATTATTCTTACATTTATATTCCTCGGAGTTATTGCTCCAATTCTATAATATTTTTTTTCCTCTAAAACCCTTAATAATTTCCCCTGAATAACTTTGGAGAGACAATGAATGTTTTCAAACAAAAGAGTACCTCTATTTACTTCATCTAAAATCCCAGAAATTTTAACAACTTGATTATCTTCTTTTCCAAAAATTTCTCTCTGAAGCTCATCCTGATCATTTTTTTTACAATCAATAATTCTAAAGTTTTTATTAGACCTATTAGATTCATTATGAATTTTGGTAGCTAAAAATTTTTTTCCCGCACCCATATTCCCTATCAACATTACAGAACAATCTATTTTACTAATTTTCTTTAATGAATTAAATAAATTCATAGACGATTGAGATTTGGCAATTAAATTAGAATCTTCTTCATTCTTTATTAATTTAATAATTTCTCTTTTAAGTTCAAAATTTTCTAATGCCTTCTTAACTTTAAAAAGCAACAAATCGCTATCAAAAGGTTTTTCAATAAAATCATATGCCCCTTTTTTTATGGAATTAACAGCTGTTTCAATATTCCCATGTCCGCTAATCATTATAATTGGTACATTTTCATTTATTTGTAAAATTTTTTCTAAAGCCTGAAAACCATCAAACTTTGAATTGTTAAGCCAAATATCCAATAAAACCAGTGAATATTTATTTTTCTTAAAAAGCTCAACTCCTTCTTCAGCAGAAAAACTAAAATTAGATGAAAAACCTTTATCGTTAAGTAATCCAGACAATTGTTCGCAGATATCACGCTCATCATCTATTATTAAAATTTTGGTTTCTTCATTCATTTTTGATTAATTCTTTTGAACAACTTTATTCTAACTAATGCTCCACCTAAATTTTTACTATCTAACAAATTAATTTCACCATTATGATCTTCAATTATTTTCTTACAAATGGACAAACCCAAACCAGTCCCATTTGTTTTGTTAGTAATATAGGGCTCAAAAAGCTTATCTCTATTTTCAGGGAAACCTTTTCCATTATCTTCTATATTAACAATAATAAATTTTTTATTATTGTTAATTTCTACTGAAATTTTTTTTTTAACTTTATCCATTGATTCTATTGAATTTTTAAAGATATTTAAAAAAACTCTACTAAGTTGATTTTGATCACCAGAAATCAAAATGTTTTTTGGGTCAAAACTATACTGAAATTTAATATTTTTGTTGGCAATCTTTTGTGTGTTAATTTGGGTCAAAATAATTTTGTCTATTTTAACAGATTGAAATTTACTTAATGGCATCCTAGCAAAATTAGAGAATTCTGTAACCAAATTTTCTATGTTGTTTACTTGCCTTACAATTGCATCCGTACAATTAAAAAATAGATTTCTATCATCTTCATCACCTTTTTTTTTAAAAAAATTTTCCAATCTTTGAGCAGAAAGTTTTATTGGAGTTAGTGGATTTTTAATTTCATGAGCTAAATATCTTGCCACATTAGACCATGCAGCATTTTTTTGTGCAGAAACTAGTTCGGTTATATCATCAATAGTAACAATTATTCCCTTTTGCTTTTTCTTTTCGAC
Source organism: uncultured Alphaproteobacteria bacterium (assembly GCA_964484795.1). Taxonomy (GTDB): domain Bacteria; phylum Pseudomonadota; class Alphaproteobacteria; order Methylaequorales; family Methylaequoraceae; genus CAZAFN01. The sequence continues at coordinate 60,661 of CAZAFN010000003.1, read as the reverse complement.
AAATTTTGATATTTTTAGATTAAGAATTTTAAATTTCTCGTTAGAAAAATATTTTATTTGAGTATTATCAATTTTTAAATCACTTGATTTAAACTGTTTGATTAATGAATTAATTTGATTGTTCTTCCTATTAAATTCGTTTTTTAAGTTTTCACCAAGAATTTCTTGGGACTTTTTGTTAAACAATACAATTCTATCATTTAGATCAACATATATAATGCCAGTACTAACATCATTAATAATATTTTCTGTAAATTTTCTCCTCAAATTTATAGTTTCTTTTGCTTTATGAAGCCTATCTAACATTTTATTTAAGACCTTAGATAAAATATTAAAATCATAGTTTCCTTTAAAAATTCTTATTCTAGTAGAAAAATCACCTTTAATGATTTTTTCTGAATCAGATATTATTTCCATAATTGGATCTATTATTCTATTAGAAAACCTTAGTCCAAACCAAATTGATAGCAGTATCATTAAAAAATTTATTGAAACAAACAATTTGTTAAACTGAAATTGAAACTCATCTAGTTTGTTTGCAATATTAGAATATTCAATGGCAGCTTCGTTCACTGATTCCACTCTACTCAAAACATTTGGATCCACATTTTTACCAATATAGAGATAAGTAGGAATAACTCTCTGTAATTTCATTAATGCCCTAACTTTGGTTTGATCATTATTTGGATAAACTGCAATACCCCCATCATCAGCAGTCATTTTTGCCCACATAGGAGGAGAAGGTTCAGATTCTATTAAAAAACTTCCAACCTTTGCTAATAGTTGGCCTGATTGTTCGAAAATAATTGCTTCTTCTAGATCTTTAATCTTGACAAAAGAAGAAAGCAAACTATTTAATCTGGACTTATCAGTAAAAAAAACTATTTTTTCATTACTAATATTACTGTTAATGAATAAAATATCATTTTTAATAGTATTCTCATGTTCACTAAAATAAGATTCTGAAATCCTTTGAGAACCTTTAATTACTTGACTTAATTTCTCGTTAAACCAAAGCTTTAAACCTTGATCAAAAAAAATTAAGGAAAAAATTGTAATTAATGTTGTTGGTATAAAAGTTGTTATAATAAATAATAACGTAAATTGAATTCTAAATTTTGATTTTATCTTTTTCTGAATGAAAATTCTAAAAATATTGTTAAGTGAAAAAATTATTAGAAATATAATCATCACGAAATTTACCGAAATTAAGGATGAAACTTTGTCTACTTCTTCTAAATTTGATAAATTTCCAGAAAGTGTCAGAAATATAATTAAACTTAAAACAAATGATATTGAAAAGAAAATTAAGAATGCAACATTTTGAAAGTTTTTTTTTCCAAAATCTTTAAGCTTATCTTTTAACGTCATTCTTTTCCTAATTTATTTAATATTTTTAATCTAAAAATTTTGGTTCTCAATGTATTTCTATTGATTCCTAATAACCTTGCGGTTTTAATTTGATTCCCATTACAATACTTCAGTGCATTAACAATAAGAGGTTTTTCAAATTCCAAAATAAATCTTGAATATAGTTTCAAATCATTTTCATTGTCATCTAAAGTTTTAAAGAATTCCTCTAAAAAAGAATTGATATAATTTTGTAAATTTTCATTATTTGCATTAGGTGATCTTTCTTTTTGTAATTGATCTTTTGGATTATTTTCAGAATCCAACAAATCATTTAATACTTCCGAAGTAATAATTTTTTCAGAGTTTAATACACAGACACGTTTAAATAAATTTTCTAGTTCTCTAACGTTGCCAGGCCAATTATAGCTTTTTAAAAATTCAATAGAACTTGAATCGATTTGTTTTTTTCCATCAGAAAATTTTGATAGAAAGTGCCTTGCAAGAGACACAATATCATTTTCTCTACTTCTTAATGGAGGTAATTCTACATTAATTACATTAAGTCTATAAAACAAATCCTCTCTAAAAACCCCTTGATTAACACAATGGAATAGATTTTTGTTTGTTGCAGATATTATTCGAACATCAGTTTTAATGATTTCTCTACCACCAACTCTAGAAAATTCTCCAAATTGCAAAACCCTTAACAATCTTGCCTGAATATCAATTGGCATATCTCCTATTTCATCTAAAAAAAGAGTGCCAGAATTAGCCTTTTCGAAATATCCCATTGTTCGTTTTTCAGCTCCAGTAAATGCACCTTTTTCAAAACCAAAAAGTTCACTTTCAATTAAATTTTTTGGTAATGACGCCATATTAATCACTACAAAAGGAAAATCAGATCTTGAACTAAAATTATGTATTGCTTTGGCAACCAATTCCTTACCAGTACCAGATTCACCGGTAATTAAAACTGTATGATTGGTTCTTGTAATTTTTGCAATGTTTTTGTAAACGATTTGCATTGAAGCTGAACTACCTATCATTGGCAATTTTTCATCATCAATTAAATTATTTTTGATAATTTTTTCTTTAGTAAGTGATTTGTTAACACAGATAGTTAGATCATTTAGATCTATGGGTTTGGGTAAATAATCAAAAACATCAAGCTGATCTGCCTTAATTGCTGTCAAAATATTATTTTTGGCACTAATTATAATAAAAGATTGGTCTTTATTTTTTTTTTTAACTTTTTTTACTAATTCTAATCCATCTCCATCTGGAAGAATTACATCACAGATTATCAAATCAAATTGTTCTTTTTCAATTATAAACCAAGCTTCAGATATTGTAGATACTGTATTAATATGAGTTTTAGAATTGCTCAAGGCTTTGACAATAACTCTTTTTAGAGAATAATCATCATCTATTATTAAAATTTTCTTTTCCATATCTATAAAGGCACCTTAATTATAACACTTGTAATTTGATTTTCTGAATTAATAGTAATGTCACCACCATGATCGTTAATAATTTTTTTTGCCAAAAACAATCCTAAACCTGACCCTCTTTTTTTAGTTGAAAATAAAGGTAAAAAAATTTTCTCTATATTTTTTTTTTCAACACCTTTCCCATTATCTTCAATAATAATCATTATTGAATTGTTATTTTTTTTATCTTTTACATTTGGGATCGTAATTGTTTCACCATAGGAATATTTTGTTGATATTTTGATATACGATTTTTTCAAAAAATTTGAAGATTCATATGCATTAACTAACAAATTATCCAAAACTTGAACGAATAAATTTTTGTCTAGATTGATCGTTGGTAATGATGGATCAAAATTCTCAACAATACTAACTTTTTTTGATTTTTGTTTTAATTTGAACAAAGAATATCTTATTATCTCATGAATATTTTCATAGCTCTTTGATGAAATACTCAGTTTAGAATCAATAGAAGATAATGAATCAATCAATTTTGAAATTCTGTCAGATTCATTTTTGATTATATCAATCAACTCTTTATCGGAATTTTTTGTAGATTTTTCAATTAATTGAGCTGCCATTTTAATTGAAGAGATTGGGTTATTAATTTCATGAGCGAGAATAGAAAAAGTTTCATCAAAAACTCCAAGACTATTTTCATCAAAAATTTTCTCGTATCTTGGTTTATCACTTTTAAAAAAAAGAAGAATATTTTCATCTTTATTTTCTGAAACAACACATCTTAATTCAACATTTTCTAAATCTCTAACAGGAATTTCTTTAATGAAAAAAACACCTGTTTTATGAATTATTTTCTTTAAATTATTTATCAAATAAGAATTTTCTGGAAAAAGAACATTGATTTCTTTTCCAATTAAATATTTGCTACTTTTTTTAAAAAAAATTTGAGACTCCAAATTTAAATATCTAATTAGGAGATTCCTTTTGTCTATTACAATTAATGGTTCAGGAATTAAATCTATTAAGTTTCTAAAAAATGAGAAATTTGGTTTAAAATTCATAAGAAATTTATAAAAAAAAATCTTTTATTAAAATCTTAACTTTAGATGCATCTTCACAAGAATTAACTTTATTTCTAAATTCATTCGAATTTTTTAATGACTTTGAATACCAACTTAAATGTTTTCTGAATGATTTTAGTCCAACCTCAAACCCATAATGTTCAATTGACATATCAAAATGTTCTAAAATAATATTTTTTTTTAAATTCATACTCATTCTAAATGGAGAATTATTTGCAATGGATTGAATTTCTTTAAAAACCCATGGTCTTCCATAACAACCACGGCCAATCATCACTCCATCAGCTCTAGAATCAGAAATGGAATCAATCACATCCTCATATTCAACAATATCTCCGTTAACAATTACAGGAATATCTAAAGATTTTTTTACATTTTTTATAAATTCCCAGTCTGATTTTCCTTTATACATTTGACATCTAGTTCTTCCATGAACTGTAATCATTTTAACACCAGAATTTTCAGCAATTTTAGCAATCTTTGGTGCATTCAGACTACTCTCATCCCACCCTTTCCTCATCTTTAATGTAACAGGAATATTAACTGAATTTACAACTGATTTAATTATTGATTCAGCAAGAATCTCATCTTTCATTAATGCAGAACCTGCATAACCATTAACAACTTTTTTGGCAGGACAACCCATATTAATATCAATAATATCAGCTCCCATATCTTCACAAATTTTAGCTGCATCAGCCATTATATCTTCATCACAACCAGCAATCTGTATGGCATAGTGATGATTAGAATCTTTTTTGATCATTTTCAATGTTTTTTTGTTTTTTTCTATCAAAGCTCTACTAGCTATCATTTCAGAAAAAACCAAACCTGGTTCAAATTTTTTAATAATTTCTCTGTAAGGAAAATCCGTAACACCAGACATTGGTGCTAATAATATATTATTTTTAAGTGTTAAATTGTCAATTTTCATATTCTAACTTATCAGTTTAATACCAAAATATGATAAATTAAGAAACACATAACATATTAAAATTGTTTTGAAGGTTATTTTCCCAGTTAACCCCCAAAAGCCTCTTACAATCAATAGCAATCCGACAAGTATTAAGATAAATATACTAAGTACTGATTTGTAATCATAAAGAAATAACAAATTATTATATTCATCAAGAGAATAAAAAATTCCAGATATAAGTGATATTAATAGAAAAATAGAAGTTAGATATAAAAAATTTATTGTTAGATTTTCAGTTTCATAGATTGAAGGAAGTAAAGTGCTTAAATTTTTTATATATTTAATTTTTTTTAAAGCTTTTTCCTTAACAAAAACTGATATAGAAGTTATAGCACTTATAGTAAGCATTGAATAAGATAGCAATGATGTGATTATGTGAACTATCAAAAAATTATTTTGAAATAAATAAACCTGAGAACCAACTGTATTATCAGATAAATCACTTAAAAAACGAAAAACTATCAAAATTAAAAAAAAGGGAATAAAAAACAAACGTAATCTTATAAACTTGTATGAAAATATTGATAACACAAAAAACAGACATAAAAGTATTAAGATTAAAAGTGATGCTATAATACTTAATTTATTTAGGCCATTATATAACTCAAAGTAACAATGAAATGAACTAATTAATATTAGAAAAACTAAATTGACTAAATAAATCGTTTTGTTAAGGTAAGAACTCTTCTCTATATATATAAAACTAGTTAGAGTAAAAACTAAAAAACTTAGCAATGACAATGTGTTAATGAAAAAATCTATATTCATAATATTTATATATAATAATTTTTAATGCAAAAAAACAATATAGCAATAATACTTAACGGTGGCACAGGAAAAAGATTTGGAGGGTTATTCCCAAAACAGTTTCTCAAGTTAAATGAACAAACTATTCTTGAAATAACTGTAAAAAAATTTTTAAATTCTGACTTATTTAAGAAAGTCATAATTGTAAGTCATAAAGATTTTCTAACCAAAACAACTTCCCTTTTTGATAACAAAATCATAGTTATTGTTAAAGGGGGCAGAACCAGACAAGATTCTGTTTTAAATGGGTTGCAAGAATGTAAAAAACTATCACCTGACAATGTTGTAATACATGATGCAGTTAGACCATTTTTTTCAGAAAAAATCATTCCAAAAATTTTAAAAAAATTAAAATCAAATGATTGTATAGTACCATTACTCAGCATCAAAGACTCTGTTAGATATTCAAAAAAAGATATTTATAAAGACATTAATAGAGATCATCTAAATCAAATACAGACTCCACAAGGCTTTAAGTTCAAAAAAATATATGATGCACATTGTAAATTCAAAAAATTTAAATTTACTGATGATTCAATTATTTCATATAATAATGGTAATAAAATTTTTTGCATAGAAGGTGAAATTACAAACTTTAAAATCACGACAAAAGATGATTACAAATTAGCAAAAAAAATTTTTGGGAATTCAATGGGTAAAAATCTAATAAAAGTTGGGCAAGGGTTTGATGTTCATAGATTTAAAAAAGGCAAAGAATTAAAAATTCTAGGCATCAAAATACCTTTTAATAAAAGCCTAGAAGGACATTCAGATGCTGATGTTGGCTTTCATTCAATTGTAGATGCAGTACTAGGTGCTTTATCTAAAGGAGATATTGGCGAACATTTTCCTCCCTCAGAACAAAAATGGAAGAATAAACCTTCTATATATTTTATGACTTATGCAAAAAACCTTTTGATTGATGAAGGTTTTAAAATCAATAATATTGATATCACGTTAATCTGTGAAAACCCTAAGATTGGTCCACATAAGACTAAAATGATAAAAAGTATTGCAAAAGCTCTTCATCTAAAAATTAATCATATCAATGTTAAGGCCACAACAACTGAAAAACTTGGGTTTTTAGGTAGAGAAGAGGGTATAGCTTGTCAAGCATCAGTGACAATCTCTAAAATTGATGATAGCTAAAAAATTAGCCAAAATATTTTGCTCTGGCTTTGGTATGGGCTATGTGCCAAAAATTCCAGGTACTTTTGCTTCTTTAATAATTTTATTTCCAGTATGGTTTTTAAAAGAAAACTTTGATTTAAGTTTCTTAATTTTCCTAATTATCATTTATTCATCAATTTCTTTTTATTTCATAAACATTATTATTAAAGAAGAAAAAAATAAGGATCCGAGTTTTATAATTGTTGATGAACATATTGGACAAGCAATTGCTTTAATATTTTGTCAAGAATCATTTAATGACTATATAATTTCTTTTATACTCTTTAGGTTTTTTGATATCTTTAAACCTTTTCCAGTAAATTTTTTTGACAAATTAAAAAACACGTATGGAGTTTTACTTGATGACATTGTTGCAGGAATATTAGTTAGTGTAATTTTTTGGTTATTTTATGTGTTTTAATGTTTTAAAAAAAAAATTTATTAGGAAACTGATAAAAGAAAATATTAAATTGTGCTTGGCAGAATCTATTACTGGCGGCACACTTGCAGCTGAACTGATTAAAACGCCAGGTGCCTCAAATTTTCTTGAATATTCTTTAGTTTGCTATGGAACTCAATCTAAAATTACATTTTTAGGCATAGATAAAGAAATTAAAAAATACGGTATAATCAGCAATCAGGTTTCTAAATCAATGGTAAAAAAAATTACTAAGTATTCAAAATCACAGAATAAACTTGCTTTGTCATGCACTGGACTTGCTGGACCGCATAGTGAAAATATGGATGAACTTAGTGGAACCGTTTTTATTAGCACAAAGTATATGAAGAAAATAAAAACATTAAAAAAGTTTTATCCCAACAAAAAAAGGAATGAAATAATTAGACTAACTATGAAAGAAATGATTAAGCAAGGATATGAAATAATTAATCAATGATTTCATACAACAAAACTCTGTCATCATTTTTTTTTAAAAATAATTTTTCCTTAACAATAAGTTCTCTAAACTCCTTGTTATTTTTAAAGTTTTGGTAATCATCAAGCTTCTTGTTTTTTTCATCAAGTTTTTTGTCACGATCAAATGTTTCAGAGTATATTAGTTGAAAATTATTAAAAAGACTAAATACACTCTTTTTACTAAAAAACAACTGAAACATTAAAATTACAATTAAAATAAGATAGCTAATAAATAATAGATGTTTTTTTAAGATCATTTAAAAAATTTATTAAATGGATTGTCTCCTGAAAATTTGATTGCAGAATTTTTATCCTCAATTCTTAACAACTGATTGTATTTTGCAGTTCTTTCTGATCTTGACAAAGAACCAGCTTTGATTTGACCGGCTGATGTTCCAACAGCAAAGTCTGATATGAAAGTATCTTCAGTTTCTCCAGATCTATGTGAAATTATTGTATTAAAATTATTATTTTTTGCTTCTACAATCGCATCAATAGTTTCACTTAATGTTCCAATCTGATTTAACTTTATTAAAATTGAATTCCCTGATTGTTGTTTAATGCCCATTTGCAATCTGTCAACTGAAGTAACAAAAAGGTCATCACCAACAAGTTGGCATTTTCTTCCCAAAGCATCAGTCATATTTTTCCAACCAGACCAATCATTTTCATTTAGCCCATCTTCTATGGAAATTATGGGGTAATTGTCTAGAAGATTTTCATAATATCTTATTAGATCATCTGAATTTAAAAGCAATGATTCTCCCTTAAGATTATATTTTTTATCTTTAAAAAATTCAGATGAAGCAACATCAAGAGCTATAAAAACATCTTTGCCGGCTGAATAACTTGCATTATCTATCGATTTTAAGATGAGATCCAAACATTCTCTATTTGATTTTAAATCTGGAGAAAAACCTCCCTCATCACCTACAGAAATTGAATAACCAGATTTTAAAAGATTATTCCTTATTGCATAAAAAATTTCACAACCAGCTCTTAAAGATTCTTTAAAAGTTTTAAAACCTGATGGAATTATCATAAATTCTTGAAAATCTAATGTATTATTTGAGTGGCATCCTCCATTTATCACATTCATCATTGGAGTAGGAAGAGTATTAGTCATACCACCAAAATAATTATGCAATGGAATATTTAGAAATTTTGATGCTGCTTTTGCACATGCAAGTGAAACAGCAAGAGTGGAATTTGACCCAAGTCTAGATTTATTTTTTGTTCCATCCAAATCAATTAAAGTTTTATCTATATTTTTTTGGTCTGTAACATCAAATCCTAGAATGGTTTCTTTTATTTCTGTATTAATCATATTAACTGATTTGACAACTCCCTTTGAAAAAAATCTATTCTGATCTTTGTCCCTTAACTCATATGCTTCATTGCTACCTGTTGATGCACCGGAAGGAACCGATGCTTTTGAAATCAAATTAGCAAGATGCACTTCAACTTCAACAGTAGGAGTTCCTCTACTATCTATAATCTCTCTAGCATATAAACTTTTAATTTCTGACATACAAAAATACTTATAAAAATTTGTCTTTTGCTAAATTATCATAAAGTTTAATAGAATGAATTAGATTTCCTAAATTTTTTAATGGGACCATAGTTGAACCATCAGATGGCGCTTTTTTAGGGTTATTATGAGTTTCAATAAATAAACCTGAAATGCCCGTTGTAGTGGCAGCTTTAGCTAAAACACTTACAAATTCATATTTTCCATCTGATGATTTTCCTTTTCCTCCCGGCAATTGAACAGAGTGAGTTGCATCAAAAACAACGGGAAAACCAGATTTTTTCATTATAGGAAGAGACCTCATATCAGAAACTAAATTATTATAACCAAAAACTGTACCCCTTTCAGTTAGAAGTATTTTGTTATTTCCAGTAGAAATAAGTTTCTTTGCAACATTATTCATATCCCATGGTGATAAAAATTGGCCTTTTTTTATGTTTACAGGAAGGTTCGTTTTTCCGGCTTCAATTAACAAATCCGTTTGCCTACATAAAAAAGCAGGAATTTGAATGATATCTAAATAATTTTTTGCAATTGAACATTGAGAAACATCATGAATATCAGAAATTACTGGGCATTTAAACTTTTCTTTTACTTCAGCTAAGATTTTCAAACCTTTTTTAATGCCAACTCCCCTTTTACTTTTATGACTTGTTCTATTTGCTTTATCATAAGAACTTTTAAAAATAAATTTAAAATCAAGCCGTTTAGACAATTTGTCAATTTCAGAGCAAATTTCAAAAGCATGGCTTTTACTTTCAATTTGACAGGGACCAAGTATAAATTTAATTTCCAAATTATTTGCAAAACTTAAAAAATCTCCAATTTTAACTTTTCTATTCATTTTATAATAATTTCAACTTTTGTTTTTTATTAAAGCTTCAATATAAGAGTTAAAAATTGGGTGAGGTTTAAAAGGAGTAGATTTTAGTTCTGGATGAAACTGAACACCCAAAAACCAAGGGTGATCATCTTTTTCCATTATCTCAGCCAAATTACCACTAGGCGACATACCTGAAAATTTTAAACCACTTCTCTCAATATCATTTTTAAAATTGTAATTTACCTCATATCGATGACGATGTCTTTCATATATTTTAGATTTATTGTAAATTGAGTAAGCTATAGATCCCTTTTTCAAAATTGATTCATAAGACCCAAGTCTCATACTACCTCCAAGATTTTGGAGATCTTGCTTCAAAACTTTATTATTTTTAATCCATTCATGCATCATAGAAATTATAGGTAATTTAGTTTTACCAAATTCTGTTGATGAAGCTTTTTCAAAACCATCCAAATTTCTAATTGATTCGATAATAGCCAGTTGCATACCAAAACAAATTCCTAAGAATGGAATGTTAAATTTTTTGGCAAATTTAATAGCATTTATTTTTCCTTCAGAACCATCTTTTCCAAATCCTCCTGGAACTAAAATACCATTAAATTTTGAAAGAATTTTTGAGCATTCTTTAAAATTAATTAATTTTCTAGAATCAATCCAAGATATATTAACTTTTGTATTGTTAAAAATCCCACTATGAAATAGTGCTTCATTAAGGGATTTATAGGATTCTGATAGATTAGTATATTTTCCAACTATAGCTACTTCAACAGATCTTTCTAAATTCCTAAATTTTTTTAAAAAATTTCTCCACAAATTTAAATTTATTTTTTTTGGATTTCTCATCCTAAAATAAGCATACAATTGTCTGAGCAAACCTTCATTAAATAGTTTAAGAGGCACTTCATAGATTGTTTTAACATTTTCCACCATTATCACAGAATCAAAAGACAAATTACAAAACAAGGAAATTTTATGTTTGGCTGCCTTATCAAACTCTTGTTCTGTTCTACAAAGCAACAAGTCTGGTTGAATGCCTAAGCCCAAAAGTTCTTTAACTGAATGTTGAGTTGGTTTGGTTTTAAATTCATTTGCTGAGGAAATATAGGGAACCAAAGTTAAATGAATAAAAAAAGTTTTGCTTTTTCCAAGTTCATTTCTTAATTGTCTTAACGCCTCTAAAAAAGGCAAACTTTCAATATCGCCAACCGTACCACCAATTTCACAAATAACAAAATCTTCCTTATTTAAATCCCGTTTTATAAAATTTTTTATCTCATTGGTGACATGAGGTATTACTTGAACAGTGGAACCAAGATAATCCCCTTTTCTCTCTTTCCTTAAAACTTCAGAATATACTTTTCCAGTGGTAATGTTATCACTTTTTTTTGAAATTATTCCTGTAAATCTTTCATAATGACCCAAATCCATATCTGTCTCAGCACCATCATCAGTTACGAATACCTCTCCATGTTGAGATGGATTCATAGTCCCAGGATCTATGTTAAGATAAGGGTCTAACTTTCTAACTCTAACCTTGTAATTTGACAATTTTAATAATGAAGCTATAGATGAAGAAACTATGCCCTTACCAAGCGATGAAACGACACCACCAGTAATAAAGATGAATTTAGTCATAATTTAATTTTAAGTTAAAATAGAAATACAATCTATTCAACAGGAACACTAAGTTCCTCTTCACTGTTTTTTTGTTCAACATCAAACTCTTCAGGTATAAGATCTAATCTATCAATAATTGAATCTTCAGATGAATCAATAATAGACTCCTTATCAAATTTTTTGTTTGATATTAGGACTAAAGAAAAACTAGTTAAGAAAAAACATACCGCTAAAAATGATGTGGTTTTTGTTAATATATTTGATGTGCTTCTTGCAGACAAAAAATCACCCAAACCACCACTTGATTGACCAATACCAAGACCACCCCCTTCAGAACGTTGAAGAAGAACTACAACCACAAGAAAAATGCAAATCAAAATGTGAATAGATAGTATTATAGAAAACATTAGCTAACAATAGTAAATAATCAAAAAAAATCAATAAAATTAAGCATATAAAAGAATTTTATTTATCTCATCAAATTTAATGCTAGATCCACCAATAAGTGCTCCATTAACATTACAATGATTCATTATATCAAAAAAATTTTTTGAACTCACCGAACCTCCATACAAAAAGCTTACTTTCTGAATTTTCTTTTGTTTGCGTAAGAAATTGTTAGTGTAATCATTAATCTCTGAAATTTCTTTGAAAGTTGGTGTTGATCCCGAACCAATTGACCAAACAGGTTCATAAGCAATTACAATGGATTTTAATTTCTCAGGAAGACATTCATCAAGTTGTTTTGAAATAGTTTCAAGATATTTTCCATTTTGTCTTTCTTTAAGTGATTCACCAACACATACAATTGGATTAAGTTTATTAGCTAACACAAAATCCACCTTTTTCCTAACCATCATATTATTTTCATAATGGTAAATTCTTCTTTCTGAATGACCGAGAATAACATATCTACAATGAAAATGTTTTAACAATTCCAAACTACTATCTCCAGTGAATGAACCACTAATTTTGTGATGACAATCCTGAGAACCTAAAATTATTTTACTTCTCATCACAAGCTTAGAAATTTGAGGAATCAAAAGAAATTGAGGACAAATAATATTTTTAATTTTAGAAGAATTTGGAAATTTTATTTTTTTTATTTTGTTGATTAATTGTATGGCACTATCAAAATTCAAATTCATCTTCCAATTTGAAACAATTAATGTATCTTGATTCATAATTATGTTATACAGACTTTTAAATTAATTGTGAACAATGCTTACAAATTTAAGAGATGGTTCAAAAAACTCAATAGTTAAAATCGTACTAGGAACACTATTAACAATACTTATTATAAGTTTTGCAATGTGGGGAACTGAGGATCTAGTTGGTGTAAACAAAAAACAAACTACTGTGGCATCGGTTGGTAGTATTGATATATCTTCTAGGGAGTTTTATTCTTTATACACAAGGCAAACAAAAGAGATTAGAAAATTACTAGGTTCAGCTTTAAGCATTGAAAAATCAAGAGAATTTGGCTACGTAGACAGAGCCCTAGGCTCTTTAATTAATAGAGCATTATTTAATAACGAAGCAATTGAATTAGGACTTTCAGTCAGCGATGTTAATGTGAGAGATAAAATTATCAAGGATGATGCTTTTAAAGATGATTTAGGACAGTTTAGTGAGTTGATGTTTAGACAACTTATATCAGAATCTGGTTACACTGAAGACTCATATGTTGAGGGAACAAGGCAAGATCTTGCAAGAGAACAAATGGTTGAAACAATTAGATCTAGTTTAACTATTCCTGAAATAATGAAAAATAAACTTGGAGAATATAATTTGCAGGAAAGATCCGTCGACTACGTTTCCATTAATTCAAATAGTGAAATCGTTAAATCTCCTGATGAAAACTCAATAAGAGACTTTTATGAAAATAATAAAGAAAAATTTATATCAGATGAATATAGAAGCGCTAAAACTCTTTTGTTAGATGCCAAAAAATACGCAAAGAAATTAACGGTTACTGAAGAGGAAATTAGACTTTTGTATGATGAACGAAAAGAATCATTGATTGAACCAGAACAAAGATATCTTTATCAAATATTAGTTGATGAAAAACCAAAAGCAAATTCAATATACGAAGAATTAATGAAAAAAAAAGATTTTGTAATTGTTGCCAAAAACAGAGCAAATCTATCTCAGGAAGATATAAACTTAGGTTGGAACACTAAAAATGAATTACCTGATGAGATTGTAGAAAAAACTTTTGATCTAGAAGTTAATGACATTTCAAAACCAATTAAAAGTTCTTTTGGTTGGCATATTATCAAATTACTTAAAAAAATAGATAAAAAAGAAGTTACATTTGACGAAGTCAAAGAAAAATTTAAGAACGAAGTTCTATTAGAAAAAGGAAAAGAGGCTGTATTTGACATGCAGGATGATCTTGAAGATCTTCTGGCATCAGGTAATACCTTTGAAGAGATATCTGAAACTCTTGATGTAACACTGATAAAAGCAGATAAAATTGACCGTAATGGAGGACATAATGATGGATCAAAACATAAAGATTATCAAGATGAAAGAATTTTAAGGTCAATTTTTGGTCAAAAAATTAATGAAGAAGGTAATCTAATTGATATAGATAAAGATGAAGGGTTAGCTATAAGTATAGTCACTGAAATAATAGAACCTAAACAACTTGAATTTGATGAGGCAAAAAAATTAGTTAAATTGGCATTAATAAAGAAATTAAAACTTGATAGTGCATCCAATAAAGCAGATCAGATAAAGAATGAAATCAAACAAGGAAGTACGTTTTCAGCAGTAGCTAAGAAATATAGTTTAGAAATAAAAGGTGTAAAACCTTTTAGCAGGGTTCTCCCTGATAGCAGTGAATTACCCATACCATTGATAAGTAAAATCTTTGATTCCAAATTAGGTGATGTGAATATAATTCAAAGAGGAGAGACTGAATTCGTTGTTGCACAAACTGTTGAAATTTTAAATGATTTAGCTAATGATCCATCAGAAATCAAGGAGTTTACAAAAAAAATAAAAGAAGATCTAACATTAGATATGCTAGCTCAATTTTCTGAAGCATTAAGAAAGAAATACAAAATAACTATTAATGATGACGTAATTGACCAGTTAAACTAACAAAATGAATATCTTTGAACCTGATCTAAATTTATTTAAAAAAAATTATGAGTCCGGAATTGATCAGGTTCTATATGCACCTTATTCAGCAGATGTACACACTCCAGTATCAGTATTAATTAAGTTAGATGAAGAAAAGTATTTATTTCTATTTGAATCTGTTGAAAAAGGAAGTCAAAAAGGTAGATATTCTGTAATTGGTTTGAATCCTGATATAATTTGGGAATGTGAAAATAACTTTTGCAAAACCACTAATCTTAACCAAAAAAAAAATAACGTAACAAAAGAAACAATTGATCCTTTATTAAGTCTTAAGAATCTCATTAACAAAAATAAGGTTAAAACTCCCAAATCAATACCTTCTATTGCCACTGGATTATTTGGATATTTGGGGTATGAAATGATTAAGTATTTTGAAAATTTAAATTTAAGCAAAAAAGATTCTCTAAAACTACCTGAGTCAATTTTTGTAAGACCTTCATCAACTCTTGTGTTCGATAATATCAATGACAAACTATATGTTACCAAAATAGTTTCTCCAAGTGAATTAAACTCAACTCAATCATTTAAAAAAGCAGAAAACGATATATCAGCAATAATAAAGAAAATTAATAAGCCACTATCTAAATCAAATCTAAAAACATATTCCTTTAAAAAAAAAATAGATGTTTTTCATAATGTAGAATCTAATACAACATTTAAAGAGTTTAAAAGAATGGTTAATAAAGCAAAAAAATATATATTTGAGGGTGAAATTTTTCAGGTAGTATTATCAAGAATTTTTAAAAAAAAAATTAATGTCCAGCCACTGTCTATATACAGAGCTTTAAGACATTTAAATCCTTCACCATATTTATTCTTTATGAATTTTAATGATTTCACAATTATAGGATCCAGTCCAGAAATATTGATCAAACTTCAAAGTGATAAAGTAACCATCAGACCTATAGCTGGAACAAGAAAAAGAGGAAACACTAAAGAAGAAGATAAAAAATTGAAAAATGAACTAATTAACGATCCTAAAGAAATTTCAGAACATTTAATGTTACTTGATCTTGGTAGAAATGACATTAGCAGAGTCTCTATTCCTGGATCGGTCAAGGTTACTGACAAAATGTATATTGAATATTTTTCACACGTAATGCATATTGTGTCAAACATAGACGCAAAACTTGACAAAAATAACGATAGTACAGATGTTTTATTCAGTGGTTTTCCAGCTGGAACAGTTACGGGAGCTCCTAAAATTAGAGCTATTGAGATCATTGAAGAACTAGAAAAAAGCAGAAGAAATATTTATGCAGGTTCAGTTGGCTACATCTCTTCCAACGGCAACATTGACACGTGCATTGCTTTAAGGTCTGCACTGATAAAAAACAATAATATTTATATTCAATCTGGTGCTGGAATTGTTGCTGATAGCAAGCCAGTAAATGAATTTAAAGAAACGGAAAATAAGGCCTTAGCTCTTTTAACTGCTTGTGCTCATGCCAGCAATTTTAAATAATTTATGCTTATATTAATTGATAATTACGATAGTTTTACATACAATCTTGTTCACTATTTCCAAGAAATTGGACAAAATGTTCGAGTGTTTAGAAATGATGAAAAAACTGTCGATTATATCTTAAAATTAAAACCTAATTTCTTAGTTATTTCCCCAGGCCCTAGTTCACCAAAAAACTCTGGTATTTGTTTGGATTTAATTAAGAAAAATGCAAAAATGACCAAATCAATACCTTTGCTAGGAGTTTGCCTTGGTCATCAAGCAATTGCAGAATCTTTTGAAGGAAAAGTAATTCAAAGTGGAAAACCTGTACACGGCAAAGTTAGTAAAATTTTTCACAATAATTCCACTCTTTTTAAAAAAATTAATAATCCATTTCCAGCAACTAGATATCATTCACTAATAGTTGAAAAAAAAACTACACCAAAATGTCTTGAGATAACTGCAAACACTGAATCAGGGGTGATAATGGGACTTGAACATAAGCAACTACCAATATACGGAGTTCAATTTCATCCAGAAAGTATAGCAACAGATTTTGGGCATCAATTGCTTAAAAATTTTGTAAATTCAAAAAAATTATGATTAAATTGGTCACTAAAAAAAATCTAAAAATAGATTTAGAATATATCTTCAAAAAATTATTAAAAAAAGAAGACTTGAATTCTTCAGACTCTCAATTCTTAGTGAAAACAATTTTCAATGAGCAGATAGATGATGTTGAATTATCTAGCATCTTGACTCTTTTAAATATAAAGAATGAAAGTTTTGAAGAAATATTTGCTTTTGCAAAACATTTAAAGAAAAAAGCAAAAAAAATTTCCTTAAAAGGTGATTTAATGGATACATGCGGAACTGGAGGTGATAATAAAAATAGTTTTAATTTTTCAACAGCCGTTTCAATATTGTTATCAACATTTAATATAAAAATGGCAAAACATGGAAATAGATCAGTTACATCCAAATCCGGCAGCACTGATGTTCTACAATCTCTAGGAATAAAAATTAATTTAAATATTGAAGAACAAAAAAAATTTTTTAATAAACATGGAATATGCTTTCTCTTTGCTCCAAATTTTCATGGATCATTAAGAAAAGTATCTCAAATCAGAGCATTACTTCCATTTAAAACCATCTTCAATCTTCTAGGACCACTACTGAACCCATCTAAACTAAAATATCAATTACTTGGTGTAAGTAGTAAATCTAATCTACGCACACATGCAAAATGTCTGAAAGAATTTAATATTAAAAAAGCCTGGGTTGTTTATAATCTAAATGGTTATGATGAATTAACAACTACTTCATCCAATAAAATAATTGAGGTTCAGAACAAAAGAATTTTTAAAGAAAAAGATCTTAATCCTACAGAAATTGGCTTAAAAATAAGAAATGAAAATGAACTAAAAGGTGGGACTCCTGATGAAAATGCATTTATTATGAAGAGATTGTTTGAAGGTGAAACAGGAGCAATAAGGGATAATGTAATATTAAATACAGCTGCAGGTTTAGTTGTCTCTAACAAAGTTAAAAATCTAAATGAAGGATTAGAACTTGCAAGAAAAAACATTGACAATGGTTTAGCACAAAAAAAACTATTATCATTAATAAATTACTAATATGAACAAACTAGAAAAAATATGCCAATATAAAATTGATGAGATAAAAAAACTTAAAAAAGAAAATGATTTCAAAAAAAAATTTAAAAAAAAAAAGATTAGGAAATTTTTATTAAATTTAAAAAAAAAAAGCAAAGAATCATTCAACCTTATTGCAGAAATAAAAAAAAGCTCACCAAGCAAAGGCTTGATTTGCAAAGACTTTGATCCAATTGAAATAGCCAAAAAATATGAAAAAGCTGGAGCAAGATGCTTGTCAATTTTAACTGAAAAAAAATTTTTTCATGGTGATATTAATTTTTTAAGAGAGGTCAAAAAAGAGGTTAAATTACCAATACTTAGAAAAGATTTTATCCTAGATGAATGGCAAATTTATGAGAGCCATTTTTATGGTGCTGACTGTATTTTATTGATTCTAGCTATACTTGATGACAAAAGAATGTCAAAATTCTATAAACTTGCAAAAAAAATTGGTCTAGATGTAATCTGTGAAATTCATAATATCAAAGAACTTAATAGGGCAATAAATTTAAAAGTGGATTGCATTGGAATTAACAATAGAAACTTGCAAACTCTTCAAATTGATATCAACAATTTTAAAAAACTTTCAAATAAAGTACCAAAGAATATCATAAAAATTTGTGAGAGTGGTCTAAACAACAATCACCAATTAAAAGAATTTTCAAACTATGGTGCTGATGCATTTCTAATCGGTGAGTTTCTAATGAAATCAAATAATATTTATAACACAACAGTTGATTTAATCAAAAAATGAAAATAAGTCATATAAATAAAAATAAAGAAATTAAAATGGTCGACATCTCAAAAAAAAAGGATGCCAAGAGAATAGCTAGTGCTTTTTGCTCAGTTAAATTCCAAAAATCTTCTTTTAATCAATTGATGAAAGAAGGCTCACCCAAAGGTGAAATATTTAACCTGGCTAAGTGCTCTGGAATCTTGGCTGCAAAAAAAACCGATGAACTGATACCACTTTGCCATAATATTAATCTTTCTTCCATAGAAATTAACTACAAAAAAAATCTAAAAAAACATACGATAGAAATTCACTCAACTGTTAAAACTAATTCAAACACCGGAGTGGAAATGGAAGCATTAACAGCTTGCTCCATTGCCGCACTAACAATCTATGACATGTGCAAGGCAATTGACAAATCAATATGTATACAAGATTTAAAATTACTTTATAAAAGTGGTGGTAGATCAGGAATTTTTAAAAATGAAAAAATTTTGTGATGCTTGCAAAATAATTAAAAACAGTGTTTCCATATCTAGAAAAAATGAATATGTAAATATACAAAAATCTTCTCTTAGAGTTCTTGCGACTGACTACAAATCTAAATTTGATTCACCTAGAATGGATTTATCATCAATGGATGGAGCAGTTATTTTAAAAAAAGATGAAAAGAAAAAAAAATTTAAAATTGTTGGAGAGTCAAAGGCAGGAAATTTTTTTTCCAAAGACTTTAAATCAGGACAAGCTAAATTAATCTATACTGGGGCACCAATTCCAGGCAAAAATAAAATAGTAGTCCCAAAAGAAAACTTTCAAATACAAACTTCTGGCAAAGAAATATTTATTAATAAGATTCCAAAAGAAAACTTTATTAGAAAAAAAGGGTTGGATTTTAAGAAAAAACAAGTTTGTCTTCATAAACAAGATATTTTAACCTTTAGATCAATATCATTAGCCAAAACAATGAAAATAAAAAAAATTCTAGTAAAGAGAAAACCTAGAATCAATATAATCTTAACTGGAGACGAATTAAAAAGTAAAACAAATAAAAAAGGATTAATTGAATCATCTAACGAAATTTTGCTAAAATTTTTAGCAACTAAGCTAGGTGGTGAAATATTAAATATTTCAACGACAACAGACAATGAAAATGAATTAATCAAATCGTTTAATAAAACAAATGATTTTGACATTCTTATAACATCAGGTGGAATTTCAAGGGGAAAATATGACATAGTAAAGAAAGCACTTGGAAAAAAAGGGCTTAAAATTCTATTTGATAGAGTAGCTATCAAACCTGGAAAGCCAACTACATTTGGAAAGTTTAATAAAACAAAATTCTTTTTGGGCTTACCTGGGAATCCTGTGTCATGCTTTATAACTATGTTGCTTTTCTTTCCGATTTATATCAACTCATTTTATGGTTTTGAATACATAAAATTATCTCAAGAGAAGTTAATTACTAAGAATGATATTAATAACAATAATAAATTAACATCTTTTTTAAGAATTAAATTGGATAATAAATCACGCAAACATTTTCAAGTATTTGATAATCAAGATAGTTCATTGCAAAAAATTTTAAATGAATCTGACGGCATATTAATGAGAAAGCCATACTCAAGATCTTCTAAATCCGGACAATCCTTAGATGTGATTCTGTATCAAAACATATTAAATAATGAAATTTAGCCTTGACTAATTAAAAGAACTTATGTAGAACATTTATAATGTTAACAATAAAGCAAAAAAAACTCCTAGACTTTTTAAATCATTATTACAGCAGAAATAAAATTTTTCCAACATTTGATGAAATGAAAAAGAATTTAGATATTAAATCAAAATCAGGTATTCACAAACTCCTTTCTAGCCTCGAAGAAAAGGGATTAATTGAAAGAATGCCCCATAAAGCTAGAGCACTGAAATTCAAAAATATTATTGATTTCCAAAACAGTAACGAAAAAACAATTCCATTTTTAGGTAAGATAGCTGCAGGAAATCCAATTGAAGCAATTACGGGAAGTTTTGAGCAAATTTCTGTTCCCAATTATTTAATAAATAATAAAGATGAACATTTTACTCTTGAAGTAACCGGTGATTCAATGATTAATGAAGGAATATTTGACGGTGACATTGTTGTAATTAAGAAAATAAATTATGCAAATACAGGTGATATCGTTGTAGCATTAATTGATCAAAATGAAGTAACATTAAAAAAATTTAGATCATACAAAAATTCCATAGCCTTAGAACCAGCAAATAAAAATCATAAAACCAGAATTTTTGGTAAAGATAGAGTTATAATACAGGGCAAACTTGTTGGTTTAATCAGAAAATTTTAAATCTTCATTTATGTCAACTGTCACAAGATTTGCTCCTTCTCCAACAGGACCTCTTCATATTGGAGGTGCACGCACGGCACTATTTAATTATTTGTATGCAAAATCTAAAAATGGTTTTTTTAAAATCCGAGTCGAAGATACAGATAAGAATAGAAATACATTAAAATCAATTGACTCAATTATTAATGGCTTAGATTGGCTTGGAATTAAGACAGATTATGACATCGTCTTTCAAAGTAAAAATATTAGTGATCATATAGAATTTGCGAATTCATTAATTGCCAAGGGACTTGCATATAAATGTTTTCACGATGAAAATTATATTAAAAAATTTAAATTCAAAAAATTTGTCAGCGAGTGGAGAGATCCCAAAAAAAAAAAACCAAATAAAAAAAAATTCTGCATTAGGATTAAATCTCCTCTTTTAGGCTCTATCACAATAAATGATAAGGTTCAAGGTAAGGTTACAGTTAAAAGTTCTGAAATTGATGATTATATAATCATAAGAAGTGATGGATCTCCTACATTTTTATTGTCCTCAACGATAGATGACTACAGAATGAAAGTAACTGATATAATTAGAGGAGATGATCATCTGACCAACTCGTTTAGACAAAAAATATTATATGAATTTTTAAATTATAACCCATCAACATCACACATTCCCCTAATTCACAATCAAAAAAATGAAAAACTATCTAAAAGAGATAATTCTCTATCCATAATTGATTATAAAGAAAAAGGATTCTTACCAGAAAGTATAATAAACTATCTTTTAAGAATGGGGTGGTCATATGAAAATAAGGAATATTTTACAATTACAGAAGCAATCAAACTTTTTACTCTTGAAAAAATTGGCAAATCTCCATCAAAAACTGATGAAAAAAAACTGATTTTTTTAAATAACCATTACATTAAAAAATTAGATAATCTTGTACTTTCTCAAATATTAAAAAAATTGCATATAGAAAAATATAATCAAGGTTTTTTCTTTGATGATGTTAAAATACTTGACTTGATTGAAGTTTATAAAAGCAGAGCCAACACACTTAATGAAATTGTTGAAAATATAAATTCATTAAATGTTGTTCCTAAAAATTTTAATGATGAAGAGAAAAAGATTTTGAAGGTCTCAAAAAAATATAAAAAAACCATAGTAAAAGAATTTTCTGATATATTAAACTGGAATTCCGATTCCATAGAAAACAAATTAAGTGGAATTGTTAAAAAGTTAAACATAGGGTTTAAAGAAATTGCTCAACCCATTAGATTAACTATTATTGGAAAAATTGATGGTCCATCAATATCTAAAATAATGGGGGTTTTGGGAAAGAATGAAGTAATAAATAGAATTAACAAATGGTATTAAAACTTATAGAATGAAAAAAAATTCAATTACAATAACTGATAATCGTACAGGAAAAAATTTTGAATTTAATATTAAAAATGGCTCTTGCGGATCAGCTGTAGCAGATTTATCAAGTTTTTACTCTAAAACAGGAATGTTTTTGTATGACCCTGGTTTTACATCAACTGCAAGTTGTTCATCAGAAATTACTTTTATTGATGGTGACAAAGGCATTCTATTGCATAGAGGATTTAATATTGAAGATCTTGCTGAAAAATCTGATTATCCAGAAGTTTGTTATTTATTATTAAATGGAGAACTACCTGACTTAAAAAATAAATCAAAATTTATTAATATTCTCAACCATCACACAATGCTTCATGAACAAATATTAAGATTTTATAGTGGTTTTAGAAGAGATTCACATCCAATGGCAATTTTAGTTGGAATGGTTGGTGCATTGTCATCATTTTATCCTGAAAAAATTTATGACTTTTCGTCTATTGAAGGAAAAGGAGTCGCTGTAAGCAGATTGCTTGCAAAAATACCAACAATGGCAGCAATGGCATACAAATATTCTCTTGGACAACCTTTTATATATCCAAAAAATGAACTTTCTTATAGTGAAAATTTCCTACATATGTTGTTTTCTACTCCTTGTGGTGAATATAAACCATCACAAACTAGAATTGATGCATTAGATAAATTATTGATTTTACATGCAGATCATGAACAAAATGCTTCAACTTCAACTGTTAAAATAGCTGGATCCTCTGGAGCAAACCCATTTGCTTGTGTTGCTGCTGGCGTTTCATCTCTCTGGGGGCCTGCTCATGGTGGAGCGAATGAATCTGTAATAAGAATGCTTTTTGAAATTGGTAATGAAAAAAATATCGGAAAATATATTAAAAAAGCTAAAGATACAAATGATCCATTTAGACTTATGGGTTTTGGTCATCGGGTTTACAAAAACTATGATCCAAGAGCAAACGTTCTAAGAAAATATTGCCATGATTTGCTTAATGAAGAAGAAAATTTTAATGTTCCTTTATTTAAACTAGCTAATAAGCTTGAAGAAATTGCTTTAAATGACAGTTATTTCATAAAGAAAAAGCTTTACCCAAATGTTGATTTTTACTCTGGTATAATTTTAAAAGCTCTTGGTCTTCCAGAGTCAATGTTTACCGTCATATTTGCAGTTGCTAGAACTGTCGGATGGATCTCTCAATGGAAAGAAATGACAGAAAACGTATCTAAAAAAATCAGCAGACCACGACAGCTATATACCGGTAAAAAAAATATGAAATTCATTGAAATAGATAAAAGGACTAATAAGAGGAAAATATTTCCTGGTGGAATAAATTAATTTATCACTTCATCTATCAGTAAATCAGCAGGATTTTTTCCTTTTAGAGTCATTTTCATAGAAAACTTTTTCAAAAACATAATTTGTTTTTGTCTTTCGCTTTTATCCTTAATTAAAATTCTCATTTTCTTTAAGACATTTTCACATTTAAATTTTTCAAAAATATATTCAGGCACTACTTCTTTATTAAAAGTAATATTAATTATTGATGCATATTTAACTCTTACAAGCATTTTAAGAATTATTCTGGTTAAAAAATACGTATTATATACAACAATCATTGGAGTATGATATTTTGATAATTCAAGTGTAACACTCCCTGAAGCAGCGATAGCTAAATATGATTCAGCCATAACTGTTTGCTTTTTATTATAATCTGAAATAATTTCTACATTTAAGCCATTTAACATTTTTTCAATTAGTTTTATATGGTTATCAAATGTAAGAATGTAAAATTTGAAATCGTGAAATTCTTTTCTTGAATTAATAATTATGTTTCTCATTGAATTAAGATTGTTTTTAATCTCCACAGATCTAGAACCAGGTAAAAAACAGATTTGCTTTTTTTTCTTATTCTTCTTAGTTTTTTCAAAAAAAATTTGATGCCCAATATATTTTGTTTTTAGCCCGTATTTTAAAAAATATTTAGATTCAAAACAAAATATTGTAAACATAAAATCATAAAATTTTGCAAAAATTTTAGCTCTATAGGATTTCCAAGCCCATACAGTTGGAGCCACATAATGTACAAATTTAATTTTCCTTAATCTTCTCAAATCTTGCAATCGTTTAGCTAATCTATAACTAAAACTAGGTGAATCAATTGTAATAATTAAATCAGGATTAAATTTTCTAATTTTTTTTTCAACAAATCTAAATATTTCTAAATATTTTAAAATTCTTATTAATACTTCAAATAAACCAATTGTATTGAATTTCTTAATTGGAACCCATGATTTAAACCCGATAGATTCCATCAACTCTCCTCCAACCCCAGATATCTTGTGTTTTTTCGATCTTTTTTTTAGAGACTTAATAATATGATGTCCCAAGAAATCACCTGATGGCTCCGTCGTTATTATTACAATTTTCATTTAAATTCCTAATAAAAACAACTTATTAGAATCACAGTATTTAACGATCTTCTCACTATTTATGAAGACGGTATTATTAGCAGAAAAAGCAATCCCACCAAAAAAATGATTTTTACAATTTTTAACTGTAGTCATTCCAATTGTAGGTAAATCGACCCTCAAATCTTGCTTAATTTTAACTAATTTTATTAGTGTAGGTTTAATACCATTTTTAAAAAATTTACTAGAATATTTTATCAAGTTATCTGTACCCTGAATAGCTTCAATACCAATAATATTACCTTGTTGGAGCACAATAGATTGTCCAATATCAAATTTAGAATTATTATCTAAAATCAATTTCCCCTTTTTAATATCTTCATATGAAGTTTTAGAAATTTTATTATTTGTGTGATTGCCAAATCCTAGAAAACACTCTGGTAATAAAGTTTTAAGAGTAATAATTCTAAATCCCATTTTTTCTATTTCTTTTATTGCAAATGAAAGCAAATTATTATCTCCACCCTGAAGCAATCTTTTAGCAAAAGGAGGTATTAATTTTATACTGTTAATATCTGGTTTTATTTCACTTAAATTTGGTCTATTAAGAGATCCCGCCATCAAAATATCTTTAAACCCTAATGATCTTAATTTTTTTAATTCTGTTACAACTTTTCCAAAATTGATAGCCTTAAATTTATATTTTAGTATCAGACTTGGAATTTTTTTTTTCGTGAATATCAAGGTGTAAAAATCAATTTTTTTTTTTAATAAATTTTTAATTATTATTGATGGTAGTTCACCTTGGCCCGCTAAAATAATTACTTTTCCCATATACCTTTTTACGGCAAACAAAAGGATCTTTCAGAATCATCCAAAAGAAAATCTATTAATTTTTTTACAGTGTATGATTTATAATTTTCAGCAATTATTTTTTCTACTCTCAATTTAAATGTATTTTTCTTATCAAAAAAAATATATTTAAATACTTTTCTTAATTCGTTGATCTCTTTTTTTTTAATTTCTCTTCTTCTCAATCCAACAATATTTAATCCAGATAATTTAGCTCTATTTCCTACAACCGTCCCAAAAGGAATTACATCGTTAGTTACGCCAGACATTCCTCCTATCATTGATCCCTCTCCTATCCGAGTAAATTGATGAATTGCGCTCAACGCACCAATTACAGCCTTATCTTCAATTGTGACATGACCAGCAAGAGTTGCGTGATTAGCAAAGATAACATCATTGCCAATATTACAATCATGAGCAATATGAGTCCCCACCATCAATAAACAATTGTTCCCTACTCGAGTTATTCGACCACCACCATTCGTTCCAATATTAACTGTGACATATTCTCTTATCTTACAATTGTCTCCAATGACAACCTTAGTTTTTTCACCTGCGTATTTTAAATCCTGTGGAATTGTACCAATAGAGGAAAAAGGAGAAAGTTCGGTGTTATTACCAATTTCCGCATCACCATCAATCACAACATTACTATGAAAAATACAGTTGTTAGCAATTTTAGCTTTTTTACCTATAAAACAGAATGGACCAATCCTAACATTGTCACCAATTACAGCTCCAGTTTCAATAACAGCACTTCGGTGTATCATATGAATTATGTATAATATCTAAAGGTAATAGACAAATAAAAAAAAATTTCAAAATGTTACAAATTTAATCATTATTAAGAATTGCGGAAATTTCAGACTGGGCAACTAATACTTCATTAACATAAGAACGACAAATAAATTTCCAGATATTTTTAACATTTCTTTTTTTTTCAACCTTGTTAATCAATGTATCTCCAGGGCAAACTGGTTTTCTAAACCTAGCTTTATCAACTGTTAACAGATAAACAGACATATTCTTATTATTTTTTTTAAGACTAAACATTACAAGGGTTCCTGCAGATTGAGCCATTGATTCAATTATTAATGCACCTGGCATTACAGATCTATATTCAAAGTGTCCTTGAAAATAATTTTCATTGAATGTAACATTTTTTATCCCAGTAGCACTCTCAAATGGGACAATCTCAATTAATTTGTCAATTAACAAAAAAGGATACCTATGAGGAATTAACTTTTTAATTTGTTCTATATCCAACTCAGTTTTTTTTTTCATTTTTTAATTTTTTTTTTATTAAAATTGTACTTCTATGCCAGTCAAGAATATTTTCAGCAGGAAACCCTCCTACAGAAGAATTGTCAGGAATATCCTTCATAACACCACTTTTGGCAGCAATTTTGACATTTCTACCAACAGTAATATGTCCACTTATTCCCACTTGACCACCTATCATTACATTATCACCAATCTTGGAACTTCCAGAAATACCTGTCATTGCAGCAATTATACATCTATTTCCTATAATAACATTGTGACCTATATGCACCATATTATCAATCATTGATTCCTCTCCAATTATAGTATCACCAATTGAACCTCTATCAATAGTCGTGTTACACCCTATTTCAACAGATTCCTTAATTATAACTCTGCCAAGTTGTGGAATTTTCTTAAAAGATTTTTTTTGTATTGTAAAACCAAAACCTTCACCACCTATTCGTACTCCTTGGTAAATCTTAACATTATCAGAAATTTTGGAAAAATATATAGAAACGTTATCTCCAATAATACAATTTTTTCCTATTTTAACTCCAGGACCAATAACAACATTAGAACCAATATTGCATTTATTTCCAATATTTGATGAATGATGAATAAAAGAATTAGGTGAAACCTTTATTGATTTATCCATATTTTTCTTTAAATCATTTTTGCCAAAGCAAAAATTAGGATAATCAGAATTAGGGTACATTAAAGAAGCAACTTTAGCCATAGCATAATGAGGATTATCAGTTATAAGGCAGTTTTCACGCCCTTTTGCAAACTTTGAATTAATTATAAGAGCTCCGGCTTTTGTTCTTTCAAGAGATCCTTTATATTTACTATTACTAAAAAAACTTAATTCATCCTCTTTAGCAAGATCTAGAGTAGATATATCAAAAATTTTTTTTTTTTTATCACCTACACAATCACATTTAAGAAATCTAGACAACTCAAGAAGTGTAAATGGACCAGAATTCTTGTAAAAATCTTTATCAATCAATTTGACATTCCAAAATTTTTATTCTTTTAAGGAAATTTTTGGTAAAACTTTGTTTAACTCCGCTACAGCTTTATCTGTTATATCAATCTCTTTACCAACTAAAATTACCTGACTTTTTGCAAGCACTAAATTCAATTCAGAAGTATTTGCTAAGATTGACAAAACATCAACAAGTGCTCCTTGAATTTTATTTGTTGATTTTTCAAATGATACTTCAAATTTTTTTGCCTCAGCTATTTGTTTTTGTTTAAGATTGTTAATTTTTTGATTTAGAGCTTTAACCTTTTCTGCATAAACTTCACTAGAAAGTACATTTTTTTTCTTTACTAGATTACTTTCTTCATCTCTTATGAGATCTTCCTGTTTGGTCATTGCATTTCTATGTTTTCTTCGAGTCTCTTCAAACTGTTCAACTAAACTCTGATAAGCCTTGGACTGATTTAATATTTGTTTCATATCTACAACACCAATTCTAGCTTCAAACTCTTTGGTTGAACTGGGTTTTTTTAAATCTAAATTTTTTTCTTGTGCATAAGTAACAAAAGAAATTGAAGTTAAAAAAATAAGAACAGAAAATAATAAAAATTTGTGGTTCATAACTCTCCTAAATGTTTAAGTTTAATATGTTGTACCAAAACTAAATCTAAAAATCTCTTTTTTATCATAATTTTCTTTTAATAAAGCTTTTGAAAAATAAAACTTTACAGGGCCAAATGGTGATAACCAAGTAATACCAAAACCTGCAGATGATCTTATTGTAGATTCATCATTGATGTTTGATCCAGATGAGGCAGTATTATATAAAGTACCTATGTCAGCAAAAATAAGTCCCATAACACCTAATTCATCAGGCAAACCTAATGGAAAATTTAACTCATTTCTACTAATATAATAGATTTCTCCACCCAACGCATCAGATGTTGATGAATCCCTTGGTCCAATGCCTAAATTCTTAAAACCTCTCATTCTGTCGCCATCTAAAAAAAATCTATCATTTATTTTAACATCTTTTATAGAAGCAATAAAACCACCTTCTATAAAGTTAGCTAAAATTAATTGATCGTCTATTCTATAAAAATTTGAAAGTTTCAATTCTGCATTAATATGTTCTGCATCACCAACTAATCCATAAAAATCAAAATCGAATCTAATTCTATAACCATCCGTAGGATTAATTCTATCATTTAATTTATCATATTGTATTGCCTGTCCAATAATTGAAGTTGTTCTTTTCCCCTCCTGCTCTTGAATGTAAATAGATGTAGCATTATCAATATCATGTATTTTATCACGCTTGAGGCTATAACTACTAAAATGTCTTAAATCATCAATAATTTCATATCCAGAACGTAATTTGAAGCCTAAAATATTGTGTTTATAACCGCTATAGCTTTTGTTATTTCTTCTTACGTTAAAAATATCAATCCCAGCTGCTATATCTCTATCCATAAAATGAGGATCTGTATATTTTAGATCTATACTTGATCTTCTTGTTGAAATACCTAAGTCTAAAGAAAGTTCCTTAGCTTGACCAAATAAATTAGATTCTTTAATTGCAATATTGGCCATTGCACCATCAAGTGAAGAATAACCACCTCCAACAGAAAATTCACCTGTTGATCTTTCAGTAACTTCAACATCCAGATTAGATTTATTTGTTCCACCTAATTCTTCGTATTTAATATCAACATTATCAAATAAGCCAATTGATCTAAGGTTCTTTTCACTTTGTCTAATTTTTAAAGAATTAAATGAATCACCTTCAACCAACTCTAATTCTCTTCTTACAACTTCATCCTCAGTTTTTAAATTTCCAGAAATTTGAATTCTATCTATGTAGATTTTTGGTCCTTGCACAATATCAAACAGAACATCAACTTTATCTTCTCCAATTTTTTTTACCCTTGGAATAACATCAACGAAAGCAAAACCAAGTTCTGATGTCTTGTCATTAATATTTTTTATACTTTTATCTATTTCTTCAGAACTAAACCAATCACCACTATGTAGCTCCAGAAGATCTTTTAAATCAATTCTATTTAAATTCCTAATTGATGATTTAAAGTCTATATTTGAAACGCTATACCTTTTTCCTTCATAAACAGTAAAATTTACGACAAAATTTTTTCTATTGTCAATCAAACTTGAATTTACTGATGAAATTTGGAAATCAATATATCCGTTATCAAAATAATATTTTTTAAGCAAATCTTTATCAAAATTTATCCTATCTTTATCGAATTTGTCATTAGTTCCCCAAAATTGATACCATCTATATTCTGTCGATGAAATTACATCATTAAGTGTTGAATCAGAAAAAACTTTATTGTTCAGAAAGTTTATTTTCTTAATTCTAGCTTCTTTACCTTCCAATACTTCAAAAACTAAATTCACTCTATTAGAAGAAAGTTTAATAAATTTTGGTTCAATAAAAGTGGAAAAAAAACCTTGCCTTTTATATAAAGTCTGAATTTTTTTTACATCAGATTTAATTTTGTCAGTTGAAAAAACACTTCTAGTTTTGGATTCAATTTCCTGTAATATTATTTCATCCTTAATTTCACTGTTACCTTCAATGGATATTAAATCAATTATGGGATTTTCTTTGACATTAATATAAACGACATTGTTTGTTTTATAAATTTGAACATTTTCATAGTAACCAGTTTTATATAAATTTTTAATTGCAACACTTAGGCTTTTTTCATCTGTTGCTAGTGATTCTATTTTTGAGTCTCTAATTATTACAGAAGATTCAAGTCTACTATTTCCTTGCACTAAAATTTTAACTACTTCTGAATTTTGAGCATAATTTTCTTGGGGAATTTTTTTAATTGGCTCATTGGTTCTTGAATTATAATTAAAATTATAACTTGAAGACGGTGTTCCAGGCTGAAAATCACCTGCAATTAAAATAAAAGAAAACGATAATACAAAAAGGAAACTTAAAAAAAAAATGATTTTATTTCTAATCATTGAAAGTGTCTCGCGGTATCGTATCATTGTAAATCATTGTAAAATGTAAATAAAATTAGAGATATAAGTATTACAAACCCAATTGTATGAATAACTTCTAAAACCTTTGTGTTTAAAGGCTCTCCTTTTAAAAATTCAATAAAATTAAGCATTAAATGCCCACCATCAAGCATAGGGACCGGAAACAGATTTATTAAACCTAAATTTAATGAGATTATCATCATAAACCACAATGTTTGTTGAACACCTTGACTCCAAAATTCACCTGCAAGTTGGGCAATTTTAATTGGCCCTCCAAGATCCTCTGCTCCTCTTGAACCTGTAATCATTTCATAAATACCAATTAATGTGATCTTAACAAAATGATAGATTTGCTTGCTAGATATCAAGCATGAATTAAAAAAATTTAATTTCCTTTTTTCAATAGTTCCCCTAATACCAATTCTTTTATTTTCAACCAAAACATCTACAGAATTAATTGAATCATTTCTACTATAGGTCACTAAAACATTTTTATTATTATTTTTTGAAATAATATCTTTGAGAGATATCAAGTCAGAAATCTTTTTACCATTAATCTCTAAAATTATATCTCCAACCTTTAATCCAGAAACTTCAGCTGATTTTCCTTGTTCTAATTCACTAATAATTGGCTTGTTTTCAGAATAGCCATAGAAAATATTAATAAAAACTAGAACAATGAAAGAAAATATAAAATTGGCTGCTGGCCCAGCAAAAAGTATCCATGATCTCTGTGAAATTGTTTTAGTATGAAACGCAAATTTTGGATTACAGTTTTTTTCATTTTTTTTGGTACTTGCTTCATCAAGATCACCATGCATTTTTACATATCCACCAAGAGGGACCAATGAAAATTTCCATCTCGTACCTAATTTGTCAGTAATTCCAAATAATTCCTTACCAAATCCTATGGAAAAAACCTCTACCTTAACTCCATTTAATCTCGCTATTAGGTAATGACCTAATTCGTGAACAAACACTAAAATTGTCAAAATTATTAAAAAGGGGAGAAAAATATTTAAAAAACTATCAAACATAGTTAAATTATTTAAATTTTAAAAAATTCCTGAATTAATCAAATCATTAGATATTCTTCTTGATTCTTCATCTACTTCCAATACATCTTTTATACTATTAATCTCAGAAATTGAAGCTTTATTTAATGTTTTTTCAACAATTTTAGCAATTGAGAGAAATTTTATTTTTTTCTTTAAAAAAGCATCAACAGCCACCTCATTGGAAGCATTAAGAATTGTAGGTGCACTTTTTTTAATTCTTAATGAGTTATAAGCTAACTCCAAACAAGGAAATTTTTCAAAATCTGGTTCAAAAAAAGTTAATTTATTTAGTGAACTTAATTTTAATTTTTCTACGGACGTACTAATTCTATCAGGAAAAGCCAAGGCAAAGGCAATTGGTGTTCTCATATCAGGGTTCCCCATCTGTGAAAGAATTGAACCATCCAAATATTCAACACATGAATGGATAATTGATTCCGGATGAACGACAATCTCAATTTTATCATAGGGAATATCAAACAAAAAGTGTGCTTCAATCAATTCCAGGCCTTTATTCATCATTGTAGCAGAATCAACTGAAATTTTTTTCCCCATTGACCAGTTAGGATGTTTAATGGCTTCTTCTGGAGAAATATCAACCATCTCAGAAATTTTCTTATTCAAAAAAGGACCGCCAGAAGCAGTTAATATTAACTTTGAAACTTTTGATTTGTTCTTAAAATCTAACACCTGGTACATTGCGTTATGTTCAGAATCAACAGGCAAAATTAGCGCTCTATTTTTTTTGGCTATTGAGGTGATCAATGAACCAGAACACACCAAACTTTCCTTGTTTGCCAATGCCATTGAAATGCCTTTCTTAACTGTAGCTACTACTGGCATTAAACCCGCTGAACCTGTAATGGCTGCAACAACTAAGTCTGTATCATATTCAAGAATTTCATCATAAGAGTCATTGCTTCCATTCAAAATTTTCAAATTTTTTGAAGTATTTAATACTTTAAAACTTTCATAAGATTCTGGATTATTAATTGAAACTACTTTTGGATTAAACATAGAAACTTGTTCAGAAAGTCTTTTGAAATTAGAATTAATGCACAAACCAACTATTTCATATTTATCTGGATGATTATTTATTACATCTAAAGTTGATAAACCAATTGAACCTGTTGATCCAAAAATTGTGACTTTCTTTTTTCTCATAATAGATCTTCCTCTGTAGATTCTATACTATAAAGAAAAAATTAAAATCTAGAATATTTAAAATTGAGACTACAATAATTAAAAGGAAAACACCATCAAGTCTATCCATAATCCCTCCATGTCCAGGTATTAAATTACTACTTTCTTTTACAAAACATTTTCTTTTTACAAAAGATTCCAATAAATCACCAAACTGAACAATTAATGAGAAAAAAACACATGTAAAAAAAATTTTATTAAATTCATAAGAGTTAGAATAGATGATTGTACATATTGATGATGGTATTATTATTGCTCCCAAAAAACCAGAAATTGTTTTATTTGGACTCAAAGTTCTAGCTAATTTAATTCCCTTAAATCTATTACCTACAACATAAGCGCTAACATCTGTAATTATTGAAAAAATTATAATAAAAATAAAAAAATGGTAGAAGGTTTCACCTATCTTCAGATTTATTATAAGAAAATAAGGAACTGAAAAATAAGTTAAACCAAATATATTAAGAACAGAGAAATTAAATATTTTATAAAAAAAATAAAAAATTAAGATTAAAATAACAAAAAAAAAAGAAAAATAGAAATTAGAAAGAAAAAAACAAAGATTAAGAAAGCATATCAAAAAAATTAGACAATAATCCTCATAACTAATTCTTTGTCTACTAAGAAAAAAATTGTTGTTAATTTGGTAGTTACTTACAGAAGATTTAAATCTAAGTAATCTTAGAAATTCCCATATTGTTATAAATAACATAATCTGAATTAAAAAAATAAATAGAAATCCTTCACTAAATAAAAGAGTAAAAAAAATTAAAAATAAAAAAAAGGATGATATTGTTCTCATCAGAAAATTATTCATACTAATCCCCTCCAAACCTTCTTTTTCTATTGACAAAATCATTTAAAGCAATCTGGTATTTCTGAATAGAAAAGTCTGGCCACAAAGTCTTAGTAAAATAAAGTTCTGAATATGCAATTTGCCATAATAAAAAATTAGACAATCTTTTTTCACCTGATGTTCTAATAACAAAATCTGGATCAGGAATCTTACTAGTCATAAGATTTGTGGAAATATCTTTCTCGGTTAATTTTCTAATTTTTGATTTTTTCACTTTTTTTACTGACTCTATTATTTCACTTCTTGATCCGTAATTTAAAGCTAAAACAAAAAAAAGCTCAGAAAATGATGAGGTAATTTCTTTTAAATATAATAATTTTTTCTTAATCTGTTGATCAAATTTTTCAGTATTACCTATAACAGAAAAATTTATTTTATATTTTATAAAATTATTAATTTCTGAATCCAAATAAAACTTTAACAAAGATTGTAATTTAAAAACTTCACTCTTACTTCTATTCCAGTTTTCAGTTGAAAAGCTAAAGAAAGTTAAGTACTTAATTTTGATTTTTAGAGATTTCCTAACAATTTTTTTTATAATTTCAGAACCCATTTTATGACCTTCAATAATGGGTAGTTTGTTTTTTTTTGCCCATCTTCTATTTCCATCCATTATGAATGCTACATGGTTAGGCAATGATTTAAATGATTTCTGACTAAATGTCATTACACTTTGAGAATATCCTTCTCCTTATCACTAAAAAGAGTATCAATCATTTCTATAAACTTGTCTGTCATAAGTTGAACATTTTCAGAAAATTGAAATGACTCATCTTTAGATATTTCCTTGTTTTTTTCCAAACTTTTGATTTTATCCATAGCCTCACGTCTAATATTTCTGATTGCTACTCTACAATCTTCAGAATATTTAGAAGCAATCTTTACTATTTCTTTTCTTCTTTCTTCAGATAATTCTGGGATAGGTATCCTAATTAAATTTCCTTCAATCATTGGATTCAGTCCCAGATCTGAAGTTCGTATAGAATTTTCAACTACATTAATTATGCTATCATCCCATACCTGAACAGTTAACAATCTTGGTTCTGGAACGCTTACATTTGAAACTTGGTTTAAGGGAACTTTACTTCCATAAGCATCAACCATTATTGGTTCTAGAAGTGAAACTGAAGCTCTTCCAGTCCTTAATCCAGAAAATTCTCTTTTGAGTATTTCAAGAGCTTTGTTCATTTTTTCTTCAAAATTGTCTAGTTGTATGCTCATATAGATTTTATGAAATTTTTGTAAAAGAACCTTTCCCTTTAATAATACTGATCAATGAGTCCTTTTCCAATATAGAAAAAACAATAATCGGTATTTTATTTTCTTTTGCTAGCGATATTGAAGAAGTATCCATAATTTTTAAGTCATTATTAATAACATAATCATAACTAAGGCTATATAATTTTTTTGCATTTTTATTTTTTTTTGGATCTGAGTCATAAATTCCATCTACTTTTGTCGCTTTAAACAAAATATCACATTTCATTTCCGATGCTCTAAGTGCCGCTGCAGTATCTGTTGTAAAAAACGGGTTTCCAGTCCCTGCAGCAAATATGACAATTCTATTTTTTTCAATGTGCCTTATAGCTCTTCTTTTAATATACGGCTCACAAACGGTATCCATTTTTATTGCAGACAAAACTCTGGTATCAATACCTTTTTTTTCAATTATATTTTGAAGAATTAATGAGTTAATTACAGTTGCCATCATCCCGGTATAATCAGCTGAAGATCTGTCCATTCCTTTCGAAGAACCTAAAATACCTCTAAATATATTGCCACCACCAACAACAATTGAAATCTTAACTCCATTATTGTAGGCAATTACTATTTGCTCAGTTATAGAATTAATTGTCTCTAGATCAATGCCAAAATCTTTTTTTCCCATCAATGCTTCACCAGAAAGTTTAAGCATAATAAGTTTATTTTTAAAATTCTTCAAAATAAAATTTTCTATTCTTGTCCTAATTTCAATAAACAATAGCTGCATAATTCAAAATTTAAATTATTAGCATTGTTAAAATCTTTTATACAATTTTTAATTTTATTTTTCTCATCCATAACAAAAAACTGTTCCATTAGGCAGACTTGCTCAAAAAACTTATTAATTTTACCAGAAATTATTTTTTCAATTATATCTTGAGGTTTACCTGAAGATTTTAGTTGCTCCTCATAGATTGCTTTTTCCTTCTCTACTATTTTTTTGTCTAATTTTTCAATGTCAATAGATTTCGGTTCTGTTGCTGCAATGTGCATAGCTATGTTTTTAGAAAATTCTTTTACTACATTATTGTTTTCTTTAGATGTATATGCCAACAAAACACCTATCTTCCCAGAATTTTCATTAACTGAATTGTGAAGATATTTTTGATAAAAACAATTTTGATTATTAATAAGCTCAAATCTTTTAATTACGATGTTTTCACCTAATTTTGAAATAACATTAGCAAGCTCATCTTTGACAGATTTTTCATTGCCAAGATAACTTTCTGATAGAAGATCATCTAAATTATTAATTTGTTTTTTTAAGCATAAACTAGAAATATCAGCACAAAATTTCTGGAAATTTTCATTTCTTGCAACAAAATCTGTTTCAGCATTAATTTCAACAACAACTCCTCCATTATTGTTGAAATCTACAGTAATAAGACCATCTAAAGCATCTCTAGATGATTTTTTTTCTGCTGTATTTATTCCTTTTTTTCTTAGCCATTCTATAGCTTTTTCGATATTGCCAGTAGTTTCATCTAAAGCTTTCTTACAATCCAATATTCCAGCACCTGTCTTATCTCTTAGTAATTTAATATCTTTAGATGTTACTGTCATAAGTTATAATATTTTGTCTAAACATTTTAATTTTTAACTTGCTTGTCATCCTGTTTATTTTTTGCTTTTTTTATTGTCTCTGCTATTGAGCTGCAATAATACTCGATAGACCTAATTGCATCGTCATTTCCTGGAATTGGATGCTCTATTCCTTCTGGATTTGAATTTGAATCAATAACCGCAACGATTGGAATTCCTATCTTGTTCGCCTCTTGAACTGCTAGAATTTCCTTATTAGTATCAATGATAAACAATAAATCTGGCTTTCCATTCATATTTTTAATTCCACCAAGTGCTTTGTTTAATTTTTCAACCATTTTTTCAAATTTAAGAAGCTCTTTTTTAGTATAAGAACTAGTTTTATTAATTAAAATTTCTTCTAGATTTTTAAGTCTTTTAATAGAGTTTTGTATGGTATCCCAATTAGTTAACATTCCACCTAACCATCTTTTGTTTATAAAATATTGATTACATTCTATAGCATACTTTTCTATTAGGTCTGAAGCTTGCCTTTTTGTGCCAACAAATAATATATTCTTGTTTTGCGATGCATATTCACTTACTGAAGTTAGTGCTTCATTAAAAAAAATTAAAGTTTTTTGCAAATCAATTATATGAATGCCATTTCTATGACCATAAATAAAGTCAGACATTTTTGGATTCCACCTATTAGTTCTATGTCCAAAATGGATGCCAGCATCTAATAAGTCTTTGATAGTAATTTTTTTCATTTAATACTCCGGTTATACATTCACGCAACAAAAAAACACCAGAGAAGTTGCGTGTTTGAAATCAAAAAGGAATTTACATTTTAAAATAGTTTTTTTCAAGAAAATTTTTTAATTTGTTTTTGATATATCTATTATTCCATTTATTTTATCTATTGAATCAACAAAGTTAATATCTACTTTAAATTTAATATCAGTTTTAATATTAATCTCCCAGTCTGAGTGGAAAATTCTAAAAAATAAATTGTTTTCACCTTTGGCATTATTATCCAATAATTTCTTAAGTTTTCCTAAATTAAGTTCCTTAGGATTAATAGTAATCTGATAATTACTTCTAACATTATCAATTTTTTTTATATCAATTATAGAAAATTTTTTGCTATCCCTCATTTTTTGTAAACTAAGTTTAAAAATGTATATTTCACCAACATTAATTTTAAAACCTAAGCTTTCTAAAACCTCTGAAAAGCAAATGGCATCTAAACTTGATGTTTCATCAGAAATACTTAAAAAGGAAAATCTTTTTCCAAATTTTGATATACGCTCCTTATAATCAGAAACCAATGAAATTGCAGAAAAAATAGTAGTATTATCATCTGTAGAGTTTGTACGATCATTTAATTTTGATAATTTGGACAAATTAATATCTTTAAATAAATTCATATAATATTTTGTTGGATGATCTGAAAGGTAAAAACCAAATGCCTCAAATTCCATTTTTAATTTTTTGTTTAAATCCCATTGACTTTTTTTTTGGGGCTTAAATTGTTCATTAAAACTAAAATCATCTGAAAATAGAGCATCCTGCTTTTCATTAAAATGCTTATGATAATTTGAATTAAAATTGATAATATTCTCAATATTTTCATCTAAAAAACCTTGATTAGTTTCCAAACATTCAAGCGAACCAGAGTATATTAGTGCCTCAAATATTTTTTTGTTAAGCACAGTATTTCTAACCCTTTTAAGTAAATTAGATAAATTTTTAAAACTTCCATTTTTATTTCTTTCAATTATCAATTCATTTATTGAATTGTGCCCAACATTTTTAATTGCACCTAATCCAAATCTTATTCCAGTTGGTTTTTTATTTTCATCATAAGTTAAAATAAAATTAACATCTGATTTGTTTATATCTGGTTTGGTTATTTTAAAATTAAATTTTTTTATTTCACTGCAATACATAGACAGTTTTTCAATATTTCCAATGTCACAATTCATTAGTGCACAAAAAAACTCTAAAGGATAATTTGCTTTAAAATAAGCTGTTTGGTATGCAATCATAGCGTAAGCTGCTGCATGACTTTTATTAAAACCGTAACCAGCAAATTTTTCTATTTCATCAAACAGTTGAATTGCTTTCTTTCTTTCTATTCCATTTTTCATAGCTCCTTCTACAAAATTAGATCTTTGTGCAATCATTTCTGATTTTATTTTTTTCCCCATTGCTCTCCTAAGCAAATCTGCCTTTGCCAAACTAAATCCAGCAACTTTTTGAGCAATTAACATAACTTGTTCTTGATAAACCATAATACCATAGGTTTCATCTAAAATTTCTTTTAGAGCTGGATGAATATATTTATAACTCTCCTTGTTTTGCTTTCTTTTAGTATAAGTAGGAATATTATCCATAGGGCCAGGTCTAAAAAGTGATACAACTGCAATTAAGTCCTCAAATCTATCTGGCTCAATATTAACAATTGTTTCTCTCATACCTTGTCCTTCTAGTTGAAAAACTCCAGTAGTTAAGCCATTTCGCAAAAGTTTAAATGTTTTAGAGTCATCTAATGGTAGATTATCCAAATCAACAGATATCCCTCTTTGATTTAAAAGCTTAATAGTTTCACTAATTACGGTTTACGTTTTTAATCCTAAAAAATCAAATTTTATCAGGCCAATTTTCTCTACATATTTCATTGAAAATTGAGTTACCGGAAAATCAGACTTAGGTTCCTTGTACAGAGGTATAATTCCAGCTAGAGGCTTGTCAGAAATCACAATACCTGCAGCATGTGTAGATGCATGCCTTAACAAACCTTCTAAATCAATAGAAATCTTAAAGAGTTTTTTTATATTTAAATCATCTCTTAATATTTTTTTAATTTTATCATTATTTTTGACAAACTCTTTTAAACTTATTGGTTGTGCCGGATTATTTGGAATCATTTTACAAATTTCATCAACCTGATTAAGTGGAAGTTGTAAAACTCTTCCTACATCACGTAAAGCTGCTCTGGCTTGAAATGATCCAAATGTAATTATTTGTGCAACATTGGATTTTCCATATTTTCTTTGAACATATCTTATAACATCATCTCGTCTTTCGTTGCAAAAATCTATATCAAAATCAGGTAACGATATTCTTTCTGGATTTAAAAATCTTTCAAACAATAAGCCAAACCTTATAGGATCTAGATTGGTAATAGATAAAGACCAAGCTACAAGTGATCCAGCTCCAGACCCCCTTCCTGGACCTACTGGTATTTGATTTTTTTTTGCCCAACTTATAAAATCTGCAACTATGAGAAAATAACTTGAATATCCCATAGAAACGATAATATCTAATTCAAAATTTAACCTTTTAATATAAATAGTTTCATCTTCACATACTCTTATCTGATTAAATCTTTTTTTTAAACCATCAAGAGATTTTTCTCTTAACATATCATTTTCATTGATACGGCCAGTCACTAATTTTGGGAGTGATGGTTCCTTTTCATTAAGAAAAAAACAACATTTTTTTGCTATAGATAAGCTGTTTAAGCAAGCCTGAGGTAGGTCTGAAAACAATTCACACATCTCATCTGGATCTTTTAGATAAGAATCAACATTACTTTTAATCCTATCTTCAGTATCTATATATTTTTGTTGAGAAATACTAAGAAGTGCATCATGAGAATTATAAAATTTTTTATCTAAAAAATAATTCTCATTCGTAGCAACTATAGGTATTTTTTGTTTTATAGAAAGGTTTAGCAAGTAATTTTCATAACCTAAATCTCTTGAGTTTTCATCATTTTTTCTTTGAATTTCAATGAAGAAATCATCATTAAAATATTTAACTAATTTTTGAATAATCCCATTACTTTTAATTGGATTGTTTTCACGAAAATTCTTAGTAACTAAACCTAATTCACCACCAGCCAAACAAATTAACCCCTTTGAAGAATATTCTAGATTATCAAACTTAATATGGGGATTACTATCTTTTGAATTATCCAGATAGGATGATGAAACTAATTTAGATAAATTAACATATCCAATTTTATTTTTGGCCAACAACAGAACATATCCACTTTCATAATTTTCATCTACTAAAAATAAGTTGCATCCAATTATAGGTTGAATACCATTTTCTTTACAAGTTAGTGAAAACTGCATGCAACCAAATAAATTGTTAAAATCAGTAATTGCTGAAGCAGGAGAATTATTTTCTTTACAAAAGTCTACAATATCTGAAATCCTAAGAGCACCTTTAGACAATGAATATTGTGTGTAATTTCTAAGATGTATAAATTTTTTGCTATTTGTTTTCAATAACATCACCTTTATTTATCTTATAGCAAATGTCTAGATTATTGATTAATTTTAAATTATGAGTTGCTATTATGGTTAATGTATTATTTTGTTTTGAAAGTTTAATGATAAAGTTAAAAACATCGACAGAAGTTTGATCATCCAAACTACCAGTAGGTTCATCTGCTAACAAAATTAATGGTTTTTTTATTAATGCACGAGCAATTGCCACTCTTTGTTGTTCACCACCTGACAACAATGCAGGTTTAAAATTAATGCGATCAACCAATCCTAGAATATCTAAATAATTTTTGGCTTTTTTCATTGAGTATTTAAAGTTTTCACCATTTAGAATAAGTGGTAACGCAACATTCTCTAGCACGTTAAAATCTTCTAATAATTGATTATTTTGGAATATAAAACCAATGTTTTTTTTTCTAAAACTAGTTTTATCTTCAGATTTCATTGCTGTACAATTCTGTCCATCTATAAATATTTCTCCAGTTGAAGGTTCTTCTAACAATCCTATTAGATTTAACAATGTTGTTTTACCTGAACCAGATGGACCAATAATTCCAATATTTTTATTTTTATCAACTTGAAGATTTAATTTTGATAGAACATTGATTTCTAAATTACCTTGAAGATAGTTTTTATGAACATCTTGAAGAGAAAGCATTTTAATTCCACTTAATTAAATTTATAGGTTCAACCTTTGTGGCACGCCAAGAAGGGTAAATTGTTGCTAAAAAAGATAGAAGCAATGAAATTGATACAATTGTGATTATTTGAGAAAAATCTATGATAACAGGTAATTTTGAAAAAAAATAAATTTCTTCTGCAAAAAGATCAGAACTTAAAAAATATTCTAAAAAAGACTTTATATTATTTATATTAAAACAAAAAATTAATCCCAAAATCAACCCTAGAAATGTTCCGCAAAAGCCAATAATTAATCCGTTAATTATAAATACTTTTAAGAGTTGTATCTTGGAAACTCCTAAAACTCTCAAAACGCCAATATCGCGACTCTTATTGGAAACAAGAATGATCATAGATGAAATAAGGTTAAATACGGCTACTATAATTATTAACAAAAGTATTAAAAACATTACATTTTTTTCAACTTCAATAGCATTAAATAAAGATGGATTAAGTTCTCTCCAATCAATCGTTTTAAAATATTTAGGTATTAAATCATTTAATTGAGATTTTATTTTATTGTAATCCTCAAAGTCATTAACTTGAACTTCTAAGTAATCAATTTTTTTTTCAAGATTTAAAAAATCTTGCATTAAGTTTAAAGGAAAAAAAATCAAGGAAGTGTCATATTCATACATTCCAACACTAAAAAAACCCACAACTTTAAAACTCCCTGACCTAGGAAGATTTCCAAGGATAGTCTCGTAACTGTCAGGAGAAATTATAGTTATATAATCACCAATTTTGAGATCAAGTTTTTGCCTTAACTTCTCACCAATAAATACTCCTTCATTATTTTTAAAAAGATTTAATGAATCATTTTTTAGATTTTCTTTAAAAATTTTCCTCTCATAGAAAAAATTATCATCAACTCCTTTTAAAAGAACTCCAGAAGAAAAACTTTTATAATTAAGTAAACCTTGACCCAAAATAATTTCATTAACATTTAAGTTTTTAAAATTATCAAGTATGTTTCTTTTTAATTCGCTACGTTGTGTTAATTTAAAATTCTGAATTGGCTGAATTTTAAGATGGCCATTAATACCTAAAATTTTCGATGTTAATTCCTCTCTAAAACCATTCATAACAGACATAACAATAATTAAAGTTGCCACTCCCAATGATATGCCCAAGAAAGAAAATAGGGTAATAAGAGATAAAAACCTTTCTCTAGTCTTTGGAAATAAATATTTAAAAGATATCCAAAATTCAAAAAAAGTAATCATTAAACCTTTCTAATTTTTTTTTTTACAAATTCGATGCATTCATCTGGTGAAATTATATATTCTTTATTTTCATTTCTTAACTTAATACTAATTTTTTTTTCATTTAAGAAATTTTTTCCTACAATAATCTGAATAGGTATACCAATTAGATCTATATCGGCAAATTTTATTCCTGGCCTCTCATCTCTATCATCATACAATACATCAATTTTTAGGTTTGATAGTTTGCCATAAAGTTTTTCGCAAAAATCAACAGTTTCTCTGTTATTTAAAATAAGATTAATTATACCAGCGTTAAAAGGCACAACTTCATCTGGCCAAATAATCCCTTCATCATCAGCTAATAATTCAATAATGGCAGCTGGGATTCTTGATATTCCAATGCCATAAGAACCCATATAAGGTTTAAATTTTCCACTTTCTGAGTCAACATCAAAATCAAATGAATCTGAATACTTTGTGCCAAATAAAAAAATATGACCTAACTCTATGCTTTTGTATTTTACCAATCCACTAGGCGAACCAATTTGATCATAATAATCATCAGTATAAGTTTCAAGATTCATAATTTCATTCAAATCTAAATCCTCAAAATCAAGATTTAATATTGATTCATTAATATAGATTTCAGATTCACCAGATTCTACAAGCACGTGAAATTCATGAGACAAGCTACCGCCAATTTCTCCGCTAAGAGCTCTAACTGGCAAAACTTTAATACCTAATTTATTAAAAATATTTAAGT
Source organism: uncultured Alphaproteobacteria bacterium (assembly GCA_964484795.1). Classification (GTDB taxonomy): domain Bacteria; phylum Pseudomonadota; class Alphaproteobacteria; order Methylaequorales; family Methylaequoraceae; genus CAZAFN01. Next base: position 16,813 of record CAZAFN010000003.1, on the reverse strand, counting down.
ACAATTTGTAAAACTTTTGATAAGTTTTTTCACCCTGTTTTTCGTCAATATCAAAACTATAAGCATCTTTCATTAAAAACTCCCTAGCTCTCATAACACCAAACCTAGGTCTAATTTCATCTCTAAATTTGGTTTGAATGTGATAAAAAAATCTGGGGAGGTTCTTGTAACTTTTAATAAACTTCTTGCCAATTGCAGTAATCATCTCTTCATTTGTCGGCCCATATAATAGTTCCTTAGAATGCCTATCCTTAATTCTTAACATTTCCTTGCCATAACTATTGTATCTTTCGCTAATTTTCCATATATCAGCACTTTGTATAGTTGGCATTAGAATTTGATTTACACCAAATATTTCATGTTGAATTTCAATGATATTTATAATTTTCTTTAAAACTTTGTAACCTAGGGGCAACCAAGTATAAATACCAGATGTCTCTTGTTTAATCATTCCCGCTTTAATCATTAAGCTATGTGATTTTATTTTGGCCTCAGATGGATTTTCCCTTAAAGTAGGAATAAAAAAATTAGAAAATTTCATTCTTCAATATCAAAATTAAAATAGTTAGAATACAGGCAATTAAAGTAGTATATAATATTTTTTTTTTTAGCATAGCGTCTTTGGGTGCACCCGGATCATTTCCTTTGATGACATTCTCATCTTTTACGACACCAAACGGTAAAAAAACAAAAAATATAATCCACCAAGTAATTATGAAAATAACAAAAGAACCAATGCCAAACAAGGACCTACTCCTGTTCAAGTTCTATTAAAGTACCATAAAAATCTTTTGGATGGAGAAAAATTACAGGTTTATTATGTGCACCAATTTTTGGTTTTGAATCACCTAAAATTCTAATTTTTTTTTTTTTTAAATATTCACAAGTCTCATGAATATCTTTGACCTCAAGACAAATATGATGAATTGCTCCGTATAAATTATTTTCTAGAAATTTTTTTATTGGAGAATCTTCACCATATGGAAACATAAGTTCTATTTTTGTATTACCTAAATCAACAAATACCACACTCACACCATGTTCAGAATAATTAAAAACTTCTGATACATTAGCGTTTAATACATCTTTGTATTTTTTTGAGGCAGCTTCTAAATCAGGAACAACAATAGCCACATGATTAAATCTAGTTAACATTTTTTTTAATTATATTCTAAATCCTAACAATCTCAACATATGTTGATGGTTTTAATCCATTTTTTTTCTTTATAAAACTCCTAATAATTTTTTTGATTTCCTCGCTCAAAACCCGATCATCAATGCTTGATTTAGACAATTTTTTAATTTCATCTGAAATCAATTTTTGTAATTCAATTTTTGATTTTTCATCTTCAAAAATAGTGGGGCAAAATATCACAGGGTCAGACAAAACAGAATCTTCTAGATTCATAATAATATTTACAAAAATTTCTCCATCTGAGTTCACTACCCTTAGGTTAGAAAATATTTTATCATCTATTTTCAGGATTTGGTTGCCTTTTAATACATTTTTACCTGAATAAACTTTACTTAAAACTCTTGGTTTGGAATCATTATCAAGTAAAACTAAATCTCCATTTTCAACAAGTAATTGTTGATTAATCCCATTGGATTTCGCAAAGTCGATATGTTCGGACAGATGCCTGTACTCACCGTGCACTGGAATAAGAAGTTTTGGTTTAATCCACTTATACATTTTTTTTAATTCTTCTTTTGATGGATGTCCAGACACATGAATTTTAGAATTATTGTGATCTAAAAAAAAACTGCCTTTCTTAATGATATTTTTTTTTAATTCACCTATTTTCTTTTCATTTCCTGGGATCTCTCGTGAAGAAAAAATCACTGTATCATCTTTCTCTAAATTAAAAAAATTATGTTTGTTATTTATTAATCTTGAAAGTGCAGCCCTATTCTCTCCTTGACTTCCAGTACAGATTATAACTAGATCATCAGCTAACAAACTTTTAGCATCTTTTTCATCAACTATATTATTTAGACCTTCTAAATAATTGTTCTCAATCGCTGATTCATAGATACGGTGGAGAGATCTACCTAACAATACACAATATTTGCCAGATTCGTTTGAAACTGTAAGTATAGTTTCAAGTCTTGCAATATTTGAGGCAAAACAAGTAATGACAAACTTGCCTTTTTTTTTTTTTTAAATATTTCTCTTAGATTTACCCTAACTTCCTCTTCACTTCCAGAGGGGGTTTCATCAAATACATTTGTAGAATCACATACTAAAGTATGAATACCTTCATTACTCAGTTCTTCTAATTTCTTATGATTTATAGGTTGACCAACCAGAGGTTGGGGATCAATCTTCCAATCACCAGTATGAAAAACATTACCTTTTTTAGATCTAATAATAATTGAATTAGGCTCTGGAATAGAATGAGTTAATGCAAAGGCTTCTATATCAAACGCCCCAATCTTAAATCTTTTATTATATTCTAATAATATAATTTTGTAATTCGTACATCCAACTGACTCAAACTTTCTTTTCAAGACAGATGCAGTAAATGGAGTTGTATATATTGGTATATTATTTAAATATTTGTAAAGATAGGGAACTGCGCCAATATGATCTTCATGAGCGTGTGTAAGTATTAAACCAGATAATTGAACTTTTTTTTCTAAGATAAAATTTAAATCAGGCATAATAATATCATATGGTGTCATTGATAAATCACTAAACGTAACCCCAAGATCAATCATAATCCAACTATCATTATAATGATAAAGATTACAATTCATTCCTATTTCACCAGCACCGCCAAGTGGTAAGAAAACCAAATTATCTTTTAAAAGTTTCATATTACAACTTTAAATATTTTCTTAAAAAAAAATTTAGACCTTTAGAAGTAAAAAATTCATCAATCAACAAAACATTTTTTAACAGTTTTTGGAAATGTTTGGAATATCCTCCTGTTAAAATAATTTTAAATTTGGTGCTTTTTTCTTTTTCAATTTTCTTGATTAAACCATCAACCATTGAAACATAACCCCAGAAAAAACCAGATTGTATAGCTTGTTTAGTAGTATATCCAACAACATTTTTAGTATTTTTAAAATTTACTAATGGTAATTTAGCTGTTTTTTGTTTTAGAGTAAGCAATGACATCTGTATGCCTGGTGTAATTAATCCACCATCATAAACGCCAAATTTGTCTAATACATCAAAAGTTGTTGCAGTGCCAAAATCAACAATTACAACAGATCTAACGTAGAGTTCCTTGGCATAAAAAATATTGATCAATCTATCATCACCGATAGTACTTTTATTGATGATATTTGTATGAAAATTAAAATTGTCTTTGACTTGCTGAAAAAAAAAATATTCAACATTCAATTTATTAAGTAATTTTCTAAAAAAATCATTGATTTTGGGTACAACAGACGAGATTATTATTTTCAAAGTTATGTGTTTCTTCCAAAATTTTTTCAGAATATTTTTGACAGATCTCTCAGAAATTTTTTGTATTGGAATTCTAGAAAATCCAATGATTTTATTTTCAAGAAAAAAACAAAATGATGTAGAAGTATTGCCAATATCAATAGTTAAACAGATCATAATATTTCACCATATGATATATTTAACAATCTTCCGTCAACATTAAATATAAGTGATCCAGAATCATCAATCTTAACGAAAACTCCTTTAAAAATTTTTTTATTTTTTTTAATTTTTATTTCTTTCTTAAAGTCTTTGCATTTTTGGGTTAAGTAATTGCTTAAATAACTAAAATTAATATCATTAAAATTTTTAAAAGAATCTGATATTTTTCTTGAAAGTCTAAAGAAACAATTTAGTGAGTCAACTTGGTTTGAAAAATCTGAAATAGATATGGATTTAAAATTTGTTTTTTTGGAAGAAGCAATTAGATTCATTCCTATTCCAATTGTTATATGTTCAGTTGCATTTTCTTTCAAACTTGTCTCCACAAGAATACCTGCGAGTTTCTTTTCATTTAAATAAATATCATTTGGCCATTTAAATTTAAAATCTATATTTGAATACATTTTTTCTAGCAAATTTAAAAGATTTGAAAGAATTAATAGATTTACTTGACCTATTTTAGTTGCTTCTAGACTATAATTAATTAAAAAAGAACAAGTTAAATCTCCCCTTGAGCTATACCAAATTTTTCCAGCTCTTCCCCTTCCTATTTTTTGCTCCAAAGCAAATAATGCTAAATTTTTTTTTTTTTCATTTTCTTGTTGATTAATTTTTTTAATTTCATCATTAGTATTGTGAATTGACTTGAAAATGTAATAGTCAAATAAATTATCTCCCATTTTATGAAACTGCAAACAACGAAAGAGTAATTGAAGCACACAAGTTTAAAAAGAATTGTGGATAAAAAACAACTGTTAAATTGAATATTGCTAACAATGACAATAAAAACCTTGATTGATTATTATATAAACCATCTAGTTCTTCTCCAGGTAAATCAAAAAAAATTGATTTTATAACTCTAATGTAATAAAAGGCAGAAATAACTGATGTTAAGACTGCAACTATTGCCAAAAAGAATAAATTATTATCAATTACTATATTTAAAATTATTAATTTGCCAATAAAACCTGCCAATGGAGGTATTCCTGCCATTGAAAAGAGTATCACAGATAGGCACGTTGCCATAATTGGTTGACTTTTATATAAACCTGATAAATCTTTTATGGAAGTTACATTTACATTGTCTCGTTGCATATTAAGTATGAACAAGAAAACACCTAAATTCATTGATAAATAAAAAATTAAATAGATGCAAATCGCTGTAATTCCATCTTCTGACCCAGGTATCAAACCCATTAACATAAAACCAACATGATTAATCGTACTATAGGCCATCAATCTTTTAAGATCTGTTTGTCTAAGTGCACCTAATGAACCTATGACCATTGATGAGATGGACAAAATTATTACTATTTTCCCCCAATCAACAATGATTTCACCAAATGGATGAACAAGTAATCTAATCAATATTGAAAAAGCAGCTATTTTTGGAATTGTAGATAAGAATGCTGTCACAATTGTAGGTGCACCTTGATAAACATCTGGGGTCCACATATGAAAAGGAGCTGCAGAAATTTTTAAAGAAACAGAAACTAGAATAAATATTAGACCTACAATTAACATAATTGGCATTGCATACTGGTCAGCCATAAATGCACTGATATAAGAAAAACTCGTTGAACCAATTAAGCCATAAATCAAACTAACACCAAAAAGAAAAATACAAGTTGAAAGACTACCAATAACAAAGTATTTAACTCCTGCCTCAGAGGAACTAAAATCCTCCTTAGAAAACGAAACTAAAATATATAGAGATAAACTTTGCAATTCCATTGAAACAAACAAAGATAATAAATTATTTGCCGACACCATTAACATCATTCCAATTAATGACATTAAGATGACAATTGGAAACTCTGGCCTTAACAGAGATTTATCATTCTTAACAATTAAATATAGATAAAGCACCATACCAGCACCAATTAGGATTATTGACTTTAAAAAAGATCCAAATGAATCGATAACAAAGAAACCATTAAAAACCTCCTCAAAATAAAATATGTCTTTTAAGACAAAAAATTGAGTTAAAAAGACTAAAATTAAAGCTAAATAACCAACTTTAATGTGCGAATTTTCCTTAAAAAAAGGTGACAAAAAAAGAAGAATTAACGAACCAATTGATAGAAATATTTCTGGAATTATTATCAAAATAAACTCATTTAATAAATTGAAATTGGGTAAAGTTTTATAATTCTATCTAAAGATGAAGTAGTATAATCCAAAATAATATTAGGTTTAATACCAATTACAAATATTACAATCGATAACATTACAAATGTAAAAGTTTCACTTATTTTTAGATCATCAATCTTTCGTTCTAAATTATTACTAATTTCTCCAAGAAATACATTCTTATATAATAACAGCATATATGCTGCTGCTAATATTACTCCAGTTGAAGATAAAACTGCTACCAATGTGTTTTTGCTATATGCAGAAAGTAACGTTAGAAATTCACCAACAAACCCAGAAGTGCCTGGAAATCCAATGGCACTTAAAGAAAATATTAAAAAAAATACTGAAAACTTTGGCATTTTAAAGGCCAAACCTCCAAAAAAAACAATTTCCTTAGTCTGAAACCTATTATAAATTGAACCAATTGAAAAGAATAATGCAGCAGAAATAACGCCATGAGAAATCATTTGTATTATTGCACCATGCAAACCTTGGATATTAGCGGAAAAAATTCCAAGCGTAACAAAGCCCATATGAGCAACAGAAGAATAGGCAATAAGTTTTTTCATATCTTCTTGGACAAGAGCAATAAAGGAAGTATATATTACTGCAACAACAGAAAGAAAATAAACAAAAGGTGTAAAAAATATCGATGCATCAGGAAGAATTGAAAGATTAAATCTTATAAAACCATATCCACCTAGTTTTAATAAAATACCTGCCAATATAACTGAACCTTCTGTAGGTGCTTCAACATGAGCATCTGGTAACCATGTATGGAATGGCCACATAGGAATTTTTACAGCAAAAGAAGAAAAAAAAGCAAGCCATAACCAGGATTGAATGTAAAAAGGCAATGTATAATCTAATAATTTAGGTATACTTGTAGTTCCAAATTCTTGGTATAGAAAAATTATTGCAATTAACATTAGAACTGATCCGAGCAATGTATACAGGAAAAATTTGTAAGCCGAATAAATTCTTCTTTCTCCTCCCCAAAAACCAATAATCAAGTACATTGGAATAAGAATTGATTCAAAAAAGATGTAAAATGAAAAAAGATCTATTGCACTAAATGTGCCGATAAGAAAAGATTCTAATAACAAGAAAGAACATAGATACATTCGCATTTTTTTCTTGCTTTGTGGAAAAATAAATATCATACAAACCAAAACCAAGAAAGTTGTCAATATGATGAAGGGCATAGATATTCCATCAACACCAAGCGAAAATCTAATATTTTCACTATTAAACCAATTAAATGAATTTACAAATTGAAAATGTGGAATATCTTTTTCAAAATTTAATGGCAAATATAGAGATAAGAAAAAAGTACTTGCAGTGGTCCATAAAGCTGATTTCTTAGCTTGCTTAGCAAATTCATCAACTTCAGAAGAGAATAAAATAAAAACAAGCCCAAATAGTGGAAGTATTATAAGTATTGGTAAAATGGGTAGGTTTAACATTAGAATATATATATATAAAGACTTAGAAACAGAGTTAGTCCAATGACAACTGATAAAACATAATGATACAAATAACCTGATTGTAGTCTTGACACCCACAGACCCGATGATCTCACAACTCTTGTGATACCGTTAGGACCCAAATTATCTATCAAATCGATGTCAATTGACTTCCAAAAACCTTTACCTAAATATAATATAGGTTTTATCAACAAAACTTTATAAATTTCATCTATAAACCATTTGTTTGTAAAAAAACTACAAAATATACTAAACCTACTCCTTAGATAAGATGGAAATTTTCTAAAAGCAAAATATAAACAAAAACACATTACCAATCCTAAAGATATTACCAATAAAGGAAGTTTTCTGAAAAGAGTTGGAATGTTTTCTAAAACATAATTCTCATTCAATTCTTTATTTACAAAAATTATTTGTGACCACATATTTAAATAATTTTTGTCTAAAAAGTAATGGTGTGAGATCATTCCATAAAAAATTGCAAAAACTGCCAAAATAACTAATGGAACTATCATAATGGCAGAAGACTCATGAATATGGGCAAAAACTTTTTCATCAGACAAATTTTTTCCATGAAAAACATGAATAATCAATCTTGTAGAATAAATTGTAGTAAAAAACACTCCCAAAATTCCAATAAAAAAAACATAGCTATTAAATGTTGTCTCACCTAGATAAATAAATTCCAATATCAGATCTTTTGAGTAATAACCACTAAAAAATGGTAGCCCAATTAATGAACATGAACCAATCAGCATGCATATATAGGTAACTGGGATCTTACTATATAAGCCGCCCATCTTCTTTATATTCTGTTCATCTGACATAGAATGAATTACCGAGCCAGCACCTAGGAAAAGCAAGGCTTTAAAAAAAGCATGAGAAAGCAAATGAAAATAAGCAATTGAATATGCTGACACTCCAATTGACATAAACATATATCCAAGTTGACTGCATGTTGAATATGCTATGATTCTTTTTATGTCATTTTGAAAAATTGCAACAGATGAAGCAAAAATACAAGTCAATGAACCAATAATTAAAATCAAGTTTCTGGTTAATCCAGAAGCTTCAAGCAAAGGGGATACTAAGATTAAAAGAAAAACTCCGGCGGTTACCATAGTAGCCGCATGTATCAATGCAGAAACAGGCGTAGGACCTTCCATTGCATCAGGTAACCAAACATGAAGACCGAATTGAGCAGACTTACCCATACAACCAATAAAAAGCAAAATAGTGATTATTGTTATTGCATGAATGTCAAAACCAAGAAAACTAAAATTTGAATCAAAATGAGAGTTTAACAAGATCATTATCTCATTAACATTCAAAGTCCCAAAAACAATAAACAAAGTAAACAGTGCTATCAATAAGCAAAAATCACCTACTCTATTTACTACAAACGCTTTAAGTGCAGCATTATTAGCACTTGCCTTATAACTCCAAAAACCAATCAATAAATATGATGTTAAACCAACTCCTTCCCATCCTAAAAAAAGTTGAACTAAGTTTGATGATGACACTAAAAATAACATGAAAAAAGTGAACAAACCTAAATAACCCATAAAAATAATTTTTCTAGAGTCATTATTCATATAACCAACTGAATAAATATGAATTAAAGTTGAAACAAAATTTACCATCAATACCATTGAACTGCTTAATAAATTCATCTGAATTGACCAATCTACATTAAGACTCCCTGAAACAATCCAATTACCTAATACATATGTGTTTGGACCATTTGATTGAAAAGAAATAATTGAAAATAAAGATGCAATTGTTGAAAGAATTAATAAAAAACAAGAAATTAGATTTAGATGAGATGATTTTGTATAATTATTAAAAAAAACACATATAAAAAAACTTATCAGTGGTAGGAATATTGCAAAAAGAAACAATTTTTCATCCTTTCAATCTACTTATTATATCAATACTAATTGAACCAGATTTCTTAAAAAATATTGTCAAAATTGCAAGACCAATAGCAGCTTCAGCAGCTGCAACAACAAGAATAAAAAGTGCAAAAATTTGTCCAAACAAGTCATTAAGAATGTATGAAAAACCGATAAAGTTGATGCTTGCAGCCAACAACATTAATTCAATAGACATTAAGATTGTTATAATATTTTTCCTATTTATGAAAATTCCAAGAAAGCCAATAGAAAAAATTAAGGTTGATAAAATTAAGAAATGATGTGAATCCATAAAATTAATTGAGTTTTATAACATCTTTTTTGTTTAAAATTTTTTGATTTAGTGGATTCTGTCTTTTTAAATTATAATTTTCATCATGAGCCAAAACAATAGCTCCAATCATAGCTACAAGCAACATAAAACCAGAAATTTGAAAAATTATAAAAAAGTCTGTGTACAAAAATAAACCAATTGATTTTGTGTTCTCATTTCCACTAGCAATTAACTCATTAATATTTATTCCCATACCAATTGCCTGAGAAAAATCTGTATTATTAAAAATCATTAATAGTTCTATTAAGAAAATTGAGATCAACAACATTCCAAAAGGGAAGTATTTAAGAAACCCTTCCTTTAAGATCACTTCATTAATATTCAACATCATAACAACAAATAAAAATAAAACAGCAACAGCACCCACATAAACAATTAATAAAGTCATAGCTAAAAACTCCGCATTAGATAAAAGAAAAATAACTGCAGCATTAAAAAACGTAAAAATTAAAAACAAAACAGAATGAACAGGATTAGAAGAAAAAACAACAAACAAACTCGACAAAATTAAAACAAATGAAAAGAAGTAAAATAGTATTAACATTATAAATACTTGGATTCCTTCTCTAAGTTTTTAGAGATTTCCAATTCCCATCTGTCTCCATTTTCTAAAAGCTTTGCTTTATCATATATTAATTCTTCTCTTGTTTCAGTAGCAAATTCAAAGTTTGGTCCTTCAACAATTGCATCAACTGGACACGATTCCTGACAATAACCACAGTAAATGCACTTTGTCATATCTATATCATACCTTGTTGTTCGTCTTGAACCATCTTTTCTTGGTTCAGCGTCTATGGTTATTGCTTGTGCCGGGCATACGGCTTCACAAAGTTTGCAAGCAATACATCTTTCCTCTCCTGACTCATATCGTCTTAAGGCATGCTCACCTCTAAACCTTGAACTTAAAAAACCCTTTTCAAAAGGATAATTAATAGTAACTTTTGGTTTAAAAAAATGCTTGAGTGTCAAAAACAAACCAGAAAGTATTTCAAGAAGAAAAAACTCTTTAATTACAAAAATAATTTTTTTTATTTTCCTCATAATGTGTAATAATTATCTAAAAAAAAAATCACCGTAGACGTAATTATAATCCAAAGAAGAGATAAAGGAAGAAATAACTTCCAACCTAAAGACATTAGTTGGTCATACCTATATCTTGGTAAAGAAGCTCTAACCCACAAAAAAACAAAGAGTAAAGAACAGACTTTAATTAAAAACCAAATATAACCAGGAATTAAATATAAAATATCAAAATCAAATGGAGGCAACCACCCTCCAAGAAAAAGAATGGTTGACATAGAACTCATCAATATCATATTCCCATACTCACCAAGAAAAAATAAACCAAAAGACATAGATGAATATTCAACATTATACCCTGCCACCAACTCAGATTCTGCTTCTGGCAAATCAAATGGAGCACGGTTCGTTTCTGCGAGAGTGGAAATAAAAAATATAACAAACATTGGAAAATGTGGAATTAAAAACCAAAAATTTTCTTGACTTAAAACTATCTCAGTTAAATTTAAACTGCCAGTTGTCAAAAGTATGGAGATGATTATCAAACCTATGGAAACTTCATAAGAAATCATTTGTGCAGCTGATCTCAATGCGCCTAAAAAAGCATATCTAGAATTACTCGCCCAACCTGCCATAATTATTCCATAAATACCTAATGATGAGATTGCAAAAATATACATTATCCCTACATTAATATCTGACAACACTATCCTATAATCAATTGGAATCACTGCCCATGCTAACAATGCTAAGGCAAAAGTAATCATCGGAGCTAAAATAAAAATAAATTTATTAGAATGCTCAGGAAATATCGTTTCTTTAGTCAGAAGCTTAATTCCATCTGCAAAAGGTTGAAATAAACCAAAAGGACCAACCACATTTGGACCCTTCCTTAATTGAATAGCCCCTATAACTTTTCGTTCAAAATATGTTAGATATGCAATAAAAAAAAGAATTGGAATAATGATAAGGAAAATCTTTAAGATAATATATAAAATTTCAAATAGCATTTTTATCTATCAATAATTAAATATTCTTTTCGGGAAATGCTGCCGAACAAGAAGACATTGTAGGAGAATTTCTGCTAACCGAATCTGTCATATAAAAATTTTTAATATTTGAAGTCATAAGTTCATTACTAAACTTATATTTTGATTTTTTAGGTTTGACTAATTTACTATTAACAACATCATTTATTTTTGAAATTAAATCGTATCTATTAAACATTAAGTTTCTTAAGTTTTCAAAGTTATTGTAATTTACACTTATTCCCAAAACTCTGCTGAGTTTTTTTAAGAAAAACCAAGCATGCTCAACATTAGGTAAAGGAGGTTTAACCTGCCTACTAATCTGAGGGCGTCCTTCTAAATTTACATAGATACCTTCTTTTTCAGTAAAACATGATGTTGGAATAATTAAATCAGCTCTGTTTGTTGCATTATCTCCATGATGTCCTTGGTAAATAACAAATGTTTTCTTTGGAATTTTTTCAACATTCAACTCATCAGCACATAACAAATATAGTAAATCGTATTTACCAGCATAAATGTTATCAATCAAACTTTTAGATTTTAAAAACTTTGTATTATAAAAATCTAGATCTAGAGCACCTACTCTACCAGAAAAATTTTGCATAACATTAAATCCATTCCAATTAGAATCTTTTGAAATTTTTTCATATAAATCTAAACAAAAATTAAAAATATTCTCACCATCATTACTACAAAGAGGACCTTGTCCAATAATAAATAATGGTTTTTTTGATCGATTTAATAAAGATCTAGGCTTTCCTTTTAGCAATCTATTAATAGATCTGAAATTTTCACCAATGTCAGCTAGATCAAAATTAACTGGAAACTTTTTTCCAACTCTTAGTATTGGATAATTATTAAAATCTCTTAGAAGTCTTTGTCTTAAGCGTGAGTTTATAATGGGAGCTTCTTTTTTTAAATCCGTACCAATAAGCAAGCATAAGTCTGAATCATCAATTCCCGAAATTTTACTGTTAAAAATATATGAAAATCTCTTCTTAGGTAAAAAAAATGAATTATCCTGACGGCAATCAAAATTAAAAGCTTTGATATTCTCCAAGAATAATTTGAATGCAAATATTGATTCACAGTCTAGAGAATTCCCAACAACTGAAGAAATTTTATTTGGATCTGTATTAGAAAATTTGGATTTTAGTATATCTAAAATATTTTCTTCTGAATTTTCTCTTAGTTTACCATTTCCATCTCTAGAATAAAATTTGTCGATCCTTTGATAATTTAAACCATCATAGGCAAACCTAGTCTTGTCAGAAATCCATTCTTCATTTATTTGTTCATTAATCCTAGGTAAAACTCTCATTATCTTATCCCCCTTAGAATCCAATCTAATATTACTTCCAACAGCATCAAACAGATCAATACTACTAGTTTTCTTTAACTCCCAGGGCCTAGCCACAAACTCAAATGGTTTTGAAGTAAGCGCTCCTACAGGGCACAAATCAATGATATTTCCAGACATCTCTGAATCAACAGTTTTTTCTAAATAACTTGTTATTTCCGTATTTTCACCCCTTCCTATTGCTCCTAATTGATCATTGCCAGCAATCTCTTCAGAAAACCTTATACATCTTGTACAATGTATACATCTTGTCATATGCGTTTTAATTAAAGGACCAAGGTGCTTATCTTTTACTGCTCTTTTATGTTCAACAAACCTACTAAAACCTTTTCCATAAGCCATTGCCTGGTCTTGCAAGTCACACTCACCTCCCTGATCACATATGGGACAATCCAATGGATGGTTGATCAATAAAAATTCCATAACTCCTTTTCTAGCTTTTCTAACCATTTGACTGTTAGTTTTTATTTTCATTCCTTCTGCAACAGGCATTGCACAGGAAGCAATTGGTTTGTTAGAGTTTTCCATTTCAACCAAACACATTCGACAATTGCCAGCAATCGACAATTTTTCGTGATAACAAAACCTTGGGATCTCTATACCAGCCAATTCACACGCTTGAAGCACAGTTATTCCATTCTCAACCTCAACTTCTTTATCGTTAACATAAATTTTTGTCATTTCTAAGCTACATATTTTTTTGTGTTATTTATTCTACTTAGTATTTTATTTTTAAAGTGTTTTAGCAAACCCTGTATGGGCCAGGCAGCAGCGTCACCTAGTGCACAAATTGTATGTCCTTCTATTTGATAGGTTACTTCTTCTAATAGTTCAACTTCTTCGTACGTGCATTTGTTTTCCAAAATTCTATTCATCATTCTCATCAACCAACCAGTTCCTTCTCTACATGGAGTACACTGTCCACAAGATTCATATTTGTAAAACTCAGATAACCTTGCAATTGCTTGGATGATGTCTGTTTCCTTGTTTATTACTATTATACCAGCAGTTCCAAGTGCAGAACCAACATTTTTCAGAGAATCAAAATCCATAAGAACATCTTCGCAAATATGCTTAGGAATTAATGGAACAGATGAGCCTCCAGGAATTACAGCCAGAAGATTTTCCCAACCTCCAATAACATCACCAGCATATTTTTGAATTAAATATTTTAAAGGCACGCCAAGTTCTTCCTCAACATTACAAGGATTATTAACTTGCCCAGAAATACAATATATTTTCGAACCCGTATTATTCTTCCTACCTAATTTTGAAAACCACTCAGCCCCTCTTCTCATTATAGACGGAATGACTGCTATAGTTTCAACATTATTAACTGTTGTAGGCATTCCAAATAAACCCACGTTGGCTGGAAAAGGAGGCTTTAGTCTTGGCTGACCTTTTTTTCCCTCTAAACTTTCAATTAATGCAGTCTCTTCTCCACATACATAAGCTCCAGCACCATGATGGATATAAATATCAAAATTAAATTTAGAACCACAAGCATTTTTTCCAATAAGTTTTTTTTTATAAGCTTCATCAATAGCATTTTGTAAAGTAACAGATTCATTAAAAAATTCTCCACGTATATAAATATAAGCTTTTGAAGCACCAATTGCATATCCAGCTATTAAACAACCCTCTATAATTTTGTGAGGTTCGTTTCTGATAATATCTCTGTCCTTGCAAGTTCCAGGTTCGCCTTCATCTGCATTTATTACTAAATAATGTTGTTTCTTACTTAGCTTTGGCATAAAGTCCCACTTCAATCCAGTTGAAAAACCAGCCCCTCCTCTTCCCCTTAAACCAGATTCTTTAACAGTATCAATGATCTCTTGAGGGTTTGCCTTAAGAAACTTTTGAGTCCCTTTCCAATCACCTCTTTTCATTGCTGAAAGAACTCCTACATCTTGTTGTCCGTAAAGATTTGAAAATATAATGTTATTTTTATTAATCATTAATTAAACTTTAAATGGTTCAGAAGCTTTTCTGCCTGATTGAGGGCCCTTTTTCAGTTTTTTATTGTTTTTAAGATCAATTATCAGGTTTTCTAATAATTTTACAGTCAAATCTTCAAAATAATTTTCATTGATTTTCAAAACCGGGCCATTTACACAAGCTCCTAAACATTGAACTTTGTTAAGTGAAAAGTTTTTATCTTTAGTTATTTGACCATTTTCTATTCCTAATTCCTTCTTACACGCCAAGACAATTGAATCGGCTCCTCTCAACATACACGGTGTTGTTGTACAAACCTCAATATGGTGCTTTCCAACTGGAGATAAATTGTACATTGAATAAAAAGTAGCTAATTCAAGCACTTTAATTTCAGGAACTTTTAAAAAAACTGATATGTACTCAATTGCCTTTTTTGGAAGCCATCCACCACTTTGATTTTGAGCTAGAGATAACAATGGCATTATTGAACTTTCTTTGTAATTACTTGGATACATTTTTGCCAAAATCATTGCTTTTTTCAAGTTAACCTTATTAAAGCAAAATTCCTTAGGTTGAATAGAATCTCTAGCTATTTTCTTAAAATTACTTTCCATTATCTATCTATTTCTCCAAATACAATATCTAAGCTACCTATGATGGCAACTAAATCTGATAACATATGACCTTTGGATAAAAATTCAGTAGCTTGCAACAATGCAAAACCTGGAGCCCTTATTTTACATCTATATGGTCGATTGGTTCCGTCTGCAATGAGATAAACACCAAACTCTCCTTTAGGTGCTTCCACAGCCGTATAAGTCTCACCGGATGGCACGTGAAAACCCTCAGTGAATAATTTAAAGTGGTTTATTAAAGATTCCATAGATGATTTCATTAAATTTCTTTTAGGAGGAATAATTCTAGGGTCATCTACCACACATTCACCTTTGGGTAATTTTTCAATGCACTGATTAATAATTAAAATAGATTGACGCATTTCTTCAATTCTTACCAAGAATCTTTCAAAACAATCTCCATTTGTTCCAGTAGGAATTTTAAATTCTATTTGATCATAAGAATCATATGGTTGAGACTTTCTCAAATCCCAGTCAAGACCAGTAGCACGTAAACAAGGTCCAGTAAAACCTCTTGATAATGCCTCTTCTGTATTGATTTTTCCAATACCAACTGATCTTTGTCTAAAAATTCTGTTCTTTTCTAACAAATTTTCAAGATCATCAATTTTCTTTGGGAATCTATTGCAAAAACCTGATACATCTTCCAACAAACCATCTGGAAGGTCTCGATGAACGCCACCAGGTCTGAAATAAGCAGAATGAAGTCTAGACCCAGAAACTCTTTCATAAAACTCCATTAAAATCTCTCTTTCTTCAAATAACCATAAAAAAGGAGTCATTGCTCCAACATCTAAAGCATATGTCGACAAATTTAAAATATGATTTAAAATTCTAGTAATCTCTGAAAACATTACTCTTATGTATTGCCCTCTAATAGGAACATCAATATCAAGTAATTTTTCTATTGCTAAAGCATAGGCATGTTCCTGACACATAGGAGACACATAATCTAATCTATCAAAGTAAGGCAAAGCTTGAATATAAGTTTTACTTTCTATCAATTTTTCAGTCCCTCTATGCAATAAACCAATATGAGGATCAGCTTTTTCAACAACTTCACCATCTAATTCTAAAACCAATCTCAACACACCATGCGCAGCAGGGTGTTGTGGTCCAAAATTCATAGTATAATTTTCAGTCTTGGTCATTTTTCTTTTCTGATTTTTCATCTCCTGGAAGATATTTGCTCATACCCTGCCAAGGACTAATATTGTCAAAATTTCTATATTCTTGATCAAGTTTGACAGGTTCAGAAATAACCCTACTTAATTCATCATCATCTTCTGCTTGAGCTTTAATTAAGCCTGAGCCAGGCACGACTAAAGCCAGTT
>CAZAFN010000002.1:0-91605 GCA_964484795.1 uncultured Alphaproteobacteria bacterium | reverse complement strand
GTGGCAGGGTCCCATAGTTTTTATTTTTCTCATCACATACAAACCATTGAAGGTGGAATGGTTACCACCGATGATCCTGAAATTTATGAATATATCAAGTCGCTTAGAGCACATGGTTGGACAAGGGAATTATCAAATGATTCAGAGTTAAAAAATTTCACAGGAGATAGTTTTCATGATTGTTTTAGATTTGTTCTTCCAGGATATAATTTGAGACCAAATGAGTTGAATGGAGCGATTGGGTTGTGTCAATTAAAAAAATTTGATACTTTCATGGAAACAAGAATTAAAAATTCAGAAACATTTAAAGACCTTTTTGGCAATCAGCCATTCTGTCAAATTCAGAAATGTTCAAAAGATTCATCATGGTTTGGTTTTAGTATAATTCTTGACGGTAATCTAAAAAATAAAAGAAGTCATGTGCTATATGAACTTCAAAGATATGGCATAGAAACAAGACCAATAGTCACTGGAAATTTTTTAAAGAACCCAGTAAAAAAGTTTTATGATTACTCAATTTCTCAAAATTTAAAAAACGCTCAAACTATTGATCATAGAGGGTTCTTTGTAGGAAATTATAACAAGTTGCTGACTAATGAATTGGAAAAATTGCATTCAATTTTAAATAAGCTAGATAAATTTTACTCAAAGAAAAAATTAAAAATCAAAATTTAATAAATTAATTCTTATATTCTGGGATTCAGGTAATGATAATAAATAATTTTTTAGGAGGTTTGGGAAATCAACTATTTCAAATAGCAGCAGGATTTTCTCATGCATCATTAATTGGTTCTGATTTTGCCATTAACTATGATTTAGGAATAGGATTTGGCCAAGGTCACAATCCTAAAAGGTACAAAAATAATATTTATTCAAGAATACCAGAGACCAAAAGAAATCAATTCGTACCTTATGAGGAGCCTGGTTTTAGCTTCTCTCCAATTCCTATGGTAGATGATTTATGTTTGGTTGGTTACTATCAGTCTGAAAAATATTTCAGTAATTTTAAAGATGAAATAAAGAATTTAATAACTTTTCCAAAGGATACCAAAAAAAAAATTAATGAAAAAATGAGATTTTCTTCGAAAAAAAAAATTGGAATACACATTAGACTTGGTGACTATAATCATGAAAAAAACAGAGGAGTTTTTGCAGACATTGACGTTAAAAATTATATATCCAGTGCAATGAACTTTTTTAATGATGACGATGTTGATTTTTTAATTTTCTCAGATGATTTCGTTTCTCTTAAAAGTCAATTTGATGTTTCCATTTTTAAAAACCTTCATAATTCAGATGAAATAGAAGATTTATATTCTTTGTCACAGTGTGATGGAGTTATCATAAGTAATAGTTCGTTTTCATGGTGGGGTGCATGGTTAGGAAAAAAAAAATATAAAGTTATAACGCCAAATAGATGGTTTGGTCCTAAAGGGCCGAAAAATTACCAAGACATATATAAAAAAGATTGGATTAAAATTTAATGATTTCTGTCTTAATTCCAACATATAATGATGAAACACATCTACCAGTTGCCATCGCTTCAGCATTACAAACCGATGGCGTATCAGAGATTATTATCGTAGATGATTATTCGCAGGATCAAACGAAAAAATTAATCAAAGAACTCCAAAAAAAAAGTTCAAAGATTAAGTACCATAGAAATAAGAAAAACTTGGGTAGCGGCATTTCTTACATTAAAGCCTTGGAGAGAGCTAAATTTCCATATGTTTGTATGCTTAATTCTGATGATTTTTTCATTCCAACTGGTGTGTCAAATTTATTAAAGTTCTTAATAAATAATGATTTGGAAATTGCATACGGAAAAATGGCAA
The DNA here is from genome assembly GCA_964484795.1 of uncultured Alphaproteobacteria bacterium. Lineage (GTDB taxonomy): Bacteria > Pseudomonadota > Alphaproteobacteria > Methylaequorales > Methylaequoraceae > CAZAFN01. The sequence goes on along the minus strand of CAZAFN010000002.1, from coordinate 89,770 downwards.
TTAAGAAAAATGACGAAATATTTAAATTTAATCATCCAGGATATTGGGATCAAAATTATTCTAATTTGCGCGATGAGTTCAAAGATCTACAGATTTTTGACATGTACATTCCCTCGTTTGGCACAATAATCAAAAGAGATATAATAAATGTTTTTTACAGTCAAAATTACTATGAAAGATTAATGAATGATTATGGGGATGAATTTAAGGCCCATGATTATGATTTGATCATCAACCTTGCAAAAAAGAAAAAAAAAATAGGTTTTATTAATGAATTTGTTTGTGTTTGGTGTCCAAAAAAAGATTCTCAATCTGCCGCCAATTATTTTTTAACCGGGGAAGCCGCTTATGAAAGTGCTTTTCTTTATAACAGATATTGTGATAGTAGAATGTTTGATTATCAAACTCGATGCAAAATTTTTAAAAGAATAAATGAAAAGTTTGAAAATGCTGATGAAAATTCTAAAAGAAGTTATTCTCATTTGTCAAAACATTACGAAACTTTTCTGAAAAATATCAACTTAAAACATAGTGATGTTTCTTCAGTTGGCAGGGAAGTGTAAATGAGTAACATTTTAGGTTTCCAATCAGGTCATGATGTAAGTTACTTTTTAATGAATAATGGGCAACCCTTGATTCATGAAGAACTTGAGAGATTTTCCAGAGTAAAAGAAGAACTTGGAGATGGACTTAAATTGTTTTTTGATATGCAACCAAAAGATAAATGCCAGCAAATTAAATATTTTACCTTTGGAAATTTTGGTGGAAGAACGAATATATGGAAAGAGAAGACAATTGATAGTCATTCTGATGAAAAAATGGAAAGACTCATTCAAAAAAACAGAGGAAAATTCTTTGAACTGTCTCACCATATGACTCATGCAGCCAATGCATTCTTTTCCAGTAATTTTGATGATAGCTTGATTTTGACTATAGATGGAGGAGGTTGGGAGTCTGATGGTACTCAAACCTGCGCAACCATTTACAAAGGTAGTAATAAAAATATCGAGAAAATTAAGGTCTATAGTTCTGATAGCTTAAACATAGGTAATGGATGGAATTATATTGCGAAACTGTTTGGCTTGTCTACTGGTTTTCCCAAAGGAAATCAAGCAGGCACGGTTATGGCAATGGCTTCGATGAGTAATTCAACAAAATATACGAACCAATTAATAGACTTGATGTCTAATTTTGATACAATGGTTCAATCAGCCGACCAACCACAAGCATTGGCCAAAAAGTTATTTAATAAGGTAAATTTTTCAGAAAAAGATAAATTTGACATTTCTTCCTGTTTGCAACAAGCAACTGAACTTTTAGTAAGGGCTGTTTTAGATGAACATATGGCAAAATATAAACCTAAAAACTTGTGCGTTTCTGGAGGATGTGCCTTAAATTCCGTCCTTATTGGAAAAATTCAAAGTTGGTACAGGCATATAGATGAAATTTATGTGCCGCCAGTACCATACGACTCTGGTTTGGCTATAGGTTCGGCTCAATACTTGTGGCATCAAATTCTTGGAAAGGAAAGAATAAAATGGGTGGATAATTTTTCACCGTATTTGGGCAGAAAATATTCAGAATTTCAGGTTTTGGATGCAACCAAAAAGTTTGCTGTTTTTCTCAAGACTGAAAAAGTAGATGACAATCACATTTTGAATTTATTAAACGAACAGAAGATAGTTTCCGTATTTGGTGGAGGATCAGAGTCTGGGAGAAGAGCTCTAGGGAACAGGAGCATTCTAGCAGACCCAAGAAACCCAAAAATGAAAGATTTAATAAATGAAGAAGTAAAGCATAGGCAATGGTTCCGTCCTTTTGCTCCATCCATTTTAAGAGAAAAAGTTGGTTTATGGTTTGAAAATGACGTCTCAAGCCCGTATATGAGTCATGTAATCAAGTGGAAGAAACATGTCATCGAACAAATACCCGCGGTTGTTCATTTCGATGGTTCGGCTAGACTTCAAACCGTAACTGAAAAAGATAATTTTTGGTATTATAATTTTTTAAGAAAATGGGAGAAAATTTCCAGTGTTCCCATACTTTTGAATACCAGTTTTAATGATTCTGAACCAATAGTTGAGACTCCAATGCACGCCATTAATTGTTTTCTTAAAACAAAGATAAATTATCTGTATTTCTTTGATCACAATATTTTGATTTCAAAATAAGACTTAAATATCACAATATTCTTATAGACTTAATAAATCCTGGATTTAGAATTTATACATGTTGGATTTATTTTTAATTAGACATGCCAAGTCAGAATGGAGAAATGCGTCTGGCGAAGATCTAAAGAGAGATATAAGTCCCTTGGGAATCGAGCAAACAAGAATCATTGGCGAGTATATGAAAAAAAAAGGACTTAAAATCAATGAAATACTTTGTTCTCCTTCATTGAGAACAAGGCAAACATCAGATATCATTCTAGAGTTTTTAGTTCAAAAACCAAAAGTTCGAATTGTAGATGATTTATATTTTGCCTTTGGAAGAAGCATTTTTGAAACGGTAATTGAGAAAGGCAATGAAAAATCTACTATGATGATTTCTCATGAACCATTACTTTCTGATTCAATTGACGATTTTTCTAATGATCGTAAAAATGAAAATTATTTAAGAGCACGAGAAAAATTCCCTACTTCAGGACTGTTCTACATTAAATTTAATGCCAAAAAATGGCATATGATCAACAGGAGAAACTCCAAAATAATATCGTTTATAAGACCAAGGGATCTAATGGGTTAGATTGAGGCAAAATATGCCTGAGAACACTTTTTTGAGTGTAAGATTTTATCTAATGATTTAGAGCTTTTTTCTTTGAATTCCGAAATGATTTGCTGGTTCTTTGAAATCAGTTTTAAGACAGTCTTCTTGTTATCCTGGTTAAATTGATAATTTTTATTCTGAATGTCTCCAATGATTTTTTTTCTTATCTTGTCCAGATGATTGATTTTTTCATAATCATTTAAGGAAATTAGATGTGAAATTTTGTTTGAAATTTTCTCTAATTTGTCAAGTTGAGAATTAATTGATGTTGTTTGATTAAGCATTTTTTAATTCATTTTGGCCAGAAAAGATATCGTTTAGGGCATTAATTGCCTTATTGGCCCCGTCTATAGCTTGTTCTTTAAAACATTTAATCATCTGTTGCCTACAATATTCGTAGATTTGAAAAAGTTTTGTAGCTAAATTTTGACCTTTCTCAAAATCCAAAGTTGTTTGTAATGTATAAATTATAACGAGTGAACGGCTAAAATGTTTAGTTCTTATAGTTCTTTGGTTGTCGACGCCAGTGCATGACACAACCATGTTCATTGATTTCTTTAGTTCATTTACCATTGTCTTTACAACAGACAGAGGGTCTTGAACTTCAATTGCTGATTTTTCTGTTTTCTGATAAAAAGATTTTGCTTTATTAAAATTGTTAGTCATGTTAACTTTTAAAACTATGGTTAGTCCTTTAAATTTTACAAACTCTCCTGAGAGTTTTAATCCGCAAACAGAGTTTGAAAATGGTACTGCAATTGGTATGCCACCCATCCATTACAATAATAGAAAAATTGGTCCAATGACTAACATAAATAATGCGAATTCCTTTAATCCTGATCACAACCCAATTAGGCGATATCATGCGAATCTTTCACCTTCATATGGTTTTTTGACAGAGGCTTTTTTGAAAGCCAGAATATTCTTTTCTCCAGTCTTTATGCATAATGAGGCGGCGACAAGATATTCAATGATTTCCAAAATTTCGTTTTCAGGCAGTCAGATTAGAAATAACCAAATGCGGGTTGCCTAATCTTTATTTTCCATTTCTTTTTCTTCTTTTACTACTTTTAAGAAGATTTGGAATAGGTCACCTTCAGAAACAATACCGTAAAGTACGGAATCATTTCTAATTATGGGTATTGATTCTCCAACAAAATCTTTGCATTTTTCAATGCAACCCAAGATATCATCCGTGTGATGCAATTTTAAAAAAGAACCAACTGGCATTTTAATTATGTTTAAATTTTTATTTTTTTGGTCAAGGAGAATTGGAAGATCAAATTTCCCAAGTAATTTTCCATTTTGATCCGTTAGATAACCTTCACTTTTTTTAGCTTTTACAAGAGTGTTTATGGCTTGAGTAATTGTTTGCTCAGGTTTCAAAGCACAATAATCCTGATGAGCTATTTCTGATATGGGTATTTGTTGTAATTTTATGTTTTCTCGACCTAATCTTAGGTCAATTTTTTTATTGGCTAGTACTTTGTCAAAGACTGATTGCCCAATTATTTTATATGATATTATTGAAGCAAAAACAATGCTAACTCCGGCAGCAACTGTTGCCTGATAATCGGAAGTTAATTCTAAGATTATCATCATATTTGCCATTGGGCCTCCTATGACACAGCTGGCAAATGCTGCCATTGACGAAACGGTCAGTAGATTTAGATTTAAGGTTGGCGATATGTTTTGAAAACCAAAGCCAAGGATTATGCCAATGCACGCGCCTAGGAAAAGTGCTGGAGCAAAAACTCCACCAATCAAACCCATTCGCAGACAAATGACGGTTAACAGTAATTTAAAAATTAAAAAGAAAACTGCACTCATGAGAGCAACGTTCCCAGAAATCATTTGTCTAATGGTTTCAGTTCCAAGTCCAATGACTTCAGGTAAAAAAATTGCAAAAACTCCACAAAGCATTCCTGCCAAAGCTGGTTGTAAGATAGGGTTGATTTTGGATATATCAGGAAAAAATTTTGGGTGAGTAAGTCCACGCATGTAGATTATAGAAATTAAGCCACACGCAAGACCAGCTAATATGAAGAATGGAAAATCATAAAATGATGTAATTTCTCCTACAGGACTCGAAAAAATTGGTTCGATTCCAAAAACGTTTTTGGTAAAGATGTAGGAAACAACGGAAGCAACCAATATTGGGGCAAATGAAGCCAGAGATTGATGTCTTAGGATTACTTCTCTCGCAAAAATTAACCCAGCCAAAGGAGCTCCAAAACCAGAAGAAATGGCTGCGGCAACCCCAGCTCCAATTAACATCTGATATTGCCCCTTTCTTTTGAAAAGATTGTTGATTTCTGCTCCAATTGTGGCGCCAAAATGTACCAGAGGCCCATACTGTCCTACCGAACCTCCAACTGAAATTGACAATATGGAAGAAAATGATGTCAGAAATCCAGATTTTATATCAAGTGGTTTTTTTTCTGAGTGAACGGCTAGAATGACATCTGGTGGGCCATGCCATCTACTATCTAGGGCATATTTTCTCAAACAACCAACCAATAACCCAACCAGAGAAGGGATTAGGATTACAAATAATAGAAATTCAAGTGTATTATTGAATAACCCAAAAAACCCATTAAAACTGTTTTCTGGATTCCGAAAAATGTTTGTCAAAAATTTAACAAGACTGATGAAGCCGAAAACGCTAATTGAAGTAACAACCCCGATTAAGGAACCAATAACTAATGTTGTTATGATTGAGAAAAACATTTTTAACCCCTAAAGTATAACTCTAGGGGTTAATATTTCTATGATAAATTTAGTTTAATTTTCTTGTCTTTTTTCTAAAGGAATAGAATTCCAAGACTCTTTCAGATCTTTTGCTATTGTATAAGCTGGTTTAACGTAATTCATATCTTCGTTATCTTGAAGTCTTTTCGTCATATAACGAATGTAACGGTAAAGCCAACTTAGATCTTCGGCAATTTTACCACCTTTTTTCATATCCAAACAAGTTTGAAGCGAAAATACAATTTTACCAATTTTCTCTGCTCTTTCTTTGGATTTAGTCGTAACAGAAAGTTCTTCAAACAGATCCTTCTTAAGCATTTCAATTTCGTTTACCAATCCACCCAACATTTTGCTGATGATTTCAAATTTAGATAATTTTCCTTTTGTGATTGTATCATCAACTAGCTCTTCTTTTTTTTGAAGTTTGCTTTCTTTTACTTTGTTTTCAGTATAATTGTTCATAGTCCACTAACCTTTCTTAATTATTCCTATGATGTATAACGGATGAATGAGGAAATTGTTTAGGCAAGAAGTTTTAATTTTTCCATTTCTTCAGAATTTGCAGTTGCAACCATTGCTAAAGCATAATTTTTTAATAGAGATTGTTTTGCTATTTTGGCTGTTTCAAGCGCATAGTCTGTATCTTGAAGATTAGATGCAGCCTGTAGCAAATTGGCTGCAGATGCAGATGCAACATTCTGATATGCTTGTAAAGCCGTTAAACTTCCACCTAAATGTCCTAGCGATTCAGTTATTTGTCCAATTGTTGTGTCTGCGCTATTATTAGTTCCAGTTGCATCATTTATGTCCGTTGCTGCAATGCCAACGGTAGTTTTAATCGTGTGGGTGTTTCCTGCATCATTATACCCAACAGCCTTGGTTATGGCGCTGGTGCCTAAAACATTTATGCCGTTAAATGTTAATGTACTAACTATAGCATCAATTGTGTCACTGACAGAAATTGCTTCTGCATTTAGTGCGGCTGTATCACTGGCCGTATTAGTGGAAAGTGTATCTGCTACCCCAATTTCTTTCAACCTGGTGGTCAGCGCATTTAATTCAATTAGAGCTGATTCTGCCATCTTTAGAAAATCAATTCCTTGTTGATTGTTTGATTCAGCAGCTTCAAAACTTTTGGCATTAGCGGTTAAGGTGTTAGCTAAAGATTGTGATCCTGCATCATTGCCTCCAAGAACCCTCAAACCCGTTGCAACTCTTGAAATGGAATCATGCAAGGTTCTTGTGATTTTTCTTAAGCTTGCAATCGGAACTGCGCTATGCATTGGCAACGAAATTGACAAAATATATACTCCCGCAAAGTATAACGACATATTTTGGGTTTTGTTTAATTTTGGCATGAAAATTGTAAGTTTTAAGTAACAATAATTAGTGGAATATAAATGCAGGTAGTATCGATAGATGTCTTAGAAGAAGATTTAAAGCTTTTTCTTACAAATCCAGAAACAACAAATAATTTAAAAGAAGCAGCCACAAAAGCAAAGGAAATTCTTCTTTTAAAAAAAGATAGTAATATTGCCAATTATGCCTTGGCTTTAAATGAAGTTCAGATTGCAAACATGACGGCACCAATGGCTGATTATACAAATTCAATAAAGAATTTTAAGAAGCTGATAAAGGTAGATCCAAATTTCATTGAACCATACTTAATGCTAGCAAAAATTTACAAGGAAATTGATAAACAAAAGCAATATGAAATTCTGTGTAAGGCCAATGATAAATTTCCTGACCATTATTTAATTATGTATGATCTTGCCCAATTTAAACTATATAAAACTGGGGAAAAACAAGAAGCTTTGAAGATGTTGGCTAGATGCGCTGAGCTATTACCGCAGGTTGATAGTGCTTGGGCATCTTTAGGTGTTGCTTATCTGATGAATAGAGATTTGGAAATGGCTAAGGTTTGTTATGAAACTGCTCTAACACTTAATCCAGAACAATTAACGGCCATGTTGGGAGTAGGGGTTTATCATTTTGAAAATGGTAATTTAGAAAAGGCAAGAGAATGTTTTGATAAAAGTATGATGGTTAATAAGGATTCATTTTGGGGACGCTTTAATTTGGGTCTATTAGAATTGCTTGAGGGCAATTATGAAAAAGGTTGGGAAATATATGAAAAACGAGACAAACAACAATATTTAGACAAATACGGCGGGTCTGGTTATCGAGAAATGCAGATAGATGATGTTTCTAAAGGAGACAATGGAAAGGTTATCATAATTAGGGAGCAGGGTTTTGGTGATGACATTATGTTTGCAAGATATCTTAAACCATTGCAAGAATTAGGTTATGAAATTACCTTTATGGCACCGCCAGAAATGTTGGAATTATTTAAGATGTGTCCAGAGCTTGATGACATTAAAATCAACAATTCAATGCCAGCAAAGGACCCCGCGGCTTTTGATTACAGAGCGTTTTTAATGAGTCTTCCTTGGCTTACCTCACGATGTATAAAAAACAAGCCTTTGCCTTTAAAAATTGATCTGAAAAGGCTTGATGAGAAAAAAGTCAAGTTTCCAAACAAAATAAAAAAATTATTAGATTCAAAAAAACTTAAGGTTGGTCTGTCATGGAGTGGATCTCCAAAACACTGGAGAGATGCTAACAGATCAATTAACATTAATTTATTGAAGAATTTGTTTAAGAATAAAGATGTTGAGTTTTTTGCCATTCAAAAAGTGTATAAAAAAGAGGATAAGAATTTTATAAGAAAAATTGACAATTTACATAATTGTGATGAATATCTTAAAGACTTTCTCCACACAGCTTATTTGGTTGATAAAATGGATGTTATCCTTACTGTAGACACTTCATTGGTTCATTTAGCAGGTTCAATAGGCAAGGAGACTTATTTGTACCTTCCTGTGATTCCTGATTGGAGATGGGGCCTAAACGATACCCAACAATGGTATCCGTCAGTTTCCCTTCTAAGACAGAAGTCAATTGACGATTGGGGTCACCCCATCAGTAAATCGGCAAGTATTTTGAATAAAAAACTAAGCGGCTGTTGAAATTTTACTCCAACCAGAATTAATTTCTGCCGTTACTTTTTCTGCACTTCCAAGATATGAAAAGTCGTGGGAATCCATTACTCTTCCAACTGAAAATCTAATGTGTTTATATAGATGATCAAGGTTTTTGGCAACGACTCCGCCATTTTGAATGTCCAGGCTAGACTGCAAAGCAATGCAAATCTTTGTAATTCTTACTGATTTTTCTTCTATGGATTTGGCACCTTTTTCCTGGTTTTCCATATCCATCAACAATTTAATGTCATTATGCATTTCATTAAGAAGTGCTTTAATGATCTTAATTGCTCTTTGTTGGTTTTTTGTAATAATGTTGTCTATAGGTTTTTTTTCCATTTTGCTATCCTTTAAATAAAGTTACTTTTATTTTTAACGACTTATTGTAAAATTGTTTAGTATGAAGGTATTTATAGCGTTATCTACATGTGAGAGAAAAATCGTCACTAAATTGTGTTTAGACAATTTAAAAGAAATAGTAAAAAAAGATGGTAATAGCAAACTTGCCATTTATGACGATGCCTCCGAGACTTATGATGAAAAGTTTTTAAAAAAATTTTCTAAAAGTGTACTTCGTTTTCGGATCAGAGGAGGGATAGAACGCTCTAGAGCTAGGTCTTTCCGTGACTTTGAGTATATTCATAAGGATTTTGATCTCTTATACATTACGGACAATGATACGATACATGATCCATCTTTTTTATCAGTTTTGAGAGATGTGCATGTGGTGAGTTCCGTAAGTTTTGAAAAAAAGATGCCGATAGGCTTGTTCAATAGTGTTCTTCATTCTAATCCAAAAAACATTATTGATGGAGATGAATCATTTTCAATTCGTTACACTTGTCCTGGGGTTAGTCAATGCTATGATCGTTCCATGGTTTCTAAAATAGTTGATTTCTTGAATAAGAATCCTATTTATGAGACAACATATGGATTTGATTATCATTGGCCTCGTTCGCTTGGTGTTCCTTTTTTACAAACGAAGACTTCTTATCTCGAGCATTTTGCAAGAGATAAAGATGAACATGGTCTCCATTCAGGCCTTTCAGAAGACCCAATGATAGATTTTAATAGAGATAGGGCAGTAAACCCAACCTCATATTTACAAGGGATAAGGATGAAAACAATAAAAAAAATAATGTCAGGTTGACTTAGTCTTTGTTGTTTTCCAGCATTGCAGTAAGCATGTTGCCGGTTTCTTGGAATGCAGCTACAGACGATTCCATTGCTGCGTATTGTCTTTGGTATCTTTCAGTCAGTTTTTCTATTCTACCTTCTAGAGCACGTCTTTTATCACCAACCGTGGATATTTGGTCCTTAAGATTAGCAACTCGTTGGTCAAGTAGGCTATTGAATTTTAGATAGTTTTCCAACTTTTCTTCAAGAAGACTTAGAAAGCTTTTTCCATAATAAATAGTTCCTGATGTAACTCCACCACTTACATTGACGCTGATTCCTTTTGGGTCGCCACTTGAAACGGTATAGGTGTTGGAACTCTTTGCTGCGGCCACTCCTCCAATTGTATGATTTGATGATCCATCAGTAGCAAATGCGTAGCTTCCAGGTTTCGTATCCGTAAAACTAATGGCATTCCAGGCTATGTTCGTGTTACTTGTACTCATGTTATTGGAAAAAAAAGCGTAGATTGCTTCCGGCTTATATTTAAACTGTTCTTCCATTTTTTTTTGATCAAAAGATAAGCTTCCATCTCTATTGGTTTTTACTCCAAGATTTGACAGATAAAAAGGGCCATTTTCATATCCAACAAGTGCAGTGGATGCCATTTCTCTCAGTTGTTGTTGAATTTCTCTTACCGTACTGTCTCCTATTAATGCTCCATCATCCTCGCCAATTTCATCGTTGGCTGTCATTATTCCAATGCTCATATTGACTTCGTTGTAAGTCATTACATATCCTTCAACAAGCGATTTAACGGAACTCAAATCCACTTCACTGGATATTCGAATGGCACTTGATGATGTTTTTTTTAAATCTAAAGTAAAACCGTCAAACAAATCATCAATTTCATTGGTGGTTCTGGTCATTGATATTCCGTCAACCGTAAACGCAGCGTTTACGCCAGCCGCTCTTTGAGTCATGCCTGCATTTCCACTTGTCCAGTTGTAGTTAATTCCACCAACATCTGTTCCCAAATTACTAGATCCAGTTACTTTGAGTTCATTGCTTGCGCCGGACTCACTCTTGAGCATTAGCATGTAATTGCTGCCATCATAAATGATTGAAGCCAGGACGTCTTTCTGTCCATCACTATCAGAATCAGTTGCAGCATTATTAATAGCATCTCTAAGTCCAACTAAAGTTGTTGCTGAAGTGGTTGTGACTGAAACTTCAGATTGACCATTTGAAGAAAAAGATTGAGAACCACTATCACTAGGGTCAGTAGCCCAAGTTCCAAAATTTATTGTCATTGTTCCAGAACCCACCGTTGCAGTAGTTGAATTATACGCCGGCCCAGTTAACGTGTGTTGTGTTGCTAGGGTAGATACAGTTAAACTTGAATTAATGGTTGCACCAGCCTTTGTGCCAGAAGCTGTAAGTGTTGCAACAGTGGCATCAGATGAATTTCCCTTAAAGCCGTATTGCTGTTCACTTTTAAGTTCATTTATTATGTTTTTAAAATCTTTGAGGTTGCTTTTTAAAGTAGCAAAGGCCGATATTTTGGCCTTCGAATCTTCCTCCATTTTATCAAGGGAATTTTTTTGTGCGGCAGAATCTGCTTCTACCAACGCCTCAATTATCTCAGAGGTATTTAGACCTGAGCCAACCCCAATTTTCGATAATATTTCAGTACCAGCCATTTTTTTTCTTTCTTAATGATATAAACGACTAGAACGAAACTTCATTTACTACTGGAATAGAACCAGAACATTCTGCATCGTTCTTGACGCTTGGGCTACCATATTCATTGCTGATTGTTGTAGAATCTGAGACTTAGACAGTCTTGCTGATTCTGCTGCAAAGTCAGCATCTACAATTCTCGCCTTGGAAGCTCTTTGATTTTGAGACACGTTCGTCAAGTTATCTATTACAACGTTCATTCTACTCATAATCGCACCAAATTTAGCTCTTTCCATGTGAATTCTATCCAATGCTCTGTCTACAACCTTCAATGCATCAACGGCACCTGTAAGTGTTCTAATGTCAATTGCTGATACTTTGTTAAGCGTTGCTGCACCTGGGCTTGCTTCATATAAACCGCCTCCAGCATTACCAACGATGGTAAAGGCTTGAGATGAATGAAATTCAACTTGTCCTACAAAATTAATGGAATCATTTGTTTGACTAAAATCTAATACGTTTCTTACCGTACCTCTAACGTCTTGATCGCTGTTCATACCCTTCATTTCAAAAAAAGTATTGGCATCAGAAACGCTAGCAAAGTTAACTTCTTCAATGTAGACGTCTTCACCTTCATCTTGAACCAATATCAATGTCGTGCTATCAGCACTTAAATTAGAAGTGACTCCGGTAACGGATGAATATGAATTAATGGCATCTCTTAAACCGGTCAAGTCTGAGCCCGTTGTTGCGTTGGCCAGAGTTACCGTACATGAAATTGCTTGTGCCGTAGTATTCTTACCGTATAATTTAAATCCGACAACGTGTTGTCCAGCTGCATTAGACTTTGCTTTAACTTCAATTGTAGTCGTGGCAGTTGCGCTTACGCCAGTGTTGTCAAATTTGGCATTAACTAAATTGGCAATTTGTTTTGCCGAATTTCCTGCTGCAACGTCAATTTCTGCTTTTCCAACCAAACCTGTAATGGTTAAATCATCACCATCAACTATTTTACTTGTTGTCGCCTTTGATGCGCCCAAAACACCTTCAGCAGCTAAGTTGCCAGCCGTGCCGGCATCTAAAACCGTTGTTCCACTTTGATACGCACCTAAATTGTCTGTTCTTAAATTAGCCACAGTAATGACTGCCTTTTCTCTTTCATTGGAACCAATTTGAAAACGTCTGTCTGCAAACGTTCCGTCTAAAACGGCAATTTCGTTAAAAGTTGTATCTCTTGCTACTCTGTCCATTTCTTGGAGAAGTTGGTTTGCCTCTGTTTGCAAGTAAATTCTTTGTTCGGAGTTTAAGATGTCTGTTGCAGCCTGAATGGATAATTCACGAATTCTTTGAAGTGCTTGAGAATGCTCATCAAGAGCTCCCTCAGCAACTTGTGCCATTGACAACACGTCAGCAGCATTTCTTATTGACATATCCAAGGCTCTGATTGTTGATGTCATGCGATCACTAATCGCTGCACCAGCGGCATCATCACCTGCGTGATTAATTCTCTTACCTGAAGATATTCTCTCCATAGCCGTAAGCATCTGTCTTTCGGTTTTTAGAAGACTCTTCATCGAGGCATGAGTCCCCATACTTGTATTAATTCCCGGCATCTTATATTTTCTCCGTGTTATTCATATAATTTTCCATCAGAATTCTGCAAATTAGATGCCAAAAAAAAAGGGGAAAGATGAAATCTTTCCCCTTCTTTAAAAATATACTATATCTTGTGTCTTAACTACTGTAAAACAGCTAATATAGCAGATTGAGCTTGGTTTGCTTGAGAGGCCATTGCTAAAGCTGCCTGGTTAAGTATGGCATTTTTAGTCAAACTAGCAGTCTCTAATGCAAAGTCAGTATCCATTAATCTAGCGCTTGCGGCTGCATAGTTGGCAGAAGTTGCGGCAGCAACACCTTGAAGCGACTTAAGAACAGTCAAGTCGGCGGCAATGTTTCCAAGAGCTTTTGAAACTGTTCCTAGCAATGTTACAGCAGAAGTTCTATGGTTAGTTGATGCAGTGTTACCTGAAACATCTGTTATGGCAACTCCTGGACCAGCTTCAGTTGTAGAGGCTGTCAAAGCACCATAGGCGATCGTCACAGACTTAGAAGCACTATCGCCAATAGTATGGACGCCATTGAATTTGTTTTGTATTAGTGCGTCGATCGTGTCAGCAATCAAAACACCCTCTGCATCTATGGCAAGAATCTGTTTGGCATTCAGTAGTGCAGTATTTTCTTCCTGGACACCTAGTTCCATTAGTCTTTGTCCCAGATTTGCTACTTCCATAAGAACGGATTCCCCAGCTTGCAAGTAGGAAATACCATCTTCTATATTTCTAGCAGCTTGGGCGTAAGATTTTGAGTGTGCATTGGTTAGCGTACCAACTGAGTGACCAGCGGCATCTCCACCGTACATTGCTCTAACACCAGTAGATAATCTTGAAATAGATTCATTCATACCGTGCCTTGCTTTTGTTGCAGCAGCTGCGGCCATATTTGCACCTATTGCGATATTTGAAACGGAAGGCATATTTATCTCCTTTTATTAAAGTTTATTGTATTACGGTTAATATTGCCTGCTGTGCTTGGTTAGCTTGCGCAACCATTGCCATTGCAGACTGGTTTAAAATAGCAGCCTTTGTTAGATTAGCTGTTTCAAGAGCAAAGTCGGTATCTTGAATTCTTGCTGCAGCAGCTTTTAAGTTTGCGGCAGTGTTGCTAGCAACAGCTTGGTATCCTTTTAAAGAAACAAGACCAGCTGCCACGTTTCCAAGTGACTCAGCTATTAGACCTAATGCAGTATCAGCACTTCCATCAACACCATTTGCACCAGTGATTTTACCAGTGTGGACAATAGTGATTGAAGTGGCAGTACCAACTGTTGCAGTACCTCCTGCGTCATTGATACCAATGGTAATTGCGGTTGCATTACCAACCATTACCTTACCATTAAATAATGTTTTTTGAGGAAGCTCTTCCAATATGTCACCAATAGCTACGGCTTCGGCATCAAGTGCAGCTTGGTCAGTAACTGTTAACAAATCTCTGTTAGCATACTGAATACCTAGCTCACGAAGTCTAGTGGTTAAAGCAGCCATCTCCATTAGAACAGATTCGGCTGATTGTAAAAATGAGATGCCATCTTCCGCATTTCTTGCGGCAACGGCATAACTAGCCCCTTTGGCACCTAATGAGTTGGCAACTGACTGACCAGCGGCATCACCACCATACATGGATCTGATACCAGTAGACAATCTTGTAATAGACTCATTCATAGAGTGTCGCGCTTTTTGAGCGGCGGCTCCAGCCATGGCAGCACCAACGGCTATATTCGAAACTGAAGGCATAATTTCTCCTTTGTTAAATTCATTAACTTACAGTTTTGATCCATTAACTTCATAAATAACCAAAAACTGAATTGTTAGACTTCTAAACGACTTATCTAAAAATTGTTTAGCAATGAAAGAATTTAAAAGAGAAATATTGATTTTAGTTAAAATTGATTTTAGTGTAGAATGCTATAAGAATTCTATGTATATTTGCCATGGCGACTGAAAAACTCTATTGTCCAGACTTTGTTTATGATATTTGCGTAGGTTTGACTGTTCACGAATTTTTGACTAGGGAACTTTCTCTTTCCATGGTCTCAAAGAAATTTTCCATGGCAGTTTCTGATCATTACTTTGAGATAGTTGAGGAAGAAATGAGTTCTCCTGCTGAGGAGATTTTGCGTTTTATGTCTGAACAAAAGAACCCAAAATATGAGGCGCATGAAAAAGCTAATTTTTTCGTATATAATCGTTTAAAATTTGATGGCCTAAAAGGCCAGAGAAAGCTTAAAGGTATGTTCAGCAATCCTTTTAAGGGTGATAAGGAGAGGAAATATAATGCTGAAAAAACCATCAAGTCATTTAAAGCAGTTGTTTTTGCGGTTAGGGCTGGAGCCATTGAAAAAGTACCTCCAGGTTGGTCCATAAAAAAAGAACCAGATTTGGAAGATTCGGAGCTAAAAAAGATCGTCAATAAAGAAGTGCCAATTGATGACCTTATCTAGCTGAGCATATCAAAAAGATTTAATTGAGAAATTCTAACGAAGGCTTTTTGTGATGCTTCTTGAGAAGTCATCATTGCTTGAAGTTCCGTTACCAATTTCGATAGATCGGCATCGGCAAGTTCACTTACGTCTTTGGTTACCAGAATTTTTCTTTCTTCCATTACATCCCTTTGACGTTCAACTGAATTCATTCTTGCTCCAACCTTTGCTCTTTGATTGGCCAGGTGATTTTGAATTACTACCATTTCATCTAGACGACTGGCAATGGTTTGATCATAATCATATACAGTTTGTGATTTTCCTATGGCGTTGTTACCTGCATCAACGGGTTGAAATGAAAAAAATGAAGTTGGTGTTTCTTGAGATTTTGTAATGTTAGGAATTTGCACATTACTTAACTCAATGTCATAAGCAAATTCATTAGACAACTTAAGTGTGGTATTTGAATCTTCCAGTGTGGCCGTTATGTCGAGGTCTGCTGCATTTATTGCCGTTCTAAGGTCAGATAAATCCGATCCCGTAATGTCCAATGAAAAATCCACTGACTTAGCGCCTGATGTTATTGTGAATGTATATGTTCCTGGATTCTGATTTGTAAGTTTGATTTTTGCAATTCCTTCTTCAGATTTAGCCGCTTCAACACCTGCTGTTGCAGTCCTTATGGAACGGCTGATGTTATCTACTGCAGCAAATAAATCCGTGCTTACCCCAGCACTTGTAACGATGTCTTGAAAAACCGTAGCTCCATCCAAAGTTGTTTCAACCATTCGACTTTCTGAAAGTTGAAGATTTAGCACACCTCTATCTCCTTTGTATTCTACTCGTCCAGATGCATCAATTTGAAAAGGTTGAGTTTGTGACTTATAACCAGAATAAATAAAACTTCCACCTGAATCTTGAGTATTGGCTAGAGACAATAATTCTTTTTTTAACTCGTCAAATTCCAATGCAATTGCTTCTCTATCTTCAATCCCTAACACGTCATTAGCTGCTTGAATCGCTAATTCATTGCTTCTAATGAATACATTCTTGGCACCTTCTAGGGTGCTGTCCATCAATTGAAGTCTGTCAGAAGCTAAATTTGAATTTTTAAGAAATCGTTCAATTCTACTTTTAACGTCATTTAAGCCTGATAATTCAACAGCTCCAACAGGGTCATCAGATGCAAATATGATGTTTTTGCCTGATGAGATTTTGGCTTGAACATTTTGAATGTCTTCCATATTCCTGGAGAATTGAGAGACTTGCTGTTCGTTGAATAATTTATTGCTTACCTTCATAACAATCCTTTTAGCAAGATTTGTGCCTTTATTTTAAAAACTTGAGCACATTTTGTTTATACTGTTCACTGCATCGCTAGTTTTATTGAAGACGTATCCATCAGGGAGTACTTCTCTGAAATAGTTAAAACAATTTGCGCTGGTGGGTTGTTTTGGTCTTGTTTTTTGACTAAATATAGGATCAAAACCACTCCCAACATCAAGTAAAGTGATTTTTGAATTCATTTCTTTTAAATCACTGCAAATCACGCAAGACATCATGGAACAACATAAAATGTAAACGTTATCGTCATTTATTCCATAGTCAAATAGTTGAGATTTGATTCTATCGTATTCCGAGAAAGCATCAACAATCGGTACGTCTATGAATTTGTCAACATTTAGCATTTCTTGAACTTTTGCAAGTTTTTTTGGGCCAATAAAAATTTTTTTTCTTTTGGACCTTTTAAGAAGTTTATAAAAATTTAGCAGTTTATTGTTTTTTATGTTTTCTTCGAGAGTCAAAAAACATTCGTATTCGGCAAATTTTGGGTTTAAGCCATTGATGGAAATATAACTATCTCTGGTATTTGTTAAATTGTCAGTCCAATCCGCTAAGTAAACATCATCGTGAAATCTGAATAAATTAACAAATGATTCTTCAAGAAGTTTTCCTAATTTTTCTGAATATGGGTGGTCATCTATACTATTTTTTCCTTTACGACCGATCATACAAAGTAATTCTCCATCACCATATTTTACAAAGGAAAAGTTTTCATTCTTTTCCATCTTTTTGGTGAAGAAATCTATCCCAACCTTTTGGGTGGTTTCAAATTCAAAACTATCTGGATGTTTTTTGTTTATAGCATTTATAATTTCATTGATGAATTCATCTGATTTATTGAAGAGAACGTTCTTGTTAGGATTTTTAGAAGTTATTTTTAAATTAATTTCGTGATTAAATGTTTTTTTCATGCATTTTCCTATTGTTTATACTGTTCACTGCATCGCTAGTTTTACTGAAGACGTATCCATCAGGGAGTACTTCTCTGAAATAGTTAAAACAATTTGCGCTGGTGGGTTGTTTTGGTCTTGTTTTTTGACTAAATATAGGATCAAAACCACTCCCAACATCAAGTAAAGTGATTTTTGAATTCATTTCTTTTAAATCACTGCAAATCACGCAAGACATCATGGAACAACATAAAATGTAAACGTTATCGTCATTTATTCCATAGTCAAATAGTTGAGATTTGATTCTATCGTATTCCGAGAAAGCATCAACAATCGGTACGTCTATGAATTTGTCAACATTTAGCATTTCTTGAACTTTTGCAAGTTTTTTTGGGCCAATAAAAATTTTTTTTCTTTTGGACCTTTTAAGAAGTTTATAAAAATTTAGCAGTTTATTGTTTTTTATGTTTTCTTCGAGAGTCAAAAAACATTCGTATTCGGCAAATTTTGGGTTTAAGCCATTGATGGAAATATAACTATCTCTGGTATTTGTTAAATTGTCAGTCCAATCCGCTAAGTAAACATCATCGTGAAATCTGAATAAATTAACAAATGATTCTTCAAGAAGTTTTCCTAATTTTTCTGAATATGGGTGGTCATCTATACTATTTTTTCCTTTACGACCGATCATACAAAGTAATTCTCCATCACCATATTTTACAAAGGAAAAGTTTTCATTCTTTTCCATCTTTTTGGTGAAGAAATCTATCCCAACCTTTTGGGTGGTTTCAAATTCAAAACTATCTGGATGTTTTTTGTTTATAGCATTTATAATTTCATTGATGAATTCATCTGATTTATTGAAGAGAACGTTCTTGTTAGGATTTTTAGAAGTTATTTTTAAATTAATTTCCTGATTAAATGTTTTTTTCATGCATTCTCCTATTTGGAAACAACCATCATCAATGACTGGAATAGCTCTCGAGCAGTTTGAATGATTCTAGCATTTGCTGAGAAAGCTTGTTGAAATTGAATTAGAGACGATGCTTCTTCATCTAATGATACACCAGCCATTTCATCTTCAGCTGCCTTTGCTTCATTTTTTGTTGATTCGGCATCTTGAAGGGTTAATTGCCCACTTCTCACCGTCGAACCAATTTCTGCAACAGTTTGATTAAAAATATCCTGGAAACTTCCAGAATTTAAACCATTCACATCTGACTCTTGCAAGTCAATCATTTTTAAAATGTTTCTGTTGTCTCCAATTCCCTCAGTATTATTTGTAATGTTGAAAATGTCTTTTGTGGATGTTTCTCCAGTAAATCTTAGAGATTTGTCCACTGCAGAGATTATTCCATTGTCAGGAATCAATCTTGACGCAATTGAATGATTGGTTGATGCATCAAAAATCTCAATTTTTTTGTTGTTAGTTGAGTCAACTACTACCTTATATTCAGATGGAGGAGGGGGTGGAAGAACTTCCCCATAACTTGAACCAATTTTTCTTGTTCCGTTGCCGGTCATGATCATTATCAAGTCCTCAGGGGGTAAATTTTTGATTGACAAATTGTTTCCAACTAAAGATTTAATACTATTAGAAGGAATTTCTAGATCAACTGCCTTTGCCCCTCGAGAATCTGACGTAAATGACTGAATTTTTATATCATCATTTATTACATTTACGTTCATTTGATTTGTTTTAAAGCCAAAATTTTCAGCTTCTCTATCACTAGTTGTAGCCAAATAATCATATTTAGCATTGCTTATGACAATCTGATTTTTGTCGGCTTCCTTAACAAATGATAATTGTGCTTTAGTGTCACTTGATTGAGTCAACTCCATAGAAATTCCAAGATTTGTTAATGCCGTTCCACCTGGAAAATCATCATTATAAATGCCTGCAACTATGCTTGTAAATGTATCACCTGCATTTCCACCACTTCCTCCAATTGACATTGTGGTCGGAGTTTCTGCTGTTGCATTTGCCCAAGTGCTTGCAAGTTTGAAGGTGTTTGGACCAGTGACAACGGCAAAATATGAGGTGTTATCTGTAAGACCATTCAATACGGTTCCTGCCTTATTATATTCAATCTTGTCTCCCGTTTTGAAACCGTGAGAACTAGAGGTTATTTCACTTGAAGAAACTGCTGACGTTGTGTTTACAGTTTTTGTATTGTCCGTATAAGCTACACAATATGGCTGTTCGCGCCCAAATGTAAAGTGAAAATGAGTCTGTGTGACCGTTGGAGAGCCGCCTTTTGTATATGTTGGAGTAGTGATTTCACTACCTGTGATAGATGTTTCTACGTTGGTTTTATCCATTCCAAAGTCTAATGAATTGGTGTCGTTTGAGCTGTCCGTTGGAAATGAAAACTGAGATCCAGATATGGTTTTTCCAGCGGAAATGTATAATCTTTTTCCAGGGTCAAATGTGTCTGCACTGTTACCACCAACGTTTCCAGTTCCAATTGTAATTACGGAAGGACTAGCATTTGTTGCAAGAGTATATGTTTGAGCCAACCTAAAATTGTGATCATCAGTTTTTACGACATAATAAGTTTCTCCGTCTAACAAGCCTGCTCGTGGACTGGAAAATTTGTCAGAAACACTCCCACCTATTCCTCCTGCTATTGTTATAGCCGTACCAGAACCAGCGTTTACTGAAGAGGTTGCTAATTTAAAACTATCATCATTAACTCTAATTGCGTAATAAGTGGTTCCATCCGTTAAACCTGAAATTGGCATAGATCCCCCAGCTTTATAAATTATGGGGTCCTGAGTAGCAAAACCATGGTTTTTTGCAGTTATGGTGGTTACTGAAGTAAAATTAGTGGTATCAACATTAACTTTTTCGGCAGCATTGTAAACAATGGCATCTCCAGTTTCGAGATCGTGTTCATTAGAAGTTATCGTTGTGGCTCCATTGAGTGATGTGGTGTTAACTGTGATTGCGTCTGGGTCATCAAAATAAGCCGTTAAAAGATCCTTTTCTCCACCTGAAACAATTACTTCACCATTTTCCATTGTTAAGGTGTAGGTTAAGCCATCATGATCTACTTTAAAACTTGAACCATCTGCAGGAATTGATGCAACCGAAGTGCCTGTCATTTCAGTTGAAGGGCTATTAGCTCTCAATCCTTCGGCAATTTTCTTGGATACCTCTGCCGTACTTAATTTATCGTTTTTTGAAACATCTACGGTTGTAGTAAAAGCACTTCCCGTTCCGCTTGCAGCTAATGTTAGCCCATAACTTAATACGGAACTTGCAGAATTAACTCCGTCTGGATGTCCAGATGAGAAGTCAGCATCCAAAACAAGTGGACTAACTGTTTTTGTTTCTCCCGTAGAAGATGAGGTTACACTCATAAATCCATCTTTTAGAGAATTTTGTGAACTTGAGACTGTTGTGGATCCACCATCATTAGATGTAGTAAATGCTGAAGATGATTCAATATGCAGTTCTCCACTAAATCTTCCAGCTTTATAGCTGTTGCCATCTAAATCAATTGATTGAGCACTGGAAAACCCATTGAAGTCATTCTTAAGAATTTCCAGACTCATTGGTATTGTAAATTTGTCATTTGCGTTTCCACCACTACCACCAACGGTAATTGCCGTCCCTCCATAAGCATTGCTGCTTGATGACGCAACCTTGAAACTGTTGTCATTTACCTTTATTACATAATATGTTCCACCATTTGTAAGGTTGCCTAATTGAGTTCCACCAGCGGTGTAAATAACCTTGTCACCAGTTTCAAGTCCATGTCCATTTTTTGATATGGTTGCTGAGGCACTGGAACCCAAACTTGTAGTGTTGATTGTTAGATTGTTTGCCGTGTTGGAACTTGAGAAAGAACTTATTTGAATGTCGTCTCCATTACTATTTTCAAGAATTATATGTTTTTTGTCACTGGACAAGTGAGAAATAACACCTGTTCTTCCGGAATAGTTATTTATTGTAGTCGCAAGGTTTGTCAAATCATTCGTTAATATCGAAGCACTAATTGCTGCACTATTATCAACCCCTTGTTTGCTTTTAAGTGTAAAAGATATTGTTCCATCAAAAGCTGGTGCAGGGATTTTAACTCTTGTGTTTGCTGATGCTTCTAAACCTAGACTTTTTGTATTGGCATTTATCAATCCTGCAACATAACCAGATGAAGATTCTACAGGGACGCTAATGTTTTCAGACTTTCCCGTGGTTGTTGAATTTAAGGTCAATGTAAAAGCTGAAGAAACATGGCTTGAAGGAACGGTTGATGCGGCTCTTTGTGCACTCGCTGCCGTACCATTGGCACCGTAACTTATAGTGTGGTTTCCGGATATTGTTGATCTTGAGATGTCAATGTCTCTATAATTTTCGCTTCCGGTTCCATTGAGATAGTCAGCTCTATATTCAGCATGTTTTGAGAAACCATTTTCCTCTGACAAATATTTTGCTATTTCAGATGTTGTAAGAACCGTGCCAGCTAAATGTCTTCCTTCTCTAGTGAAAATTTGAACTTGGCTTGCTGCTGTTATTGATGGATTGTTTGCAACACCATTAATAGCAGTTCCAGCGGTTAAAGATCCAGAAGAAAAAGTAAGGTTATTGCTTGCTACAGTCAAAGTTGATCCACCTCCTGAAGCAAAAAGCCCTTTTGATCTAAAATTGTGAGAATTTCCTTGAACGTCTCTACTCCTGTTAAGTACATCTGCAGCTTCCTGGATTGAAGTTACTCCGGTTAAATCTACTGTCACAGTACTTGAATCAGACAATGTGACCGTAAAACTTGTAAGTTTTGGGATGTCAGATGCTGATAAGCCAAATTTTATCTGTGGTTGAGATTTGTATGAACTTAAGTTTACAAATGAAGTTCCTGTTGGAATGATGGCTGCTCCTCCATCAGACGTAAACTCTCCTGCTGTGACTGGACTAAGACCATTTGAAAAAACAGAATTCAAATTCAACAATGTAGTTTTATCTTTTTCTTTAATTGGTGAAATTTCATCTAGTTTTGCTGACCCTAAGTTGGTTGAACTTGAGCTAATCATGGAAGTAGAGGCGGCAGCAAAATCTTGAGGTCTCTCTAGAAGAAAATTCATTCCTTTGGATGCACTAGTAGGAGTGATGTTAAATTCATCTCCATCGAGTGGTTGACCAAAAAATGAAATTCTGAATCCTGGAGCTTCAATTGTTTCAGTTCCTGTTATTGCAGTTTTGATTTTTTCTGAAGTTAAATTCCATTCACCGGTTTTTTCATGAAAGATAACGTTATACGCACTTTCTTGGATTTTTTCTGGATCAGTTACAAAAAGGGCCACACCTACACTTGATCTATTAGTTGGGTTTTCTACGGCCTCAAGACTTGAAACAGAGAACATTTGTTTTCCATTTTTTCCATCTAGATTAATTCCTGACATATTGATTTCATTGAATTTTTTGGAGATCATCACTGCCAGGGCGTCAACCTCATTCATTGTGTCATTTGCCAAAGCATATGAATCGACTAAACCAGCTAGAATTCCAGCTTGCACTTGATTGGTGGCAGTTTTAGTTATCCCCACAACAGTTTGCAATCTTGAACCTTGAATAATAACATCAACATTAGTAGTAGAATTGTTTCCTTTTGAAGATGATGAATCTGCTTCAACAATTATTGGTCCTGAACCTGTGTTACCAAGTCTAATCTCAGCTTCACCTTTGCTTCCGTAAGAAACAGTTATCTGAGAAACTTCTGAAAGTTGATCTATTAGAATGTCCCTTTGATCAAGGAGCGCATTTGCACCACTACCTGAACTTGATGCCAACAATTTTCCATTTATACTGTTAATTTGTGTTGACAGAAGATTAATTGAGGTTACCGAGTTTTTTGATTTATCAACTATTTTTTTTTTCAAACTTTCAATTCTATCTGAATATAGATTGAATTGACCAGCAAGATCCTTCCCTTTTTCAACGGCGATTATTCTTGGAGCTTGATCATCTGGAGCAGCTGCAATTTCTTGTAATGAATTAAAAAAATCTCCGATTGAAGTGCTTAAGTTTGAGTCACTAGGTAATAAAAGGTTTTCTAAATCTTTAACTTCATCAAGATATGTGTCGGCCTTTTTATATATGGAAGATGTCTGTCTAGCCTTATCAACCAAGAATTGATCAAATGCACGTCTAATTTCACCAACTCTAACTCCTAACCCCGTTTGATCAGAAATTTCCGTTACACCACCACCACCACCAGATACTTCTTCAAGAGCCGCTTCTCTTTTTTTGTATCCATCAGTATTTATGTTTGCAATGTTCTGACCAGTTACAGCTAAAGATTGCCTGTAAGATTGAAGACCACTTTTTCCTATGTCAAATAAACTTGGCACTACTTAACATCCTCATATTTGCCAAACTGTCTTATTAGTGCTTCTGCTATTCCAAAGCTTTGATTTTTTGCAATCGTCTTGGCGTATTCTTGATCTAGGATTGATTGATAAGTATCAAAAGCTTCGTTGGTTAATATGCCTTCAGCTAGCTTTGCTTTTCTTGCGCTTTTAAGCATTTGAAAAACAAATAAGGATTCAAACTCTTGAGCGACCTCTTCTAGCGAATTTTTTTGACCAATCTTTTTTGTGTTGATGGTTGAAATATGATCTTCTAGATTCATTTTCATATTGCTAATTGAATTGTTTTTCATCTTTCAACCTTTTAGATAATGATTAACTCTGCCCTTAAGGAGCCAGCCTCTCTTAGCGCTTCAAGAATGGCAACCATATCTGTTGCAGTGGTTCCAGTTTCATTTAAAGCATCCACAAGTGTTTGTAATTCAATTCCAGGGTCAAAAACAAATGCTCTTGCTGGTTGTTCGTCAACTGAAATTTGAGTATCTGCCGTAGTTGTGGCAGTTGTTCCTGCTACCGTTGCAGATGTTCCAACAACGGTTCCTGTTCCTTCTGATAGAAGTTTTGTATCCTCTTGAATTTTTACTGACAAACTTCCATGAGCAACTGCAGCAGGTGAAATTCTTACGTCACCTCCTATTACTACGGTGCCAGTTCTTGAGTTAATGACAACTTTAGCCTTTGGACTAACTGGTTCAAAATTTATGTTTTCTAACAATCCAATAAATGAAACTTTTTGAGATGGGTCTGCTGGAGTTCTCACCTTTATGGATGTTGAATCCAATGGTATGGCAACTTCTGGTCCAAATGTGTCATTTATGGTTTCAGCTATCTTATCTGCTTGTGAAAAATCTGATTGGTGAAGGTTTAAGACAACATTATCTTTTTCTAAGAAAGTGTTTTCAACTATTTTTTCAACCGTTGCTCCTCCTGGAATTCTTCCGACAGTAGGAGTGCCTTGAATTGTACTTGAGCCATCAGCACCTTCAACTCCTAGGCCACCTACAACTAGATTTCCTTGAGCAATTGCATAAACATCTCCATCTGCACCTTTTAAAGCAGTCATCAACAATGTTCCACCCTTTAAGGACTTAGCCTTGCCGATGGTTGAAACAGTTATGTCTATGGTTTGTCCAGGTTTTGCAAACGGTGGTAAGTTTGCAGTAACCATAACATTTGCTGAATTGGTTGCATCTATGTCTGCAGTGCTGGCAATGACGCCAAACTGAGAAACCATTGCAGCAATACTTTGTTTGGTAAGATTAACACTTCCGTCACCAGTCTTAGATAAGCCTATGACCAAGCCGTAGCCAACAAGCTGATTGGACCTAACTCCTGCAAGAGAAGCCATGTCTTTAATTCTGTCAGAATAAGCAACAGAACTTGTAAAACAAAAAATAAGTAAAAATAAGAAATAGATGTGTTTTTTTTTCATAGTTGACCTAAAAAGGTGATACATAAGCAAAATATCTGCTCAACCATCCTTTGGTTACACTGTCATTCATATCCCCAACTCCAGTGTAAGATATTTGTGCGTCTGCTACTTTTGTTGATGATACAGTATTGCTGGAAGAAATGTCTTCAGGTCTAATTACGCCTGCCAATCTAATGTACTCAGTCCCACTATTATAAGATAGTTTTCTTTCCCCTTTAACTTCCAAATTTCCATTAGGATATACTCTGACAACCGTGACGGATATCGTGCCAGCCAAACTGTTGGCTTGAGCTGCGGTTCCACTTCCAGTAAATGCTTGAGTAGTTCCAGCTCGCAAGTTGTCTTCTTTGACACCTCCAGGAAAAAACAACTTTCCAATTAAGGAAGATGGGCCAAAAAGTGCTTCCGGAAGATCAAATGTATAAGCATCTGATTTTGTTGTTGTTTCAGAGCCAGAGTTTGCTGCAGTCAAAGATTCTTCTAAAGTAATGGTGATTATGTCACCAATATTGTTTGCTCTTCTGTCTGATGCAAACAGCCCACCGCTACCTTCGTAAACAGCACCTTCTGTAGATGTTTGAGTCGTTTCTATATTGGTAAAATCAGGTTGAATACTTTTAAATTCTTCGCCAATTTTATTCTCCATATAGTGTGAACAACTACTCAAAAGTAGGATCATTGATAAAAGTAAAAATCTCATTTTAAACCCTACAAGTTGTTGCTAACAAATCTTAACATTTCATCCACGGAAGTTATTGCCTTGGAATTAACCTCGTAAGCTCTTTGAGTTTCAATCATATCTACTAATTCTTGAACAACATTTACGTTAGAACTCTCTAAAGCACCTTGGACTATTTTACCAAACCCGGCTGCAAAAGGGTTTTCTAATACTGGAGCCCCACTTGCCGTGGTTTCTACATAAAAGTTTTCTCCAATTGGTTGAAGACCGGTCCTATTTTGAAAGTCTGCCAATTGAAGCTGTCCAATTTCCTGTGCTTCAACCTGTTCAGGAACTTGAACGGAAACTATGCCGTCTGCTGAAACATTAATTTTAGTTGCTTCTGCAGGTATTGCAGTTTCTGGTTGAATTATAAAACCACTGTTAGTTGTCAATATTCCTTCGTTATTTCTGGCAAAAGCTCCATTTCTTGTATACACAATCTGACCATCAGGAAGTAAAACTTGGAAAAAACCTCCACCGTCAATTGCTAAGTCTAGAGAATTATCGGTTGAAACTATACTTCCTTGAGAATGAAGTTTATTTGAGTTAACTACATTCACACCTGTACCTACAGAAAAACCTGAAGTTAATTCGGTGTCTACTGAAGTTTGGGCACCACTACTTCTTATTATTTGATAAAGTAATGATTCAAAATTTGCTCGATCTCTCTTAAATCCATTTGTGTTAACGTTTGCAAGATTGTTTGAAATTATTTGCATTCGAACTTGTTGCGCATTTAATCCGGTTTTAGCAACGTGCATTGCATTAGTACTCATTTTTAATCCTCTTTCTTAGCTAGGTTTAATGTTTTTTCTGCAAACACTGTGCCAGTGGAAGAACTCTTGAAATGAAGTTTTTTAATTTTTTTTTGTAGCATTGGATTCTGGTTTTTTGGATAATGATGTAATTAATTTTTTTGTGGAGGAATAATGACGGGTTTAAATGTAGATAAGGCTGTATCAATACTGAATGATATACTCAAATATGAATTGGCGGGTGTAGTGAAATACACTCATTTTGCTTTGATGGTTACGGGGCCCAATAGATTGTTTTTGGACAAATTTTTTAAAGCGCAGGCATCTGAATCACTTGAGCATGCACAACAAGCTGGTGAATTGTTGACAGGATTGGGTGGTCATCCTTCGCAAGCGATTCCTGAGATTGAAGAGACAAACAAACATTCGGTTAAGGACCTTTTAGTAGAAAGTCTTTCTCATGAAGAAAAAGCAATATCTTTATATAAAGAGCTTTTATCTTATTCTGAAAATGAAAGTGTTTATATTGAAGAATATGCTAGAGAGATGATTAAAACTGAGGAAATACATGGTATCGAAATAAAAAAAATGTTGAGAGATTACGATCAGTAATTTTCTTAATACGAACTGGATTTTTCGATTTGGATTTCTTTTTTATATATCCCTTTTTTTATTATTGAGTTTTACATTTTCTAGTTTTTTCTCTTTTTTCAAGGATTACATTCCGCTTTTTCTTGGCCTTGTAATGTTTGGAATGGGAATGACGATAGATTTCAAAGATATTAAAAGAGTCCTATCTCAACCAATTTGGATTGTCATTACAGTTGTTCTTCAGTTTACAATAATGCCATTAATTGCATTTTTTCTTATAAAGTTATTAAACATTGATTTTGAACTGGCACTTGGTTTTATAATACTTGGATCATGTCCGGGTGGCACAGCTTCCAATGTTATAACCTATCTTTGCAATGGAAATGTAGCACTTTCAGTAATGTGCACCTTGGTATCGACTCTCCTGGCAGTAATAATAACTCCTTTTTTAATTTTGGTTTTGGCTAATGAAAACATTGAAGTTGATTTCTTCAAATTAATGAAGTCAACTTTTTTGATTGTTTTTTTTCCCGTCGTTTTAGGTCTTCTAATTAAAAGCTTTATGCAAAAGGACAAAAAGGAATTACTTAACTGTTTCCCCAAAATTTCAGAAATAATAATTGCTTTCATAATTGCAATTATTTTTTCTTTAAATTTTGAAAACTTTATAAGCATTTCATCAAATGTAATTTTTGGTGTCATCTTTCATAATGCATTAGGTTTGTTTTTAGGGTATTTCATCTCATCTATGTTTGGATATCCAGTAGATGTAAAAAAAACCATTTCAATTGAAGTTGGAATGCAAAATTCTGGTTTTGGAATGGCATTAGCGTTAATTCATTTTAGCAAAATTTCTGCCCTACCTTCCGCTATTTTTAGTTTGTGGCATAATATTTCTGCAGTAGGGCTTGTTTATTTTTGGAAAAAAAAATAGATTATTAGTTTATATCAAGAAAGGTAAAAAAAATGCAAATAAGTGCAAAAAATCAAATAAGAGGCATAGTAACATCTATAATTCACGGATCTAGTTATTCACAAATTGCTGTTGAACAAACAGATGCTGATGGAGTTGTAACAGGCAGTTTCATTCATGCTGCAATACCAGTGGATATTTGTAAGAAAATGGAATTGTCAAAAGGTAATCACGTTACGTGTATTTTTCCTGCAGCGACTGTTATACTAGCTAAACATTGATTTTGTTAAGCAAAACTAAATAATTCATACTTGTGGAAGTTTTTTTTAAATCATTTGAACTAATATATTCATTTGATCCCGATTTATACGAAATAATTTTTTTGTCTCTAAAGGTCTCGTTTCTTGCACTGTTGATTTCTACGACAATTGGTTTACCTGTTAGTGCATTCTTAGCAACGATTAACTTTTTCGGAAAAAAATTTCTAGTGGTCTTTTTCAATTCTATGATGGCCCTTCCACCAGTGTTCGTAGGATTGGTGCTGTATATTTTGTTTTCAAATAGTGGACCTTTAGGTTTCTTTGAGATTTTATATACACCCAAAATAATGGTTTTGGCACAGATAATCATAATTTTGCCTATTATAATATCAGTAACTACTGAGACATTAGAGCAAATATCTAATGAATATGAGGAATTAATGCTTGTAGTAAATGCTAGTCTGTTAGATAAAATTAAAACCATTTTGTGGGATGCTAGATTTCTAATGTTTACATGCATACTTACTGGTTTGGGAAGAGCTTTATCAGAGGTTGGTGCCATAATAATAGTTGGAGGCAACATAATTCATTTTACACGAGTGATGACAACAACAATTGCTTTGGAAACTTCAAGGGGAAACTTAACTTTAGCAATGTCACTAGGGATAATTCTTATCTTCATAGCAATTATATTAAATTCACTTGTAATGATTGTAAAATTAATGGCTAAGAAGTTTTCTTATGATTGACTATGGTTTTAATATTTCATTGGAAAGAATCTGTTTTTCAATTAATCAAAGAAAATTTTTCAATAATTTGTCACTACAATTTTCTGATTCAGGCATTACTGTCATATTAGGCCCTAATGGTTCAGGCAAAACTTTATTAACAAAAATTCTTAAAGGCTTGGTAAAACCAACCAGTGGAAATGTAATATTAAACAATCAAAAAATAAAAGTTGGCTATGTTTCACAGAATGTTGTTTTTCTTAGAAGGAGTGTATATGACAATTTAGCGTATCCAATGAAGATTTCTGGATTTGATCAAGATTTTGTGGATAATCGAATAAATTTTTTACTACAACATTTTGATTTTTTTGAAAAAAAAAAATTATCTGCTAGGAAATTATCGGCTGGAAACAAACAGTTTTTATCTTTCATTAGATCTTTATGCGTAGAACCAGATTTGTTGATTTTAGATGAACCCTGTGCAAACCTAGATAATGAATTTGTAAAAAAAATTGAATTTTTTTTGTTTCAAGAAAAAAGGAAAAAGAAAATCATAATGGTAACTCATGATTTGTTTCAAGCTAAACGATTAGCCGATGAGGTGATTTTTCTGCAGAATGGAAGAATTATTGAACAATCATTGAAACAAGATTTTTTAACTTCAAAAAATAAAATTATAAGAAGTTTTCTAGATGGAAACTTGTTGTAGTTAATTTCGTTTAAAAGAGAATAAAATTTAAAAAAACAATTTTGTGATTTTTCTAAATCATTGTTTAGGAAGTTTTCTTTTATCTTTTCCTTTTCGTGAAAACTGGAATAGAAATGCAATGAAGATTACAGTAAAAACATAAAATATTATAAATTCTAGAGGATTATCAAGTGCTTGTTTGTGAAGGAAATCTTGTTGACATATTATTTCATTATTAATATCTTTGTTTTTACTTATGCATAATTCAAGCTGGTTTCTAGAATTATTGTTTTGATTTTTAGCCAATTTTATATTTCAAGATCCAACTCGCCAGAAATTTCTTCTGACAATTGAATAGAGTCTGAGTGTATTTTTGCGGTGATTTTGATCTTTTGACTATCATTTATTTGTCCTGATTTCACTGCTTCTCTAACCTTGTCTTCTATTAGTCTTTGAGAATTAATGCCTACGTTCTTTAGAAATTTGCGTAAAGACATATTAAGTTTTTCTTCATTCATATCATTCCATCAGTTCATGAATGCCATAATAAAGAAAGTAAATTGCTAAACTAGTGAATAGCCATTTTGAAGAGCCAAAGATTTTAGCGACAGGAATTTTTCTTAATTTTTTGGCTGCATATATTGCTACGACCAAAAGCAAACCTAGACCTGCAAAAGCACCTAAACCTATGTCAAGAAATGTGCTTCCTGCAACATAAAGTCCACTCAGAAATACTACAATTTCAGCTCCTTCGCGAATGACAGTTAAAAAAACCACTATGGCAAGTGCTAGAATTGAGCCATTATTTTTTAAGTTGTCTTTTATGATTTCAACATTTTTTTGAGCACTATGGCAATACCATGCTGTCCAAAATAATAAAAATGAAGCGAAGATGGCGGTAATGGCTTCAACAAATTCAAAATCTTGTTCCACAAAATCTTTTGCAAATGCACCAAGAGTTAAGGCAACCAAAACTCCAATTGCAGTTGAAGAAAATAGTACGATTTTTTGTTTTTGATTTTGTACCATCAACCAAGCCATTTGAAGAATCAACCAAATTTCAAAGCCTTCTCTAAACCAAACTATTGTCGAACCAACCAAACCAGGAGTCATAAAAAAATTCCTTAAAAATGAAAATGATAACTATTATTAATATATTTTATTTATAAGTCAATTATAAATAATCAAATGATATTTTTGAAAGGGCGGGGCTAGAATGTAATTTTTACTAGCCCCTGCATCCTTGTAATTACTTGATTGAGATTAATTTAGGTTTTTTGTGGTCGGGAATTATTTTTTTTAAGCTAATGTATAACATCCCATTTTTCATCTCAGCATCTTTAACTTGTATTTCTTCAGAAAGTGTGAACTTCCTGATGAATGATCTATTAGATATGCCTTGATGAATCAGTGTAGAATTGACATTTGTCTTGTTTTTTTCGAGATCGTCAGTTTTATTTGACTTTACAGTTAATTCATTATCAGCCATTTCAATTTCAACATCACCTTTACTGAAACCAGCAAGGGCCATCTCAATTAGATAATTATTTTCGTCTATTTTGTTAATGTTGTAGGGAGGATAACCCGAAGAATTAATGTCAAGATCAAATAATCTATCAAACAAATCATCAAATCCGACAGAATATGGGATAAATTTATTTTTATCTATAGTTGTAATATTATTTTGCATTTTTATCTCCTTAAGTTTAAGCAAGATTAATATTAGCACCCCAAAAAGGCAGTGCTCATTTTACATAATAATGTCAAAATGTCATTATGTCAATATGGCATTGCAAATTTATTGCCAAATCTAATGTTTTTAACCTCATAAAGCTTTAGTCCGTATTTTTTTTGATATATTCTGAGGTTTGATAGTACTTTTTTTACATAAAATCTTGTTTCTGAAATAGGAATTGACTCAATCCAATCTAAATAATCTATTTGATCACTTCTTGGGTCACCATATCTTTTCAACCAAATTTTCACTCTATTTGGTCCTGCATTATATGCCGCAAGAGCAAGAGGTAAAGATTGGTCAAATTTTATTAGCATTTTATTAATATAGGTAGTACCGAGTGTAACATTATATTGCGGGTTTTTAGTTAATGCGGACTTGTAGTATCTAATTCGCAAATCTCTTGCCACCCTCTTTGCTGTATAAGGCATTAATTGCATTAACCCCCTGGCTCCAGCTGAGCTATAGGCATTAATTTTAAAATTACTCTCTTGGTGTGTGATGGCATGAATCAAAGCTAAAGTTGCTGACGAGTTTTTAAATTGTTCAGGAATATAATCTTCAATTAGTGGGTAGGAATACTTTAGAGATGGGACTTCTAGTTTTCTGGACAACCTTAATGTTAGGTGGTGGCTGTTTACATTATTGGCAATGTTTAAGACAAATTGTTTCTCATCAATCGATTTTGATAAATCTATCAATTGTGAAAAAAAAGGAAAAGTTTTGTCTAAATTCTGATTAGACATTTTTATGATTTTTATTACTTCAAACAGATCATCAAACCCAAAAGGTTTTTTTAAAGCAGAATTATTTTCATCAAAATTGAAACTACCAATTCTTATGGCTGCATTCTGTCCATAAAATGTAAATTTATTTTTAGCAGACTCTAATAGCCATTTTCTAATTAATTTTTCATTTTGATCATTTTTTTCATATGCCAATGCCAACCAATATGCAGCTTTGGATTTGATGTTTTGATCACTACTATTTTCAAAAACATTTTTAAAGTGGACTATGCTCATAGTAGGTTTTTTTAAGTGACATAATGCCACCCAACCTGCTAGCCATTCTGCTTCCAATCCAGATGATTCTCTTAAAGGTAAATTATGCTTTTTTAAAACTCTATATGCTTTTGAATATTTTTTTTCATTTAAAAGTCTTCTTATTACAATTCTAGAATTAATCCACCAGTTTCTGACATTCTGGATTTCATTTGGAGGTGATTCTAAAAGTTCAACTGCAGTATCGAGTTTTGCTTTTCTTCTCCACCTCATTCTTTCATAAATTAAACCTGCGTCATTTTTTAGATGATTAGGAACTCTATTTATCAATTCAGATACGTTAGGGCTTCTTTGACTAAGCCCTAGCCTTGCTTCTCCTAATTTTCTAAGATCACCATAAATTCTGTTAAGAGTTCTTCTTGCAGAGATGTTTTTCCCTTCATAGATTAATCGTTCAAACCTATTCCAATTATCTTCTTGTGACCAATATTTGCTGTATTTTCTAGTAAAATATTTTTGTTGTTTAAAAGTTAGATTTTTATTAACCCAGATTTCCTTTATTGTCTTTGTTTTTTGAGAACTATCCCCAATCTTCAACTTGGACTCTAAAAAATCAATTTCTCCCTTACTCGACATTGGTGGATTGTCTTTAAACCAATTAATTATTTCTAATGGATTAATACTTTTATTGATAGAAGATTCTATCTTTTCGATGATTTTTTCTTTTTCTGGCCAGTGTTTATGGTTTTGATAAAAATCCACAAGAAAGTCGAATTTATGGTTGCTTCCAGGTCGAGTAATGTCTAACCACTTTATATAAGAAGTTAAAGTACTATTTTGATAGTCACTTGCTACAGCTAAAGCCATTGACCAATTTTGTTTTTTTATTTGATCAAAAACATCCTTATATGCGCTTGTCTTGATTTCTGGTTTTGCTATGGGCCTGGGATATTCCAATGAATTTGGAGACAAAGGGGCAAAAAAGCAAAGTAAAAAAAAAAACTTGATCCTAAATAAATTTGCTATCATAAAACCATATATATTATTTCCTAAGGATGAGAAGGCAACAATATTATTTAATTATATATAAAAATGTTAATTTAAAAAATGATCTTTAAAGGTTCTATACCGGCGGTAATAACGCCTTTTGAAAAAAACTTTCAGATTGATTTCGACTGTTTAGGTAATCATATAGACTTTTTGATTGCTGAAGGTTCCCATGGATTGGTATCTTGTGGTACTACTGGTGAATCACCAACATTAGATCATGATGAGCACAAAAAAGTAACTGAATTTATTATCAAAAGGGCAAACTCTAGAGTTCCTGTTATGGCTGGATGTGGATCAAATTCTACAAAAGAATCAATCGAATTGGTTGAACATGCAAAAAAAGTGGGAGCAAATGCTTCACTATTAGTTTCTCCATATTATAACAAACCAACCCAAGAGGGTCTGTATAAACATTTTGAGAAGATTGCTGAATGTTCCAATAATTTACCTATTTATTTGTATAATATTCCTGGAAGATCGGTCGTTGAAATTAATTCTAATACAATTAAAAGGTTGTCTAGAATCAATAACATTGTTGGAGTTAAAGATGCTACAGGTGATCTTAATACTCCATTAGAAGTTTATGAACAATGTGGAAAGAATTTTTTTCAGTTGTCTGGAGAAGACTCTACGTTTCTATCTTTTTTAATTAGTGGTGGAATTGGTTGTATTTCAGTGACGGCTAATGTCATTCCTAGGATTTGTTCCAATATTTTCAAGTTTTGGCAAAATAGAAATATTGATGAAGCCATGAATTTAAATCATATGATTTTCCCCCTAAACAAAGTGCTTTTTATTGAAACCAGTCCTTCACCTGTAAAATATGCGCTAAGTAAATTGAAGAGGTGTAAAAATATAATGAGACTTCCTATGGTTTCTGTATCTAAAGAAACTGCAAAAAAGATAGAAAAAGTTTTAGAAGAATTAAAACTTTGTAAATAGTTTGGTGAAAAAAACAAGAACTAAAATTATTGAAAACAGAAAGGCTAGATATAATTTTGAGATTGTTGAAAAGGTTGAAGCTGGAATTGTTTTAAATGGGCATGAGATAAAGTCCATAAGAGAGGGTGGGGTTGCATTAGATAATGCATATGCAAGAGAAAAAGATGGTGAGATTTGGATTTTCAATCTTTATATAGATTTGAAAAATTACAAAAATAATCCACAAGACATAGATAATACTAGACCTAAAAAATTACTTTTAAAAAAAAAAGAAATAAAAAAAATTTCTTTGAAGGCAAAAAATAACGGCTTTACCTTGATTCCAATAAATATTCATTTTAATGGTCAAGGTTTTGCGAAAATTGAATTAGGTGTTTCAAAAGGAAGAAAAAAATCTGATTTAAGAGAATATAAGAAACAACAAGATTGGAAAAGAGAAAAAGAAAGACTTGCAAAAAAAACATGATTTTAGTAGCTATTGGATCCAACTTGAATTCTGACTTATATGGTTCGCCATATAATAACTGTATAGAGGTTATAAAATTTTTAGAAAAATATTTTCTTGTTTCTAGTGTTTCTAAATTTTATGAAACAGAACCAATGCCAAAGTCTGATCAACCTTGGTACGTAAATTGTGTTATATGTATTAAAACAGATCTAAAACCTTTAGAAATTCTTAGCAAGATGCTGCATCTTGAGATTAAGTTTGGGAGAATAAGAAAATTTAAAAATGAGCCTAGGATAATTGATTTAGATTTGTTGTCCTACAATGATACGATTTTAAATGATAATGACCTAATTCTACCTCATCCAAGAATGCATCTTAGGAGATTTGTTATGCAACCAATTTGTGATTTGGATCCAGAATGGGTACACCCAGTAATAAAAAAAAAAGCAAAAAGTTTGTTGAAATCTCTTGCAAAACAAAAGATTTTTTATATAAATGACTAAAAAAATAATTAATTCTTTATAAATTAATATAATGGCTAGAGTTACTACTGAAGATTGCGTCACATCAATTCCTAATAGATTTCAACTGGTGATCTATGCTTGCAGAAGAGCCCGAGAGTTAACTTCAGGCAGTGATTCTAATGTGTCGATTGATAATGATAAAAATACAGTAGTTGCCTTAAGAGAAATAGCAGAGAAGAAAGTAGATTTAGTTGATATATGGGATTCTGTAGTTAAAACTTCTCAAAAATATCAACCTGTCGAGGACACAGATATTGATGATGATCAGGCTATGCCAATGAATGAAAATGCATCACAAGTTTCTTTTGACAATTTTGAAAAAGAAAATGCATCGGAAAAAAAGAGAAAGAAAATTTATCTAACTCAGACAGAAATTCAAAAGCTAATTGACCAGAAGAAAGACTCTAATTCACCTGACGATGATTCTGAGGAATTTAATTCTCAAGAAGAAGGTGTGAATGAGTCAACAGAAACTGGGAATTTAGAATCTTCAGTGGATGAAAAACCCGATTCAAAAATCAGCTAAAAAAAAAAAAAAACAAAATCATATTTAAAATTGATTCAGTTTGTCTTAAAATTTTCTTGTGTTAAGACAAGTAGAATTAATTGAGAAAGTAAAATCTTATGATTCCTGTGTTGAAGAGCAGCTTCTAAATAAAGCTTACGTTTTTTCAATGAAGGCTCATGGGAGTCAAAAAAGAGCTTCTGGAGATCCATTTTTTTTGCATCCTCTAGAGGTTGCAGGAATCCTTGCTGATCATAAGTTTGATTCAATGACTATAATTACTGCTTTGCTGCATGATGTCGTGGAGGATACAAAATGCACTTTAAAAGACATAAAAGAGAATTTTGGCAATGAAATTTCTTACTTGGTGGATGGAGTTACAAAATTGTCAAAACTTGAAGGTCGATCAGATAAATTCAGTCAGGCAGAAAATTTTAGGAAATTATTATTAGCCACCTCCAAAGACATTAGAGTTTTATTGGTTAAACTTGCAGATAGATTGCACAATATGAGAACTATAGATTTCATTAAAGACAATGAAAAAAGAAATAGAATATCCTATGAGACTTTAGAAATCTATGCACCTTTAGCCGAAAGGTTAGGTATGCAAGAAATAAGAACTGAACTTGATGATCTAAGTTTCAAGGTAATAGAACCAGAAATTAGAGAGTCCATAATTCAGAGATTAAATATGCTGAGACAGCAAGATGAAGATGTTTTGGAAAAAACAATAAAGAGAATTAGAGTTTTACTCCTTGAAAATAAGATTAAAGGTAAGATTTTTGGAAGAGAAAAGAAACCATTTTCAATCTGGAAAAAAATGAATGTAAAGTCCGTAAATTTTTCCCAGTTATCAGATATTATGGCTTTTACAATTTTGGTTGATGATGTTGAAGAATGTTATAAGGTTTTAGGTCTTCTTCACAGAAAATATTCCTATGTTCCAGGCAGATTCAAAGACTATATTTCAACTCCTAAACCCAATGGTTATCAATCAATTCATACAACACTAATTGGCCCAGTTAATCAAAGAATTGAGATACAAATTAGATCTTTTGCAATGAATGATCTGGCAGAATTTGGGGTTGCAGCACACTGGCTTTACAAAGACAAGATAAATCAAAAAGAGGGAAAACAGTATAAATGGATAAGACAGATTTTAGATATTCTTGATCAATCTAGAGAACCTGAAGAATTTCTTGAATATACGAAGTTACAGATGTATTCAGACCAAGTTTTTGTATTCACTCCAAAAGGTGATTTAATATCATTGCCTAAGGGAGCTATGCCATTAGATTTTGCTTTCTCTGTTCATACAGACATTGGTTCGAGTTGCAATGGCGTAAAAATAAATAATTCTGTCAAGCCTTTATATACCAAACTGAAGAATGGTGATCAGGTTGAGATAATCTGTGGAAAAGAAAATGTAATTTGCCCTGAGTGGCTAGATTTGTCAATAACTGGTAAAGCTAGAGTATGCATAAAAAGATTTCTTCATAATAAAGAAGATGATGATTTTAGAAAATTAGGAAAAGAGATTTTAATTAATCAATTTAAAAATGAGAAGATAAGATATTCAGAGAGAAATATAAAGAGTGTGTTGGAAAAGTTTAAATTGAAAGACATTAATGATCTTTTCAAGAAAATTGGTGATGGAAGCATCTCTGCGTCAAAGATTATATATTCAATGTTTCCAGGTCAAAAACTATTAAAACAAAATGACAAAATTGTTTTATTAAATGAAGTGAAGGAAAAAAGAAAAGAATCAAATTCTCCATTATTATTAAAAGGATTAACTCCAGGGATGAGCATTCATTATGCAAATTGTTGCAACCCTATATTAGGTGACTCAGTTGTGGCTTATATTTTGGAAGGTAAAGGTTTGATTGTTCATCTTGATGCATGCGAGGAATTAAAAAAGATTGAGATTAATAAATCCAAAATAATCAATGTTACTTGGGAGAGATTTGTGCCAAAAAAATCTTCATTTGTTGCCAAGATCAATGTAACCATAAAAAACAAAATAGGGGCTTTAGGAGTTTTGTCATCGATAGTGGGGAGATCAATGAGTAACATTAGGAATTTAAAAATAACTGATCGAAATAGCGATTTCTTTAAAATAAATTTAGAAATAGATGTTAAAGATCTTAACCATTTAAGGAAAGTGATTGTCTCTTTAAGGACTTCTGATTTTGTAGATAATGTCTCTAGATTGTAAATGGATTTTAGCCCAAAATTAAATATCAATTAATGAAAAAGTTTTTAAGATTTTTTAAATTACAAAGAAAAAAGATATATAGTATTAAAGATTTTCCAGAGGCTGTTGCCATAGGCCTTGCTTGGGGAGTCTCAGTTTCCTTTACTCCTCTCTTAGGTCTTCACTTGATAATTTGTTATTCCGGAACATGGTTGATGAGGGGTAATTTAATTGCAGCAACAGTTGGAACAATCATTGGAAACCCATGGACATTCCCGTTCTTTTTTTATTTTGCATATAAAATCGGAGTGTTGTCTTATTTTCAACCATTAGAAAATTATGAGTTTCGGATACTTTTTTTCATTAATAATTTTGAAAAGCTTTTCTATCCAACCTTACTTGGTAGTATTCCTATTGCAATTATAATCTGGTTGATTACTTATAAGGTGAGCAAACATTTTTTAGAAAAAACAAATTATGAAAGAAAAAATAAAACTAGGGATTAATATTGATCATGTTGCAACTCTTCGCAATGCTAGAGACGAAGACTTTCCAAACATAATTAGAGTGGCAAAAAAATTAAGAGAAATAAAAGTTGATAGTATAACGGTCCATTTGCGTGAAGATAGAAGGCATATCAGAGACCAAGATGTGATGGATTTGAAATCATCTAATCTTCTGCCATTGAATTTAGAAATGGCAGCGACAAATGAAATGAAAAAAATTTGCCTCAAAACTTTTCCTTTTGCATGTTGTATAGTACCTGAAAGAAGGGAAGAATTGACGACTGAAGGAGGATTAGATGTTAAAAATCAAAAGCATTATTTAAGCAGTTTTTTACCAGAAATAATAGAAAGTGGAATAAGAACTTCATTGTTTATTGATCCTGATTTAAACCAGATTAAAGCTGCCAAGGAACTTGGGGTTTATGCTGTAGAGTTGCATACGGGAAAGTATTCAAGATTATTCAAGCACAAAAATTTTGATG
This sequence comes from uncultured Alphaproteobacteria bacterium, assembly GCA_964484795.1. Lineage (GTDB taxonomy): Bacteria > Pseudomonadota > Alphaproteobacteria > Methylaequorales > Methylaequoraceae > CAZAFN01. The sequence continues at coordinate 50,293 of CAZAFN010000002.1, read as the reverse complement.
ATGAATTGAAAAAAATTTTTGATGCTGCCACTTTTTGTTCTGAAATTGGTTTGGAATGTCATGCAGGCCATGGGCTGGATTTTAAAAATGTTAGTAACATTTCATCTATTCCAGAAGTTGTTGAGTTAAATGTAGGACATTTTTTAATCTCTCAGTCTTTATTTGATGGGCTGGAATCCACCATAAAGAACTTTATGAAAATAATAGGACACAAGAATTCTTAGATTATTTTTAATGATAAGATATTTGAATTGGTATATAAAACCATAATATTAGATTCTTATTGCAAATGAAAAAAAAATTAAAAGAAGAGTTAAAAGATAAATTAGATTTTAATGATGAAATTCAGAAGGATGAAAAAAAACCTATAGTCCTAAAGTCTAAAGACAAGGTTAAAGAAAATTTTAGGTCAATTTTTTATGCAATCTTGGCAGCCCTTGTTATTAGAAGTTTTTTCTATGAACCTTTTAGCATTCCTTCTGGGTCAATGTATCCTACCTTAAAGGTTGGAGATTATCTGTTTGTGTCAAAATCTTCTTATGGTTTTTCTAAACATTCACTTCCTTTCAGCATCCCTCTGATCCCAAGTAGAATTTTTTTTAGTCAACCGGAAAGAGGCGATGTTGTGGTTTTCAAAACACCTCAAGACAACGAAACTGACTACATTAAAAGATTGATAGGACTGCCTGGAGATAAGATAAAAATAGAATCAAATCAAATTTTTCTAAATGGAGAAAAAATTAGTAGAGAATTTGTTGGTGATGAAAAATATAATGATGCCCGACACAACACTTCATACTTTCTAGGTAAGTTTAAAGAAACTCTTCCAAATGGAAATTCTTATAATGTTTATGAAAACAAAAAAAAAATCAAACAAACAGATTATTTTAAAGAAACAGTGATACCTAGTGATTCTTATTTTGTCTTAGGAGATAATAGAGATAATTCATTGGATAGTAGATTTATTGGTTTTGTTCCCAAAAAGAACCTTATAGGTAGAGCAGAGCTTGTTTTTATATCTTTTGATGCAGAAATTGGAAGTTTTCTGAAATTTTGGACCTGGTACCCGGCTCTCAGAAAGAACAGATTTTTTGTAAGTTTATTACCAGAAAATGGTTAATGAGTGCGATGAATGATTACACCACTTTAATGAAAAAAATCTCTTACAGTTTTAAAGATTTGAGTTTATTAGATGTTGCAATAACCCATTCTAGTTTTAACGAAAATTCTAAAAAATTTAATTATGAAAGGCTTGAATTTTTAGGTGATAGAGTTTTAGGGTTGATAATTTCAAATGAAATTTACCAAAAGTTTAAAGATGAATCCGAGGGAGACTTGGCTAAAAGATTGTCATATTTGGTTTGCAAAAAAACTCTTAAAAAAGTAGCAGGTGACATTAGTCTGGATCAGTATGTTAAATTAGCAAATGATCTTAGCAAATCTTCAATTGAATCCATAAAAGCCAATTCACTTGAAGCGTTAGTTGCAGCAATCTTTCTGGATTCAAACTTAGAAGTGGCATCAAAGATTATTTTGAAATTATGGAAAAAATATTTAAATGAAGATGATTTACCGCTCTATGATCCAAAGTCTAAATTGCAAGAATGGTGTTTAAAAAATAAAAAAAGATTGCCAACTTATGAATTAATTAAAAAAATTGGACCTGATCACAAGCCTGTTTTTACAATTAAAGTTAAGATTGATGATCAGTCTTTTTCAACTGCAAAAGGTAAAAGCAAACAAGATGCAGAAATAAATGCGGCCACAAAATTATTAAAAAAATTTTATTAATATATAAAAAAAAATGTGGATTAATTTTATTGTCTGGTTTCCCCAACTCAGGAAAATCAACACTTTTAAATGCAATTATAAAAAAGAAAATTTCCATAGTATCCTCTAAAGTTCAGACTACTAAGGATGAAATTAAGGGTATTGTTAATTATAAGAATACACAATTGATATTTTCTGATACACCCGGAATTGTTTTTTCAAAAAAACATCAAAGTAAAAACTTAGCTAGATCATTAACAAAAAATAATGACAATATCGATTTAAATATTTTTATTTTTGATGTTTTAAAAAAAATAACAGAAAATCAAATAATCCACTTAACAAAGATATTTAATTTTTACAAAAAAAATTTTTTGGTTATTAATAAAATTGATCTTGTTCCGAGGAAGAATTTATTAGAGATTTCTGAAAAATTAAATATGTTTTTTAACTTCAAGGAAACTTTTATGATTTCAGCAAAGAAAAATAAGGATGTTAAATATTTAATTAAGAAAATTAGTTTGCATATGCCAACCAGATCTTGGGTTTATGAAAAAAGCATTCAAACTGACAAAAGCATAAGATTTCAGGTTTCTGAAATTACAAGAGAAAAAATTTTCCAGCTTCTAAACAAAGAATTGCCATACTCAGTTCAGGTTGAAACAGAAATTAAGGATGCTGGAAAATTAATTAGCATTCACCAAAAAATTCTAACCGACAAGGATTCCCAAAAGTCCATTATAATAGGTAAAAGTGGAAAAAAAATCAAAGAAATAGGAATAAGATCAAGAATTGATATTGAGAAATTACTTAAAAAAAAGATTTATTTAGATTTGATTGTGTTGAAAAAAAACAATTAATTTAAGATGGAATAAATATGAAAATTGTTGATGAAGGTTTTTTTCTTGGATCTAAAAAATATGGGGAAACTTCAAAGATTATGTATGTTTTATCAAGACAAAATGGATTGATCAAAGGATTTACTAAACCTACCAAAAATAATAAATTCTCAGTTTCAAACCTTGACAAAATATTTTTTACCTGGAAATCTAGAACAACTGATGGATTGGGTTTTATGAATTTTGATATTAAAGATTCATCAATTGTTAATAATAAATTATTTCTTTTATCACTTATTAAAGCTAGTGCTGCTGAATTATGTTTAAAATTACTTCCTTTGTGGCAAAAAAATTATGAAGTTTATGTTGAATTAGAAAGATTGGCAGAATCAAGTGAAGATAGTAAAAAAAAAATTTTATATGACTATATAATCTGGGAGTTAAATTTTTTAAAGAATATTGGTTATGGCTTGAATTTTAATCAATGTGCTGTGACAGGTGTCAGAGAAAATATTTATTTTCTATCACCTAAATCTGGCAATGCAGTTAGTTATTCAGTAGGAAAAAAATATGAAAAACAATTATTTAAGATTCCTGATTTTTTAAAAAATGATAATTCTAAACCTAATTTTAATCAAATTTCTGAAGCATTAAGAATAACTAGTTACTTCTTTGAAAAAAATTTTGATCAAAATGCTAAAAAATTTATTTTCAGGAGTCAATTGATAATGAAAGTCAGAAATTTACAAGATTCTTGCTCAACCATTTCCCGTTAACAAATAGTTGAACACTATCAAATGACATTTTATAACTCATCTTTTTTGATTCTTTTACCCAAAAACCTAAATATAAATAAGTTTTTTTTTTTAACTTGAGTTCATGGATGATTCTTAATATTAAGTTTTTCCCTAGACCACGAGTGTTGTATGTTGGATTGAAGAAACTATAAACAGCAGAATAACCATCTTCTAAAATATCAAGTAAAATTGATCCATATAATTCCTTTTTTTTGTCAATGAGATCATATATTTCTATTTTGTTAGGTGCTTTATAAAAAAAATTTTCAAACTCTTGCATATTCATTTCTTTCATTTGACCTTCTTTATGTCTTGCTTGACAATATTCTTTAAACAATTTAAATCGTTGATTGTTTAAATTCACAACTTTTTTTTTAAGAACTAGATCCTTATTAAGATAGAGATTTCTTTTGTTACTTTTAGAAAGCACAAAGTTTTGAACATCGATTCTCGATGAGACGCATAATCGACAATTAGTACATACGGGAATATACATATGATCATAATTTCTTCGGAATCCATTTTTGGTAAATTCAGTGATCAGAAATTTCTTCTTTTGGGAATTCTTAAAATTGACGTAGAGTCTTCTTTCCTTATTCCCAACTATGTATGAACATGGAAAATCTAGAGAACTTTTTAGTGATACGTTATTTTTTTTTAAAACATCCATTCCTAAATAAGAAACAATAGTTGGACATCAGCAACATTTGTATCCGTTCCTTTTATTATTACAAGTGATTTTATTTTTTTCAATACCTCATAAGAGTTATTGTTTCTGAGTTCTTTAGTTAGATCTATTTTTTTTATTTTAATTTCTTTTAGAGAGTTGTGGTTGATCATTGCACCCGCAGCATTTGTTGGACCATCTCGACCATCTGTTCCTGCAGAAAGAAGTATAAATTTAAGAGAAGGCTTTTTCTTTTTAATTTCTTTTAAAAATTGAAGTGCAAATTCTTGGTTTCTACCTCCTTTACCCTTTCCCCTAATCTTAACAGTTGTTTCACCACCAGAAATTAATAAGAAAGGTTTTTTATGTTTTTGTTTTGTCAAATATTCAGTGAACTGTTTTGAAAGAACAATAACATCTTCATCAATATTTTTTTTCCAAATTTTAGATTTAATATTATTTTTGTTAGAATGTTCTTGTATGTTCTGAAGGCAAATATTATTGCTACCAATCAATGTGTTTTTGACTTTCCAGAAAATAGAATTATTTTCCTTTGGTGTTTCTAATTTTTTATTTTTAAGACCTAACAGAATGTGATTTTGAATCTGTTTTGGTGATTTTTTCCATATTTTGTATTTCTTCATAATCTTTTCTGCGTCTGAGAAAGTTGAATTGTCAGGTGTTGTTAATCCACTTGCTATTGAACTTAAGTCATCACCTACAACATCTGAAAGAACAAAACAATGTACATTTGATGGCATACACATTTTTGCAAGGTTTCCACCTTTTATTAGTGAAAGATGTTTTCTTACAGTATTAATTTCTTTTATGTTTGCTCCAGATTCTAAAAGTATTTTGTTCATCTTGATTTTATCTTTGAGTGTTATGCCTGGAGCTGGAAATGGCAATAGTGAAGATCCTCCTCCTGATAAGAAAACTAAAACTAGGTCCTTTTTAGTTGAATTTTGTAGATATTTTTTAATAAATTTTGAAGCTTTTAAACCGTTGGAATTTGGGATTGGATGACCAGATGAAAAACATTTGAAACCATTTACATTTTTGAAGTTTTCCTTGTTAACAACAACTACTCCATTTTTTATTTTACATTTTGAACTAGATAATATTTTTTTAGCAGTCTTAGCCATATTAGTAGAAGCTTTTCCGATACAAAGAATAAATACTTGATTTATGTTTGGATAAATAATTTCTCTTTTTTTTTCTGTAACTACAATTTTCCTGTCGTCACATGACAGAAAATTTCCTAGAATATTTTGTGGTTTAACTTGAGAAACTCCAAAATCAAAAAGTTCAACTAAGTGATTAGTAAAATCCTCTAATTTTGTGTCAACTCTTCTAGAGTTTTTCACTTGATCAAACTACTCTGTCTTTAGGTTCTTTGTTATTAAAAAATGAAGAAACATTTTCAAAAACTCTCATACCCATTGCTTCTCTCGTTTCCTCGGTAGCACTGCCAAGGTGGGGTAATAAAAAAACATTTGATAAATTTCTTAGAGTTTCAGGCACATTTGGTTCATTTAAGTAAACGTCCAAACCAGCACCTTTAATCAAATTAGTTTTAAGTGCAGAGATTAAATCATCTTCAACTACAATATCTCCTCTTGCAGTGTTGATTAAATATGCAGAATTTTTCATCTTTTTTAATTTTTCATTATTAATTAAACCTTGAGTTTCCGATGTTGATGGACAGTGAAGAGAGACAAAATCGGCCTCTGAAAGCAAAGCATCAATTGAATCACATGATTTAGCTGAAAACTTATTTTTAATTTTTTCATCTTTAAAATATGGATCAAAGTAAATGATTTTCATACCAAATCCAAAATGGGACTTTTGTGCCATCGCTTGAGCAATTCTTCCCATTCCAACAAGGCCTAGAACTTTTCCCGTTACTTTTGTCCCCATCATATGAGTAGGTCTCCAACCTGACCATTCGCTATTTCTAACATGAGGCTCTCCTTCTCCAGCTCTTCTGGCAACTCCAAGCATCAATAACATTGCAATGTCAGCTGTACAATCAGTTAAGACTTCAGGAGTATTAGTTACAACAATCCCATTTTTTTTTGCAGAATCAATATCAATATTGTTGAACCCAACACCAAAATTACCAATAACTTTTACTTTTCTATTTTCACAACTAATAATATTATCGTTTATTTTATCAGTTACAGTAGGTAATAAAGCATCATAGTCTTGCATTGCTTTAATTAATTCTGATTCAGTTAAAGGTGTGTCAGATACATTCAACTTTGTATCAAAAGTTTGTGATAATTTGCTTTCTACTTTTTTAGGCCATTTTCTGGTTACTAATACTTTTATATCTTTCATAAGACTTTATAAATTCTTTCTCCAATATTCTGAGGCAGCAGCCATACCACTTCCAGGTTTAACATTTATTCCAGAATCTATCATAGCCATCTCAGCACCAGATATAAATGCCGAAGTTTGAAGTTCATTTAAGTCTCCCAGATGACCAATTCTAAAAACTTTTCCAGCCACTTGGGTTAAACCTGCTCCTAAAGAAAGATGATATTTACTAAAAGCTGTTGACAATACCTCTTTGGCATCCTTATCTTCAGGTACAACCACAGCCGTAACTGTGTCGGAATACCAATATTTTTCTTTAGCACACAATTTAAGATTCCACCCTTCCAGTACTGCTTGCCTAACTCCCTCTGCAATTCTGTGGTGACGTTTAAATACATTTTCAAGTCCCTCTTCAAATAACATATTGCAAGATTCTTGAAGAGCTCTTAACATTGGAATTTGAGGGGTATATGGAAAATATCCATCTTTATTGGTTGCAATTTGATCTTCCCACGAATAATAGCATCTTTTTAATTTTGCTGTTTTATGAGCTTCTAATGCCTTTTCACTAACACACATAATGGCCATACCCGATGGAAGCATAAAACCTTTTTGTGAACCAGAAATTGCACAATCTACTTTCCATTCATCCATTCGAAAATCAATTGATGCAATAGAACTAACACCATCAACAAAAAGAAGAGCTGGATGATTTGCCGAATCCATAGCCTTTCTAACATCATCAACATGAGATGAAACACCAGTGGCAGTTTCATTTTGAGTAACACAAACCACTCTTATTTTGTGATCAGTATCAGCTTTTAATGTTTTTTCAATTTCTTCAGGAGGAGTTCCAGTACCCCATTCTCTATCAACAACCTCTACATCTAGACCTAGTCTTTTGAACATATCAGTCCATAAAAGACTAAATTGTCCAAAACGATAAATTAAAACTTTTTCATTAGGAGACAATGTGTTTGTTATTGCCGATTCCCATGCTCCTGTTCCAGAACCTGGAAAAAGTAAAACCGTTCCTTTTTCCGACTTAAAAACTTTTTTCACATCTTTGTAAAGTGGTATTGTTAATTCAGGTATTTCTGGGTTTCTTTGATCTTCAGAGGAAATATGCATTGCATTTAAAATTCTTTCTGGAATGTTTGTAGGGCCTGGAATGGCTATATGAAATCTACCTGGGTGTTTTCTTGACATAAAATCTCCTGATTAATAATTTAATTTGATGATTTTTTTTAATATTATAAGTCTAATAAATCAAGTTTATTCTTTGATTTTTTATCTTAACCATTCTGCTACTTCCTTAGAGAAATATGAAAAAACTATATCTGCTCCAGCTCTTTTTATACAATAGATACTTTCTATAACTGTATCTTTGTAAACATTGATACTATCATATTGTAATTTTTTTATCATGGCATATTCACCACTAACTTGATAGGCAGAAATAGGAACTAGACTATGGGTTTTTAATTCTTTTACTATGTCAAGATAATAACCAGCTGGCTTTACCATAACAATGTCAGCCCCTTCATTTATATCTTCCAGAGATTCCTTTAAAGCTTCATTTGAATTTCTAAAATCAATTTGGTAAGTTTTCTTATCTGAAGAACCCAAATTATTTTTACTGCCTAAGGCATCTCGAAATGGAGAATAAAAATTTGAACAAAATTTAGAACTATAAGAAAGTATGCAAACATCTGGAAACTTTCTTGATTCTAGTCTTTCTCTAATCGATCTAATTCTTCCATCCATCATATCGCTTGGAGCAACAACTCGGCAACCGTTTTCAGCAAAATTGACGGACATTTTAGACAACACTTCTATCGTGGAATCATTATCAATTTTTTCAGTAGAGTCTGTCAAACCATCGTGTCCATTTAGAGTGTAAGCATCTAAAGCCACATCACAAATCACAATTAATTCTGGAAATTTTTTGGTGATTTTCCTTAAAACTTTGCAAACTAAATTATTTTCATTAAAAGCTTCTTTTGCATCATTAGATTTTTTTTTTTTATTAACTTTAGGAAATATAGATATTGCTTTAATACCTAGATCTTTCAGAGATTCTAGTTCTTCCATCAGTTCTGTTTCTGTATGTCTCTTAATGCCAGGCATCATTTCAATGTTTGGGTTGTCATTATCTTCTCTAATAAAATATGGCATAACGAGGTCACTAGGAGAAAGATTCGTTTCAGAAACCATTTCTCTTAATGAGCTGTTAATTCTTAATCTTCTTCCTCTATGAAATGGAAAGCCTCTTGAATTAAAATAGATCATTTAAGATTTGTCTAATGCCTGCTCAAGATCCTCAAGTATATCGTCAATATGTTCAATTCCAACAGACAATCTCACGTAACCAGGAGTAACTCCAGATGCAAGCTTTTCATCTTCTGAAAGTTGAGAGTGCGTAGTTGAAGAAGGATGAATGGCTAAAGATCTTGCATCACCAATATTTGCAACATGGTACAAAACTTTTAAATTATCTATGAATTTTTTCCCTGCTTCTTCACCATCTTTTAGTTCAAAACCAACTAAAGCCCCAAAACCTTTATCCATATATTTTTTTGCTCTCTCCAAATAGGTTTTATCCATAAGGCTAGGATAAATTGTCTTTTCAACTTTTTTGTGTTTTGATAGATAGTCTGCGACTTTTTCTGCATTTTCACAATGTCTTTGCATTCTTAGTGGAAGGGTTTCTAACCCTTGAATAAAAGTAAATGCATTGAATGGACTCATAGACGAGCCAAGATCTCGCAAAAGAATGACTCTTGCCCTAAGTATATATGCAATTGGTCCTAGTGGTTTTGCAGCTTGGGACCAAACAGCTCCGTGATAACTTGGGTCGGGTGTGTTCATCATTTGAAATCTTGAACCAGCAGCTTCCCAATCAAAATTGCCTCCATCAATTATTAATCCTCCAATTGAAAGACCATGTCCTCCAATATATTTAGTTGTGGAGTATACAACTATATTTGCACCATGAGAGATTGGTTTTGAGATATAAGGCGCTGCAGTATTATCAACAATTAATGGTACCTGATTTTTTTTTCCTATTGCAGCAACCTCTGAAATAGGAAAAACTTGGAGCTTAGGATTAGGTAGGGTTTCTGCATATATGCACCTAGTTTTATCATCAATTGCATTTTCAAATTGTTCAGGTTTTGCTGGATCAACGAACCTACATTCAATCCCCATTTCTTTTAGAGTATTTGAAAATAAATTCCAGGTTCCCCCGTAAAGATCAGTGGAACTGATAAAATTATCACCTGAATGACAGATGTTTTGAATGGAAAATGCAGTGGCAGCCTGTCCAGAACTTACAGCCAAAGCAGCGGCACCTCCTTCTAACTTTGCCATTCTTTCTTCTAAGACGGCATTAGTTGGATTCATTATTCTTGTATAGATATTACCTAATTCTTGTAAAGAAAATAATTTCGATGCATGATCAGTGCTATTAAATTGATAAGAGGTGGTTTGATAAATTGGTACTGTTACAGAAGTTGTGCTTTCATCTCTTCTATGACCAGCGTGCAAAACAATAGTTTCTTCTTTCATTGAAATTCTCCCCAAAATGTTGCAAATAAACAATAATAAACTGTGATAAAGCTCAATACAAATAAAAAAAAAATCATAAGAAAACTAGAAAAGGTTAATTTTGTAGGAAGAACAAACCCAAAAGATGGTGACAAAATTATTTTTAATGGAAATGAACTTATAAATCTTTCTAGTAATGATTATTTAGGTTTGTCAAAAAACCCAATTCTAATTAAGGAATCAAGGAAGTGGTTGGAAGAATTTGGTACAAGTTTGTCATCATCAAGACTAATATCAGGAAATTTAGACAAAATAGATACTATAGAACAGTTGATAAGCAAGTTTTCACGCAATGATAAAACCATCATAATGGGTAGTGGTTTTCTTCTAAACTCAACTATGATTCCAGCATTGACGGGAAATTCACTTGGACAAAGAAAAAAAACTCTAATTTTTTCAGATAAATTTAATCATTCTAGCATAAATTATGGTTGTCAACTGACTAAACAAAGAACATTTAGATATTCTCATTTAGATTTAAACCATTTAGAATATTTATTAAAAAAAAGCCAAAAAAACGTTCAAAAGATCATAATTTCAGAGACAGTTTTTAGTATGGATGGAGATTTAGTTAATATTAAAGACTTAAGGTTCTTGTCCAAAAAATATAGTACTATTTTATATTTAGATGAAGCTCATGCATTAGGAGTTTTTGGTGATACTGGTTTCGGCATAGCTTCAGACAAAAACAAAAATGACAATGAAGTGATTGTAGGCACTTTTAGCAAATCTTTTGGGAGTTACGGAGCTTTTGTATCTAGTTCCAGAGAGATTGTAGAAAAGATAACAAACTCTTGTGGAGGTTTAATATACTCAACTGTATTGCCGCCATCAACACTTGGGTCGATTAATGGAGCAGTAAAGATAATTCCTAAATTATCAAATATGAGGAAAAAAATCCTTAGTAATTCGCATTTTCTTATCAATGAATTAAAGAAAATAAAAATTAATACGGGAAATTCAAGTTCTCAAATAGTTCCCTTAATACTTGGGGATATTGATAAGTGTACAAGTCTTAAAAATTATTTAAATGCCAATGGTTTTTTTACGAAGGTAATTAGATCACCAACTGTTCCTCTTGGTGCAGAGAGAATAAGATTGTCTCTAACGTCTACGATGAGTAAAAAAGTATTAGAAAAGTTAATAGAGTTAATTTCCAGATCTGAAATTTTATGAAGTATAATTTTTATTTAATTCATGGTTGGGGCTTTGATAGTGATTTTTGGTCTCCTGTTAATGATTTGTTGAAGAATGAAAAATGTTTTAATGCATCAAAACTTGTGGATTTAGGTTTTTTTTCAAAAATTGAAAACTTTCGTAAACAAAAAGAGTCTCATTTAAAAGACATTTTTATAGTTCATTCATATGGTTTGAATTGGTTTTTAAAAAAAAAAATTGAATGTTATGCTCTTGTAAATTTTTTCTCAGCCCCTAATTTTATTTCTTTTCAAAGAAAGTCTTTGATGAAAAAAAAAATGTTAAGAAAAATGATAAAAAAATTTTCCACATCACCAGAAAAAGTGCTAGTTAATTTTTATGAAAATTGTGGATTGCCTTTTTACAAACAAACAAAAGATAAATTAGATTTTTCTTGTTCACTTGAAGCTCTAGAAGATTTATATGAAGACGATCTGGAAGAAAAATTCAGAAATTTGTCTTGCAAGATATGTTCTATTTATTCATTATCTGATAAAATTTTTGAACCTTCAAAATATTTGTTAGAAAAGAATAAAAGTAAAAATCATCAGATTAAATTTTTTTCATCATATAGCCATGGTTTTCCATTCCTAGAACCTAAAAAAACGTTGAGAATTATTACTAATTTCATAAAAATTATTGAAAATGAGATCAGTTAAAAAAAATATCAAGGCAAATTTTGATAAAAGTGCAAAAAATTATGATGAAAACTCACATATACAAAAGAATATCTCAAACTATTTACATTTGATGCTAAAAGATAACAAAGAATTAATTAAATTCAGAGAAAATTGTTTTGGTCTTGATTTAGGATGTGGTACGGGAGAGTTTTCTGAAAGAATATCTGAAACTATAAAATTGAAAAAAATACATTTGATTGACATATCCGGTCAAATGATTGAGAGGGCAAAAAAAAAAATAACTAGCAAAAACATTTCATTTGAAATTATTGATTTTGAGGAATTTAATGATTTTCAGAAGTTTAATTTTATTTTCTCTAATATGTCATTGCACTGGTCTGACGATTTTTATGGATTCCTAAAGAATGTTTCTGAAAAAATTTTAGTTAATACTATTTTGTTGTTTTCCTTTCCTAATTCATCAAGTTTTGAATATTTTAAAAATTATAATGATTCTAAAAAAAAAATGACTAATAACTTTCCAGATACAAAGGTTTTTTTAAAATTATTAGATAAAAAAAAATTCGTTTTAAAACATAAAGAAATAATTGTAAATAAAAGCTACAATGGACCTCTAAAGTTCTTTCTTGATTTAAAGAAAATTGGAGCAAATACTTGTATCAAAGACAAACATTACAAATTGTTTGATCTCAGAAAAAATAAATCTAGAGTGAACATTAATTTTAATGTTAGTTGTTTATTTATTAAGAAGATTAAAAAATAAGTGATTAAAGGATATTTCATATCAGGAAGTGACACGAATGTTGGAAAAACAATAGTTGCTTCAATATTAGTAAATAAGCTTGATGCAATTTACTATAAGCCTATTCAGTGTGGTTATAATGATTATGGTGAAAAAGATTCTGAAGTTGTTGAGAGACTTTGTGAGAAAAAGGTTATAATGGACGAGACTTTTTTTTTAGAACATCCTTTAAGTCCAAATATTGCAGCTAAAAAACAAAAAAAGCAAATTTTTTTAAAAGACTTTGACAATATTAAAAAAAAAAAATTTTCTAAGAAAGTTGTGGTTGAAGGAGCGGGAGGGTTGCAAGTTCCAATAAACAAAAATTTTCTAATGAGTGATTTAATTAAATTTTTTAATCTACCGCTGATTTTGGTTTGTAGAACAAAGTTAGGAACTATTAATCACACCTTAATGTCATTAGAGATTTTAAAAAAAAAAAAAATTAAATTGTTTGGTATAGTTTTCATTGGAAAAAAAGAGTCAGATACCATTCAAACAATCAAAAATTTTGGAAAAATTATTTACGGAAAAGAAATTAATGTAATGGCAGTAATTCCCTATTTAAAGAGAATTGATAAACTTCAAATCTCTACTTTAAAAAATTTGTTTACAAATATTTAACTGTGTATGAAGAAAAGGATACAAAAATTAGACAAAAACAATCTTTGGCATCCATTTAGCCAGTCCAAAAATTTTATTGACCCCATTGTAATTGAAACGGCAAAAAATGAAAAATTAACTGATATTGATGGAAATGATTACGTGGATTTAATTTCTTCATGGTGGGTAAATACGCACGGTCATTGTAAAAAAGAAATAGTTGAAAGTATTAATTTTCAGGCAAATAAACTTGAACAGGTTTTGTTTTCTGGATTAACACATAATCCAGCTGTTACTTTGGCTAATGAATTATTAAATATTCTTCCCAATAATCTCTCAAAGGTTTTTTATTCCGATAATGGATCAACAGCAGTTGAAATAGCTATGAAAGTTGCTATCCAGTACTGGTATAATCTTGGAGAAAAGAAAAAAAAATTTGTTGCACTTAAAGGTGGATATCATGGAGACACCTTTGGGTCTATGTCCGTGGGTTTTTCTTCAGGATATTATGAACCTTTCAAGGATTTTTTGTTGGAATCAAGATTTATTCCTTACCCAGAATTCTGGAATGGAAATAATGAAATAGAGGAGAATGAATCTTATTCATTTGAGCAGGCAGATAAAATTTTAACAGAAAATAATGATGACATTGCAGCCATCATAATTGAACCACTAGTTCAGGGCGCAAGTGGAATGAAGATGTCTAGAAAATGTTTTGTTAACGAATTAGTTAAAAAATTTCAGAATGCTGGTATTTTAGTAATATTTGATGAAGTTATGACTGGTTTTGGGCGAACCGGTAAAATGTTTGCTACTGATTATTTAGATGTCAAACCAGATATTATGTGTCTTGCAAAATCTTTAACTGGAGGATACATTCCTCTTGCTGCAACAATTTTTAGTCAGAAGATTCATCAGGCTTTTTGTGATGATGATATTAAAAAAGCTTTTTTACATGGTCATTCATATACTGCAAACCCAGTTGGGTGTTCAGCAGCAATTGCATCAATAAATTTGTTTGATAAAGAAAAAACAATTTCCAAAATTAAGAAGATATCTGAGATTCACAAAGAATGTCTGCTTGAATTATCTAAAAAATTGAATGTGTCTAAAATCAGATGTTTAGGTAGCATAGCAGCTTTTGATTTAAATAAATTTGATAAAGCTTATGGTTCTGATGATGGAGAAAAATTAAAAAAAAAATTCCTTGAAAATGGACTTCTAATTAGACCTATAGGTAATACGATTTACTTAATGCCACCTTATTGTATTGAAGAAGATTGTTTGTATGATTGTTATGAAAAAATAATTAAGATATTGAGGTAAAAAAGATTACAGTTTTTCAAATATTTTTTATTATGTTATTTTCTAATTAAGAGTCATTAAAAATGAACACCATTGACAATCATATAAATTCATATTTAGAACCTATCTCCAATGCAGTAACAAGTTTTGTTTTCAGTAGTTTTTCTTTTTTAGAAACAGAGATACCCTTAATTGTCATTTGGCTTTTATTTGCAAGTTTCTTTTTTACATTTTATTTCAGATTTGTAAATGTAAGGTATTTTTCAAGAGCAATCAAAGTTGCAATGGGAAGATATGATCACCCAAATCATCCTGGGGAAATCACTCATTTTCAATCTTTTACTGCTGCAATGTCAGGAACAATTGGATTGGGGAATATAGCTGGTGTTGCAGTTGCAATTTCTATTGGTGGGCCAGGTGCAATGTTGTGGATGATTTTAACTGCTTTTTTTGGTATGACTCTAAAATTTGTGGAGGTTAGCTTAGGTCATAAATATCGAGTAATTCATTCAGATGGGACGGTTTCTGGAGGAGCAATAAGATACCTTTCTTCAGGGTTAAGTGAAACTGGTTTACCTATGTTGGGAAAGTTTTTAGCACTTTTTTTTGCAATATGTTGTATTGGTGGTTCTTTTGGTGGAGGAAATATGTTTCAAGCTAATCAGGCTTTTCAGCAAATTGTTGAAGCTACAGGAGGAACTCAAAGCCCACTTTACCAGAAAGGTTGGTTGGGAGGGATAGCCTTTGCTACAATTGTAGGCTTTATAATCATAGGTGGTATAAAATCTATTGGGAAAGTTACTGAAAAGCTTGTGCCGTTTATGGCTTTGGTATACGTAGTGTCTTGTTTGGTTATTATTTTGTCAAATTATAATTTGATTCCTGAAACCTTGATCAAAATTTTTTCTAGCGCATTTAGTGCAGATGCAACAACCGGGGGAGTGCTTGGGGCAATGATTGCTGGAGTTAAGAGGGCTGTTTTTTCAAATGAATCTGGAATTGGGTCTGCTCCAATTGCTTATGCACCTGCTAAGAGTGATAATCACCTGAATACAGGTTTTATGTCATTGCTTTCTCCTTTTGTAGATACAATTATTGTTTGTTCGATGACAGCATTGGTCATAATTATTACAGGAGTGTACGAAGATAATAATATAATGCAGGGTGTTGAATTAACATCAAGAGCTTTTGAATCAGTTTTTAGTTGGTTTCCAATAGTTCTAGCCATAGCAATTACTCTTTTTGCCATCTCTACTTTGATTACCTGGTCTTACTATGGTTTGAGATGTTGGACTTACATATTTGGTATGGGTTCTTTTAGTAAACATTCATTTAAAATAATTTTTTTAATGTTTACAATTATTGGTACTTCAATGGAACTTGGGAGTGTAATAAATTTTTCTGACTCAATGATTTTTGCTATGTCAATACCCAACATAATTGGCCTTTATTTTTTGTCATCAAACTTACGTAAAGATATAGAAGAATTGGAAAATTAATTTGTTATGAAGAAAATATGCATAGCTTGTGATCATGCTGGATTTGAATTAAAAAAAAATCTAATTATTCACTTCAAGGATTGTGACTTTCTTGATCTTGGAACTGATAGTACTGATTCAGTTGATTATCCAGAGTTTGCACATAAATTATCAAAAAAAATTATAAAAGATGAATGTATTTTTGGTGTTTTAATTTGTGGTAGTGGAATTGGAATGTCAATGGTGGCTAATAGATACAAAAATATAAGGGCTGCTTTATGTGTTGATGATGTTATGGCTAAGTTGGCAAGAGAGCATAATAATGCAAATGTTTTAGTTTTAGGTTCAAGGTTGATTTCTCTTCAAGATGCTATTAAATGTTTTAATATGTTTTTAGTCACAAAATATCATGGTGGGCGTCACCAAGCTAGACTTGACAAATTTAATAATGTAGAAATGTAATTAGTTAGGGAGTTAATATGACATCACAGATTTTTTTTAAAAGTAGTTTAACCCAAACGGATCCAGCAATTTTAGATGCAATTGAAAATGAATTTAATAGGCAGAATGATCAGATAGAATTAATAGCATCTGAAAACATTGTATCAAAGGCAGTTCTAGAGGCTCAAGGAACAATCTTAACAAACAAATATGCTGAAGGTTATTCCGGTAAAAGGTATTATGGTGGATGCGAGCATGTTGATGTGGTGGAAGACTTATGTATTGATAGATTAAAAAAACTTTTTAAAGCTGATTTTGCAAATGTACAGGTCCATTCTGGTTCACAAGCTAATCAGGCAGTTTTCTTGGCTTTATTGAAGCCAGGAGACACAATAATGGGAATGTCTCTTGCAGCAGGAGGCCATTTAACTCATGGTGCACCTCCAAATGAGTCTGGAAAATGGTTTAATGCAATTCAATACGGTGTTAAGAAGGATGATGCATTAATTGATTATGATGAGGTTGAAAAACTTGCAATTGAACATAAGCCTAAATTAATTATAGCTGGTGGATCTGCCTACCCACGAGTTATTGATTTTAAGAGATTCAAAGAGATTGCTGAAAAAGCTGATGCAATTTTGTTGGTTGATATGGCTCATTTTGCAGGTCTTGTGGCTACTGGCCATCATCCTAACCCATTAGATTTTGCTGATGTTGTAACTTCTACTACTCATAAAACCCTTAGAGGGCCTAGGGGAGGGATAGTTCTAACAAATAATTCTGATTATGCTAAGAAGATAAACTCCGCTGTTTTTCCTGGTCTTCAAGGTGGTCCGCTTATGCACGTCATTTGTGCTAAAGCCGTTGCTTTCGGTGAAGCACTTAAACCAGAATTCAAAGATTATATTAAATCTGTGGTTGATAATTCAAGAACACTTGCTGAAGTTGTACTGGAAAGAGGGCTTGATGTTGTTTCTGGTGGAACAGATACGCACCTTGTTTTAGTAGATTTAAGACCAAAAAAATTGACAGGTAAAGCAGCAGAAAAATCATTGGAGAATGCAGGAATAACTTGCAATAAAAACGGTGTTCCATTTGATCCAGAAAGTCCGTTTGTTACATCTGGCATTAGGCTTGGTTCACCTGCAGGTACGAGTAGAGGTTTCGGTGTTGATGAATTTAGATTGATAGGTAATTTGATTGGAGATGTTTTGGATGGTCTTTCTAATAATCCAGAGAATAATAGTGTGGTCGAACAAGAGGTTAAGTCTAAAGTTAAATCATTGTGCGAGAAATTTCCTATTTATGGCTCGGCAATATAAATTAAGGTCTAATTATGCGTTGCCCCTTTTGTGGACATGAAGAAACTCAAGTTAAAGATTCTAGACCCACTGAAGATAACAGTGCGATAAGAAGGAGAAGGCTTTGTCCAGCGTGTGGTGCAAGGTTTACAACTTTTGAAAGAGTTCAGTTAAGAGAGTTAATGGTTATTAAGAAAGATGATTCGAGAACTGTTTTTGATAGAGAAAAATTATTAGGATCAATAAATATATCTTGTAGAAAAAGGCCTGTTGATCCTGACCAAATTGAATTAATAACAAATAGTATTCAAAGAAGATTGGAGAGTTCTGGAGAGACTGAAATTCCAACCAAGGTAATTGGAGAATTAGTTATGGATGCACTAAAAGAGTTGGATAGAGTTGCTTATTTGAGGTTTGCATCGGTTTACAAAGATTTTCAAGAAACGGATGATTTTAGAAAATTTATAGATAAAAATTTAAATTTAAAAAATGAATGAGTAAGTGGAGTTTGACAAAAAGTATATAAAAATAGCAATTTTCATATTAAAGCAGATTATAGGAAGAACTTTTCCAAACCCACCAGTTGTTTGCGTTTTAGTTGAAGCAAATAAGACTTTAAAGGATCACAAAATTGTAAGTTTTGGTTTCACTGCAAAGACAGGTAGACCTCACGCGGAGGCAGAAGCAATACAAAATGTTAATTTTAAAAAAAACAAAAAATATATTTTGTATTCGACACTTGAACCATGTTGTCATATTGGAAGATCGGAATCTTGTGTTTCAAGAATTCTTAAAACAAAAATTGATCGTGTAGTTTTTTCTATTTTTGATCCTGATCATAGGGTGAATGGAGGAGGTGAAAAAAAATTAAAAGAAAATGGAATTAGAGTGGTTAATGGAATAATGAAGGATGAAACATACAAATTGTATGAAGGATATTTTTTTAATAGAATAAAAAAAAGACCAAAGGTAATTTTAAAATTAGCAACTTCATTGGATGGAAAAATATCTTTTCAACCAAGTGCGAGAAGTAAGATTACCAACAAAATGTGTCAAGATTATTTGCATATTTTAAGATCGGAAGTCGATGGAATTTTAGTGGGTTCAAATACAGTTAAAATTGATGATTGTGTATTAAATTGTAGAATGCTTGGGTTAAAAAAATTTTCACCTATAAGAATAGTATTAAATAGAAATTTAGATCTCAATATGCACCATAAAATTTTTAAAAACTGTAAAAATATAAGAACATTGGTTTTTACTCAACAAGATAAAAAAACTAAAAAAAAACCCTATTTGGATAAGAAAGTTGAGATTATAAGTATGAATAAAAAAAAATTTAATCTAGATGAAATACTTAGAAAACTTGGAGATTTAGGAATATGTAATTTGTTGGTTGAAGGTGGGGCAAAAATTTTTAGTTCATTTCTTGAATCTAATTTGTGTGATGAAATTTATATTTTTAGAGGTAATTTTTTTATAGGGTCTAAAGGTCAGAGTGCAATTGATTCTAACGGTGTTTGTAATTTTTCAAAGTTCAAATTTAAAACTAAAAAAATCATAGAATTTGGTGATAACAAACTTGAGATTCTTGAAAAATCTAATAATAAAAATTTTTTTTTTGGTAGTTAATGTTTTCTGGAATAATACAAGAGATTGGTAGCATTGAATGTTTTGATAAAAAAAACAAGATTCTAGGAATAAAATCAGATTTTAAAGAGATTAGATTAGGTGAATCAATTTGTTGTTCTGGTATTTGTTTAACAGTTGCAAAAAAAGAAAAAAAAACTTTCTTTTGTAATTTGTCAAATGAAACAATAGGTAAAACAAATTTAGCAATTAAGAAGGTTGGTGATGAGATAAATCTTGAAAGATCATTAAAATATGGGGACGATATTAGCGGTCATATGGTCTTTGGCCACATAGATGGTGTTTCAGTTGTGAAAAAAATCAGTGATGTTGGTGATTCAAAGGTGATAACATTTAAAACTGAAAAAGAGATTACAAAGTTTTTGATGAAGAAAGGTTCCATCACTTTGGATGGGGTATCTTTAACTATAAATGATGTTATAAAAGAAAAATTTCTTGTTAGTATAATTCCTTATACTTGGCAAATGACAACAATCAAAAAAATTAAAGAAGGAAACCTTCTAAACACTGAGATAGATGCAATGGCAAGGTATGTTTTTAGGGCTTTAGGAAAATATGAAGACTAATTTATCTCCAATTACAGAAATTATTAAAGATCTTTCAAAAGGAAAGATGGTTGTAATTGTTGATGATGAAAACAGGGAGAATGAAGGAGACCTTATGTTCTGCGCTTCTTGTGTTTCATCTGAGAAGATTAACTTTATGGCAAAATTTGCAAGAGGTTTGATTTGTCTTGCTCTGGATAAAAAGAGATTTGACAAATTAAATTTGAAATTAATGACTGAAATCAATCAAAGCCGTCATAGAACTGCTTTCACAGTTTCTATTGAAGCAAAGAAAGGTGTGACCACTGGTATTAGTGCAAAAGATAGAGCTCATACCATTAAAGTTGCAGTTTCTTCAAAATCAAAACCCTCTGATTTAGTAAGTCCAGGACATATTTTTCCTCTTTTAGCAAGTGAGGGAGGCGTTCTAGTTAGGGCGGGTCATACAGAAGCTGCTGTTGATTTATCAAGATTATCATTAGGAAATAATTTTCCGCATGGTGTGATTTGTGAAATTATGAATGATGATGGGACGATGGCAAGGTATGATGATTTGGTTAAATTTTGTAAAAAACATAGATTAAAAATGTCATCAATAAAGGATTTAATAGAATACAAGCTTAAAAAGGAAAAGTTTGTAAAGTGTATCAAGATTGATGAAATATTATTAGGAAAATCAAAAAAGTTCAAAATGTATATTTACAAAAATTTAATAGATAATACGGAGCATCTAGCCTTAGTAAGAGGTGAGATATTAAAAAATAAGGAAATTGTTGTTAGGATGCATAGTTTGAATTTTTTTTCAGACTTACTGGATCCAAAAAACAAAGATCTTGAAAAGGCTATAGAAATCATTTCTAGATTAGATAATGGAATCGTAGTGGTAATAAGAAACCCAAAAAAAGAATTAAAAAAAAAAGAGAAAAAAAAAACGAATTCAAAGAACATTATACTTAAAGAATATGGAATTGGAGCGCAAATATTGATTGATTTGGGAGTTAGAAAAATAACTTTACTAACGCGATCAACAAAAAATATTGTAGGAATTGATGGTTTTGGTTTGAAAATCAAAGGAACAAAAAAATTCATATGAAAAAAGTCTTAATAATTTACTCAAACTTTTACCCAGAAATTTCTGAAAACCTTCTTGAAGGAGCAGAATTAATTTTACAGGAAAAAAAATTTTTTTATAAAAAGATTTCTGTTGATGGAACTTTAGAAATTCCATTTGTTTTAGAAAAGCACAAAAAAAACTTCAAAGGTTTCATAATACTTGGCTGCGTGATTAAAGGAGAAACAGATCATTATTATATGGTTAGAGATATTGCTTTGAAGCAAATTTACAAAATAGCTTATGAAAATAAAATTCCTCTTAGCTCAGCGGTGCTGACAGTTAAAAATTACTCTCAGGCAGTGGAAAGGTCCGAACTTGAAAAAAAAAATCTTGGAGCAAATGCTGCGAATGTCTGTATTAATTTAATGAATTTATTAAATGAGTAATGGTTTGGTTCATAAATCTTTTTCCAGATATGTTGCTGTTCAGGCTATCTATAATTTAAGTTTACAATGTGATAAAAAAGAAATAGAGAAATATTTTTTAGATGACAATGATTTTAAATTACAACTTGATTTTGATTTTCATTTAGATAAAAAAAAATTTGACAAAAAATTTTTTTCAAAGATATTTAATCTCCTTTATGAAAAGAATGAATTTATAGACAAATTAATTAAAGACAATCTGGGAAAAGATTGGTCAATTTCTAGAATACCCAATGTCTTATTAGCGATTTTAAAGGCTGCCATCTCGGAAATGATAGTATTTCCAAAAACTTCAATAGGCATCATAATAAGCGAATATGTTATCTTGACGGAATCATTCTTTTCAAAAAATGAGAGTGCATTTATCAACGCAATACTAGAGAAAATTTATAACAAACTTCATTTCAAAGAATAATTTTATTTATGGATAAAGAACTAGAAATCTTAAGAAAATATTTTTCACCCTTAGCCAAAAATAAAGAATCCTTAGGATTGAGAAATGATGCTGCTTTTTTGGATTTAAAAAAAAAAATGGTTGTTTCCACAGATATGATGGTAGAAGGACAGCATTTTGATAAGAATTATGATCCCAAGATTTTAGCAAAAAAACTTTTAAGAATTAATTTATCTGATATTGCTGCGATGGGAGCAAATCCCTATGGATATTTGTTAAACTTGTCTATCCCTAATTCCAGCCCAATTCAATGGATAAAAAGATTTGTTAGTGGTTTAAGGGAAGATCATAAAAAATTTAAACTTAAATTATTCGGTGGTGATTTGAGCAAATCACCAATAATTTTTTTATCAGCTTCGATTTTTGGGATAGTTAAAAAGGATATACACAAAAATATGACTGCGAGAGAAGGGTCTGAAATTTTTGTTTCAGGAAACCTTGGGGATGCATCTTTAGGTTACAATTTGTTAAATAAAAAAAAAAAAGATTTGTATGAAATAGATGATAGATCAAAAGAATACTTGCTTAAAAAGTTACACATACCAAACCCTAGAATTCTTCTTGGATCTTCCCTTGTGGGTTGTGTTGATTTTTGTACGGATATTTCAGATGGTTTGTTAAAGGAACTGAAAAAAATTTCTTTTTTTTCTGGTCTCCAAGCTAATATATTTTTTTCTAAAATACCATTGTCGAAAGTTGTAAAAACCATTTTAAGATCTTCAAATAATAAAAAAAAAATTTGGAATATTATATTTGCTGGAGGAGAGGATTATGAATTGCTTTTTTCAACTAATAAGGAAAAAGAAGAAATTCTTAAAAAAAGAAATAAAGAAAAAATTTATAAGATTGGTTTTTTTTCAAAAGGTAAAGGTGTTAAAATTTTTGATTCAAATGGAAAAAAAATCCAATTTAAAAATGAGGGTTTTAGCCACTTTTAATTTTTAATATTGAACATGTCCTTCAATGTGTTATAAAATCGGGTTTAATTGTTATTTCAAGTTATGATAATTCAATTTTCAATTGTTTTTCTATGTTCAATATTATCACTAGGCTATGGTGGTTTTTTGATAAAGCAAGTTTTAGAAGCACCGGAAGGTTCTGAAAGAATGAGGGAAATAGCTAGTGCCATTCAAGAAGGGGCACAGGCTTATCTAAATAGGCAATATGTAACAATATCTGCTGTTGGTTTGTTGATTGCAGTTTTGTTATTTTATTTGATTCACAATCCTTTTGTGTCAATTGGATTCATACTAGGTGCATTTCTTTCTGGCCTTGCAGGATACGTGGGAATGTTTGTTGCAGTGCGAGCTAATGTTAGAACAACAGAGGCTGCAACAGAAAGTCTTGACAAAGCTCTGGATATTTCCTTTAAATCTGGAGCAATTACTGGATTTCTAGTTGTTGGTTTTGGTTTATTAGGACTTATTGGGTATTATTGGTTTCTTTATAATCACTATGGAATAGAGAATGGAAGAGAAATAATTGAACCAATGGTAGCATTAAGTTTCGGAGCTTCTTTAATATCTATATTTGCAAGACTTGGTGGTGGAATCTTTACTAAGGGTGCGGATGTTGGTGCAGATTTAGTTGGTAAGATTGAAGCAGGTATACCTGAAGATGATCCAAGAAACCCAGCTGTAATAGCAGATAATGTTGGTGATAACGTTGGTGATTGTGCTGGTATGGCTGCAGATTTATTTGAAACCTATGCAGTAACAATTGTTGGTACAATGGTACTTGGTTTAATACTTTTTGATGCAGGTCAACAAAACACCTTTATGATGTATCCTTTGCTGATTGCTGGTGTTTGTATAGTTTCATCTTTGATTGGGTCATACTATGTCAGGTTAGGGGAGGGCTCTCAAAACATTATGGGTGCTTTGTATAAAGGTTTGATCATTACTGCAGCTGCTTCTGTGATATTAATTTTGTTGACAACACATTTTTATATTGATCTTGAAAAAGTAATTATTAACAATGACCTATTTATTCAAGATTTTAAAGGAATTGACTTGTTTTTTTGTTCTTTAGTTGGTTTGGCTGTTACAGGTCTGCTAGTTTGGATTACAGAATATTACACAAGTACTGAGTTTGCACCTGTAAGGTCAGTTGCACGTTCTTCTCAATCCGGTCATGCAACCAATATAATTCAAGGTCTTGCTGTTTCAATGCAATCTACATCGCTTCCTGCAATAGTAATAATTCTAGGCATTGTTTTTTCTTTTAAATTTGCTGGACTTTATGGAATTTCCATAGCTGCAACAACAATGCTGGCTCTAGCAGGTATGATAGTGGCATTAGATGCTTATGGTCCGGTCACAGATAATGCTGGAGGAATAGCTGAAATGTCAAATCTTTCTGAAAATGTAAGGAAGACAACAGATGCTCTTGATGCAGTTGGTAATACAACCAAGGCAGTGACTAAAGGATATGCAATTGGGTCAGCTGGACTTGCTTCACTTGTTCTTTTTGGTGCCTATACTCAGGACTTAAAATATTATTTTCCAACATTAGATGTAAAATTTTCCCTCGATGACCCTTATGTTGTGATAGGTTTGTTAATAGGAGGAATGTTACCTTATCTTTTTGGTTCTATGGGTATGACGGCTGTAGGCAGAGCTGCAGAAAGAATAGTCAAAGAAGTTAGGCGTCAAGTTGCTGAAAATAAAGGAATTATGTCAGGAAGAACTAAGCCAGAATATCGAAAAGCAGTCGATATATTAACGAAAGCAGCTATAAATGCTATGATAATACCTTCTCTGCTTCCAGTTCTAGCTCCTTTTTTCACATATTATGTAATTTTATTTATCAGTGGTGAAGCATCAGCAGCTTTTACGACCCTTGGTGCAATGCTTCTTGGAACGATTATTACGGGACTGTTTTTAGCTATTTCAATGACTTCTGGTGGTGGTGCATGGGACAATGCAAAAAAATATATTGAGGATGGAAACTATGGTGGTAAAAATTCTGATGCTCACAAGGCGGCTGTTACAGGGGATACTGTAGGTGATCCTTACAAGGATACGGCTGGTCCAGCAATAAATCCAATGATAAAAATTGTCAATATAGTCTCTATACTTCTTCTAGCAATGTTGTCCTCTAGTCATTAGCTCTTCCACTTCCGATAATAGGGCCTCCTCTTTTCATTCCTGGGACACCTATGTTTGCAAGTAGATCTTGAAGAAAGCTTGATTTTCGACCTGAACTTTCAGTTTTTAGTGAAGACATTGCAACTTCCATAGCCTGTTCTTTGTTATATATAAAAATTTTTTTTAATGTGTCAGATTTGTCAAATTTTAACTCAATTATAAATTGCTCTTGAAGTTTAGGTTTTAGGAAGGCTAGTTTTGAGTTTACGGTACCCATATAGTAGAATGAATTGTCACCCAAAGTTCCTTCAAAAGTTGGATCACCTAAAATTTTTGAAATTGATTTTTTGTTATCTTTTCCGATTGACAACAATGAAACTAGCTCTGCTTCGGGAAGATTGCCGTGAACTAGATTTTTATTTATGCATGAACATAATAGAAAAATTAACAATCCAAAATAAAATGATATAACAAACTTCTTTTTTTTTAGCATTATGAAAACCAGAGATTTAGATATTATTTATAACAAAATTGCAGATCAATCAAAAAAAATTTTTTTTTTTAAAAATATTTGCATAAAAAATAATTTTAAACACAGGTTGGAGATATTTGAATTAAATTTGATAATAATTCTTTGGTATATGAAACTTGTTGATTTAAAAAAAAATTATTCAGAATATATTATTAGTTGTTTTGTAAAGGATCTTGAAAATGTCATTAGAGAATTTGGTGAACCAGATTCGAGAATTGCAAAAAATGTCAGGACTATGACTGAAAATTTTTATGGAAGGTTATATTCATATTCAACAAGTTTTGATGAAATTCTTTCCAAAAGAAAATGTAGAGATTTCAAAAAAAAACTAAAAAAAAACTTTGGATGTAGTTCTATAAACTATTCCGAACTAGAAAAATATATATTTTCTAATATAATTTTTTTTAGCAAACTAAAAGTCTCAGATTTTTTGAAACTGAAATTTACTTTTGCAAGCTCATATTTTTAAAATTTATTATTTAAAAAATATATTGTTATTTTTTTAAAATTTTTGTAAAAGTCAATTTTACAAGGATTTATAGTGGCAGTACCAAAAAGGAAGACGACACCATCAAAAAGGAATATGAGACGTTCTCATGACTCAGTGCTTGCAGTGAATTCAATTGAATGTCCTAATTGTGGAGAACTCAAGTTGAGTCATCACATATGTAAGTCATGTGGTTTTTACAATAAAAGAGAAGTAGTTAAAAAAATCGAAACCGATTCAGAAAAGAACGAAGATTCTGAAAATTAGTTCTTTGGAGATCCAATTTGAAAAAGATAGTATTAGCCATTGATGTAATGGGTGGTGACTTAGGTCCTGAAACAACAATTGAAGGTGTTGTAATGGCTTCTAAAATTTATCCGCAAGTAAGTTTTAAACTCTTTGGCAATGAAAGACTTTCAAAGGTCGAGTTAGAAAAAAACTCTGAATTTACAAATTATGATTTTATTCATACGGATGAAAAGATTAAATCAGATGATGAACCAGTAAATGCTTTAAGAAAATTAAAAAAATCTAGTATGAGACTAGGTATTAATAATGTGGCAGATAATGTTTCACATGGTTTTGTGTCAGCTGGAAACACTGGAGCCTTGATGGCAATATCAAAATTTGTTTTAAAAACAATAAAAGGAGTAAATAGACCAGCAATTGCTGGGCTTATGCCCACAATGAAGGGGCAAACAGTTGTCCTTGATTTAGGTGCAAATGTTGATTGTTCAAATGATAACTTGGTTCAGTTTGCTTTAATGGGTGATATATTTTCTCAATTGGTTTTAGGAATAAAAAAACCTAAGATCGGTTTGTTAAATGTTGGTTCTGAACATATTAAGGGCAATATTATTGTTAAACAAACATTTAATGATTTGAAAAAAATTTCTTCCAAAATAAATTTTTTTGGTTTTATTGAAGGCAATGATATAAACAAGGGGATAGTTGATGTTGTGGTTACAGATGGTTTTTCTGGAAATATTGCTTTAAAAACCGCTGAGGGTGTTGCAGAATTAATATTTACTTTTTTACAAAATGCATACAAAAGTTCAATAATATCCAAGATTGGATACATTTTGTCAAAACCTGCGTTAAATAGATTTAAAGCAAGAATTGATCCGAGGAAATATAATGGAGCAGTACTATTGGGTCTAAATGGAATTGTGGTTAAAAGCCATGGTGCTACTGATGCATTTGGTTTTTGTAATGCTATAAGTGTAGCTGTTTCGTTGATTGAAAACTCTTATGTAAATGAAATAGAAAAAAAAATGGTTTTTTAAAATATGAACAAAAATTTTTATGTTTAATTCAAAAATAATAGGTTTTGGGCATTATCTCCCATCAAAAGTACTTAAAAACAATGATTTTACTAAATTTGTAGATACTTCAGACGAATGGATATTTTCCCGTACTGGGATTAAACAAAGACATATTGCAAGTAAAGATGAACTAACTTCCGATTTAGCAATTAAAGCATCTGAATCTGCAATTAAATCTGCAAAGATTAAAACTAAAGATATTGATTGCATTATTGTTGCAACCACAACACCAGATGATACATTTCCTTCAACCGCCACAAAGATTCAAAACCATTTTAAAATGAACAATATCCCTGCCTTTGATATTCAAGCAGTTTGTTCTGGTTTTATTTATTCTTTGCAAGTAGCTGATTCTTTCATAAGATCTGGAAAATCTAAAAATATTTTAGTTATTGGTGCAGAAACTTTATCTAAGATAGTTGATTGGAATGATAGGAGAACATGCGTTTTATTTGGTGATGGTGCTGGAGCCGTTGTTTTATCTTCAAATAATGGAAATGGTGGAATTTTATCTACAAAACTATATTCAGATGGTTCATGGCATGACAGTCTTTATAGTGATGGTGGCCCTTCAAAGAATCAAGAAGTTGGGAAGATTAGAATGAATGGAAAAGATATTTTTAAACAGGCTGTAAATAAATTAACTGAGGCTACTAATGAAGCTCTACAAGAATGTCAACTTAATGTGGGTGATATTAATTGGTTTATCCCACACCAGGCAAATCAAAGAATTATTTCAAGTACTGCAAAGAAACTAGGTATAAATTCAAAAAAAACCATTAGTACAGTTGAGTTCCACGCAAACACCTCTGCAGCATCTATACCTTTGGCTATGTCTTGTTCAGTTAAATCTGGAATTTTAAAAAAAGGTGATATAATTGCACTTTGTGCAATAGGTGGAGGATTGACTTGGGGTAGTTGTATTGTAAAGATTTGAATATATAATTTTATGAAAAAAAAAGTTTTGACAAAAGCACTAATTGTGGATCATCTTAATGAAAGCATTGGGCTTTCAAAAAGAGAGTGTCAGAATTTTTTTGAAAATTTTCTTGAAATTTTATGTGATCAATTGAAATCTAATAATGATGTTAAAATTGTAAACTTTGGCATCTTCAAGATAAAAAGAAAGAAAGAAAGAATTGGAAGAAACCCTAAAACCAAAGAAGAAGTGATGATTTCAGAAAGAAATGTTGTTAGATTCAAGGCTTCAAATTTCCTAATTAATTTACTTAATTCGAATATAGAAAATTCAAATGACAAATCCTAATGCTCTTAAAACAATTGGAGAGGTGTCAAGGTTAATTGAGGTTCCAATTTATGTTTTGAGATTTTGGGAAAAGAAATTTAAATTAGTTGTTCCAATAAAAAAAAAAACAGGAATTAGATATTATGATGAGAAACAAATACTAATTCTTGAAAGAGTAAAAGAACTTTTGTATGTAAATAAATATTCAATTGAGGGTGCCAATAAAATTCTTCACAAAGATTTTCAATATGCGAGTAAAAAAAAAAAAAATAGTTGGTGAGCTTAAGTTTTTAATTAATGAAATTAAAAAAATAATATGAAAAAACTTCGGGGCGTAGCGCAGTCTGGTTTAGCGCGTCCGTCTGGGGGACGGGAGGTCGCCGGTTCAAATCCAGTCGCCCCGACCATTGATGTATGAAGAAAAAAATTAGAATCTATTACACAACCTGTGGAAGTCTATCGGAGGCAAAAAAAATTTCAAAAAAACTTATTCTCCAAAAAAAAGCAGTATGTGTAAATATAATTAAAAATGTGGAAAGTTTTTTTGTTGATAAGGAATCTTATTCTTCTGCAAAGGAACTAATTCTAATAATAAAAACAGATCTTAACAAAAGTAATATTGAAAAACTATTAAAATCTATTCATTCTTATGACACTCCATTTCTTGTTGAAATTAAAACAGGTGAGCCGAATGAAAAATATTTACGCTGGGCATTTGACAATCTTTTATAAACTTTTTTTAACAGTTGACAGTTTAGAATATTAAGTTATTTATTTTAAATAATTGATTATGCTAACTTATTCATTAAAGAAAAAAGATATACAAAAAAAGTGGTATCTTATTGATGCAGATGGTCTTGTTCTAGGAAGACTTGCTGCAAAAGTAGTTGGCTTGCTTAAGGGAAAACACAAAACTATTTTTACCCCACATTTAGATTGTGGTGATAATGTTGTGATCATAAATGCTAGTAAAGTAAAGTTAACTGGAACTAAAGCAAAGAAAAAGAACTATTTCAAACATACTGGTTACCCTGGAGGAATCAAAGAAACTTTTTTTAACAAAATTGTAAATGGAAAAAACCCTGGATTTGTGGTAAGAAAAGCAGTCGAAAGAATGATGAATTCAAATGCCTTAGCAAAACAACAACTTGGAAATTTAAGAATTTTTGGAGGAGCAGAACATAATTTATCTGCTCAAAAACCAGAAGTCATAGACTTTTCATCTTTAAATAGAAAAAACAAAGTAAATTAAGTTATGGCTGAAGAAAGTGTTGAACATAAATCATCCGAACCTATTGATCAGAATTTAGATAAAGGCCCAATTTTAGATAAATTAGGCAGAGCTTACGCTACAGGCAGAAGAAAAACATCAGTTTCAAGAGTTTGGATTAAACTTGGTGCTGGAAAAATAACTGTGAATGGTAAACCTAGTAATAAATATTTTTTAAGAAAGATATATAGTTCAATTCTTGAAGAACCTTTGAGTAAAACTGACAAACTTGATCAAGTTGATGTTTTTTCAACTGTTTCTGGTGGTGGTTTATCTGGTCAAGCAGGGGCGTTAAGACATGGTATTAGTAGAGCACTAGTTAACTTAGATCCGTCTTTAAGAAAAAAATTAAAAAAATTAGGTTTTCTTAGACGTGATGCAAGAAAAGTTGAAAGAAAAAAGTTTGGGAAACATAAAGCCAGAAGAAGTCCGCAATTTTCAAAAAGATAGTTCCTAATGTCTTTAAATGTATGTATTTTTGGTGTGTCTGGTTATACAGGCTCAAAGCTATTGTATTTCCTAAATAGACATAAGAATATAAATATTCATGGTATCTTTGGTAAAACAACTAAAGGTCAGAATCTGAGGAATCTTTTTCCAAAGATGAAAAATTTACCAAATATATTAATAAGTGATTACTTGGAATTTAATTTTAGCAATACGGATCTTATTTTTAGTTGTTTGCCACACGGTGAGTTTCAACAAGAAATAATTTTTAATCTTGATGATAAAATTCCAATCATTGATTTGTCAGGTGATTTTAGACTTAATGATATTTTAGAATATGAATATTTCTATAAAACAAAACATAAATCAAAGAAAAAATTTAATAGATTTGTTTATGGATTGAGCGAAATATATAAAAATGAAATAATCAAATCTAAGTTTGTTGCAAATCCAGGTTGTTATCCTACTTCAGTTTTAATACCTTTGTTGCCGTTGCTAAAAAAAAAAATAATTGATAAGGATCATATAGTCATTGATTCAAAATCTGGAGTTAGTGGTGCAGGTAAAAAGCCAAAGAATGAAAATTTACTTTCTGAGTTAAGTGAAAATTTTTTTTCATACAATATATTTGAACATAAACATTACCCAGAGATTAAACAAGAGTTGGGAAAATTTTCAAAAAATATTTCTTTTACATTTATACCTAACCTTCTTCCAGTTTTTAGTGGGATTCAATCAACAATCTACTTGAGTAAAAATAATTTAGATCAATCTGATGTTTTGAATGCATTGCAGAGTTTTTATAAAAAAGAACCTTTTATAAAATTTTTTAAAAACGAAGAGATACCTAAATTAAGTGATGTTAGGGGGACCAATAATGTTGCATTAAAGGTTTTTACAGATTATGCACAAAAGAAAATTATTATAATAAGTTGCATAGACAATCTTATAAAGGGTGCCGCTGGTCAAGCAATACAAAATATGAATCTAATGT
The DNA here is from genome assembly GCA_964484795.1 of uncultured Alphaproteobacteria bacterium. Taxonomy (GTDB): domain Bacteria; phylum Pseudomonadota; class Alphaproteobacteria; order Methylaequorales; family Methylaequoraceae; genus CAZAFN01. The sequence goes on along the minus strand of CAZAFN010000002.1, from coordinate 18,964 downwards.
TTGACTTTAATGAAACACAGGCTTTGATTTGATTGAATTATGAATAACAAATTTATTAAATTTAAGGATAAATTTCCTGAAATAGACAAAAGCGTTTTTGTAGCTGAGGGAGTACAGATAATTGGTGATGTAAAAGTTGGGAAAGGGACGAATATTTGGTTTAATTGTGTTATCCGGGCAGATGTGAATTTTATAAAAATTGGAGAAAATACAAATATTCAAGATGGTAGCGTAATTCATGTTTCATCTAATGGTTTTTCTGCCAATGGTAAAAAAGGCTTTCCAACCATCATTGGTGATAATGTTACAATTGGTCATAATGCTACGATTCACGCATGTACAATTAATAATTATTCATTGATTGGTATGGGAGCAATTATTTTAGATAAGTGTGTAGTAGAAGAAATGGCATTTGTAGCTGCTGGAGCACTGGTTCCTCCTGGAACCGTAATAAAAAAAAAGGAGCTTTGGGCTGGAAATCCAGCTAGATTCATAAGACAAATATCTGACATTGAAGAGCAATTATTAATTAATACACCAAAGGTATACTTTGAGCTAAGTAAAGAATTTTTAAAAAAATATTTTGAGATTTTTTTTTTTAAACTATAATTTTTATTCTTAGTTGTTTTAGTTGAATGAAAAATTTTAAAATCTTTTTAATACCGTGCCTATTATTTTTTATTTTAGTTTCATGTGAGACAGTATCAAACTGGTCAGAATCTTTTTCTAAGGGTATTTCTAGTGATGATGAGGTTGAGATTGTTGATGATTCTGATCAAGAATTATTATCAGATCTTGAAAATGTTGAAAAAAGTGAAGATGTTATTTCTCCTCAGGAAACGAAATCCGACGAAATCAAAACTCAAATACCGGAAGAGTCACTTCCTGTAACACCACCTAAACAATATGATAGTTCCCTTGTCACTGCTAAACCAAAAGAAATTGCTAAAAAAGATGATGTAAAAAAGACAACTATTGAAAAGAAAAAGAATTTTATTGGCTTTGAACCAATACCTTTGAAAATTGAAAATAAAATACAATACAGAGTTGCAACAATTTCTTTTGCAACGGGGTCGAGTCAAGTTGATTATAAAGGATTAAAGAAAATAAGAAAAATTGTTAAAATAGCAAAGCAAAGGAATGCAAAGATTAAAATTGTTGGGCATGCCAGCAAAAGAACGAAAGATATGCCTGTTGCTGAACATAAGCTTGTAAACTTTAAAATATCCGATAAAAGAGCTCATTCTGTAGCAAAAGTATTTGTTGAAAAATATAATTTTCCTCGCAAGAATTTAATAACTGAAGCTGTCTCGGATTCCCAACAACTTTTTGAAGAAACTATGCCAGCTGGCACAAAAGCCAATCAAAGAACTGAAATTTTCCTAATATATTGATAATGTGTTCTCTAATACTTTAAAGATTGCGATTGCTGGCATTGGGACAGTTGGTCAAGGATTATTAGATTTAATTAAAAAGTCCAAGTTAAAGCATATAACAAATGCAAAACTAGAAGTTTCTGCTATAGCTTCAAGAAGAAAAAAAAAATTTACAGGAGAATTGTATAAGAAAACCAAAATATTTGATGATGCAGAAAAATTATTAAAATTTGATGATTATGATGTTTTGGTTGAATTGATTGGTGGAGAAGATGGAATTGCAAAGAAGATAGTTTTTGATGCATTAAAGAAGAAAAAAAATGTTGTTACAGCAAATAAAGCACTTGTTTCTAAACATTGGGATCAATTAAAGAAATTATCTTTAGACAATGAATGTTCAATAAAATTTGAAGCAGCAGTTGCTGGAGGAATACCAATAATTAAGGTTATTGATGATTTTCTAGTATCTAATAAAATTAAAAGAATATACGGAATATTGAATGGAACATCTAACTACATTTTATCCAATATGCTAATTACAAACAAAAATTTTGATGAGATCTTGTTTAACGCTCAGGAATTGGGATATGCAGAATCAGATCCAAGTTTTGATATAGATGGTGTAGATACTGCTCACAAGCTTTCAATACTCTCATCATTATCTTTTAACATTAATTCAAATATCGAGTATATCAATGTGGAAGGTATAAGAGGTATTAATCTGGTTGATTTGAAATATGCTGATTCACTAGGGTACAAAATTAAATTGCTTGGAATTACAGAAACACACAAAAATAAAATAGGTAGTTTTGTCTATCCATGTTTGGTAGAGAAAAAATCTTTAATTTCTAATGTTGACGGAGTTTATAATGGAATTGTAGTGGAATCCGATTTTTGTAAGAAAAGTTTTTTTCAAGGTGAAGGAGCTGGTTCATTTCCTACTGCCACTTCAGTTTTAAGTGACATTATAACTATTTTGAAATCAGGAAGTGCTTCTTTCACTTTAAAGTTACCTAAAGATAATACTGATTTTGCTAAAATTGAAGAAAGATTTGGGAGTTATTATTTGAGATTTACAACCTTAGACAAACCTGGGGTAGTGTCAGGTATATCTAATCAATTCAAAAAATGTGATATTTCAATGAAATCTATGTTGCAAAAAGATCCACTTAAAGATGATATAAACCAGGCTACGATTGTTGTAACTACTCATAATTGTAAAGAAAAGAATATGAGAACTGCTCTAAATAAAATTGATAAACTTGATTTTATTTTAAAAAAGACAGTTTATTTAAGAATAGAAAGTTTTAAATAATTGAGGTGGTTTTAGGAATTTTTTTTCCAATTAATGGTAATGCATATTTTTGAAAAAGTTTTGAAACGTTTCCAGCCTTGGAATCGTAGAATTTAGATGGCATTGTTTTGGTTTTGCCTGCAACATCTTCTAGTGAATTTATTTTAAAGGTTATTTTATAAATTTTTTCTAGATTTTTTCTTTCAGAAATTCCAGTTGAAAAGGATTTTTTTTCAGTTTTAGAAAAATGTACAGCTGTTCTGCCAATTTGAAAAGCCTCATCTTGATCAACTTCAGAGACAGACCCAGGAAAACATCGTTGTGGATAACCTAAAGTATCTGCTCTAACCCTAGAAATTTTTAATTTTTTTTTAATTTGTTCTGCAAGGAAATCTCCTAATGAACTGGATCCTGATAATTGAACATTTCCATGAGAATCAAACTCTTGATTTTTGCTTGTTCTTTCTGATATTAGTTTTTTATGTTTATCTTGGATTCCCTCAGAAATAGCAACAATACATTTCCCATTTTTTTCATATTCTTTTTTTATAAGTTTAAGAAAATTGTCAATTTCAAATGGAATTTCAGGTAAAAAAATAAGATGAGGCCCGTCATCTTTTTTTTTTCTTAGGAGTGATGAAGCTGCGGTAAGAAAACCTGCGTGTCTTCCCATAACAATTCCAAGATAGACACCTGGTAAAGATTTTACGTCAAAATTAATTCCAGAAAAAAGCATTGCGACATACTTTGCAGCTGAACCAAAACCAGGCGTGTGATCGTTTTTTACAAGATCATTATCAATTGTCTTAGGGATATGAATGCATTGAAGTTTATGCTTAAAGATTTTTGTTTGATTAGAAATTATTTTTAAACTATCAGACGAATCATTGCCCCCTATATAGTAAAATTTTGAAATATTTTTCCTTTTTAAGATGTCCAATATTTCCAAACAATACTTTTGATCAGGTTTGTCTCTAGTTGATCCAAGTGCTGCTCCAGGAGAGTTTCCAATTAACTTCAAGGTTGGCAAAGAAATTTTATTTAATAATTTAAAGTTATTATTAATTATTCCATTAACACCATTAATAGAACCAAATATTTTTGATTTATTTTTTTTTTCCTCTTGAATAATCCCAATTAATGATTGGTTTATAACATTAGTTGGACCGCCGCCTTGAGCAATTAAGATATTATTATTACTAGTCATAAAATATATGCTAAATTTGATTATGCAGATTAAAACTAAATTGACTGAAGAACAATTAAAAAATAATCAAAAAAAAATTAATTCAATTAAAAACCACTTTTGGGTAGAAAAAAAATCATACCCATTTATCGAAAGACAACTGATTGATAAATTTAAATTATCACCTATATTGGCAAAAATTTTAGCTATGAGAGGTATTGATAGACGAACAGTTTTAGATTTTTTTAATCCAAAACTTAAAAATTTAATCCCTAACCCCGATACGTTGGATGATATGGAATTGGCAACAAGTAAAATAGTTGACTGCATTTTAAAGAAAAAAAAATTTGGTTTGTTTGGTGATTATGATGTTGATGGAACAACATCCACTGCTTTATTAGGAGGATATTTTGATGAAATAGGTGTTGAATACGATTTTTACATTCCAGATAGGTTAAATGATGGTTATGGTCCCAACATTAAGGCTTTTAGAGAACTAAAGAAAAAAGATTGTGACTTAATCATTACTCTTGATTGTGGAACCACTTCTATATCTTCCATAAATTCAATAAAAAAAGAAAATCTTGAGGTAATAGTAGTAGATCATCATCAAGAGGGTGAAGAATTACCTGATGCCTATGCAATTATTAATCCCAACAAAAGAAATGACAAATCTGATTTAAAAAATTTATCTGCAGTTGGGGTTTTGTTTTTTTTAATAATTTCAATTAATAGAGAATTGAAAAAAAAAAATTTTTTTTCTGCAGATGTTCCAAATCTAGTTAAATTTTTGGATTTAGTGGCACTTGGAACGGTTTGTGATGTGGTTAAACTAGACTTAATTAATAGAACCCTTGTCAAACAAGGACTCAAAGTAATAAATCAGTCTCTCAATATGGGATTAAATTCATTAATTGATTCTTCAGAAATCAATGAAGTAGTAAAAGAGTATCACTTAGGATATGTTTTAGGACCAAGAATTAATGCTGGAGGAAGGGTGGGAAATTCATCACTTGGAACCCAACTTTTATTATCAACTAAAAAATCAATGGCTAATGTTATTGCCAAAAAACTTGGTGAGTATAATAATCTTAGAAAAAAAATTGAAAAGAAAGTTGAGCTTGAAGCTATTAAAAAGGTTGATTTATCAAGAGATGGAATTATTTGCGTTAGTTCAGATGATTGGCATCCAGGTGTAATAGGGATTGTTGCTAGCAAATTGACTGAGAAATTTTCTAGACCATCAATAGTAATTTCTGAATCAAAAAAAATTTGTAAAGCTTCCTGCAGGTCAGTATCAAATTTTGACATTGGAAAGTTAATTTTCTCTGCACTTGAAGAAGGCATTCTTATTTCTGGTGGAGGGCACCAAATGGCTGGAGGTTTTTCAATTGATAAATCCAAAGTAGATCAGTTAAAGGGATTTGTTAATGATAAGTTTGATCCAGTTAAAAATGAAATAAAAAAGTTTTATGATTCAGAATTAATTTTTTCGTCAATAAGCAATGAACTCTATTTTTTGCTTGATAGACTTTCTCCATTTGGACCTGGAAACCCAAAGCCAAAATTTTTGATTAGAGGATGCCTGATAAAATTTGTTAGATTGGTTGGAAACAATCATTTATCTTGCTTTGTAGAGGATGTTTACGGAAACAGAATCAAAGGAGTTTCCTTTAATGCTTATGATAGTGATATGGGAAAATTTCTGGAAAAAGAAATGGGCAAAGAACTAGACCTCGTCGTTTCACTTAAATTAAATAGATGGAACGGAGAAGAAAATGCTGAAATACAAATCGAAGATGCTTTGATTGCTTAATCAACAATTCTCATTTGTGTATAGTAAATTTTGCAATCCTTACCATCAGTTGATACCAAACAGTTTAAATATTCAGATAATCTTGCGTTGGAACAGCCAGCTGCCTTATAAAGTGGTATTCCATAAAAATCATTTTCGAATCTTTTTTTAAATTTAATTAGTTCTAATTTTTTAACTTCAGGTAAATTTCTAAAACCTTTTTTTATTTTATAAACTGCTTGTTCATAAGGAAAAATAATTTCATATCCCCTTATGTGACACAGGTTGTTATTAGATTGATTGGACATAACATTTGTAGAGTCAAATATTAGTGATGAAATGAAGAAAAATAGAGTTAAATATTTCATAAATAAATAATTTACTTAAATTTAAAATTAGATATATATATATTTCTATTCAAATAATTCAAGCTTAAAGTCCCCTTCGTCTAGTGGTTCAGGACACCGCCCTTTCACGGCGGCAACACGGGTTCGAATCCCGTAGGGGACGCCACTCTTTTTCTCTGGAAAAAATTTTACTTTTTCTTTGACAATGATGAATGTTGAAGGCAAATTTTAAGCAGTTTATTATTAATTTTTAACAATCCAAAAGTAAATTCTGCATCCACTGTAATGTTTTTAAAGTCTTTAAAAAAATAATTTCCCATTACTAAAATTATTTCCCTATTTTCTATAGTTCCAAAATTTTTAAACTTTATAGATTTCCAAGGTCTAAGCGCAAAGCCTTTGTCTTCTTTACAAATATTATTATTTCCTAGGAAATAAGAAATGAATTCTTCTTTTTTGTCTCTAAATTTTACTTTATTTGCAATAGTAGGTTTGAATAAAACATTGCAATAATCAAAAGCATATAATTCATCTACAAATTTTCTGGTTAAACTATTGAAATCTTGTTTTTGGAAATAGGCTGCACCTATGCTAATAATATAGTCTGCCCATTTTTTTTGGAGATTCTCAACCTGTTGCTTTAAATTTTTCATTTTACTTATAAAAAAACTGTTTCATACAAATGACTTAAGTCATTCCTATTATTTTAATAATTCCATAATTAAATTTCATAAATCAATGAGACTTTAAGTCCTTTTTTACATCCTCGTGATCACCGACAACAATATGTTTTGTGCTTTTTTGAACATATTTTTCTAAAAGTGGAATGAAAAATAATGGTACAATTCCTCCAATGACAATTCCTAATGCTAAACTTCTAATGTGAGGGTCAATTAAACTTGCAATTAAGTCGGCTATTACGTGAGATAAAGCTGCCCCAAAAATTCCTGCAATGTAGCCATTTGACATAATCTTTAAAAATCTATTTAGACTCAAACCGGTATAATACCCTATCAAAGTTATGGCACAATGCATAAACCCAAACACAAACCCTTTAAGATTTGAGTTGCCTAGATGTTCATTAATTATTTCTTCCATTTTTAAATCACAATTAAGAGATATAACATAGTTGATTGAAAATCAAAGCTAATAACTACTAGATTTTTTAAAAAAAAAATACTTGACTTAATGATAATGGTTATTATTATCCTTATAATCGATAATGATTATCATATTCATTGATAATGATTATTGTTTTTAAGTAGTTTATTTTATGGGAATTTATAATGTCAAAAAAAGTTAAGAATAAGAATAGGGTGGTTCCTCAACATACCCGTGGAGTGTCAAGGTTAGCATTCCTCTTAGGTCTTTTAGGGGCCTTTAATCTTCATTCTCAGGAAAACGTTTATGTGTCACCTGATGTGAATATTTTTGAATCACCAGACCAGGTTTTTGAACTACCTGGTTCTGGTGATTACATTGCAGCTGAAGAAATCAGAAAATATAATTTTAACAATATCAACGAGATTCTTAGAAATACTCCCGGTGTATATTCTAGAGAAGAAACTGGTATGGGTATATTTCCTAACATAAGTATAAGAGGTGTTAATACCTTAAGGTCTGCTTCAGTTAATATTATGGAAGATGAGATCAACATTATGCCAGCACCTTATTCAGCACCAGATGCTTATTATTCTCCTATTGCAGGAAAAATGCATGCATTAGAAATTTTAAAAGGAACAAGTCAGTATAGATATGGCCCACACTCAACAGGTGGATCTCTTAACTATGTAACAACACCAATTGATTTTGGTCAAAGATATCATGGAAGCATCTCATACGGTTCTGGTAACGACGTTATAACGCAGGACTACTTCAATTATGGCATGTCTGGTGAATATGGTGCTATAGCAATATTAGGTGAGATGTATTATCGTAACAGTGGTGGAAGAAGAGATTTTAACCTTGAACCTCCAACAAGTTCGCAGCATAGAAAAGGTTACGATAGTGATGAGCTAGGTGGCATAAACCATATTGCTCCAATGGTTAAATTATTGTGGCAACTTCCTACAACAAGAAATGTAACGTTAGAACTTAAAGCTTCATATAACGATATGAATTATAATGAAGGTTATAGTGGTTTAACTACTGCAGATTTTAATGCAGATCCTGATCAAGTGTATGTGGCATATCAGCTTGACGAAATGAACTCTGAACAGCAAACTTATTATGCAAAATTGAGAGCTGATTTAAATTCAAATATAACAAATAACCTGACAGTATTTACTAATCGTTTTACTAGGGACTGGTTTAAATTAGCGGACGTAAATGGAGATTCACTTCAATCATTTACATCAAAAATCGGAACTGCTGCTTCACTAAATTGTGCTAAAGGAACAGCTTCATGTACTATTAGATATGTAAATAACGACAGGCAATATACATCTTATGGTCTAAATAATGAAACGGATTTTAATTTTAATACTAATTATTTTGGGAAAAATATCGAACACGATCTAAAGGTTGGATATGGTTACCATTACGATTATATCAATAGAGATCAACAACGTCATGCCTTTACTCAAGCAGTTGGTGGGGGATTAACTGCTACGGGCGTGACGTTTAAAGACGATAGACATGAAAAAACCTGGGGCCATTCTGCTTATATAGAAGAAGTTGCAACAATTAACAACTTTGTTGTTTCACTTGGTGGCAGATTTGAATATGCTGATTATCATTATAGAGATAAAGCAGCAACAGAGGGTACTACTAGTAATCTAGGTGAAGAAATGTGGGCATTTGCTCCTGGTGGTGGTTTAGTCTACAATCATGACGATAACTGGCAATGGTTTGGTGGAGTATTTAAAGGTTTTAACCTTCCAGGGCCTGGTTCAGCAAGAGATGATGGTTCACCTGTTGAGAAGGAAACCAGTATTGCCAAGGAAATTGGTGTTAGATATTCTTCTCCGAACTTTTTTATGTCATGGACAGGATTTCATACAGACTTCAAAGATTTGATAGTTATCGACAACAGTAATGCTGATAGCGCTCCTGATAATGCAGGTAATGTTGTTTCAAAGGGTTTTGAGCTTGCTACGACGTATGCTCCGGATGACTTTTTACCCATTAAAGGAGATATTTCATTTTACGCAAATTATACTTTTACGAATGCTAATCTAGATGGTGCTGCAACTTCCACTGATGCCGAATCAGCTTTTGCAGGTGGTAGGGATGGTTCAAATGTACCATATATTCCAGATCACCGTTTATCATTCGGAGCTGACTATGAATATAACAATTTTGATTTTGGAATTAATATGACTTATCACTCTGAATCATGGGGTACTGCAGACGAAAGTGAAACTGAGGAGTTTCAAGGTTCAGCTGACGCAAGAAATGGAAGAATTGATGATGCATTTCTACTTAATTTATATGCTGGTTATGATTTCATGGATCATTACAAAATTCAAGCTGGTGTAAACAATGCAACTGATTTGGAATATATTTCATCAAGACACCCTTCAGGTGCTAGAGCAGGTGCTCCTTTGACGGCATATATTAAGGCTGTAGCGAATTTTTAGTTTTTCGTCAGAAAAAGAATGGTATAGGGTCTGTAACCTCCACATAATTATAGGCCCTCTCCATTTCTTTAGTAGGGAGATGAAGAATTGAGAAAAATTTTAGATATATTTTCTTCTAATGGAAAAATAGATAACTCAGAGACAGAGTTCAAAGAATACGAGCACATCATTCTTGAAATAATTGATGATGTAATTAAAAAAAGAAAAAAAATTCATAATCATTATGATCAATTGGTTGAAAAAGTTTGGGTCTCAGCCAAGCCACTAGAGTGCAAAATGGTTTTAGCAAAATACTTATTATCAAGACTGTTAAAAGAATCTGATAGAATTTTTTTAAATGGACAAATGTTAGCCACAAAACTGTGCTCAAAATGTAGAGTTAATAGAAAAAGTTTTAGCGCAACATTTTATAATTTTTCAGATAAAACACATTGATCTTGTTAAAACTTGTTGTCAGTCGTTTAGAACGAATCTAACGGGAATTTTTAAATTATCTTCTGTATTTTTCTTGCCTAATCGAGCTGGAATGAAACTCCATTTTTTTAGTGTTTTCTTGCTTATGTCATCAAGTATTTTATAACCACTTGATTGTTCAATTTTAATGTCTTTTACGGTTCCATCAGCGTTAATTTTTACATTAAGCAAAAGTTTGCCTTCCCACCCTTTTTTTCTGGCTATAAGTGGATATGGGGGATGGGGATTATTAATTGCACCAAATTTGTATGAAGCCTTTGAAAAAGTTTCAGGATTGTTTCTAGTAACAGTTTTGGCATTATTATTAAATTTCATATTTTTTAATTCATTAGTTATCTCTTCCTTCAAAAGGTTTTTGTCACTTAATGGAATTATTTTTTTTTGTGAATTTATGTTTTTTGTTTGGTTGTGCTTGCTTTGAGAGTTTTTAATTTCTTTTTTTTTAACAACCGGAATTATTTCATTTTTTTTTGTAATGGAAGTCGTCTTTTTTTCTTCATTCTTTTGCATATTAGTTTTTTTTTCTTGTGATAAGGTCAAATCTATCTCGATCAAAGATGTTCTGGGTTTTTCGAAATTCAGAAAATTGACAGAGGCAATTGAGATTAGAAATATGTGAAAAGTAATTGAATATATAAAATGTTTCATAATTCTTTTAGTTCATTAGAAATTCTTAGTTATTTTAAAAGAAACGTTAAATTCAGAAAGTGGGTAGGTATTATAAGCATTATAAGTAGATGCACTTGCAACGGCATAGTTATAGTAACTTTTGTTTAAAAGATTATTTGCTGCTAGTACATAGTTAAAACCTAAAAAATCTCCTTTTAAACCTGCATTTAATAAATAATATTCTGGTATTTTGACTTGAAAGTTTTTGGTATCATTGATCATTCTCGTAGAACCTTTGTAATACAAATTTGTATAAAGACTTAATTTTTCCAAAACTTTCACATTTACTTCTATGGTATTTGTTAAGCTTGGTACCCCAGGAATTTCTTTGTTTTTATAATGACCATCCCTCATTTTGGCTTTAGCAAAAGTAAATGTGTTTGTTATATCCACACTTGAATTAGGAAGATAATTAATTGACGATTCAAATCCATACCGTTTACTTGGTTCTAGATTCTTGTTTATGAAATCTACTGAATCATAATAAATTTCAGCTCTTAATTTCATATAATAAAAAGTATTTAAAACATTCAATTTTTTATTCATAAAACTGTGACCAATTTCAAAATCATTAGAAACTTGAGTTCTTAATTTAAAATCATGACTAAAGTTCCATGCATATTGACCAACTCTTTGATCAACATTTGGGTAAGTAAAACTTCTTCCCAATCTTAAAAAGAGATTTCCCATAGAGTTTAAATTTCTTTCATATCCTAGGTGAAATGCATATTGCGGGTCATATGTTAATGAATCTGAATTATTATTTCTATTTGCACCCGATGCAGGGCCAACGAAATCAGAAGCTTTCAACCAGTTTCCTTGTAGTCTAAATCCAAAACCAATTTTATTTGATGAGTCAAATTTTGATTCAGTGTTAAAAAAAAAACCTAAATTTGTATCTGAAAATTTATAAACCTGTTTTGTATAGCCTCCTGTGCTAGGCATTCGGTCTGATCTATAATATGTATAACTCGAATCAAGCCCAGTAATAGTCTCAAATGATAATTTAGAAAAAGAATGCTTGAGTTTTATTTTTGGATTGTATGAAATAACATCCATTTCCGTATCTGTTATTGAATCTGAAAAATAAAAACCTTGCGACTTGTTAAACCTATAACTACCATCATTAATTAATTCAAAATCATTGTTAAGATAGAAAGTTGAACTAAAAAATATTTTTTGTCCGTAATTAGTGGCAAAGTCTTCGGGTGTATCAGCTGAACGTGGGTCGATTTTAAAACCATCAAGGCCATTTAATGGGCCTGAAGAAAATGCATTAACTGGAACATCACCTGGTAATTCAATGTATTGATCGTGAGCAACTAGGTTTAAATGAAATGATGTTTTTTCATTATAGAAAGTATTAAATTCAAGATTTCCATTTTTTTGTCTTAATCCATTATTTCTTCTATAACCATCTGAAACTAAATAATTTGAACTTCCAGTGATTGAAAAATTATCAAATGATTGTGTTCCACTTACAAAGCTTTCAAACTTTCCATATGAACCTACAGTTGCTGAAAGAGTATAGTTATCTTCAAATCCTGGAAGTTGATCTGTAATTATATTTACTGCACCGGCAGTTGCATTTCCTCCATATAAAACACTGGCACTATTTCCTTTTATGACTTCTATTCTTTGAACGCTATCCGTTGGGATTGTCAAAAAGTCGACAAAAGATAAATCAATATTTGAAAGTTTTTGTCCATTCAACAATATAAGTGTATTAGATTTTGCCGTGTCTGCAAAACCTCTGATATCAATGCTTTCATATGCTCCAAAACCAGTATCATATAAGCTTTTAAACTCAACACCTGGCAATTTTGAAATTATTTGTGGTAAAGATTCTCCCGTGTAATTGAGAATGTCATCTTTTGTTATTATATGAGTTGTTCCTCCAGATAATTGATTGTTAATTAATTTTGATGAAGTAATTAAAATCTCATCTTCAAGGTTTTGAGCTGACAAAACTTTAAAAAACAAAGAAAAAAATAAAAATGATATAACTCTTTTTTCCCACATTGATTTTCTCATTATGACCAAACCATCAAGTTTAGCTAAATTAAAAAGTGGGATATAAGCCCACTGAGGTTAATGTTTTCACGTCACCTCAATGGAATTTCCACATCAGAAGACCAACCCGTAGTCTGATAGAATGACGCTTGTTTAGCAGGTCTCCTGGCTCGATGCTTTAACCACACTGCCTTCCCAAGTTCTCAGTGGCTTAATAAGTGTGGCCATACAAAAAACAGTAGCGGGGGCTGCGCTAGAATTAAACTAGCTTCCCTTTTAACCCTATTTCAAAGGCACTAAACGTTGATAAAATTTAGCATATAATATTCTAGTGTCAAATTAATTAATTGATAAAAAGCTAGAAAATTATAATTTAATTCTAGAATTTTAAGTAAATTTTTATGACATTAAATGATGTTGACATATATTCTAAATTTCCAGATGGAATGAAAAATGTTTATTTTGGAATGGGGTGTTTCTGGGGAGCTGAAAAGAAATTCTGGGGACTAAGTGGAGTACACACAACCATTGTTGGATATTGTGGTGGGGGAAGTAATAATCCTACTTATGAAGAAGTGTGTTCAGGCAAAACTGGTCATGCGGAGGTGGTAAGAGTTGTTTATGATGATTCTAAAATAAACTTGGTTGACCTTCTAAAAGTTTTTTGGGAATCTCACGACCCTACGCAACTTAATCGTCAAGGCAATGATTTTGGAACTCAATATCGTTCAGCAATTTTCTTGGAATCAAATGATGATCTCAAATTAGCTCAATCAACAAAGCTTAAGTTTCAAAATATTCTTTCTGAAAATGATTTTGGTTCAATTAAGACTGAAATAGGATTGTTAAAAAATTTTTTTTTTGCTGAAGAGTATCATCAAAAATATCTACAAAAAAACCCGTCTGGTTATTGTGCACTTTCAGGTTTGGGTGTTAATTATTTTAATTGATTAGACCGATTGTTCCATTAAAAAAATACTTCCCCAATCCCAATGTGAAAATCAACTGACCAGCTAGGCTATGAACAATGATACATGTGAAAAAAGAATTTCTGAGGTACGCAATTGAAAAGATTGTTGAGGCTAGGGTAGATAAAATTATTGAATGAAAATTTGTGAACACAATGTGTGAGAATCCAAATGTAATTGAGTTGATTAAAATTACATAATTTTTTTCAAATGAGAAAAGTTTTTCATATCTTTGATAAAATAAAACTCTGAAAATAAATTCTTGAGGTATTACTGAAACTACAGGGTAAATAACTATTGCTAATACCCAAATTCTAGGGTTATTAATTGGTAGTTGAAAAAGTAGATTTTTATCTAAAAATAGAATGTAAACAAAAATAAAAGTAAAAAATGCAAAAAAACTTTTTATAACTGTTTTCCAAAAAATCTTTTTTAAAAGTTTTCTAAAATTAAAGTTTTTATCTAATTTTAATAATATTATTGATATTAAAAAAACAATTAATAAGGAAGGAAGAAAAAAAAACTCCCTAAAGTTAATTGTTATTATCAGTGGAATAAAAAAATAAATTAGGCAAAACTCTAAAAAAAGTTTTTTTTGATTAATTATGGAACTAACCATTTTGCGTCAATTTTTTTAACCTTATAAGATTCGTTATACACATTTCTTAGAATATTGAAGATTGCCCTTCTGTGACCTTGACTTGCCAAATAAAGCCATTCAATCTGATTTGCCCAAACAATAATTGAACAGAAATTTTCTAACCCTGCACTGGCTTCATTTTCATTGGGAGGATGAAGCGAATGTTTTTTTGCAAAACCAGAGGTTGGTTTGTTGGAACGTACACCTGGTGAAATATCTGTCAAATAACATCTTTTTGACCAATTTGATAGTTTGTTCCATGATTTTTTTTCTGACTTAAGAACTTGAGTCCATCCTCTAATTCTAAGTTGAATTTTTTTTTCCTCATCATAAAACAATAAACTAACATTGTTATTATTATTTAATTCCACAACCTTATTTGCTCTGTGATCACTATGAATACTTAAAGCTAGTTTTTTTTTTTCAAAATTTCTGAGTACTACTGTTCTAGCTTCAGGTTTATTTTCTAGATTTGTTGTTGCCAAGACGGCCTTGTGGAAATTAGATTCTCTCTCTTTGACACCTTTACTTAGTGATAAATAAATTTCTTTTTCTATTTCTTTTAAGCTATTATAGAACTTGGGTAGATTTTTCATTTCCTGGTATATTCGTATAGAGCTATTGCAACTGAGTTTGAGACATTAAGACTATTCATAGACTGATTACCACCTGGCATATTTATTTTGGTTAAAAAATCACAATTCTTTGAGATTAATGATCTTATTCCCTTGTTTTCAGATCCAAAAACAATTGCCTTTTTTGTATCTGCCGGAACATCTTTTAGGCTATTATTTGATTTAATATCAAAACCAACAATCCAGAATCCCCTTTTTTTTAGCCATTCAATCGTTTTATTAAGATTAACCACTTCAATTAATTTGGTTTTTTCATATGCACCACTTGAAGCTTTTATGAGAAATGGATTAATTTCAAAGGAATTATTTTTATTGTATATAATGGTTTTAACGCCAAACATTAATGCTGATCTCAGAATTGAACCAACATTTTGAGAATCATTAAGTGAATCTAAAATAATTATGAGTTTCTCATTTAGATCTATGGAATCTAAATTAGATTTTTTTAATTTTCTACATTTGAGCAATATGCCTTGGTGAATTGTATTCTCTAATTCAAGGTCTATAACTTTCCTTTTTACAATTTCAAATTGTTTTGGTTTACGACTTTCAATCAATTTTTTATTTTTGCTAAAAAAATCTTGTGTGCATTTTAAGGAAAATACAGTTCTCGAAGGATTTTGCAGTGCAGCTATTGAAGCATGTAATCCAAAAATTATTTCAGTGTCATTCATTTATAATATATACAAAATAATAAATTTTTTTTACTTTACAAATACCAGAATTGCAAAGTATACATTCATAATTATTGGAGGGATGGTCGAGTGGTTAAAGGCATCAGACTGTAAATCTGACGACGCGAGTCTACGTAGGTTCGAATCCTACTCCCTCCACCATTAAAACCTTTTCTGGTGGTCTGCAAATTATGAACTTTTTATTGTTATAAAAAATAGGTCTTTGTAAATTCTTTGGTTCAATTCTAAAAAATTCAATTAATTTTTTCTTTTCCTGATAAATGTCAAAGTTTAAAGATTTTTTATTCCTGATTAAATCTTCAAGATTCCCATCAAGATTTTCTATTATTTTTTTTATTTCTGTGGAATCTAGTTTATCTTTTAAGTAGTTTCTTGTTTCAAATTTTATTCCTTTTTCCTTTAAAATTTTTAGGCATCCTCTTGATTTTGAGCAGTTTGGATTATGAAATAGGATAAATGTCATATTTTATTGTATTTACATTAAACATACCACATGATAGTCAAAAATGTATTTTTTTTGCGGGTGTAGCTTAGTGGTAAAGCCCCAGCCTTCCAAGCTGGTTACGAGGGTTCGATTCCCTTCACCCGCTCCATAGAATAGGGGTGTAGCTCAGTTGGTAGAGCGACGGTCTCCAAAACCGTAGGTCGTGAGTTCAAGTCTCTCCGCCCCTGCCAAATTTTCTAATGTTCTAGAAAACTATTGACAAATTTTGGAACTGTTTCACTTGCTGGTCCAAGATAAGTTTTCTCAAACAAACTGCTTTTTGCTGTTTTTTCAATATTAAATTCTACCAATTTTGCTTTTGGGTTAAATTGAGTTATGTAATCAATGAAACCAGCAGCTGGATAAACATTATTAGAAGTGCCGATTGAGATAAACATATCAGCCTTATTCAAGAATGAATATATTTTTTCTAAATGTTTTGGCTGTTCTCCAAACCACACAACATCCACTCTGCTTTGTCCAATTTTTTGGCAATTTTTACAAACGTAAGATGAAGTAATATCAAAATCTAATTTAAAAAAGAAATTACAATTCATACAGAAGCCCTCATTAAGTGTACCATGCATATGTAAAACATTTTTGGAACCAGCCTTTTCATGTAGGTCATCAATATTTTGCGTTACAAGTAAAAAATCATCACTATGATTTTTTTCCAATTTTGCCAAGTTTAAATGTGCCTCATTGGGTTTGACGTTAGGTTTCGCAAGTGCTTTTCTTCTTTCATTGTAAAAATTGTTAACATAATCAGGGTTTTTTATGAATGCTTCAATTGTACATACATCCTCAATCTTATGATTATCCCATAACCCATCTTTTTCCCTGAAGGTTTTAATTCCACTTTCTCTAGAAACTCCAGCGCCGGTTAATACAAAAATAGTTTTATTTTGAGATTTCATTCTTAATTAAGTGTTTGAAATTTTTAATCATTATGTTAACAATACACTCAACAGTTTTCCAGATTTAATATGATAAGAATTAAAGAGTTTTATAAGGAAGTAAAACAGGAGGCGCTGAAGATTACATGGCCAGCTAAACCTGAAGTTATAACTACTACCATTATGGTTTTTTTATTTGTATTTGTTGCTTCTATCTTTTTTCTTTTTGTTGATAAAATTGTAGCATTAGTTGTTGAATATTTGCTGTTTTAGGTATAAAGAAGATGCTTCATTGGTATATTTTACAGGTTTACTCAGGTTACGAAAAAAAGGTTAAAGATAATCTCCTTGCTCAAATTGAGAAAAAGGGTTTGAAAAAGAATATTGAAGAGATTTTAATTCCGTCTGAAGACGTGATTGAAATGAAGAAAGGAAAAAAAGTAAATGCTCAAAGGAAATTCTTTCCAGGTTATATGTTAATTAGAATGATAATGGATGATGAAATTTGGCACATTGTTAGAAAACTTCCTAAAGTTAATGGTTTTTTAGGTGGTAAAAAAGGTGAGCCTATTCCTGTTTCTCAAAAGGAAGTTGACTCGATTGTAAATCAAGTAAAATCTGGTCTAGACAAACCAAAACCATCAGTTAGTTTTGAGATTGGTGAGCAAGTCAGGGTTTCTGATGGTCCATTTTCTTCTTTCAATGGAATGGTTGAAGAGGTTGACGAAGAAAAAGCTAGATTAAAGGTTAGTGTTTCAATTTTTGGAAGAGCAACGCCTGTTAATCTCGATTATTCACAGGTTGAAAAAATTTAGAGGGTAGAGTTCCGATGGCAAAAAAAATTGATGGATATATAAAATTACAAATACCAGCTGGGCAGGCCAATCCTTCACCCCCTGTTGGTCCAGCTTTGGGTCAAAAAGGCGTTAATATTATGGAATTTTGCAAAGCCTTTAATGCAACAACTCAAAAAATGGAGCCAGGAATGCCAATACCTGTTGAGATAACTGTATACGTTGACAAGAGTTTTACTTTTGTTACAAAGTCACCACCAGTTTCTTTTTTTATAAAGAAGGCAATAAAATTAAAAAAAGGTTCGCAAACACCAGGTAAAGAATTTATTGCATCAATTTCTAAAAGCGATATAAAAAAAATTGCTGAAGATAAAATGGAAGATCTTAATACAGACAATATAGATTCTGCACAGAAGATGATAGCTGGTACTGCTAGATCTATGGGCATAAGAGTGGAGAAATGAAACAAACGAAAAAACAAAAAATATTGGAAAAAGAATTAGATAGGAATAAAATATTTAAATTATCGGATGCGATATCTTTGTCTAAAAAATTTTCTTCGAAGAAATTTGATGAATCCCTTGATGTATCTGTTGTTTTGGGTGTAGATGTTAAAAAGTCTGACCAGTTAATTAGAGGTGTTATAAGTTTGCCTAGAATGCCAGCAAAAAAAGTAAAGATAGCTGTTTTTGCTGATGGAGACGATGTGCAAAATGCAAAAGCTGCTGGTGCTGATCTTGTCGGAGGTGATGATCTAATTCAACAAGTAAAAAAAGGTGATATAAATTTTGATAAATGTATTTCAACGCCTCAAATGATGGTTAAAGTTAGTTCATTAGGACAGATTCTTGGGCCAAAAGGTCTGATGCCTAACCCAAAACTTGGTACAGTAACTAAGGACATAAAGCAAGCTGTGACACAAATTAAATCTGGTCAGATTGAATATAAAACTGATAAAAGTGGTATTGTTCATGCTTCATTAGGTAAAATTAGCTTTTCTGATGAAGAGTTAAAAAAGAATGTTTCTTTTTTCTTTAATGAATTGCAAAAAAACAAACCAACCGCATTAAAGGGTTTGTTTGTAAAAAAATTTTTTATTAACTCAACTATGGGTCCA
>CAZAFN010000001.1:55778-99804 GCA_964484795.1 uncultured Alphaproteobacteria bacterium | reverse complement strand
CAACTTCAGCTGGTCCAAGGGCATTGACAACAAATGTTGCAACATCTTCTGACCAATGAACTATATCTATTTTTTCTCCTTGAAGTTCATTTACAACTGCTTGCACTCTACTTCCTCGCATCCCAACACACGCTCCAACTGGATCAATACTTTTTTCTTTTGTATATACAGCAATCTTTGCTCTACTTCCAGGATCACGCGCTACAGATTTAACCTCGATTATACCATCGTAAATTTCCGGAACTTCTTGAAAAAATAGTTTCACTAGAAAATTATTATGAGCCCTTGACAAAAAAATCTGAGGCCCTTTAAGATCAAATTTCACATCAGCTATAAATGCTCTAATCCTATCCGACCTTCTAAAAACCTCTCTGTTTAAAAGTTCTTCTCTTCTGAGAATAGCTTCTCCCTTGCCAAGATCAACCACGAGGTTTCCGTATTCTACCCTTTTTACAATTCCATTAACAATCTCACCAGTTTTATCTTTAAATTCATTGAATTGCATAACTCTTTCAGCTTCTTTAACTTTTTGGAATATTACCTGCTTAGCAGTTTGAACAGCTATCCTACCAAAATCTAAAGGAGGAAGTTCTTCAATTAAAAATTCTCCAATTTTTAAACTGTTTTTTTTAGGCAGTTGGGTAAGATTTATTTTATTTGTCCTTTCTTCTATAGGAAGTTTTTCTAAATCTTCAACAACCTCTTGATATCTAAATAAACCTATACGACCAGTTTCCTTATCTATATGGGCTCTAATATCTAGTTCAAACCCATACTTAGTTCTACCCGCCTTAGCAATGGCCACCTCCATTGCCTCCAATACTTCTGCGGCGCTAATTCCCTTCTCTTTAGCAATATTCTTTGCAACATCGACTAGATCCAGGGATTGATTATCTCTAATCTCATTATTCTCCAATTTTCATTCACCTTCTTATTAAGTTTAAAATAATACTTAAATTTAAACCTAAATTCTAAAGTTATGATTAAGTCATACCAATACTTTTGAAAAACTTAAATAAATTTAAAAAATTTTTTCTTATTTGACTAAAAATTGTCTTTCAAAAAGTAAAAAATACGCCATTTTACTTATTTTTTTTGCTCTAAGAAAGTACTTTGTCGAACATATATCAAAATTTTTTAACAATTCGTTTTCTCTAATCCTATAAGATAATCTAAACTCCTTGTTTAAATAAAAACTGTATAAGATTTGATTTACGTAATCTTCGTCATCAGTTGCAACTATAATTTTGGAACCTATGGCTGAAATCTTTGATAATAAATTTACAAATTCTTCATTTATCAATCTTCTTTTCTTATGCTTTTTTTTAGGCCAAGGATCAGGAAAAAGTATAAATACTTTCTTAAAAGAAATCCTTCCAATAAATTTGTAAAATTTAGCAAAATCAAGATTAGTCATATATAAATTATTAATTTCTTTATTTTCAATCTTTTTTTTAAGTTTTATCAAACCATTTAGAAAAGGGTCACATGCAAGAAAAAGTTCATTGCTGTTTTTTAATGCCTGATGGGCTGTATTCTCTCCAGAACCAAAACCAATTTCCAAATTAATTTCCTCAAATTTT
The DNA here is from genome assembly GCA_964484795.1 of uncultured Alphaproteobacteria bacterium. Lineage (GTDB taxonomy): Bacteria > Pseudomonadota > Alphaproteobacteria > Methylaequorales > Methylaequoraceae > CAZAFN01. Next base: position 98,221 of record CAZAFN010000001.1, on the reverse strand, counting down.
CTATTGAGACTCTCAATTAATTTCTTGGCATTTTCATCTTTCAAAAAAAATTGAAAATTTTCCAGTGATCTTATTTCTGATCTTTCTATCTTCCTTGATAGTTTTCTTCCATAGAAAGATTGCATTAGTAATTTTTAATAATACAATCAACTAGATCTAATCTTTCCCATGAAAAAGAACCAGTTTTATTACATGGTTCTTTCCCAAAGTGCCCATAAGTTGCTGTTTCTTCGTAAATAGGCCTGTCTAATTGTAAGAACTTTTTAATTCCAGATGGAGATAAGTCAACATTAGAGTTGATTATCTCAATTAACTTTTTAGTATTAACATTTGATTGATGATCTGTTTTTAAATAAATAGAAACAGGCTTCGCAACACCAATGGCATAGGAAATTTGAATTAGGCATTTTTTAGCAATTTTACTTGCTACGACATTTTTGGCTAAGAATCTAGCCATATATGCCGCTGACCTATCAACTTTAGTATAGTCTTTTCCTGAAAAAGCCCCACCACCGTGTGGAGCTGAACCACCATATGTATCAACAATTATTTTTCTCCCTGTCAAACCAGTATCTCCATCAGGTCCGCCAACAACAAATCTGCCAGTAGGGTTTATAAGAATTTCTTTTTCTGAAGGTAGAATCTTTATTGGTAATGCTTGTTCGACTATTTCTAACACTTTTTTTCTTATTTCTTTATTGCTAGCACTTTCTAAATGTTGAGTTGAAACAACAACAGAAGTTATATTCTTCGGCTCATCATTCTCATAGGACATACTCACTTGACTTTTAGAATCTGGACCAAAGAAAGAATCATTTTGATGCCTATATCTAGACAGTTCTTTAAGAATCTTGTGCGAATAATGTATTGGAGCGGGCATAAAATTTGGTGTTTCCGTACAAGCATATCCGAACATCAACCCTTGATCTCCTGCCCCTTGATCAGTGTCATCAGCGTCAGCGGCTTTATCAACGCCCTGAGAAATATCTGGTGATTGCTGATGCAGGTAATTATCTATGATAAGGTTTTTCCAGTGAAAACCATCTTGTTCATACCCAATCTGCCTAATTTTCTCTCTTATAGCTTTATCTATAATTTCTTTGTTTACTAGATGATTATTAGTTTTTAAATTAACCTCACCAGAAAGAATAACTCTATTCGTTGTTGCTAATGTTTCACAAGCTACTCTAGAGTTTTTGTCAGCCTTCATATACAAGTCTAAGATAACATCTGAAATTTGATCACATACTTTATCTGGATGACCTTCTGATACCGACTCACTAGTAAATACAAAACTATCTTTATTACTAATCATAAGTCAAAACTAATATTTTAAATCCTAGTTGTTTTCAATCTTTTTTTAAAATTAAAAATGATACCATCCATTAATAAAGATGCCATCATGATTGAGAAAATCAGAATTAAAACCATTAAATTTCCAAACCTCATAAATGGTGTAAGGTTTTTGCCTAACGTAATTTCAAGATCTATAAAACCTGATTCATTTAAATCTATCGTTTCCAAAATTTTTCCTCTTTCGTTAGTGATTACTGAAATACCCGAGTTTGCTGATCTTAACAAAGGGATTCCTTTTTCTACTGATCTAAATATGGATGCTGCTAAATGTTGTTTCGGACCTGAGAAATTTCCAAACCAGGCATCATTAGTAATATTTATCAACAAATTCACCTCGTCATAACTAAATGTCTGAAAAATCGCTTCGTAACAAATTGATGGTTCAAAATCAATTCTTTGATTTCCGATTTCTACTAACATTTTGTTATTCCCCTTCCCAGAACTATAATCGGTTGAGCCAGGGGTTAACTTAACTAAATCAAAAAAATTCCTTAGTGGAATAAACTCCCCGAATGGAACTAATCTTTTTTTATCATAAATAAAAACTTTTTCACCTTGAATAAGGTACAAAGAATTATATAAAGCTGCTCTGCCCTTTGAAAAATCTCTTCGTAAAGCACCCGTTACCAAGGTAAAATTCTCTGGGATTCTATCTTGTATATATTTTTGTAGTTCATATTCTTTATTTAGATAAAAAGTGACTGCCACCTCTGGCCAAACAATTAATTTTTTTTCTTCATCAACATTATTTTTGTTTGTCAAATAAATTAATTTGTCTATATGTTCTTGCATATACAATCTATCCCATTTTTTCTCCTGAGGAATATTAGGTTGAACAACTCTCACCTTAAGTTTATTATGATCATTTTTTTGCAAAATATGATTTGAAAATTTATCAAAAATAATTAAAGATGCTGGCACAAAAAAAATAATTGCGAAGAAAGTTTTTTTTTGTTTTTTTAAAATTGAGTTGGCTAGTATTATAAACCAGTTTAGAGTTAAAAAACTAACGCCAAAAACTCCAAAAATTTTTCCAAACTGAATTAATGAGCTATTAAACGCCAATATGTGAGCTGTCAAGTTTAGAGGCAAACCACCAAAAAGTTTTGATCTCAAAATCTCAGAAAAGAAGAAGAAAAGGCTTAAAACAAAAGATTTTAAATATAGAAAACTATTACTCTTTAGATTGATTTTTTTATTTAAAATGGAAGTGCATATTGCGGGAACACAGAAAAACAACCCCATTAGAAGAGGAAATAAAATTAAAATAAAAGGTGCAAAAATGTAATGTTTTTCATATACAAGAAATGGTGAGACAATCCAATACATTGATCCCAAGAAAAAACCACTTCCAAAAACCCATCCGTTGAAAAAGTTTCTTTTCAGTGAGTTTTCATTTATTAGAATTTTTATAAAGTTAAAATAAGTAAAAATTATCACTGGGAATAAAATCAAAATTGAAATGGAAATTCCATTTAACAAGCCATTAAAAAAAAGAAAAAAAAATCTCCTTTTTTTCATTACTTAACAGTTACAAGAATTCTTTTTATTTTCCTTGTATCAGCATCAAGAATAGTGAACTCCAGACCACTTTTGTAATTTATCACTTCACCGCGTTCGGGAATTCTTCCTAAAAGATAAAAGACCAATCCACCTAAAGTATCTATCTCATCTATTTCATCCCCTTGATCATCCTTAAAAGAAATTCCTATTTTTCTTTCAAAATCTTCAATTGTGACTCTAGCTGACACTTCAAAGGTTTTTTTTGAAACTTTCTTTACTTCTTCCATTTCTTCAAAATCATGTTCATCTTTGATTTCTCCAACTATTTCCTCAACTAAATCCTCTATTGTTACCAAACCATTCGTACCTCCAAATTCATCAACGACAATTGACATATGAATTTGCTCTGACCTCATTTTGAGTAAAAGGTCTAAAATTTTCATTGATGGGGATGAAAATAAAATGTTCCTCATGATTTTTTTTGTAACTTTTCCTTTTTTAGTAACTTTTACATTTTCACTCATTTTTTTAAATAAATCTCGTATGTGTATCATCCCTACAACTTTGTCTAGATTATTCTCATAAACAGGCATTCTTGAATGTTTTGTTTTATCAATATACGATATTAATTCACTAAAGGTTATTTCCGTTGAAACAGCATCGATGTCAGCTCTAGGAATCATTACATCTTCAATGCACTTATCACTTATATTAATAACATTTTTAAAAATATTTTTAGTTCCATCATCAAATTTTTGTTCATTTTTCCCATTATCAACAATTAAGTCCTCAAGGACTTCTTTTATGTTCCCATTATTTTTAGACCTAAGAATTGATTTAAATTTGAAAAAAAGATTTTTAAACATTCAAAAAACTTAATAAGGTGGTGGAATAAATAGTTTAGACAACAAATTTGTTTCTTTTTTTTCCATTATTTTGGCTTCTTTATCATTCTCATGTTTGTATCCACAAAGGTGTAAAATACTATGAACAACCATATGTGCAAGATGGTGTGAAAATTCTTTGCCTTGCATTATGGACTCCATTTTAATTTTTTCTAAAGAAATCACTATATCACCAAGAATCAAAAAGGACTTGGACGGTTTAAATTGTCGAACAACATTTTGTGGAAATGACAAAACGTTAGTTGATTTGTTCATTTTTCTATATTTTAAATTAATCTGTTTTATTCTTCTATCATTAGTTAGCAAAATGGAAATATAAAATTCTTTTTTTTTAACAAAATTTAGCTCATCTATAACTAGGTTTGTTGCTTCTTCAATTGTTTTTTTTATTTTTTCCTTTTTAAAACCTAAATTCTTCTCAAAAAAAAACTCTATCATTTTTTCTTGTTCATTTTTGAAAAATATTTTTTTCCAATGCCTTGAATCTTTTCAAATGCTTCGTAATGTGAAACAATTTTTGAAACCAAAGGGTTCCTTACTACATCTTTATCTACAAACTTAATAAAACCTATCTCCTTTATTCCATCTAAAATACTCATTGATTCTCTGAGACCAGATTTAGTTCCAGAAGGCAAATCAACTTGTGACAAATCTCCATTGATGATCATTTTGGAATTTTCGCCTAGTCTTGTCAAAAACATTTTCATTTGTATCGGTGTAGTATTCTGAGATTCATCTAAAATTATAAACGAATTTGATAAGGTTCTACCTCGCATAAAAGCAAGTGGTGCGACTTCTATATTGCCAGATTCTATTTTCTTTAACACTTCAGAAAAGGAAAGCATATCATTCAATGCATCATATATTGGTCGTAAATATGGATCAATTTTTTCCTTCAGATCCCCAGGCAAAAAACCCAGTCTTTCTCCTGCCTCCACGGCAGGTCTGGTAAGAATGATTTTGTCAATCTGGCCAGATTTCAACATTGACACAGCAAATGCAACTGCCAAGTAAGTTTTACCAGTTCCAGCAGGTCCCGTACAAAAAATCATTTGTTTTTTTTTTACTAAATTTAAGTATTCAACCTGTTTTTTTGACCTAGGTTTAATCAGTTTCTTTCCAGCCGAAAAAGAGAACGTCTCAGAAATATCAATCTCCCCATTATATTTTTTATTAATATTTGTATTTTTTAATATATTTACTGTACCCATTATTTCACCAACATCCAAAACATCATCTTTTATCGCTTGATGATAAAGTTTGTCCAGTGTTATGTGCGTTAAATTTACACTAAACTCATCTCCTGAAATTTTCAAAAAATTCCCTCTTGAGTTGATAGTTACATTTAATTCATTCTCTAGAATTTTAAGATTTTTGTTATGTTCACCGTAAATTACTGGCAAAATCAAGTTATCCTCAAATGACACTGTTTTGGAATAATTTTCCCCCCTTTTTTTTAAGTTTTTTTTCACCTTGGTCTTAATTAATAATTTTTCCGTGAAATGAAAAGGCCGTTAGTTTTTCAATTTTAGTTTTTAAAATTTTTCCAGTAACATTTCTAGATGAATATATGTGAACTGGCTGAAGATAAGCCGTTCTTCCAACATATTGGTTTTCCTTCTTTGCTTTTCCCGTAATTAGAACTTCAGAAGTTTTTCCCAACAATTCAGAGTTGAATTCGTTTTGTTGCTCTAAAAGTAATCTTTGGATTTTTTGCAGCCTAATAGCAACTTTTTTATCATCTACAAAGTTTTGCTTTAATGATGATGGCGTGCCTGGTCGAGGTGAATACCTAAAAGAGTAAGAGCTTGCAAATTTTACTTTTTCAATGAGATCTAAAGTATCTTGGAAATCCCTCTCTGTTTCTCCAGGATACCCAACAATAAAATCTGACGAAAAAGCAAAGTCAGGTCTGGAAATTCTAATCTTATTTATGATTTCCAAATATTCTTCTCTGGTATGTTTTCTATTCATTTCCTTTAAAATCCTATTAGAACCAGACTGAACTGGTAAATGTAAAAATGGCATCATTTTCTTGTTTTTTTTGTGTTCTTGAATTAAATCGTTATTAATGTCATTTGGGTGAGAAGTAATATATCTAATTCTCTTCAGTCCTCTAATGTCTGACAAAACATTGCACAAATCATTCAATCCAACATTTTTCAAAGATTTTCCTTCAAAAATTCTAGATTTGTAGGCACTAACGTTTTGGCCAAGTAAAACAACTTCCATCGCACCATTTTTAACTAAGTTCAAAACTTCCGCATATATATCTTCAACACTTCTGCAATACTCTGCGCCACGAGTATAAGGAACAACACAAAATGAACAAAACTTATCACAACCTTCCTGGATAGTAACTAGTCTGCTAACATTTTTATTATTTGAAACAGGAAATGATTCAAACTTTTCATTACCTAAAAAGTCAGTATAAGTTTTCTTTTTTAATTCTTTTTTTAAAACTTTGGCTATAACATGAAAGTTTTGGGGTCCAAGAACTAAGTCTACCGCTTTGTTCCTCTTTATTATTTCTTTGCCTTCTGCTTGAGCTACACAACCGGTCACAATTATTTTCATATCCTTGCCAGACCTTTTTTTGTTTTCTTTGAAAACAGACAACCTTCCCAGGTCAGAGTATAGTTTTTCAGTTGCTTTTTCTCTGATGTGACAAGTATTTAAAATGGCTATATCTGATTTTTCTATTTCTAAGGTTTCTCTATAACCATGAGATGACAACAATTCATTGATTTTTTCTGAATCATAATCATTCATTTGACAACCATAAGTTTTTATAAAAAAAGATGCATTCATATCAAAATTAAATAATTAAATAATTTTTTTATTACAAGAACTTAAATTCATTGAGTTTGACCTTATTGTCAACCTCAAAAGTGCCATAATTTTTAGAAATCTGATCTGAAATAGTATTATAGCAGTATCTACAAGAATCTTTTCTGTCTTTAAAACTTGAAAATTTTTTGGATGAGTGAAAGTTTATTTTTACTTCACTCACTCCCAACCCCAAAAATTTCCAGGCATGAGAAATTAAATCCATACTTCCAAACCAAGCAAACAAAGGTCTAAATTTTTTTTCAACAGGGACACCATCTAATTTACTGTAAAAAATAGATATAGGCTGAATTTTATAGTCCTTGTTATCTTCAAAATCAACAAGTCCAAACAATGAACTCTTAAAGGGAAGAACTCTAGAACCATCACTGGACGTGCCTTCAGGAAAAAGAATTACATTGTATCCTTGACGCAAGGTTGAGCCAACAATATTCATTTGTTCTTTAACATTTAAAATTTCTTTTCTGTTTACAAAAATTGTTTTACCTAGTGCAGCAATTTTATTAATTAGTGGCCAAGATTTTATTTCTGACTTAGCTATAAACAAACCGTCAATCATAGAACCAAGGATAAGAATATCTAAATATGAAATGTGGTTGGAAACAAAAAAAACATTTTCTTTTTCTGGAATACCAGAAAATTTTATTTTTATCCCAAAAATATTCACTAATCCCCTAAAAAACAATCTGTAAAATAAAAAAAAGTTTTTTTTGGAGAATAAAAAAAACATTATGTGCATAATACAACAAAATAATGTCCACAAAAGTAGTGGAACAATTCTAAAGAAAGAAAGTACTGGCGAATATAGCATTAGTGCCTCTGGTCAAAAGCTAGTTGTGTGTATTTTTTTAAAATCTTTTTTGATTCTAATATAATGAGCACATCTGTTGTATCAAACTCTCTGTCAACAATTGCACCAGAACCTATCCAAGCCCCTGCCCTGATATACGCTTTAATTAATGGAGGCAATCTTCTAAACTCATTTTCTTCATTTATACTATCTTTCCCCTTAATGTTAAAGTCTGCTTTCATATGATTGTGCGGGAAGGTAAAGTAGTGTTTCGGTGGCATATGATTATAGTGAAGGTATGACAACTGATCTTTAAATAGCGCATGGTTGCTTGACGGAAAACTTGCACAACCAAAAATTAGATCAATTTTATTTTTTAAAATGTATGTCGCAAGACCTCTCCATAGCAGTCTTATTATTCTACCATCACGATACTTTTCGTGAACACAAGATCTCCCGGCTTCCAACATTGAAAGTTTCTTACCTTTATACAAATTATTTATGTTAAACTCTGATTCACTATAGAATTTCCTGTATTTGACATCTTTGGGTTTTATTAATAATCTGTATGTTCCAACAACAAAATCCTCAGACTTAGATTTATCGACAACTACTAAATGATCACAATCTTGGTCAAACTCGTCGGTATCAAAATTAATTTTTTTAGAATCCCCAAAAAAACTTCTGCACCTTAGTGCTTTAACTTTTTTCATAAGAGGATCAGGTTCGTTGATGGTCTTTACTAAGTAAGGGTTGAAAAAAAATTCAACTTTTTGGGCTTTAAAATTATTCTTAGGTGAAAAAGGCTCGCACAAAGTTTCACGATTTAATTTTTGCTCATACCATTTTTTAACATACACAACATTCTTTGCCACGAATTTAACCTTAGTAAAAATAGATTTAATTCTTTTAAATCCTGGCCTTAAAGAGCCATCCAAAACATTTAATTTATTCTTTTTTGTTTTTACTTGGAACAGCATATATCTCTAATCTATAATCAACTAAATCATAGCCTAATTCTTTTGCCATTTGTTTTTGCATTGCATCTATTAATGTATTCCTGAACTCTTTTACTTTTCCACTTCGAATGTCTATAAGATGATGATGATTCTCTCTAACCGTCTCATATCTTGAGCTAAACCCTTTAAACTCATGCTTTTCAAGCAAACTGTTGTCTTGAAAAAGCTTTATTGTTCTATAAACAGTGGCAATTCCAATTCTTTTGTCAATTCTTGATGCTCGTCTGTAAACGGACTCAACATCGGGATGATCTTTTGACTCTGATAACACCTTAACAATCACTTTCCTTTGGTCTGTCATCTTCAGACCAAGATTCAAACACTTTTCTAATAGTGACTGCATAAAGTTAAAATATTTTTAAAGATTTTTTACAATTTCTTAAAACTTAATATCATCAACATTGATGAATCAAACTATAATTGCTATTTTACCACATAATTAATTTCTATTTTATCACATATTGAATATAAAATGAAAAAAAAAGTTTTAGACATTACAAATGAAGTTTGCCCAATGACTTTTTTGAAGACTAAAGTTTTTATTACTGAAAATAGTAAAATAAAAAATAAGATTATTTTAATTAAAGGCAAAAACAATCTAAAAATGTTAAAGAATTCTTTAGAAAAAAACTTTTTAATTGAGTCCAAAAAAGTAAAGAAGGACATATATGAGATGAAATTAAAATCACCATCAAATCATTAACTGCATCAAAATAGCATCGAATAATTTTCCATTAATATTATAATAATTCTTCCTTTTCCCAATCAAAACAAAGTCATTTTTCTTGTATAATTTAATTGCCAATTTATTAATTTCATTAACTTCAAGAATTATTTTCTTTAAAACATTTTTTTTACAATATTTTATACCTTCTCTTAAAAAATACCTAGCTACCCCATTGTTTCGAAAAAATGGGTCAACAAAAATTGTATAAATTTCAAGAAATTCTGAACTTGCTGAAAAAAGACAAAACCCTTGTATTTTTTTTTCAAAAACAAATACTCTTCCAAAATTTTGGTCCTTTTTTAAAAGTTCTTTTAATTCTGAACTTTTCCAGATATTCACTCCAAAATCCATTTTGTTTCGAACCTGCAAATCAAAAACTGAATCACAATGACTTGTAGTCATTTCACAAATTTTAATTTTTTTCATAGTAGGTATGATGATAAAAAATCTTCAAATCTTTTTTTCCAAAACCAGAAAAACATGCATTCGCAATGCTTTTTGCATCTAGATTGAATGTATAACCATTTTTCGAACCATGGTCCTCAAATATTCCCAAATTTTTTTTTGTGTCACAAACAAAAATTAAATCTTTATATTTTTTCTTTTTTGTTAGATAAAAATTTTTTAATTTTTTAGCATCGCCATAAAATACTTTTGATTTTATATCGTTTTTGTTTAAACCTAATTTAAACATCTGGAAAAAAAAATTTTGTTTATTAGATTCAAAATAGATAATTGCATAAGAATTTTTATTTTTTAAATTATTTAAAAATGATTCAAAAGTACTTACAGAAATTATTTTTGCACTAGTAGCTAGTGACAAGCCTTGAGCAATCGCTTTTATTGATCTTATGGCAGTAAAACTTCCAGGCCCAGAAGAAACAAAAATTTTTGACAAATTTTCGATACTATTATTTCTTATAGCTTTTTTTAAAATTGAAAAAATAGATTCTATCTTGTTATCAACAATCTTATTTGAAAAAAAATTCATTAATTTTTTTTGTCTATAAAGAGCAACTGAAATTCTTTGACTTGAACAAAAAAGTGATAATGATAACATAATTTACGTTCCTAAAATGAATCATAACCTTATCAAAGTAAATAAAAAAAATTTAGATGTTGAAATTGATCTAAGATATTCAACAAAAAAAAACTTTACTAATGAAAAAGTTTACTTTTCCAAAGATTGTTATATCCACAAAATTGCCTTCGAACATCTTTCTTTGGCAGTTGAAATTGCAAAAAAGATTGGGTTTAAAATAAAGGTTTTTGATGCATATCGTCCAGTTTATGTGCAAAGAAAATTATGGGATTTTTTTCCTGATCCAAACTTCATTGCCCCACCTGAAAAGGGATCTCCTCATTCCAGAGGTGTTGCAATTGATCTAACATTAATAGATTCAAACAAAGAAGAATTAGATATGGGCACAGATTTTGATGAATTTAGCAAACTTTCATATCATGGTTCACTTCAAATTTCAAAAACAGCCTATAAAAACAGAACTTTACTTCTTGGAATAATGACTGACGCTGGCTGGGATTTCTTCAGAAACGAATGGTGGCATTACCAACTATTTGATTCCAAAAAATATCCTATTATTGATGACATATAAGAAAAAATTGCTGTGAAAAAAATCTTTTTTCTTATTATTATTCTTTTTTCTAATTTTGTTTACGGAAAAGAAAAGTCCATTATTGTTTTGATGTACCACCGATTTAATGAACCAGAGCATCCGTCTACCAACATTTCAACACAAAGGTTTGAAGAACAGATGAATTTTCTTGCTGTAGAAGGTTTTACAGTTCTACCTTTGTCAGATCTTGTACTCTTTTTTGAAAAGAAAAAAAATCTACCTGATAAAACTGTTTTTATTACTATTGATGATGCATATAAAAGCATTTTTACTGAAGCTTACCCTGTGCTAAAAAAGTATGGGTTTCCATTTAGTGTTTTTACATCAACTGACTTCGTTTCAGAAGATGAAAATTCAAGTTTTATGACATGGAAAATGCTCAACTATTTATCAAAAAATAATGTAGAAATTTTAAATCATACATCAAGTCACAAAAATTTGTTGGATCTTAGTTCTAAAGAAATTAGAGAAAATATTGTTAAAGCAGAAATTTTAATTGAAGAAAAGATCGGAAAAAAACCTGAAATACTGTCGTATCCATACGGAGAAAGCAGTGAAAATGTGGAAAAAATAGTGGATAAACTAAATTATAAGATTGCATTCTCTCAACACTCCAGTCCAATTCATTTGAATGAAAATGTTTTAAGATTGCCTAGATTTGCAATTAATGATTCCTACGGTTCTCTTGAAAGGTTCAAACAAATTGTAAACTCAAAGCCTTTGTTACTTGAAAATCTCTCTTTGTTAGATTCTATTTCAAATAAAAATTCTACGACTTTAAAGTTTAAATCTAATAAACATTCAAAAAAAATTAATTGTTTTATAAACAATAACGCAACTTTAAAAAAAAATAATATTAAATCAGATAAAATAGTAATTAGCTTGTCTGGTTTCATAGAAAAACAAAGATATAGACTTAATTGTACTTTTTTTTCAGAACGAAAAGAATTATTCTGGTTTGGGAAAATGATTATTTATAGGAAAAATTAGTTTCGGTTTTAGTCAAGAAATCAGTTTGGTAAATTATTAGAGTAATCAAACTTCATAAAGTTGTTTGATTCAATTAAGTTTCTGACGTCATCTACATATGCTTTTCTTCTTTCAGAGTAACTTTCCAAATAACTAGATAAAACTTTACCTGACAAAATTTCTCCGTTCATTCTAAGTTTCTTTCTCTCTTGTCTGAATTTTTCATAAGCCCTATGAGTATTAATATTTTTTAAATAAGACCTTGTTGACTCGGACAAGTTAGAAAATTTTTTTATATAAAAATTTTTACCCTTTTCTATTTTTTTTGGGGAAATCCCTTTCTTCTTGTCAAACGTATATTGTCCATAAATTGCATTTCCTTCTCTAAGATACCTCGATGTTCCCCAACCACTTTCAATTGCTGCTTGTGCCAAAGCAACAGATGTTGGAACAATATCAACTTTTATAAGCAAATTGCCAACATTTGAATTGCCGGAATCATATTTTTCACTTAACTCAAAAAGCCATGATGGCCAAAACTCTCTGGAAAAATCTTCTCCATTAGATTGACTCCACCAATCAAGAATTTTTTTTCTATCTTCTAAAATTTTTTGATTTTCAACATATATTATTGGGAGAAGTGTATTTACAAAAAGTTTTTTTCTTTCACTCACTGGTTCAACTTCCATAAAATCATTTGGTAATGATGAAAAAATTATTAAATTGTCTGATTCATCGCTAAGAAAATTCTCTGACGAAAAATTATACTTCTTAAAAATATCTATCATTTCTTTGGACTCACTTATAAAATCAACCTTACTGTCAGTTGAAAAGTCATATAAAGATTCATTGCTACGAATCATATAATCAAGAGATGCAATTTTTACTTTTTTTTTTTCTGAAAAGCTTTTGTAAAAACCTATAGAAAGGTTCAGCAATACAAGTGAAACCAGAAATATAATCAGATTTCTGTAAAGGAGCCCAATATTATTCATTATTGATTTGCTGCTTCAACTGATACCACTTCAGGTATATAGTACTTAAGCATATTTTCAATCCCAGACTTAAGTGTAATTGTAGAGCTTGGACAACCAGCACAAGCCCCCCTTAATTCTAAGAAAACTACCCCATCTTCATATTTGACAAAACTAATGTCTCCTCCGTCTTGGGCAACAGCTGGTTTTATCCTTTCTTCAAGTAGTTCATTTATTTGTTTAACAATTGCTAAATCTTCTTTTTTATATTTCTTTTTTGGATCTTTGCTTTTTGAAACTTTAGTGATCTTTATTTTCTCATTTAATGAAAAAAAATCTAACATCTTTGAAAAAACATTTGGTTTTATTACTTCCCAATCAACATCAGATGATTTTGTTATTGTTATAAAATCTTTCCCAATAAAAACATTCTTGACATTTTCATCATCAAAAAGATTTTTTGCTAGTTCAAAAGACTGCGCTTCTTTTTTATTTTTAAATTCCAATGTTCCTTCGTCTAAAAGTTTTTTGCCAGGAATGAATTTTAAGGTAGCTGGGTTGGGAGTTTCTTCTGTTTGGATAAACATAAATTTAAGTTAATAAAATTATGATAAATTGTCAATTTCTTCTTCCGTTAAATTTGCAGGAATTATTGTAAGAGGAACTTTTAATTTCAATCTATGTTTTGCTGTAAAAGCGCTTATTAATGGATCTGAACTTGTCTTATCGGATGAGGAGGCTAAGACAAAATTAGATATAAATTTATTCGCATCTAAAAATTTAATGATGCATTCTATTCTATCCCCTTTCATAATAAATTTTTTTGGTTTTTTGGAGGTAAATTGTAATACAAAATTCTCGTATTCTTTAATTTTAGATTCAGCTTGTTCTCTAGATTCAACTTCTGCAATATCTTCAACAGCTTTCCAGTGACTGAACTCCAGCTTATCAAAAGTATAAAGCAGAGCAACTCGTCCATTTGTTCTAGAACATCTTTGAGCTGCATATCTCATTGCATCAAACATTTCCTCAGAATCATCTAATACAACCAAAAAAATTAATTCTTTTTCTAAATTCATTGTTACTTCCTAAAAACAACTCCTGCTAGAAAACCTAACCCAATGGCGATAATAGCAGAAAATATTCCGTATATAAAAGAGTATTTGTGTGCAAATTTAAATATAAAAGAACTAATTCCAGGTTTAGAAACATTTATTTTTAGTTTTGAGGTTTCAAAATTATTTCCTTTACCCATAATACTTAATGAAACCAAGTATTCTCCTGTGGGAGAGTTAAGTGGAAGTTTTACTGGAATTTTGAAAAAGTTTGGTATTTTTTCATTTATAATTTTAAATGAATTGTTTTTTATAAAAAATAAGTCAATTGACTTTTTCTTTCTTATCAAATCTTTTTTTAAATTATCATCATCTTTTCCAATCAATTTTATATTATCAACCAGATCCTTTTTTATCTCAAAGTCTATCTCTTCATCTTTATTATTTGTGTAATAATGATAAAGACCGGGGTAACTAAATTCTCCAGTTTTGTTCCAAGTCCACATACCAAAAAATTTTTTCTTTTTTTGTAATATTACCTTTTGGTTCGGCCCTTCAACTTTCAAAACTAAAGAATCCTTTGAGTCTGTAACACCAAACACTATAAAGTCTGGCTTGCTTGAATCATCAGAAATTTCCACATTTTTTTGGGATAAATCAAATGTTAACACTTTAGAATTTGCAAATTTTGCTTCTGTTAGCAAAAAAATTAGAGGCAAAATTTTAAAAAAAATATTAGTACGCATCTTGAATAATTATTCTTGAGTTCATTAACGGTTCTGTAATTAATTCCATACCCATTTTTATGCAGACAACTAAAACTATTATCGCCAAAAAAATCCTGATTTGTTCTCCTTTAAATCTTGTGGTAAATTTTGAACCATATTGAGCACCAACAACACCACCTATCAACAAAAAAGTTGCTAGAATCAAATCAACGGAAAGGTTAAAGGTAGCCTGTAAGATTGAGACATTTAATGTTACAAAAACTATCTGGAAAAGCGACGTCCCTATCGCTGTAACCGTTCCCATTCTGAACAAATAAATCATGGCAGGAACCATAATGAATCCACCACCAACTCCCATTAACGAAGCAAGAAAACCAACAAAAATACCAATAAAAACCGGTAACAAAATTGAAATGTAAATCCTTGATTTTCTAAACTTGTATTTCAAAGGCAAATAGTCTAATAAAGTTCTTGGTTTTTCTTTAGTACTAGAAATTATTTTTGGTTCTCTCACAAGAGAGATGGTGCTCTCAATTAACATCAGCGAAGCTATAATTAATAAAAACAAAACATAAAGAATGTTTATTATTAAATCTATGTTTCCTGATTCTTTTAAAAAATTGAAAATTATTATACCCACAGTGGAACCAAAGATTCCTCCAATCAAAAGAAAAATTCCAATCTCAAAATCTATGTTTTTCTTCCGTCCATGTGCGATTGCTCCTGATACAGAAGAACCAAGGATTTGTACGGATTCTGTTCCAACTGCAGTAGAAGGTGGAATTCCCATAAATATCAACAATGGTGTCATTAAAAAACCACCTCCAACACCAAATAATCCTGACATAAATCCAACTACAAAACCAAAAAATAAAATAACGAACAAATTTATTTGGATTTCAGCAATTGGTAAATAAAATGTCATAGTCCGTAAAAACCAGTAATTTTTTTTATTTCTTTAATATTTTTGGAAGCAAGCTCATAGGCTTTTTGTTTCCCATCTTCGAGAATCGAATCCAAAAAAACATCATCATTCAAAAGTTTTTTCATTTCATTTGAAATTTTGGAAATTTTGCTATTTGTTAATTCAAAAAAATCGTCTTTAAAATTTTTAAAGTCTCTTCCTGAATATTTATTAATTATCATTTTTTTGTCACATTCATCCATTGCGGAGTATAAATTAATAAGGTTTTTGACTTCTGGTCTTTCATCTATGCCTTCTAGGCTTTCTGGAAAAGGTTCCGAATCTGTTTTTGCCTTTTGAATCTTATGCCTAAGCTCATCTGGAGAATCCGTTAGGTTTATTCTTGATTGGTCAGAGGGATCTGATTTGCTCATTTTTTTTTTTCCATCCTTTAGGCTCATCACTCTAGTAGCACTGCCAGTGATTATTGGTTCTGGAATTGGAAAAAAGTTTTTTTCGTGGAATCTATTAAAACTCTGTGCGATGTCTCGACTTAATTCAAGATGTTGTTTTTGGTCTTCTCCTACTGGCACATGTGTCGATTTATATAGCAAAATATCTGCTGCCATCAAAACTGGATAAGAATAAAGCCCCAATGCTGCCTTTTCTTTGTTTTTTCCTGCCTTATCTTTGAATTGTGTCATTCTGTTTAGCCAACCAATTGGGCTATGACAACTCAGAATCCAAGCTAATTCTGAGTGCTCCTTAATATTGGATTGAACAAAAATAATGCTTTTTTTTGGATCAATACCTGAAGCTATATAAGCTGCTGCAACTTCCCTAGTGTTGTTTTTAAGGTTTTTTCTGTTTTCGGCAACTGTGATGGCATGGAGATCAACAATACAAAAAATGCAGTTCTTTTTCTTTTGAAGATTAACCCAATTTTTGATTGCTCCTAAGTAATTCCCCAAATGAAGGTTTCCAGTTGGTTGAACTCCAGAAAAAACTAGTTCGTGCTTTAAGCTTTTTTTTTCCATTTTCCTAAATTAAGTTCCCTTAAACCCAGAAGATAAATCATGAAAACATAAGTAATCACACCAAAAAAAACTGAAATCAAGAGTGATAAATTTTTTTTATCAAAAAAAACTACCCCTGTAAAATCCATAATATTAATTCCAGCTAATTGTTTAACTAATAAACCCATAATAATCGAAGAAATTATTACTTTTAGTAAAACAATCACGATGGTTTTATCAAAAGAAATTTTAACTCTAGTTAATAACAAATAAAATAACATCAATGCATTTATCCATGCTGAGATCGATGTTGCCATTGCCAGACCAACGTGCAAGAATTTTTGTATCAAAACTAAATTTAAAATTAAATTAATTACCATACTAATCACTGCCACTCTAATCGGAGTTTTTGTATCTTCATTTGCAAAGAAAGGGATTACCAAAATTTTAATCATTATGAAAGCTGGAAGACCACAGCTTAGTGCTAGCAAGGCCATTCCAGTTAATTTAACATCCGAAAATTCAAAAGCACCTCTAAAAAACAATAAACTTACTATTTCCTCAGAAAGGACAAATAATCCAACAAACGAAGGGATGGAAAACAATATTCCAAATTTTATGGCACTAGAAATACTTTCGTTAGCCTTTTTTTTTTGTTTTTTTTTTATTTGTTTGGAGAGCACTGGAAGTAGTGCCGTACTTATTGCTATCCCAAGAACACCTAAAGGCAGTTGATTTATCCTATCAGCATAGTAAAGATATGATATTGATCCGTGAGGAAGTGTGGAAGCTAATATCATGTCAATTAATAGATTTAATTGATAGGCTCCATTTCCTAATATTGCAGGAAGAAGCAATTTAAAAAAAGTCTTCGTTTCTTTTTTGGGGTTTGAAAAATCTAAAATTTTTAAAAAATTTAGTCTTAATTTTATATCATTTTTTTTTAAATTATATGCCAACCAGATTATTTGAAAAAGCCCTGCTAAAGAGACCGAAAAACTAAGAAGACTAGAAATATAAATTTTTTCATCACTTCTTAAAAAAATAAGCAGGGTAAAAATTAAAGTCAAATTTAAGATTATGGGCGTTACAGCCATTGCTGCAAATTTGCCCAAAGTATTTAAATATGCGCCAATAAGGGATGTCAAACATACAAAAAAAACAAAGGGAAATGCAAGCCTGGAAAAATCTACCGTTAAATTAAATTTTTCAGGATTTTCAACAAAACCTGGAGCAATTAAATTTATTATGATAGGCATAAACAATTCAAACGTGATAAGTAAAATAAGAAGTGCTACTAATAATCCAGAAAAAACATTAGAAAAAAAATCATCTGCCTTTTTTCTCCCAAAACGTGATGAAATTCCAGATATTACGGGAATAAATGCAGAGTTCATAGACCCTTCCGCGAACAATCTTCTAAAGAGATTGGGCAATTTAAATGCAACAAAAAATGCATCTGATACCAATCCTGCTCCAATCACTCTTGCTATTAAAAGATCTCTTAAATAACCAAGTATTCTGCTTAGAAAAGTCATTGAACCAATTATAGAAATTATTTTAAAAAGCATTTTCCAACTCTTTTTCCAGCGACTTTTTAATTTCATTTTTTAAATTTTCAGTTACTACTTCATTGTTTATCTTAAAACCAAACTCATTCCTAAGATGAAAACTATCTTCTACGAAATCTCCATCTGTTGATATTTTAGCCATTGAAATTACTAGTTTGTTTTTTATCAAAATTTTCGAAATATCGTAAAGAAGACCTGGTCTGTCATTGGTGTTTACAACTAAAACTGTATAAGTAGATGATGAATTATTATCTACTTGAATATCAACTTTCTTTTTAATTATTTTTTGATTTATTTTTTTTTGCATTTTTGCATTAACGAATTTGCCATCTTTAAACAATTTTAATTTTTTTTCCAGTGACCGTATTTTCTCATTCTCTTCTTCTTTAGTTAAAAAATAATCTACGTTATGGGATACAGTAAATGTATCAATTACCGTATTGTCATCAAGTGTGAAAATTCTTGCTTGATGAACTGATATGTTCTCAGAAATAAAAATGGAAATTAGATCTATGAAAAGATGAGCCTTGTCATTTGTAACAACAGTAATTTCTAATAATTTTGTTACATTTAACTTTTTTATGAAAAAATCAAAATTGTTCTTTTTTTTAGCTCCATCAAAAAAATTTTCGATTTGGAATACAATCATTTTTGGATGTTGCAAAAGCCAATAGTTGGGATAGGTAATCTTTGAAAAAGAATCCAAACTTTTTTTTGTTAGTGATTTGGATAAATCAATTACGTTATTTTTGATCTTCTGAATTTTTTTATTTAAGCTTATTGTATCTTCAGGATTTAAAATTTCCTTTTCAGTTTTTAAATATAAGTCCTGAAGAAGGCTTGCTTTCCATTGATTCCATAATCCATGGTCCACCGCTGAAATGTCAGCTACTGTCAATAGAAATAAAGACCTTAGCTTATTTATTGTAGGAATTTGAGTGGCAAGCCCTTTAATGACCGAGCCATCTTCAAGGTCCTTCTTGAAAGCAAATTCACTTAACAATAAATGGTTTTCTATTAACCAGGAGGTCTCCTCAGCAATTTTTTTGTTTTCATAGAGTTGTAAAACAATTTTTTGTGCCGCTTTCGCTCCTTTTAGATGATGTTCTCCTCCAAGCCCTTTGCCAATATCATGAAGTAACACTGCGTAAAAAAGTGGTTTTATTTTAAAGTTTGTACGAAAAATTTTTTTTGCAAATTCATAATGCTTTTTCTTGGTTATGTTTTTTCTAATATCTTTTAAAATATTTAATGCTCTCAATGTATGTTGCCCAACTGTTAGTGAATGGTATCTATCAAATTGAGTTAAATATTCAATACTAGAAAAATCAGGAATTATCTTCGATAGTACTCCTAAATCATATAAAAGCATAAATTTTTCTTTTTTCTCAGAAAAAAATATTTTCTTAAAATTTGAAATGTTTTTTTTTGAAAAAAAATGTTTTTTTGGAATTTTGTTTATTCTATCTAAAACAACTCTATGTTGAAAAAACTCTTTTTTATCTCTTGCTAAATTAGCTAGAAATTTCTCTAACAAGTTTTCATCGTTTTTTTTAACATCCGAAATAAAAGTCTTTTTTTTTAATCTTTCATCAAGTATTTGAGACAAAACCTGAACTAAGTTTTTTGTATTTTTAGTTTGAAAAAAATAATTCTTCATCATTAACTCAACCTTGCTGTTAAGAGTCCCTTTCATTTTTTTCTTGTTTATTTTATCGGAAATTAAGCGCTGAAAATCAAAGGAAAGTTTATCATTTGATCTTTTGCTAAAATAATGTAAATGGCATCTAATTGTTAACAAAAACTCCAGAGACGATTTAAGTTTTTTCTTTTCGTTAGGTGTTAGAAATTGTTCAATTTTCTTTGTTGCATTTTTACTGCTGATCTGAAAAATCTTAAGTCCCCAGAAGATCAGATTTAAATCCCTAAGTGAACCCTCACTTTCTTTTATGTTCGGTTCATTTCTAAAATAATCGTAACTTATTTCAATGATTTTTTCTTTTCTCTCTTTAATTTTCTCCTTCAAAAAAGAACGCCCCGTTTTAGAGACCCCTTCAAAAAACTCACTCATTATTTTTTTAAAAAGTTTTGGTGACCCTGATATCAGTCTAGCATCCAACATTGATGTTCTGATTACATGGTCTTTTTTTGAAAACTCCATTATTTCTTTTATTGTTCGCACGGCATACCCAACTTTAAATTTCAAATCCCAAACTGGAAAAAGAATCAGTTGAACCAACTTTTCTATTTCTTTGAGATCATGAAGATCATCATAAACGAAAAGTAGGTCTAAATCAGAATAAGGTGCTAGTTGTTTTCTACCATAACCTCCAACAGCACAAACTAAAAAATTGTTTTCAATTTTTTTATTTAAGAATTTTATTTTTTCGTAAAGTTGATCTATGAATGAATCAATCAAATCAGAATTTTCGACACAATTTTTAATCCCCAAATTATTTTTAAGAAATCGATTCTTAATCTCTATTCTTTTTTTTTTGAATCCAGTCTTCAGCGAATCAATTTCTCTTAAGACTTTCTCTGAACTAATCTCCATCTGTTATGAAAGGTAGTTTTTCTTTAGAGTGTAAAGGATGTCTAATGAATCTTTTGGGCTTAGATCGTCTAAATCAAGTTTTTTGATCAAGGTCACGATTTCGTTATAATTTTTGTTTTCTTTTTTTTTATCAAATTCAAAACTTTTCGTATCTTTTAAAGCTAAAGATTCTTTTTTATTGGTTTTCTTTAAAACATCCTTAGCTCTTGAAACAATGGATTCATTTATTCCAGCTAGATTGGCAACATGAATTCCAAATGAACCCTCAGAAATTCCGTCAATGACTTTGTAGAGAAATACAATTTCTTCATTCCATTTTTTAATTTGTAATGTCTTGGGCTTTATCACTTTAAACTTTTCACTCAAAACGCACAGCTCTTTATAATGAGTTGCAAACAAAGTAATGCATCTGATTTCCTTGACAATGAATTCCAGAACGGCACGAGCTATGGCCAGGCCATCTTCAGTTGAAGTTCCTCGCCCCAATTCATCGAGAATCACTAGCGATGAACTTGTTGCCTCATTTATAATTCTAGATGTTTCAACCATTTCTGTCATAAATGTTGACATTCCTTGAGATAGATTGTCTGACGCACCGATTCGAGTGAAAATTTTATCAAAAATACTTAGTTTTGCCGACTCAGCTGGAATAAAACATCCTATTTGATTTAACAAAATAATAATTGCTGTCTGTCTTAAAAATGTACTTTTTCCAGCCATATTTGGACCTGTCATTAACCAAGTGCCGTTTTTGGAATTCATAAAACAATCGTTGGGAGTAAAATTAATTCCTTCTTTCTCAAGGCTATCTTCCACCACCGGATGTCTGCCATTCACAATTTCTATTGATACATTGTCAACAAGATCTGGTTTTACATATCCTTTTTCATTTGAAAGAATTGAAAAGTTTGAAATAACATCTATGAAAGAGATTTTTTTTGAAAGAATATTTATGCAATCACTCTTGTTACTAATTTCTAAACAAATTTTCTCATAAATATTAGTTTCAAGCTCAATTGATTCAGATTCAGACCTTTCAATTTCTAAAGAAGTTTCTTTTAGTTCTTCAGTTTGAAACCTTGAAGTATTAATTGTGTTCTGGATTAATCTAAAATTAATTGCATTACATTGCTTAATTTTTTCAGAATTTTTATTCGTAGTTTCAATGAAATATCCATGAAAATTGTTAAATTTTATTTTTAGATTATTTACATCCGTAGCCAAGGCATATTTAGATTGAAATTCTAAAATTTCACTTTTCTTCAAATTCTTAATATTTCTCAAATCATCAAGTTTTTTGTCAACACCATCTTTTATTACGCCTCCATCATTTAAATTTATTGGAGGCATTTCATAGATCTGACCCACAATTAAGTTTCTCATTTTAGATGCTAATGCTAAAATTTTTTCACTGGGGATCAACTCTTTAAGAATCTTGTTTTTAGATTCCCTTAATTCATTAAATATATTGTTTGCCTTTTCGATGAACAGCGAAAGCATTACTAGGTCCCTTGGGTTTTTAGTATTAGCACTAATTCTTGACATTGCTCTTTCTACATCTGGCAAACCGGAGAGTAAAGAAGTGGTTCTTTTGAGTAATTCGAAGCTTGATAAAAAACTTTCAGCCAAATTGTGCCGTCTTTTTATTTCTTTTTTATTAATCAACGGAGTTTTTAAAAATTCTCTCAATAATCTTCCACCTGCTGAAGTTTTTGTTTTGTCAATCACATCTATTAGGCTTCCTCTCTTTTCACCGTCAGTTTTCTGAAAAATCTCTAGACTTTTTTCTGAAAACATATCAATCTGCATATAATCATTCTTATTTAGAATCTCAAAATTTTTCACTAAAGGTATGTTCTTCTTTTGAGTTAATTCTAAATAGTTAATCAATGCTCCAGTTGCAGAAATGTCATTATCAAAAAGATCACCAATTGATTCTATTCGTGAACTTTGAAAAAAATCCTGAATTTTTTCCTTGTTGTTTTGAACATCAAAAAAAGAAGGAGGTACCTCCGTTACAATTTTTTCGAATGATTTTAAATTTTCTTTTAAAAAATTTAATTTAATTTGTTCATATGAAATTATAATTTCACCAGGTTCTATTTTGTTCATACATTCCAACAAATCCTCTTTAAAATTGCTTCCAGCAATTCTTTGAAGTTTAATTGAACCAGTAGTCATATCTATCCAGGCTAAGGATACGTCACCTCTAAATACACTTACGCTTAGTAGATGGTTGTGGGACTTTGATTCCAACAAGGAATCTTCTAAAATTGTTCCAGGTGTAATTATTTTTACAACGTCTCTTTTGAAAATTTTAGGACCCTTTTTATTTTCAATTTTTTTGGTTTTTTCTTCAAGTTGCTCTGCTATTGCCACCTTAAACCCTGATTTTATCAACCTAGACAGATAGGTTTGAGAAGAATGAACGGGTACACCGCACATTGGAATTTCCTGATCATTTATTTTTCCTCTTTTGGTAAGTGCTATTCCTAAGTGGGATGCAGCAATTTTTGCATCATCAAAAAAAAGTTCGTAGAAATCTCCCATTCTGTAGAAAAGCAAGTACTCCTTGTGTCTTGCCTTTACATCAAGGTATTGAGCCATCATAGGCGTAGGTTTAAAGTCAGGTTTTTCGTCACTTGGACTAAAAAAACCTCTTATATCAGGTTGTTTTAATTTCATTTTTCATTAAATTAATAATCGATACATTTAAGCACTTTCATGTTTGTTCATAAAGACATAATTATAGTTTTCGTATTCATCTTTTTGTTTATTTTTTTTCTGTTTATAGTGTTTATTAGAGACATTAAAAGGATAGTCAAAGATCTTCAGAACTTTTCTGGCGAACCAATTACTCCTTCTAAAATCTTCTTCTTTGGTTTGTTTGAACCCATAGCTTTCAACATTAATTCTATAATATCAAAGCACGAGAAACGTTTTAGGCAGGCAAGATTGAGGCTTGTTTTTTATGATTATTTTTTCAAAAACTTTCCTGATCCCTTGCTAATTATAGATCAGAGATCAAACATTATCGAAATGAATTTAGCTACAATTGATTTGTTAGGAAAAAAAGCCAAGGGAGAAAACGTCTTATCTGTACTTAGAATTCCGGAACTTGGAGGTTTAATTGAACAATCCATTCAAAATAACACTCCGATAGAATCAGAGGTTTCTTTAATTTTTCCAAAAGAAAGAACGTATAGAATATGGATATCAGGAAGTAGAAGTGTTGGAGAAAACAAATTAAACTTTATTCGGTTATATGATTCTACATCTGAACATAACATTCAGAACATACAAAAAGATTTCATTGCCAATGCAAGTCATGAGTTAAAAACTCCCATATCTTCAATTCTCGGTTATTGTGAAACACTACTAAATGATAAGTCAAAAGATTCTAAGATTCATGAAAAATTTCTTAATACAATATTTAATGAAACCAATCGAATGTCCAGTTTAGTCAATGATTTGTTATCCTTAACTAGAATTGAAAAAATTGAATTCACACCACCTGATCAACACATTAATTTGGTTGAAATACTTAAGGAAGTAGAGAATATTTGTAATGATAGAAACCTAAAGGAAAAATCCAAGTATAAATTTCAGCTCCCAAAAAGAAAAATACTCGTGATTGGTGACAAACCTGAATTAAAACAGGTATTTTTAAACATCATTGAAAATGCCATAATGCATAGTCAATCAAAAAAACCAATTAAAATAAATCTTAAAACTTCCAGTTCAAAAGCAGTTTTTAGTGTCGAGGATTTTGGTGTCGGCATCTCAAATCAAAACATACCTTTGTTGACAAAACGGTTTTTTAGAATTGATACAGCAAGATCAAGAAAGTCAGGCAATACAGGGTTAGGTTTGTCAATAGTAAAACATTCTATTAGCAGACATAATGCTGAACTCAATATTGAATCAGAACCAAATAAAGGCTCTAAATTCTCTATCACGTTTAATATCTAAAAACCTTTGGCGTTGTAAATATGCAACACTTTCTCATAATTTTGGGTTTGTACGGTTTTGTCATTAAAATGTCATAATTACTTCTTAGGATCTCTGAAATTAAACTTTATGAAGGAGAATTATATGAAAATTAAAACCTTTATTTTAGCTATAACTTTTTCTTTTTCTGTTGTTAGTAAAACCAATGCAGAAAATTATAGTGCACAAATTGATGCCTTGCAGAATGAACTTCTAAAAATCAAGCAGCAAATGAATTCTGACAAAAGTAAGGCATATTTCAAAAAAGGAAAGGGTCTTTCGATTTCAAGTATGGATGGAAAATATTCATTCCAGATCAAAGGTCGTGCTATGTGGGATATGTCCGCAATCCTTGGTGGTAACGATAAAATAGATGATGGGAATTGCTCCCAAAACTGTAGTAGGTCTGAAGACATCGGCACATTTGGTCAGGAATTTAGGAGATTGCGTTTCACCATTAAAGGAGAATTGGGTGATGGATGGGGGTTTGCTTTCCAACCTGATTTTGCAGAAACGATTTCAGATGACTCAAGTTCTGGAGGAAAAGGTGTTGATGTAAAAGATGCTCTAATTTACAAGTCAATTAAAGGAGGTGGTAAATTTAGTTTTGGGAATGTCAAATCGGCTGGGGGTTTTTGGGAAAATACTAGCTCAAATAGTTTGTTATTTATGGAAAGGCCAATGTATAACGAAGCTGCTAACTTGGCTCATAGAGCGGGCATCCATTATGATACGGCTGGAGTTACAAAACCATTCCATATGAAAATTTCATTGACTTCTGGTAATGAGGGTGCATGGAGACAAGAACAAGAAGACGGTGATACCATTGAAGATCACTGGAACATATCTGGTGCTGCACATTATACCTGGACCAGAATGAACAATTACCTGCCTAATTTTTCTTTAGGAAAGAATCATAAAATGTTGGTTGGTGCGTCATGGACTTATGAACATTTAGTTGACGGAAATGCAAGGTCTATAGAAGCTAGAGCAAATGGTGTGCATACACTTGGAGAGAAAATCCAAGATAGTAACCTTGCCAATATTGACAACTACACATATGGTGGTCCGCAAATAGCTTACACTAACGGCCCTTTGTTTTTGGCTGGTGAGTATTATTTTGTTCATGCAGATAGAAACATTGCAAACATTCGAAATAGCATTACCAATACAAACCAATTCCAGTATGGTGACTACAGAGCCGATGGGTACTCTGCCTTCATCCACTACTTTTTGCCTTGGAATAGTGGGAATGCTAGCGTGCCGATAAGTGAAAAGAAAGGTGCAATTGGTGGGGTTAAGTGTAAAGCCCAGAATGGATGTACGGCTGCAAAGATTATGTTTGAGGGGCTTAATTTTGCACATTCAGAAAATAGTACAAATGGAACAGATGGAAAAATCTTACACTTCGGTATTAACCATTACTTTAACAGTGACGTAAGATTAATGATTGATGCTGCAAGAGGCATCTATCAAGGAGGTACCGGGATGACAACAGATGCTGTCGGGACTAACGTTACCCACAATATGAGTAGTGTCCAGGCTAGACTGCATCTTAAGTGGTAAATTTCTAAACTCCAACGATCTCTAATAGGGTTGATCCTATTAGACGATCGTATGTTCAGTGAAATATCGTAGTTCTTTGCAAATAAAAGGTTGGTCAGATAAAATAACATCTATGGTATACCCAAGCAGAAAAAAAAATAAGGGTTTAAGAAGGCTTTTTCTTGCTTTGATTAATAGTTTTTCTGGTTTTGGTTTTGCATTAAAAGAAGAAAGTTCATTTAGACAAGAATTGTTTTTAAGTTTAATTTTAATTCCCGTTGCGTGGTTTTCTCCCTCAGACCTATTCGAAAAATTGTTGATGATAAGTAGTGTAATAATTTTACTCATTGTCGAATTAGTAAATTCAAGTATCGAAACTACAATTGATAGAATATCTCTTTCTCACCATAACCTTTCCAAAAGAGCTAAGGACCTTGGTAGTGCGGCAGTTTTTCTGTCTATCATATTAGTTATTGTGGTTTACGCGACCATTCTTCTGCAATACATCTAGACATTTGGTAATTTTCACCAATTGTGTTTAAATCTTTTTTTCGATGCCCATTTGGTAGTATTTGTGAACTATTTCATCTTGATTATCTAAAAGCCAGTCAATTGATGGTTCGTTTTTCACAGCTTTCATTATAGCATTTTTCGTTGCTTCTCTATGAATTTGAAATAGTGTTTTATGGTCGAGGTTTTCATCCTTTGCTACCGATGGATTTAACCAAACTGAAACAATTATTCCAAGTTCGTTTGCTTTTTCCTTTGGAATAAAGCCTTCACGCACTGCATCAAGAACACCATTTGCAATTGCTCCTTGAACCGTTCCCATTAAAATATTTGTATATCTTTCATCATTAACTGTGACCTTGCTAACCATAAGTGTTGCAGGTCTAACCATTACGTCCGTATTCATTATCGCAAGAACTTTCGTGTGTCCCTTAATTTGATTTCCAATTAAAGTGGCAAAAGCTGTTCCAAAAGAACCGCTTAATTCACCAATTATAACTTCAGGTTCGGCAGCTGTCCCTGGTGGCCCTCCGGCAACCAAAGATTCGCCAACCTTCATAATCTTAAAATCCTTTACCACTTCTATCTCCTTTTATTTTAAAAAATAGCTAAAATTTATTTTTTTTATTTTAGTCGCTTTTTTTAGACTTTTTGTCAATCACTTTGGGTAAAAATATGAAACATGCAAAAAAAAAATGAGTGTAATAAAACTGTAACAAAAGTGTAATATTTTCTTAATTTTATGTGTTTAGGTTTCTTCTTTAACCTTAAATAAGAGAGTGAAAATGAATAAAATAATTCTTACCATCACAGTTTTAACCCTTTGTTTTTCTATCAAATCACATGCGCGCGACCAAATTAAAATAGTTGGTTCATCAACTGTTTATCCTTTTGCTACGGTAGTAGCTGAAAGATTCGGTAAAACAAGCGGTTTTAAGACTCCTGTTATTGAGTCAACTGGATCCGGAGGGGGACTTAAACTTTTTTGTAAAGGTTTGGGGACTGAACATCCAGATATCACAAATTCTTCTAGAAGAATTAAAAGGAGTGAAGTGCAAAAATGTGCTAAAAATGGAGTGGCTGACATTACGGAAATAAAAGTTGGTTTTGATGGAATAGCACTAGCTAATGCTAAGTCAGGTCCTGATTTGGAACTTAGTTTAAGGGACATATATCTTGCACTAGCCAAAGTTGTTCCTGATGATCAAGAAGGTAACACCGTAAAACCTAATCCATACAAAGTATGGAGTGAAGTTAATCCAAAACTCCCATCTACACCAATTATTGTGGTTGGTCCTCCACCAACTTCTGGAACAAGAGATGCTTTTAATGAATTGGCAATTGAGAGAGGTTGCAAAACATTTCCAGGTAGAAAAGCTTTGAAGAAAAGCGATAAAACAGTTTATAAACAAGAATGTAGAGGTGTCAGAGAGGATGGTATTTATGTTGAGGCTGGGGAAAATGATAATTTGATTATTGAAAAGCTTGTAGCTGATCCTGGGGCAATTGGTGTTTTCGGATATTCATTTCTAGATCAAAATCGTGACAAGGTAAAGGCAGCAAAGATAGATGGGGTTTTCCCTGCGTTTGAAGCTATTTCCAGTGGTAAATATCCAGTTTCCAGGTCTCTTTTCTTTTACATAAAGAATGCTCATGCAACTGTTATTCCTGGTGTTAAAGAATATGTAAGAGAGTTTACTTCGTCTAAGGCTGTTGGTCCTGATGGATACTTACTTTCGAAAGGGTTAATACCACTTCCTGAGGCTGAAAGATCAAAATTTGAAAAAGACGGTCAATCACTGGCTAAGTTTAGTGAGGATTTTTTAAAGAGGTAATATGGGTTTTTGGTCCTTTTCCTTCATAATTTTATTTCTTGGGTTTTACATACACTGGTACGCAACCAACAAAGCTCTCAGATATAACGCGAGTGTAGGAAAAGGGTCAAGGCTTCCATCTCTTCCTTCTTATTACGGTACCTATTGTTTTCTATGGTTGTTTTTACCAATTTTAATATCTGTTTTGATATGGTTTTTTGCCAAACCTCACATTATTGATTATTATTTGTTAAAACATATCCCCCTAGATTTGATCAATAGTTTCGATGGGAATCCTTCTATGTTGTTGGATACTATTAAAGCTACCAATCCTGAAAAAATTTTTCCTGGGACCAACCCATTAATTGCAGAAACTTCAAAGGTTTACGTTTCTTTTCAGAATAATTCAAACTCATATGCTTACATAATTATTCTATCATTTGGACTTTTAGCAAGTATATTTTCTTTAAAAAAAGTTTCCGTTACCTTCAAGTCTAGGCAAGCTGTAGAAAAAACGAATATAAATCTATTAATACTTTGTTCGATTGTAGCTATTATAGCAACAATTGGAATTGTTTTTTCTTTAATTTTTGAGACTATTCGTTTCTTTGAAAAAATACCTTTTTTTGATTTTTTATTTGGTCTTACATGGAGCCCCCAAACGGCAATAAGAGAAGATCAAGTTGCCAGTGAGGGATCTTTTGGCATCGTTCCAGTATTTTCTGGCACACTTCTAGTAACACTGGTAGCAATGTCTGTCTCTATTCCCATTGGACTTCTTTCAGCCGTATACTTGTCTGAGTATGCAAAACCTAAGTTCAGAATGATTTTTAAACCAGTGTTAGAAATACTTGCTGGGGTCCCTACAGTTGTCTATGGGTTTTTTGCTGCCATTACAGTTGGTCCATTTTTTAAAGACTTTGCTTCTTTGCTTGGTTTTAACATTGCTGCAGAAAGTGCAATTGCGGCTGGTGGAGTTATGGGAATAATGATCATTCCATTTATTTCTTCTTTATCGG
Organism: uncultured Alphaproteobacteria bacterium; assembly: GCA_964484795.1. Lineage (GTDB taxonomy): Bacteria > Pseudomonadota > Alphaproteobacteria > Methylaequorales > Methylaequoraceae > CAZAFN01. Next base: position 68,788 of record CAZAFN010000001.1, on the reverse strand, counting down.
ATGATGTAATTACTGCTGTGCCGCAATCATTAAGAGATGGCTCATATGCAATGGGGGCAACAAAATCTGAAACTGTAAAAAAAATAGTCTTACCCGCTGCTCTTCCTGGGATAGTTGGGGCAATATTACTAGCTGTTTCACGTGCCATTGGTGAAACTATGATTGTTGTAATGGCTGCTGGAATTGCTGCAAATCTAACTTTCAACCCTTTTGAAGCAGTTACAACAGTCACCGTTCAGATAGTTACCTTGCTCGTTGGGGATCAAGAGTTTGATAGCGCAAAAACACTTGCTGCATTTGCCCTTGGAATAACTCTTTTTTTTGCAACCCTGTTTTTAAATCTTTTTGCCATAAGAATTGTTAGAAAATATAGAGAAAAATATGACTAAAACTCTCGATGCCGTTAAAAAAACTCTGAAGAAAAGGCATAGAAAAGAATTTCTTTTCAGATTTTATGGAATGGTTGGAATTGTACTTGCCGTTTTTTTTCTCATTACAATCTTATCAACCATAATGGTGCAGGGGAAAAAAGCTTTTTTTAGTACATACATAAAACTTGAAGTGTTTTTTGATCCACAAATCATTGATCCAGATAACACTAAAAGAGATGAAGACATAAGGTTTGCAAATTTTAAAAAAATCATTGATCATTCACTAGAAAAATATTTTAAGGGTGTTACCAAAAAGCAGGAGAAAAGAATTTTATCAAGCTTAATTTCAAGTTCTGAACAAAATAATTTGTTGAACTTGGTCCTTAATAACAAAGATTTAATTGGAATCAAAAAAGAATTATGGCTACTCGCATCATCAAAAATTGATGTGGTAAATAAGAACCCAAATATGGAAAACCTTATTGAAGAGGATAGGCTTATAACAAACATTGAACTTGCCTGGATGAAAAAATTAAAGTTAAATAATGATTTGAAAATCGGTTTCAATAAGAATTTCTTTTCCAAAGCAGATTCAACCGAGCCAGAACAAGCCGGAATTTGGGGATCACTCGCAGGTTCATTCTTCACTCTTTTCGTCACACTACTTTTATCATTTCCGATAGCTGTAGCGGCTGGTATGTTTTTAGAGGAGTTGGCTCCAAAAAATAGATTTACCGATTTTATTGAAGTTAACATCAATAATCTGGCAGCCGTACCATCAATAATTTTTGGTCTTTTGGGACTGGCAATTTTCCTCAATTTGATGCATTTTCCAAGATCGGCTCCAATTGTTGGTGGTATGGTATTAGCCCTTATGACTCTTCCAACCATAATTATTGCCACCAGAGCGTCCCTCAAGAGTGTCCCTCCATCTATAAGAGAGGCTGCAGTCGGACTGGGTGCAACAAAATTTCAAGCAGTTACTCACCATGTTTTACCTTTAGCTATTCCAGGTATAATGACAGGAACAATCATTGGTATGTCTAGAGCATTAGGAGAGTCTGCTCCACTTCTAATGATTGGGATGGTTGCCTTCATCGTTGACATTCCATCGTCATTTTTTGATTCTGCAACCGTTTTACCCGTACAAATTTACTTGTGGAAAAGCACGGCAGCAAGAGGGTTTGTTGAATTAACAGCTGGTGGTGTAATGGTTCTTCTTATATTTTTAATTGCTATGAATGGTTTGGCAGTATTTGTTCGACAAAAATTCGAAAAAAAGTGGTAGAATAAGTTAAGTTCACAATGACTGAAAAAGCAAAAATAACAACAAAGAAATTAAATGTTTTCTATGAAGAAAAAAAAGCATTGGACAATATTAATTTAGAAATTCCAGCTAAAAAAGTTACATCGTTGATTGGTCCAAGTGGTTGTGGAAAGTCAACCTTTATAAGGTGCCTAAATCGAATGAATGATACAATAGAAACGTGCAGGGTTGAGGGCAAAATAATTATTGATAAAGAAGATATTTATTCAAAGGATGTTGATCCTGTTTTACTTCGGGCTAAAATTGGGATGGTCTTTCAAAAGCCAAACCCGTTTCCCAAGTCAATTTTTGAAAATGTTGCTTATGGTCCAAAAATTCATGGTCTAACAAATAGTGACGATGAACTAGAGGGGTTGGTAATTAAGAGTCTCAAGAAGGCGGGTTTATACGATGAAATTAAAGATCGAATCAATGAGCCAGGCACTTCTCTTTCTGGAGGGCAACAACAACGGCTATGCATTGCAAGAGCAATTGCCGTAAGTCCAGAAATAATATTAATGGATGAGCCCTGTTCTGCACTTGACCCCATAGCAACGGCAGTTATAGAAGAGTTAATTGATGAGTTGGTCAAAAATTACACGATTGTAATTGTTACGCACTCAATGCAACAAGCAGCGAGAGTATCGCAACAGACTGCTTTTTTCCATATGGGAAATCTGGTTGAAGTTGGAAAGACTGAAAAAATCTTTTCGATGCCTAAACAGAAGAAAACAGAAGACTACATAACAGGGAAAATAGGATAAAATGAAAGAACACATTGTAACTACATATGACGAAGACCTAAATAACTTGAAAACTGGTTTGACAGAAATGGGGTTAAAAGTTGAAAAACAAATATTTGAATCCGTAGGCTTAACCAAAGTAATAAATATTTCAAAGGCAAAACAAATTAAGCGTAACGATGATGAAATAGACGCACTAGAAACAAAAATTAGGAAATTTGCTACCAAGACACTCTCAAAAAGACAGCCATTGGCAGATGATCTTAGAAAAATAATAATAGCACTAAAAATATCGAGCATTCTTGAAAGAATTGCTGACCATGCCTCAAACGTCGCATCAAGGATTTTATACGTAAAAAAGTCTCCTGACTCTTATCACACTGATTCTATTCATCAACTTGGCCTGTTGGTTATAAAAAACTTTTCCAAGGCTCTTAGTTCATATGAGCAACAGTCAGAAAAAATTGCGGAAACTGTTCCAACACAAGATGTAACCATAAACTCTGTCTACGAAACATGCTTCAGAGAACATCTCCATCTAATGATGGAAGATAGAGAGTTAATAGGCTTCTGTACTCAGATGCTTTTCATTGCTAAGGAGTTGGAAAGAATAGGTGACTTATCCAAAGTTATATCTAGGGAAGTCATTTACAACTTAAAAGGAAAACTACGCTAAAATGGAGTCAAAGAAAAAAATACTAGTCGTAGAAGATGATATAGCCTTGCTACCTTTAATTACCTACAATTTAGAAAAAAATGGTTTTGATGTTCAAGAAGCAAAAAACGGTGAAGATGCTCTTTTGCTCGTTAAGGAAGAAGTTCCTTCTCTTGCAATTTTAGATTGGATGATTCCTTCTCCATCTGGATTAGAAGTCTGTAAGATTTTGAGAAGAAAAAAAGAAACAAGCCAACTGCCTATAATAATGCTTACCGCAAAAGGAGAAGAAGAAGATAGAGTAAGAGGTTTGAATTCTGGGGCAGACGACTATATTTCTAAACCATTCAGTCCTAACGAATTGGTTGCACGAATTAAGGCTTTGCTAAGAAGGTCTTCATCGTCAGAAAGTGAAACGATTGAATTCAAAGACATTAAAATGGATGTCAATGAACATAAAGTCTATAGGGGCAATCAAAAAATACATTTGGGACCAACTGAATATAAACTGCTAAAACATTTGATTGAAAATCCTGGGAGAGTTTATAGCAGAGAGCAACTATTGGATTATGTTTGGGGCCACGGGGTCTACGTTGAGTCTAGAACCGTTGACACTCACATAAGACGGCTTAGAAAGGCAATAAATATCGCTGGATCAAAAAATTTCATTAGAACTGTTAGAGCTGCTGGATATTCAATTGATTCAGATTAAATGTGAACAATAATTAGCTTGTTCAAAAAATCCAAACTTTTATTATTATTGTATGCAATTTAAAAATGGTGTTTCGATCATTGTAACGGTTTTCAATAAAGAGAAATTCATTGCAAAAACTCTTCAGTCAATTTTTATCCAGATGAATCAATCATCCCAACTAATAATTGTAAATGACGGATCAACAGACTCATCATTAAAGCAAATAAAGAAATCTATAAAAAATAGAAATTTTGATATAAAGCTAATAGATCAAAAAAACTCCGGTCCTAGCATAGCAACAAATAATGCTTTGAATTTTGTAAAATATTCTCATCTTAAGTTGGTTGACGGTGATGATTTAATCGCTCCGGATTCCCTAAATTATATGAAGAGCGAAATGGAAAAATTAAAAATAGACCTTCTTTATGGATATTGGGAGTGGTCAGAAAACTTGGAAGATTTTAAGTTTAAAAGCGATTATCACCCAGCAAAAATACTTGATAATGCGATGGAACGGTTCATTCTTGGAGGGTGGGGTGGATCTAGTAATCTTATGGTAAAAACACAATCTCTCATTTCGGTGGGGGGTTGTGATGAGAAAGTTTTCGTTCAGGATTACTCAATTCCTTTAAGAATTGCTGGTCATCATTTAAAAAATAACAACAATGAAAAGTTCTCAGTTGGTCAAAGTGATAAAACTATTTGTGTTGGACCTACCTTTTTGGAAAACAGAATAATGGATAATAATGGTCAAACCTTATATGACCAATCTTTAGCCACATTAAATTTTATTGAAGAACATCAGAAGTTAGACAAAAATTTAATAAAAAAATGCAAAAGAAAAATTATTGCACGATGTTGGTCTTGGCAAAAAAAAAAAAATACTTTGAGTTTTTTTAGCAAAAACTTTTTTCAGTACTTGTCTAGTAAGTTCAAAACAGATCAATCCGTTGAGCACATAAGGTTAATTGTTTTTGAAACATGGAAAACACAGGCTAATTTAAGAAAAATAAGTCATAAATACTCTGGGAAAAAAAAAATTTTAATCTACGTTGGATTAGATCTTCTGGGGGATGCACTTATAAAACTACCTTTTCTGAGATGTTTAAAAAAGATTTTCCCAAATTCACATATAACGTGGTTAGCTGGAAAAGGAAGTTCTGTTTTCAAGACAAGCTTAAAACCAATTGCTTCTGGTTTAATAGATGAGGTTATAGAAAATGTTGAGATTGGTTCAAAAATTTCTGAAATTTTTTTTCCAAAAAAATTGCCAAATTTTGATATAGTTTTCGATACGCAAAAAAGACTTCTTACAACCCTTATTTTGCTTAAAATCAAAACAAAGTTCTTTATTTCTGCAAGTTCAAATTTTCTGTTTTCTGATTTGTTTCCTAGCAAAAATAAGGAAAAAAATTTAAGCAAGCAACTTTTAAATCTAGCGCTATTATTTAGTAATGAAGATCTTAACATTTTTAGTGAGTCTAAATTTAAAAAAAAATCTAAAAAAATTGCTATATGTCCAGGTGCTTCAGTTGATTGGAAAAGATGGTCTTTGGAGAATTTTATAAAAGTTGGAAATTTTCTAATAAAGCGTAAATTGACCCCAGTATTTATTTTAGGACCTAGTGAAAAAAAATTTTACCCTAAATTAAAAAAAAATTTTAACCACAAAATACATATAGCTAAAAGTAGCAACCCTATGGATACAATTAAAATTGCTGGAAAGTGCTGTTTAGGAATTACTAATGATACTGGGTGTGGTCATTTGTTAGCTGCCTCCGAAATACCAACCATAAGCTTGTTTGGACCAACAAACTATCAGAAGTTTGCACCTCTTGGAAATAAAAAAAACGTCTGCATTTCTTCAGTTGAATATTGCAAATCAAAGAAAATCAATGACATTCCAGTGTCACTAGTTAATGACAAAATTATATCTATGTTGAAATTTTAAAATGAAAAGAGCTTGCTATTAGCAAACACATATTTTTTTAAATATTTTTAAAAGTTTTTTTGTCTGGTCTTGCTCCGTACTGACTAATTATTCTTCCAGCTGTTTTGCAACCGAAAATTGCGGCTTGCTTCGCGGGCTCTTCATTTAAAAGTTTGTAAAGAAAGCCTGCGGCAAACATGTCCCCTGCACCCGTTGTATCTATAACCTTAGCTATTTTTAGCGCTTTAACTTTTTCTATTTTATTTTCTGAAAAGACGGTTGCTCCTTTTTTTCCACTTGTTATTACTGCAATTTTCAAAAAACTCCCTATGTTATCAAATATTTTCTTTGCATCATTCGTATCAAAAATACCCACATATTCTTCTTCATTCCCAATTAGTATGTCTATGTCCTCACTAATTAATTTTAAGAAATCTTTTTTGTACATTTTTGCCAGGCCCTTATCAGACAAAGAAAAAACAACTTCTATTCCCCTTTTTTTAGCAATTGTAATTGCTTTTTTTATTGCCCCTCTAGCGGATTCAGAACTCCACAAATACCCTTCTACTAACAAATATTTTATTTCATAAAAAAAATCTTCGCTTATGTCATCTTCATCTAAGGTGGTGCTTGCCCCAAGAAAAGTTTGCATTGTTCTTTCTCCATCGGGAGTAACAAATACTAAGCATCTAGCCGTAGGCATTCCTGTGTCAGCTCTATTACATAAAAAATTGACCCGGTTTTCTTCTATGTTTCTAGCAAAATCATTTCCCAATTTATCATTCTTTACTTTGCCGCAAAAAGAACCTGGTAGCCCAAGAATAGAAATCCCCACAATTGTGTTTGCAACTGAACCTCCAGAATCTTTTTTAATTGGTTTGATTTTTTTGAGCAAATCATCTGATTTGTTTTGTTCAACAAGAGACATTGACCCCTTTAAAAGTTTGTTTTTTTTTAGGTAATCATCCGAAGCCGATGCCAAAATGTCCAATACTGCATTACCCATCCCTAAAATTTTTTTTGCCATTAAAACCTCTATTTATATAGACAGCACAAGCTTTTTATTTAGCACGTCTAACAATAAAAAAAAATTATATCTTTAAAAAAATAAAAAAGAACTTTATATGTTATTTATGAGTGAAACTTTTCTGGATATTACCGTATTGCCCTATAGAAGCCTTTCACGGAAAGGGTTTCGAAACTTAATGTTAGTGGTAGCTACAATTTTTTTCACGATTGGTGTTTTTTTTTGGTACATCGGTGCTTGGCCTGTATTTGGTTTTTTAGGACTTGATGTCGTACTTTTATATTATGCATTTAGGATGAATTATAAATCAGGTGAAGTTTTTGAAAATTTAAGGTTGTTAAAAAAAAAATTTCTAATAACTAGATCTTTTCCTTCTGGAACAAAACAAAGTTGGAGTCTTGAGCCTTACTGGGCGAAGGTGGAAATTATGAGCTCAGGTACCAATCAATATAATCTAATTGTTAGATCAAAGGAAAAGGCTGTTATGATTGGATCTTTCTTAAACGAGTATGATAAAAAAAAATTAATGCTCAGGCTGCAAGATGCATTAAACAACTATAAACAAAGGAATAGAGTTTAAACCTGAAAAAAATGTCACAACAAATTTACTTGCATATGCACCTAAATCAGTTTGCTAGTCCTGATTTTCAAATACTTCAACGTTCGATTCAGGTTTTTCACCTACACCATATTCCTTATGCTCCATTTCCGGTTTAATCTTCTTTTGATCATCTATCTTGAAAACAACTTTTACAGCCTCTTGAAAATTAACCCTGGCAGTTTCTAGGTTTCGTTCGGCATAACTGACTGATCCACCTAACCATGCATTATCTTCAAGCATATTAGTTGATTGTAATAATAATCTAGATGTTAAAATTAATGAATCGTGAATTTTTAACAATTTTTGAGAACCACCAATTTTTGATCTTATTTTCTGGAGTTCATCTGGCCTCCCAAACTCTTCCAAATGTCCTTTTATTAATTCTTCTGCTTCTTTGAAGTGATCTTCATCAGCTCTAGCATTGCTAAGATTGTAGGCATCCAGTAATCTCCCTTGCATTATTATAGCTTGCCCTAAATGACCCAATCTTTTATCCATAAGAACCTTATATTTGTTCAACTCTTCTCCAGATATTTTCTCCTCACAAGCTGATGAGCTAATTAATAAAAGAAGGATTATGAAATTTCCCAAATATTTGATCATTTCTCTAGCCTAACATATCAATTATAGAGTACAAACCTGGTTTTTTTCCACAAATCCAGATAGCGGCTTTAAGTGCTCCATCTGAAAACACTTTTCTATCAAAAGCCTTATGTGTAAGTTCAAGACTCTCACCATTCAAAAAAAAATATACCGTGTGTTCCCCAATAACATCTCCGCCACGAATTGAAGAAAAGCCGATTTCACCATCTTTCCTCAAATTATGTGAACTTTTTTCTCTAAATGCATATTTTTTAAATTTTTTGTTACCATCTCTTATTGATTCAGCCAAGGTGATGGCCGTTCCTGAAGGAATGTCTTTCTTTTGGTTGTGGTGAATCTCAGAAATTTCTGTGTCCGATATACTACCGATTTTATTAGAAGAAGTTTTAACTAGACTTTTTAGTAAATTAATTCCTATGCTCATATTAAACGATCTCAAAATTTTCATTCCTTTGGATAATTTTGTAAATTTGGGTTCTTCAATGTTTGAGTAGCCGGTTGTCCCAGTAACAAGGCATGGATTCTCACTAGACTTTCTTATGCTTTTCATTAACTCTAAGGTAGCTTTTGGAGTTGTAAAATCTATTATTACGTCAGATAGAGCTATTAGTCTTCCCATATTATCTCCAATGCTAATATCTTCCGTTGTGTTGCCAATTGAAGGATGTTTCTTTTGTTCGCAAAGATAGACAATCTGAATGTTTTTGTGCTTCCTTGCCTGCAGTAAAATGTCTTTGCCCATTCTACCTTCAGAGCCGTAAATGCCAATCTTAACTTTTTTCATTTGTATTTGCTACTAAGTTAAACCATCCCAAAAATCTTTCACTTTGGAAAAAAATCCAGAACTTTCAGGATTGTTGCTTTGTGTTAGTTCATTATTAAATTCTTTAAGTAATCTCTTTTGATTCTCTGATAAATTCTTTGGTATTTCAACTAATAAAGAAATAATCATATCCCCAAATGAAGTTGACCTTAACGATGGCATTCCTTTACCATTTAATCTAAATTGATCGCCGTTTTGTGATCCTGCAGGGATCTTAACTTTGGCCTTTCCTCCAGAAACAGTAGGCACTTCGACCGAGCCTCCAAGTGACGCGTCAACTATTGAAATCGGAACGTTACAATGAATGTTGACAGAATCTCTCTGAAAAATAGGATGATCGACCATACTCACGAAGAGGTATAGATCACCGGGTGTGGCTCCGTTAGGGCCAACTGCTCCTTCTCCTGATAATCTTATACGGCTTCCATCCTCAACTCCTGCAGGAATGTTAACTTCTAGTTTTCTGTTTTTTCTTGTTCTGCCCTCTCCACTGCAAGTCCCGCAAGGATCTGTAATTACTTGGCCTGCTCCTCCACAGGCAGAGCATGTTCTTTCAACTGTAAAAAAGCCTTGGGATGCCCTTGTTCTACCTGATCCACCACAGATTCCGCAATTTTTTAAGCCATTCCCTTTTTCAGAACCTGAACCATGGCAAGAATCACAACGAACTAGTGTATCAAAGGATATTTCTTTTTTAATGCCTACGTAAGCTTCCCTTAAATCAACATCAATTTCATATTTTAGATCTTGCCCTTTTTGTTCCCTTTTTTGCTGGCCTTTTCCACCAAAATCTCCAAAAAAATCTTCAAAAATATCAGAAAAACCTCCAAATCCACCAAAACCTTCAGAAAATCCTCCTCCGGTCTGGTTAAATGCGTCATGGCCGTAGGTATCATATGCTTGTTTTTTTTCTGAATTTGACAAAATTTCATAGGCCTCAGAAATTTCTTTAAAGTTTTTCTCTGCAGTTTTGTCGCCTGCATTCCTGTCTGGATGGTACTTCATTGCAAGCTTTCTATATGCACTTTTTATCGAACCAGCATCAGCTTCTTTTGAAACGCCTAATATCTCGTAATAATCCCTTTTTGACATATTACTTTTGACTCAATAAATCTTTGCTGAATTTCTTCAATGATGCAGGGAACCTTCCTGCAAAAATTGAGTCAGTTTGCTCCAGATATTGCATTGATTTACACTTCGCCATTATCCAGATTTTTCCTTGTCGTTACCGTCTTTTTTTTTCTCAGTAACATCTTCAAAGTCAGCATCTACGACTTTTGACGACTTCTTGTCTTTGGACTTCTCATTGGTTTTACCCTTGGTTGACTTTTTTTCCTTTTCAGCCTTTTCCTTCTCAGCTTTTTCTTGTGCTTCTTTATACATTATTTCGCCAAGCTTCATAGAGTCTTGGATCAAAGAATCTGTTTTTTCTTTCAGTTCCTTTACTTCAGCTTTCTCGTTTTTAAGGGTACCTTTAAGGGCTTCTAAAGATTTTTCTATTTTTTCTTTATCTTCCTTAGGTATTTTAGATCCATGTTCCTTTAAACTTGCCTCTGTACTATGAACAATTGAATCCGCATTGTTTCTAGCTTCTATGCTCTCAATTTTTTTCTTATCTGCGTCAGCATTAGCTTCTGCATCCTTGACCATTTTTTCAATATCTTCGTCTGATAATCCACCAGAAGCCTTTATTTGTATCTGATGCTCTTTACCGGTTGCTTTGTCCTTTGCCGAAACCTTGACTATTCCATTTGCATCAATATCAAACGTAACCTCTATTTGAGGCGTTCCCTTTGGTGCTGGTGGAATTCCAACTAGATCAAACTGTCCTAATAGCTTGTTGTCAGCAGCAATTTGCCTTTCTCCTTGAAACACTCTAATAGTTACGGCTGACTGATTGTCATCAGCTGTAGAGAATGTTTGACTTTTATTGGTAGGAACTGTGGTATTTTTTTCTATTAATTTAGTAAAAACACCCCCAAGAGTTTCAATTCCAAGTGATAAAGGAGTTACGTCTAACAGCAATACATCCTTCACGTCACCTGCCAAAACACCTCCTTGAATTGCGGCTCCCAAAGCAACTACTTCATCTGGGTTAACACTCCTATTGGGTTCTTTTCCAAAATATTTTTTGACGGCTTCAATGACCTTTGGCATTCTAGTCATTCCACCAACCAAAATCACATCATTTATTTCTCCTGGGCTAAGGCCTGCATCTTTGATAGCTTGTTTGCAAGGCTCAATCGTTTGGTCTATTAATTCAGATACCAAAGATTCAAATTTAGATCTTGATAGCTTTATGTTTAAATGCTTTGGACCCGATGAATCTGCAGTGACAAAGGGTAAGTTAACTTCTGTTTGTGGGGCAGTGGAGAGTTCTATCTTGGCCTTTTCAGCAGCTTCCTTTAATCTCTGCAATGCTAATTTATCTTTTTTTAGATCTATCGATTGCTCTTTTTTGAATTCAGAGGCAAAATAGTCTATCAGTACATTGTCAAAATCTTCTCCGCCAAGTTTTGTATCACCATTTGTTGCCTTAACTTCAAAAACTCCATCACCTATTTCTAGAACTGATATATCAAATGTTCCTCCCCCAAGATCATAAACTGCAACTGTGCCTGTTTTTTTCTTATCTAATCCGTAAGCTAAAGCAGCGGCAGTTGGTTCATTAATTATCCTTTTAACATCTAATCCAGCAATTTTTCCTGCATCTTTAGTAGCTTGTCTTTGAGCATCATTAAAGTATGCTGGAACAGTAATTACAGCTTCTTTAACCTCTTTTCCAAGGAATTTTTCAGCAGTTTCCTTCATTTTTTGAAGTATCATTGCACTTATTTGACTTGGAGAATATTTTTTGTCATCAATTGCAACCCAGGCATCCTGATTGTCCCCAGGAACTATTTTGTAAGGTAAAATTTCTAAATCCTTTTTCACTGCCGGGTCGTCCATCCTTCTGCCTATTAGTCGTTTTATGGCAAAAAGTGTTTTATCTGGATTTGTTACTGCTTGTCTCTTGGCTGATTGACCAACAAGCTTCTCATCATTATCAGCGAATGCAACCATTGAGGGTGTTGTTCTTGCTCCCTCGACATTCTCTACAACTTTTGGTGATTTACCATCCATAATGGCAACACATGAATTTGTGGTACCAAGGTCTATACCTATGATCGTCATATTTGCTCCTTTTCTTCCTACTTAATATTGGCCAGAATTCCTAAATAGCCCTAACAAGGCACCATCTAAAAATTGTATCTAAAGCAATTACGTTATATTATAAAAATTGTTCAAAAATCAAGAAAAAAATGCAATTTTTTGTAAATGCCCTAAATACCTCTGTCCAACATAAAATTGCCAAGGAAGTATCTCGTATAGCTCAAATTGCACCTTTCTTTACCCCATTCATACCCAAATGGAACAAGCCTTTTAAAATTCAAATAACTAATGCTGGTGAGTGGGGATGGAAATCTGATAAGTATGGGTATGGTTACATAAAAAAACATCCTTTAACTGGAAAAGAATGGCCAACCATTCCCAGCATTTTTTTACAAATTTGGAAAGAGTTTACTGATGTATCCGTTTTACCTAATTGTTGCTTAATCAACTTGTATAAAGATGTTAAATCCAGTCTTGGACTACATCAGGATAAAGATGAAAATGATTTTTCTTTCCCTGTATTGACAATTTCTCTGGGTAACAAGGCAACTTTTAATTATGGAAAAACTAAAAAATTATGTGACCTGAAGAAAATTTTGCTTTTGTCTGGTTCTATCGTTATATTACACAAAAAGTCTAGGCTATATTATCATTCTATATCTAAAATCTCTGAGACAAAAGACAGTATTTTGTATTTTTCACCATATTTCAGAATTCCGCCAAAATCAAGGGTGAGCATAACTCTTCGCAGGTTTGCACCTAGTAAATAATATCAAAAATTTTAGGTGCATATGCAAGTAAATGGGTGTTTGTCCTGCCTTTGTTTCAATATCTATGTGTATATACATATTATATCTATTGGCAGCAAATCGAATGTTTTTTTTTAGATTTTTGGCCTATATCGGCCCTTGCGTTAACTACACAACATTATGGTAATTATTCTTTGTAAATCAAGGTATAATATTTTTATTTTAATGAGTGTGTCTAAACTTTTTCTCTGAGATGTGTGAACTGTTGCCCCGCATACCTCACGTTATTTAGGTTTAAAATGCTTGTTTTAAAAGGGAGTTAGGTCGTGTGTAGTTCATTTCGTGGAGGCTATAG
>CAZAFN010000001.1:14246-55768 GCA_964484795.1 uncultured Alphaproteobacteria bacterium | reverse complement strand
TTTTATTTTTTTTCTGTTGTTTTCTTTTTATTTTCCCCTGTCGAAACAATGACCATAGAAGGTCTTAACAATCTATCTCCAATCATAAATCCCTTCTGCAACTCTTCCACAATCAAACCCTCTTCTAAATTACTATTGATTTTCGAAACTGCTTGGTGAAGTTCTGGATTAAATCTTTGCTCTAGTGAGTCATATGGTTTTATGCCATTCTTTTCAAAAACATCATGTAGTTCTTTTTCAATGGCTTCTATACCTATAATTAGATTCTTTAAAACTGGGTCCTTTTCTATATTTTCTCTCGGAATAGCTTGAATTGCTCTTTGAAAGTTGTCATTTACACTTAATAATGAATAGGCAAAGTTTTTTGTCGCATATTTAAGGTTTTCCTCCGTCTCCTTTTCGTGTCTTTTCCTTAAATTATCATTCTCAGCCAACGATCTTAAAAGTTTGTCCTCTAAATCCTTTAACTTACTTTTAATTTCTGATAACTGCTCTTCGGATTTGGTTTTAGATTTTTTCGTCGCAGTGGCTTTTTTTTCTCCTGGCTCTTTGTTCTTTTCATTTATCTCATTCATAAAACCTCCTTATTTGTTAATTGTTAACTTATCCCCAATAAGTTTGGCTGTATAATCAACGACAGGGATTATCTTTGCGTAATTAATTCTCATTGGCCCTATTACCCCAATTGCTCCGATAATTTCCTTTTCCTTGTTTCTAAAAGGACTTATTATAGTAGAACAACCAGTCAGTCCAAATAAATTGTTTTCTGAGCCTATGAAAATTTGCAGACCCTCAGCCTGTTGCGTCTCATCTATTATTCCCATAAGATTTTTCTTACTTTCTAATTTTTCAATCAGCAATCTAACATCTTCTAACTGTTCCATAGCTTTAACATCATCAAGCAATTTCGATGTTCCCGTAATGATCAATTTGTTTTTTTTGCTGGCATTATCCCAGCAAGCAATCCCTTGGTCTATAAGCTTTTTAGTCATATTATCAACATGCCTTTTGTCATCTTTAATTTCTTCACTAATAATTTTTTTGCTTTCTCTAAGACTTCTACCCTTGATTATAGAATTTAGGTAATTTGTTGTTTCAACTAATAAAGAACTAGGAAGGCCCTTAGGCACCCTGATAATTCTGTTTTCAATTATTCCTGATTCAGTTATTAGTATTACAAGTGCCTTTTCTTTGCTGACTGGAACAAATTCAATGTGCTTTAACACACCATCAAGTTTTGGGGCAAGGACAATGCCTGCGCAATCCAAAAGCCCTGACAATAAATTACCTGCCTCATTACACATCTGATCAATGTTTTGAGAATTTCCATTGATTGTTTTTTTTATCTCAGAACATTCCATATTACTTAGTCTACTAACCTGAAGAAGCCCATCTACAAAGAACCTTAGTCCAAGATCGGTTGGTATTCTTCCTGCCGAGGTATGGTTTGACATAAGAAGGCCAGCTTCTTGTAGGTAAAACATTACATTTCTAACGGATGCAGGGGAGAGTTTTTCTCCCATTTTTATGGACAATCTTTTGGAACCTACAGGTTTTCCATCTTTTAAAAAATCATCAACTATTAATCCAAATATCTGTTTTGATCTCTGATCCAAATGAAAGATTGGGGATAATTGCTTAAGATACGCTTTTTTTTCTATTTTTTGGTTGTTTTTCTTTACCATGCTTTTTAATAGTTTATTTTAAACTTCAGATTATAATTATATTTTAGGATGAGAAAATTCAACAGAAAAAAGGACGAAACTAGAGAAATTAATATTGAGTGCAATTTTTTAAAAAATGCTGACGGCTCATGTTTAATTGCATATGGGGAAACAAAAGTCATTTGTACTGCTAGCCTGGACAAAGACTTGCCTAATTGGACTAAAAATCAAAAAACTGGTTGGCTAACTGCTGAATATGGTATGCTTCCTGGTTCAACCTCTGTAAGAATGAGAAGAGAGTCTAGATCTGGAAAACAGTCAAACCGTTCAATTGAAATACAAAGGCTAATCGGAAGGTCATTGAGGACAATCATTGATCTAAAAAAATTAGGTGGCTATCAATTTGTTCTTGATTGTGACGTGATCCACGCGGATGGCGGAACAAGAACAGCAAGTATTTCCGGTGCTTTTGTTGCTATTTCACTAGCAGTAAAAAAATTTCTTGCTAATGGAATTCTATTAGAAAACCCAATTAAGGACTCCATTGCCGGAGTGTCCTGTGGAATTGTAAATGGACAAATTCTCGTGGATCTAGATTATTCTGAAGATTCAAACGCTGACGTAGATGCAAATTTTGTTTTTACCAAAAAATCGGGAGTATCAGAGGTGCAGATATCAGGAGAAAAAAATCCATTTGACATCGAATCTATCAACAAAATGCTCCAACTAGCTAATAATGCAGCGAAAAAAATTTTCTCGATCCAAAAGAAAGCAATCAATTAGTTTGGAGAAAATCTCTAAAAACCAGCAAGTAGTCATTGCAAGCCACAATCCAGGAAAAGTAAATGAATTTAAAAGCTTGTTTTCAAAATATGACATAAGAATACTGACTTCATCCGACATAAATATTAGTGACGTAGAAGAGGTTGGCAGGTCATTTAGAAAAAATGCCCTTATAAAGGTGCAAAGTATTCCAAATGATTTTATAGGAATTTCTGACGATTCAGGGCTCTGCGTAAAATCTCTTGCTGGAAAACCAGGAATATATTCTGCAAGATTTTCTAAAAAATGTGGGGGATGGTACAAAGCAATGGAAAAAATTTATGAAGAGATTAAAATTCAAAAAAGGCCGGATTTTTCTGCAAAATTTTTTTGTGTAATTGCAATAAAATTTAAAAATGGAAAAATATATACCTATTCTGGTGAAGTTAAAGGGACGTTGAAATGGCCACCATCTGGAAAGAACGGATTTGGATATGATCCATTCTTTATTCCAAAAAACTTTAACCATACTTTTGGAGAAATGCAGCATTCAACAAAAATTTTCAATGACCACAGATATGTGGCGTTTAGAAAGCTCATCAAAGCTCATCTACCTTGCAGCTAGAAACATCCTCAAACTCTTGGTTTTTAATCTGCTTCAAAAATGTTTCTCTTCTCAAAAGTCCGGATTTGACTAGGCTAGTACTAAACTCTCCCATATGCACGCTATTTTCAGGGTAATTTAAATCAGAATTCTTAAAATCATTTACTAGATCAATTAAATCAAAGAGATGAAAGCTAACAGAGGCTGGTTCTTTGGAAAAGACGTCTTTGAAACTCTGTATAAAATTTTTATTTTTATTTTTCAAGTTGGTTACAAAGTATGTGTTTTCGTATACATTGTCTTTCGTTGACGTATCTTCCCACAAGCTAGTTCCAAAAATTAACGTGTTACCACCGTTAATGTCATAAAAAGCCAGATGAGACAAAATCTCCAGAAGTTTGTCTCCCTCTGATGCAACAATTATTGCATCAAATGGGGGATCCCCATATGTTAATTGTTTCTTTAACATTTTAATTTCCTTTTGTTTTTCTTTCTTTGAAATATTTTCGTCATTCTTGATGCTTGATATTTTATTTTTCAACATCGCTTTCCTAGTTTCATAGTTACTAATAGTCTTTATTTCCTCATTCATATTAATATTTTCAGAAATTTGTAAAAATCTTAATTCTACTGTATCTAGTGCTGATAGATTATGCACGGAACTCATCAAGCTATTTTTAACAACTTGTCCATACTTATCAGCGTGATGGATCAAAAGGACTTGCTCAACATTAAATTTCAATAGATTTTGGGTTATACAAAATATTTGATCTTCAGGGTTTTGACCAGACACAATGACATTGTCAGAAACATTGGAAAAGTCAGGAGATAGACTAAAAAAAACTAGATTCTTATTATCTGGAAAAAAATCCCTTAGTGCCCTTGTTTCATCAGAAAAAATTGGGCCAACAAAAGTTTGCACATCATCTTGCATCGCCTTTTCTGTAGCATCTATCGCTCCATTAGGAGTGCCTTTCGTGTCATATATCTTAAAAATCAGGTTTGTAGGCTTAGTTGCTATAAAATATCTCATTGTGTTAAGCACTAGCGTTCCTGCAGACCTTTTATTACCTGTTAGAGGCAAAAGCATCCCAACAAGGTTGTTTTTTTCAGGATCTTTCTTGAGAATTTCCTCTCTTCTTGGTTCTTTTAATTGAAGAAATGCGGTTTCTTGATTCTTTAAATCCTCATCCTTAACAATTATATCTGGAATTTCAGAATTTTTCTCTTTCTCAGCATCATAAATTTTTTTCTCATTGCTAGGCTCTAAGTTTTCGCTGGTAAAATCTTCGTTAGAATCTTCATCTTCATAAAGGTCTCCACTTTCTTCTACAAAGTCTTCTTCCATATTCTTCTTTTCCAAATTAAATTTTTCTGGATCAAAAAATTTTGAAAAGAAAGAAAGAATTTCACTTTCCTCCTTTCTTGGTTTGTTAAGCTCAAGCAGTCCAGATTCACTGCTTTTAAGGTTTGGAGATTTTTCTATTTTTTTTTTAGGAGTTTCGTCACTTTTCTCAACTTTGTCTTCTTCAACTTTTTTTTTAAATTCAACGTTTTTTTCTTCTGCTTCAGCTTTTTTTATTCCTTCAATTATTTTTTCTTTATAATCAACTTTTTTTTCCTTTTTTGGGTCTTCCACAACAACATCTTGCTTGTCTGGTTTTTTTTCAGTTTTAGGTTTTGGTTCTTTCGAAACAACCTCTGTTTTGTCGGCTGCTAGCAATTTTTGTTTCAAGACCCCAATTGACTCATTTATTTGGCAACTTGACAGAAAAAACATAGAAAACAAAAAGAAAATTTTACTAGGTTTTAAAAGAATCTCTTTGATAGTGTATAGTATTTGCATGATAAAGTTTCTCATCATCATTTTAATAACATTTTCTCCCTTTGTACATAAACATAGTTTTAGTAATGATCAAGACCGCATATTTGGTTATCTTCAATATTTTGACTCTTTAAAATCTGATTTCATTCAAGTTAACAACAATGGAGATGTATTGTCAGGAAAAATTTATGTAATGCGTCCTGGTAGAGTTAGAATTGAATACACCGAAATTCCCATTTTAATAATTGGCGATGGAAAAAAAGTTGCCACCATAAATAAAAAGCTTAAAAATATCACCTTTTACAACATTAATGACATACCAATAGGATTGTTACTATTCAAGAAATTTAAGACTGAGTCCATAACTATTTTAAATATTCGAGCATATGAGAACCAAGTTATAGTCAAACTTACCGACAAAAAGTTTCAAGATCATGGATATATAGAGATCTTATTTGAAAAAAAGCCTTTTGTTATGAAAAAATGGACCGTATTTAGAAATGATCATTCAAAAACAGAAATTCTTTTAAACAATCTTAAATTCAACGAACAATTATTTCTCAAACAATTCGACATTGATTATGAAGATCCAAGGCCTCCGTTAGGGCGAAAATAAATCATTTAAGTTTTAATGAAGTATTTTTTTTCAATTTGAACCAAGAACTTAGGGCTATTAGGGTTTTTCTCTATCTTTCTTCTGAGTCTGTAAATCAATGATTCTAATGTATGTGTCTGTAATTGCTTGTTGTGTCCCCACACTTCAGAGAGAATTTCTGATTTTTTTGAACCATCTTTTTTCTTTAAAAGATGTTTTAGAAATTTATTTTCCAACTCGGTTAGATTTATGAAAACACCATCCTTCTCATTAACAAGTTCTAATTTATGAGGATAAAATAATAAATCCCCAAATCTTATTGCTTTAGAAGAAATGATTCCTGTTTTTAAAAATTTTTTTACAATCCCTAGACACTCATTAAGCACTATCGGTTTATGCATCATCTTGAAATTCAGATAATTTTTTGAAAGGCCTAAATTGGATCTTGAAATTCCTAAAATAAAAAAATTTTTTTTCTCTTTCTCCACCAAAGAAATGCAACGCTTTAATATTTCTTGAGAATCAATATTAACCAACAAAAGGCAGTTTGTGAAAAAATCTGGTTCAAATTTTTTTAATAGCTTTTTCTGCTTGACCTTAAACCCATCTTCTTCCAAAAGGTTTTTCAATTCTAAAAAAACATTACTATCTTTGAATATAGCTATGATATCTTGTTTGCTAGACATATCCTTTATCTAATGACCAAAATTTTTTTAAAACAGTCTGACCAAAAAAATATAGCATATATTTCATACGAAAAAAAAAAATTAAAATGTATCGTTGGAAAAAATGGAATTGGACAAAAGACTAGGGAAGGAGATTTCGTTACACCAAAAGGCATTTTTAAATTAGGAAATGTTTTTTTTAGATCTGATAGGATAAAAAAAATTAAATCAGGGTTACCAACTATTAAAATAGAAAAAAATTTCGTATGGTGTGTAGACCCCAAACACGTAGAATATAACAAATTAATAAAAAAACCAGCGAACTGCTTTTATGAAGATTTACACAGAATGGACAGTTTGTACGATATTATTGTGACGATAAACTACAATTTACATCCAACAAGAAAATACATTGGAAGTGCCATATTTATCCACTGTTCTGAAGAAAAAGGATGTCACACCGCTGGTTGTGTGGCGATGAAAAAAAATCATTTAGTTGAAATGTTAAAATTTCTTTCACCTTCCTCATTGTTAATTATTTGCTAACTTCTTGGACCAAAAATTCCAGAACCGATTCTTAAATATGTTGCGCCAAATTGAATTGCTGCTTTAAAATCGATAGTCATCCCCATACTAGAATGAACTAGCCCAAGCCTATCACAAAGTTCTCTTAGAATATTAAAATGAATCGATGGCTCCTCATTAACAGGTGGGATGCACATCAACCCATTAATATTTAAATTAATTTTTTTTGTACACCACTCTAGAAACTCTTCAACTTCATTGATTTTAACACCACTTTTCTGCTCTTCATTGCCGGTATTTACCTGAATAAAAAATTTGTGTTTTTTTTCAGTAACATTTAAGTCTAAATGTTTTTTTATTTTTACTACAACCTTTTCTCTGTCTATTGTTTGTATAACATCAAAAATTTCCAGAGCCGGTTTAATTTTGTTTGATTGCAAGGGGCCAAGAAGGTGGAGTTCAATACCTTTGTTTGTTGACTTTAGTTTCGTCCATTTTTTTTGAGCTTCTTGCACTTTGTTTTCTCCAAAAATTCTTTGTCCTTCATCTATTATAATTTGAATTTTGTCACTAGAAAAAGTTTTTGAAACCGCAATTAATTCTGGGTTTCTTGCAGTTCTTGAAAATTCTTTTTTATAATTTTCTATTTGATTTATAATTTTTTTATAATTATTGATAATTTCTGACATGCGTTTAATCCATAAATCTAATTATAAAATTTTTAATGTTCCGAATGAATGGTTTTTTTTTAACCCGTCAATAGCATCTAATCACAAACATTTCTACAAAATATCAAGAAAAACTGGGGTGATTTTTTTTAATAATAATTTAGACAAGTTTGATGATTTCTTTTTGATTATCAAGCCATTTGTTATCTGGTGCCAAAAAAGGAGGATCAAGTTTTTTCTTCCACATTCATTCTTTTGGGCTAACAAGTATAAAGCTTTTGGAGTTTTAATTGACAGTAAAAACCCACAGAAAAAAAGTTTATTAAGTATTAATATATTTAAAAAAAAATTTGTCCTGGCAACAAAAGTTCACAATTATATTGAGGCTAAAAAAGCATCGGAAGTTTTTCGAATGATCTTTATCTCCCCGGTTTTTAAGACAGAATCACATCCAGAGCAAAAGCCTTTGAAAATTTGTATTTTTATTTCTATTTGTTTTTTGTTAAAGGAAAAGATAACTTTTGCTCTAGGAGGAGTTAAAAAATCCAATTATTCAAGATTAAAAAACAAAAACCTCTATGGTTTTGCTGGAATTGGTAATTTTGTCAAATAAAGCAAGAAAATGAAAATTTATAACCCAAATTCTATTGAAAAAAAATGGCAGAAAATCTGGGAAAAAAATCAAATTTTTGATTCCCGGCAAAATAAGAAAAAAAAGAAGTTTTATGTTTTAGAAATGTTTCCATATCCCTCTGGAAACATTCATATGGGACACTTAAGAAACTATACAATTGGGGATGTTGTCGCACGCTTTTATAAGTCAAATGAATATAATGTGCTACATCCAATGGGTTGGGATAGTTTTGGGATGCCAGCGGAGAATGCTGCAATGGAAAACAAACTAAATCCTAGAATTTGGACAGAAAAAAACATTAAAAATATGAAAACTCAACTAATGTCAATTGGTTTGTCTATTGACTGGAGTAGAGAAATATCAACCTGTTCCGATTCATATTACAAACATCAACAAAAAATTTTTGTAGATTTTTTTAAAAATGGCCTCGCATATAAAAAGGACAGTTATGTAAACTGGGATCCAGTTGACAAGACAGTTTTAGCAAATGAACAAGTTATTGATGGAAAAGGTTGGCGGTCAGGAATGCCAGTTACCAAAAAAAAACTATCTCAGTGGTTCTTAAAAATTACAAAATTTTCAAAAGATCTACTAAAAAACATTGAAAAGCTTGAAAATTGGCCAGAAAAAGTTAAAACGATGCAAAAAAATTGGATTGGATTTTCTGAAGGTGCAGAAGTTTATTTTAAAGAAACAAATAAAAATTTGATCATAAAAGTTTTTACTACCAGACCAGAAACTATTTTTGGGGCAACTTTTATTGCTCTTTCTGTCGAACATGAAATTAGTGATCTTTTTAAAAATGATAAAGATTTTGTTATTTTCAAACAAATGTGTCTAGAAAATCAAGAGAATGATGGTGACGAAAAGTTTGGTTATTTAACAAATCTCTCCGTAGAACACCCATTAATCCCTAACTATAAAATTCCTGTCTATTTTTCAAATTATGTGTTGATGGATTACGGGAATGGAGCTGTCTTCGGTTGTCCCGCGCATGATAAAAGAGATTATGATTTTGCAAAAAAATATGGTCTAGAAATAAAAAAGGTCATTGAATCGCAAAATAAACAAAAAGTTGATTTGCCTTACTGTGAAATTGATAAACAGGATGTAATGGTGAATTCCAACTCATTGAATGGCCTAAATCCAGTAGAAGGAAAAAACAAAATAATCCCAATTTTGAGAAAAACCCTAACAGGAAAGGTCAAATCAAGTTTTAAAATTAGGGATTGGGGTGTTTCTAGACAAAGATACTGGGGATGTCCAATTCCTATTATTTACAGAGAAGATGGAGAAATTTTACCTGTTGATGAGACTGAATTACCCATTAAATTACCTGAAGACATAGACTTTTCCAAGCCAGGGAACCCCCTTGATTGTCATCCAACCTGGAAACATACATTTTGCAAAAAAACTGGTATGAAAGCTATTCGTGAAACTGACACCTTAGATACTTTCTTTGATTCTTCATGGTACTTCTTGAGATTCTGTTCGCCAGAATCAAATACAGAACCTTTTGATATAAAATCAACGGATTATTGGATGCCTGTTGACCATTATATCGGTGGAATTGAACATGCAATCCTCCATCTACTATATTCTAGATTTTTTTCAAGAGCTCTAAAAATCTGTGGTTACAAAGTTCCGACTGAGCCCTTTGTAAAGCTTGTGACTCAAGGGATGGTTTGTCATGAAACTTTCAAAACAAAAGAAAACGATTGGGTAGAGCCTAAAAAAGTAATCAAAAAAAATGGGAAATATTTCTTGTAATCTAATGAAGCATTAGGAGAGTTAATTATAGGACGCTCAGAAAAGTTGAGTAAGTCCAAAAAAAACGTTGTTGACCCAGATTCCATAATAAATCTTTATGGTGCAGATACCGCTAGACTCTTTATGATTTCAGACTCGCCTCCGGAAAGAGATCTAGAATGGTCAATTGAGGGAATAAAGGCAACACACAAATATCTAAATAAGGTCTATGCGTTTTTATGCAAAGATTTTTCATTTGTTCTAGATTTCAAAATTGAAGAAAAAAAACAGCTTAATGATGCAGAAGTTAGAATTTATAATTTCATTAATAAAACAATTTTCCATTTTTCTGAAGATATAAAAAATTACAGATTTAACACAGCTGTAGCAAAAATTAGAGAGCTTTCTAATGAACTTTTTAAATCAGATCTGAAAAAAGATTTTCACAATTTTTCATGGTCAATTTTTTTGCGACTTATTTACATAATCACCCCGCATATTGCACAAGAACTTGCATCAATTGGAGGCCATAGTGGATTTCTATCTCATCTATTGTGGCCTGTATTTGACAAATCTTCTATGCAATCTGAAAGTGTAAACATTGTAGTACAACTAAACGGAAAAAAGAAATTCTTAGTTCAAGCTCCCATAAACATTACAAAAGAAAATTTAATTGATACAATTAAAAAAAAACCTGGGTTTCCATTTAAATTTGACAAATCCGTAAAAAAAGTAATATATGTGCCAAACAAAATACTTAATATTGTAAAATGAAAAAATTTCTATTTTTCAACATACTAATAATTTTCCTTTTTACATTAAGCTGCTCATACAAACCTCTATATCAAAAAAAAATTTCAGGTCAAAAAATTAATATTTTTGTCAAATCGAAGGAAAAATATGAAAATGATGTTTCTTTGATGAAACTACTTCTAAATGAAAAAATAAACTATAGGTCTTTGAAACCATCAAGCCTAAAATTAGTCGTTTCTATTGAAAAGACATCTTCAGGTCTTGGTATTAATAAGGACCTACATACCTATGGACAAATGTTAATTTACAATGTTAATTATGCTTTTTATGATCAATCAAGTTTATTGTCCTCAGGAAATTTAACAAAAAAAGCAAGTTATAATATTTCATCAAATAGTTATTCAAATATTGTTTCCCTAGAAGATGCATCCCAGAAATTGATTTCATCTCTTTCAGAAAACCTTTCAAACATAATTATTTCAGAAAAATCCAACAGAAAAAATTTGAAGTGATTGTAAAGTTTTTTAATTTTAAAAATAGCATTGAAAAATATTCCGGGGAAAATTTATATTTATTTTATGGACCAAACTTTGGTAAAGTTGAGGTCTTCAGCAAAAATTTGGTTTTTGAAATTAAAAAGAAAGACCCCAATCTCAGTTTCTTGCATTTTTCCACAACAGATTTAACAAAAGAAAGTTTCCTCGAAATACTTTCCAAGTACGATCAAGTTGATCTTTTTGGAAACTCTACTGCATTAATAATATCTTTGGACAATGTAAAGTTAAACAAAGAAATCGTACAATCATTAAAAAATTATAAAATTAAATCTTTGGTTTTAATCTTCAAATCTGGTCCACTCGAAAAGAAGTCTCAAATAAGAAATTTTTTTGAACAGAGCCCAGATTTGATAACCATTCCTTGTTATGAAGAAAGTCTTCAAGAAAAAAAAGAAATTATTTCAAATTTTTTTAAACACGAAAATGTTGAAGTTAAAACTGAAGAATTAATAGATCTAGCACAGATACTAGGTAATGAAAGATTAGAGATTGAAAACGAGCTAGAGAAAATAATTGTACTAATAAAAAATTCAGATAAAGGGTCAATCAAAAGTTTTTCTCAAATGATCTCGAAAACCGCCTTCTTTGATGACAATAGTTTTTTATATTCCATAGTTTCTGGTAAAAAAAAAAAATTCTTAGAAAATTATGATAAATTTACGGCTTTCCAAAACAATGAAGTAAAGATAATAAGTTTTTTATCTGAGCACTTATTTAAAATTTTAATAATAAAGAACAAACTTGCAAACGGGCTCTCGTTTGATGAGGCAATTAAAAATTTAAGACCGCCAATATTCTTCAAATTTAAGAAAGAATTTGATTTTCAGGTTCGTCGATGGACAGAGAGCGAAATTTTATCTACGTTGAAAAAATTGTATTTTTGTCAAAATCTTTTTATAAATGGCTTTGCTTCCGCTAAAAACAATCTGATGTTTTTAATGTTGAAAATTTTAATGAAAGCGGATTAAGAAATTTTGTGTGTTTCCTATTCTGTTTGTTGTAAAAAATCTTTAATTTTTTTTTTTAGTAAATTTCTATCATTTTCTGTATCTATTTTTAGTGAAATAAATTTTTGCAAGTCTACACAATTGTGGCTTTGAATTTTTAAAATGTTAGATAATTTTTTTTCATTCATATTTTTTCTTTTTAAGACTCTTTTCTTTTGAATTGAACTTTTTACATATGCGTAAATTATATAGTCAAAGTTCTTATGCATTTTTTTTTCAAATAAAAGTGGAAT
This sequence comes from uncultured Alphaproteobacteria bacterium, assembly GCA_964484795.1. Lineage (GTDB taxonomy): Bacteria > Pseudomonadota > Alphaproteobacteria > Methylaequorales > Methylaequoraceae > CAZAFN01. The sequence goes on along the minus strand of CAZAFN010000001.1, from coordinate 43,527 downwards.
ATCAAAAAAAAGAAGCGTGTCTTTGCAATTTTTTTTTAAAAAAACCTCCTTTCTTTTTTTAATCAAGGGATGAATGATTTTTTCTAATTGTTCTAATTCTTTTTTTTCAGAGAAGACATAATCGCTTAATTTTTTTAAATTAACTTCGTCATCATTGCGGAAAAGGTTTTTTATTTTTTTTGAAAAATTTTTAATTAATTCTTTTTTTACTAGGTCTGTCTTTAATAGGCTTTTAACTATTTCGTCCGATTCAAATACTTTGTATCCAAGTGATTTTATGATTTTGGATAAAGTAGTTTTTCCTGAACCAATTTTTCCAGTGATTGCTATTTTCTTCATACTTCTTGTAAAATGTCTCTTGCTTTCGTTATGTCTTCTAAACTTAAATCTATATCAAACCAAAGATTAAAGGCAATGGCGGCTTGCCTTATCAACATTCCTATTCCATTGAAGGTTTTGAAGCCATATTGCCTTGATTCCTTTAAAAATTCTGTCTCTAGTGGATTGTAGATTATATCAAGGATTAAAGTCTCTTTTTTAAGAGTATTATAATTTATTTCTATAAGTTCCTTCTTTTGCATCCCAAATGAAGAGCAATTGATAATTAAGTCAGTTTTCGGAGATGGTTTTATTGGAACCCACTTTTTGTAGATAATTGGGGTCTGAGAAAAATTGAAGTCTTTAATTAGTTTGTTAGCGTTGGCTTCTGTTCTGTTGGCTATTTCTATTCTTTTTAATCTTTGTTTTATTAGTTCGGAAACAATTCCATAGGTTGCGCCTCCGGCACCAATTAATAAAACATTCTTTCCTAATAAGCTTATATTCTCATCCTTAATTAAATAATCCACCAAACCTTTTCCGTCTGTATTTGCTCCAATGACCTTTTCCTTTCTTTTATATATTGTATTAACTGCAAAACTATTTTTAGCTGAGATGTCAATCTCATCCACAAATTCCATAATTTTTTGCTTGTATGGTAGAGTTACATTGAGCCCGTGTATTCTTTCTTCTCTTACATCATTTACTATTTGGTGAAGTTCATTTTCGTTAACTTCTTTTTTTTCATAAACTAAATTAATTTTTTTTTTTTTAACCAAAAATTGTGTATTTGCGGTGATTTCGAATGCTTTATTGGTTTTCCTATAACCAGAATTTTCATTTTTTTTCCTGATTTATTTTTTCAATCAAACTTTTAACTGGAAAACCTAAAATTGTTTCCATATCCCCGCTCAAAACCTTAACAAAATTATATTTTTGATTTTCTTCTATTTTATACGAACCCACTGTGCTCAGAACAGTTTTTTTATTTTTTTCTACATACTCCTCTATCTCGTCTTCTGTCAATAATTTAAAAAATATTCTAGCTTTTTTCACCTCGTTGAAATAATGTCTTTTCCGCTTAATGACATATACAGAACTTAACAGAGTGTGTTCTTTGCCAGAAATTCGTGACAAGTTTTTTTGCGCCTCTTTTAGTGATTTTGGTTTGCTTATAATCTTTCTTCTAAAAACCAAAAGTTGATCTGAACCGATTATGAGCTCTTCTTGATATTTGTGCATTAATGACTCGGCTTTCAATTTTGCTATTAGCACAACCAGTTTTTCTGGAGACAGTTCATTGTTTTCATTCTTGACTTTTTCTTCATTTACTAAATGATTCGTTACAATTGCTGTTTTGAAGATTTTTTTTATTTGTTTTACTCTCGTCTGGCTGGATGATGCTAGAATTACTTGTAAATTTTTTGTGGATAAATTGGTCTTTTCCATATAATTGGTTACCTTTTCACATCATTCTTTTTTTTTTAATTTTTTGCCAACATGTTATTTATGTTAATAACTAACTACCAAATTTATTCACTTAATCCTTTACATTTTCTTAACATAGAAATAGTTGCAGATTAAGAGTTTCATATAAGTTTTAACATTTCTTTCACATAGTTATTATTTATAATGCTGTTAATGATTTGTTTAAAAAAAGTTATAACCGATTTTCATTTTACAACAACAACAACAACCTTATATATTATATAGTAGTAGTTAGGATATGGATATTTTAAAACGACCACAAAAAATCAAAACTCCTATTTGGTTTATGCGACAAGCAGGAAGATATCTTCCAGAATATAAAAAAATACGAAAAAAATACGAAAACTTTTTAGATATGTGTTTTTCTCCTACGATTGCATCAGAAATATCTCTACAACCTATCAAGCGATTTGATCTGGATTTTATTATCCTATTTTCCGATATCTTGGTTATACCATTTGCATTAGACCAAAAAGTAACTTTTAAGGAAAAAATAGGTCCAGTTCTGAACATCATTAATTCAAAAAAGGATTTAAAATATTCTAGTTTAAAAAACATTATGATTAAATTGAAGCCTGTATTTGAAACATTGCAAATATTGAAAGAAGAGAAAAAAAACAAAAGATTAATTGGTTTTTGTGGTGGTCCGTTCACGGTTCTTACTTATATGATAGAAGGAGGAACTTCAACAGAACATTTAAAGATTAGAAGATTTCTGTCATCTCAGAGAGAAGAGATGGATGAATTAATTGATTTATTAACAGAAGTATCTATAGAATATCTAAGATTGCAAATTTTATCAGGAGCTGATGTTATTCAGGTCTTTGATTCCTGGGCTGGTTTGCTAGATATGGAAAATTATGAAGAGTATGTAATGAAACCAAGTAAAAGGATCTATGAAGAGATAAAAAAGGAGTTTCCACAAACGCCAGTGATTTTTTTTCCTAGAGGATCTGGAGGAAAGCTTGTAGATTTTATAAATTATGTAGAATGTGATGCAATATCTTTAGATGAAAAATTTCCACAAGAACTAGTAGGAATATCAGAAAGAAAAAAAATTATACTTCAAGGAAATTTAAGTCCGAAATCTTTATTGGAAGGAGGAGATAAAATGGAGCAAGAAATAAGAAATTGTATGCAAAGGTTTAAAAACAATCTACATATTTTTAATTTATCTCACGGAGTTTTACCTTCAACACCACCAGAAAACATAGAAAGAACAATAGAATTAGTCAGGGAATTTGATGAAACCAACTAATCATATAAATATACCAGAAAAAAAAGTTGGTGTATTACTTGTTAATTTAGGAACACCAGATGGAACAGATTATTTTTCTATGTGGCGATATTTAAGAGAGTTTTTAAGTGACAGAAGAATAATTGAGCTTCCTCGAGTACTGTGGTATCCAATTCTTTATTTGTTTATATTAGTTTCTAGACCATATAGATCAGGAAAATTATATAAGAAGATTTGGAATAAAGAAAAAAAAGATTCACCGCTTCGTGTTTTTTCGAAAAATATAAAAAATAAACTCCAAAAAAGGTTTAATAAAAAAAGAGTTCTTGTAAAATTTGCGATGAACTACGGAAACCCGTCAATTGACATAGGATTAAAAAGTCTTTTTAAAAGTGGATGTGTAAAAATTCTTGTTGTTCCATTGTATCCGCAATATTCTGCAACAACAACGGCATCTGTCATTGATAGGGTCTTTCAGGTTCTGAAAAAAATGAGATGGCAGCCAACCATTAGATTTTGTCCACCATATTTTGATGATAATCTGTATATAAATGCATTAGCCCTTCACATAAGGAAAAAATTAAAAAATTTAAAAACAAAACCCAAAAAAATTTTGTGTTCATTTCATGGAATCCCGCGTAAATATTTTTTAAAAGGAGATCCCTACCACTGCCATTGTGCCAAAACAGTCCGATTATTAAATGAGAGATTTAGAAAAGAAAAGATAGAATTTCAAATTTCTTTTCAATCAAGATTCGGTCCACAAGAATGGTTGCGTCCATATATGGCAGAAAAGTTTGAAGAAACAATAAATAATAATGAAAAAAATATGTGCATTATTGCCCCAGGTTTTGCTGTAGATTGTCTTGAAACATTGGAGGAGATAAAAATTCAAGGAAAAGAAGATTTTTTAGAAATGGGAGGAAAAGAATTTCACTATATAGATTGTCTCAACGATTCAGAAACTTCAATTAATATGATAGAAAGAATTACAAGAAGAGAAACTTTAGGGTGGATGAAATAATATACTTTAAAATTATAAAATCACTCCATATCATATTTGTAACGACATGGATGGCAGGGTTGTTCTATCTCCCAAGGATTTTTGTTTACCATTCAAAGTCAGATGTTAACTCAAAGGAATACGATACATTTCTTCTTATGGAAAAAAAATTGTTAAGATACATAATGAACCCATCGTTTTTATTAACATGGTTTTTTGGAATGTTATTGGTAATTCATATAGGGGAAATGACTTCGATTTGGTTTTACTTTAAATTTGTATGTGTGAGTCTTTTGTCTGTATTTCATATGTATTGTGCTAGTATAAGAAAAAAATTTGAGAATAAAGAAAATATAAGGAGCGAACATTTTTACAGACTTATCAATGAAGTTCCAACATTACTATTTATAATTATAGTTTTTTTAGTGGTTTTTAAACCAATGAATTGACAAACCCTGTTGCATAAACTATAAAGCAAGTTCAGTCGAATTTTATAATTCTCCCAATATTATGCATCTAAAAGACCTAAAATCTAAAAACGCTTCTGAACTATTAAAAATAGCGGAAGAACTAAAAATTGAAAATGCTGGAACGTTGAGAAAACAAGATATGATTTTCTCAATACTAAAGCAAATGGCTTTAAATAAAGATGCAATTTATGGAGAAGGCGTTCTAGAAATTTTGCAAGACGGCTTTGGTTTTTTAAGGTCTTCGGACGCAAACTATTTGCCAGGACCAGATGATATTTATGTTTCACCAAGTCAAATAAAGCAGAATAGCTTGAGAAGCGGGGATACAGTAGAAGGAGAAATGAGGTCTCCGAGAGAATCTGAAAGATATTTTGCAATCACGAAAATAGAAAAAATTAATTTTGAATCAGTAGAAAAAACAAAACAAAGAATTAATTTTGATAATTTGACACCATTGTATCCAGATAAGAAATTAAAAATGGAAGTTGAGGACCCAATGGTTAAAGACATAACTCACAGAGTAATGGACTTAATTTCTCCTTTGGGAAAAGGTCAAAGAGCACTTATTGTCGCCCCACCACGAACAGGAAAAACGGTTATGCTCCAAAATATTGCTCATTCAATCACCACAAATCATCCTGAGGTTTACCTGATAGTTTTATTGATTGATGAGAGACCAGAAGAAGTTACAGATATGATTAGGTCAGTAAAAGGTGAAGTTGTTTCATCCACCTTTGATGAACCAGCTGTAAGGCACGTGGCTGTCTCTGAAATGGTAATATCTAAAGCCAAACGGTTGGTAGAGCATAAAAGAGACGTAGTAATTTTACTTGACTCCATAACGAGGTTAGCAAGAGCATACAATACACAGGTGCCAAGTTCTGGAAAGGTTTTAACCGGTGGTGTAGATGCAAATGCTTTGCAAAGACCCAAAAGATTTTTTGGAGCAGCAAGAAACATTGAAGAGGGAGGATCGCTTACAATCATTGGAACAGCTTTAGTTGATACAGGATCAAGAATGGATGAAGTTATCTTTGAAGAATTTAAAGGAACAGGGAACTCGGAGATTATTCTCGACAGAAAACTGTCTGACAAACGAGTTTTTCCTTCAATAGATGTTACAAAATCAGGAACAAGAAAGGAAGAACTTTTGGTCTCCAAAGAAGATTTGTCCAAAATGTGGATTTTGAGAAAAATTCTTATGCCAATGGGAGTCACAGATTCGATGGAGTTTCTAATTGAAAAAATTAAAAACTCAAAGACGAATTCTGATTTTTTTGAATCTATGAATTCATAAATGAAGATTTTAAGCTGGAATGTAAATTCTATTAGAGTAAGAAAACAACAACTACTTGATCTCATAAAAAAGGAAAAGCCTGAGATAATTTGTCTGCAAGAAACAAAAGTCAACAATGACTCTTTTCCTGTCACAGAGTTTGAAAAATGCAGGTATAAAATTTTCCTTAATGGAATTTCTTCATATAATGGTGTTGCAATATTGACGAGAATTGAACCAGATAAAGTCTCAATATTTGATTTTTGCAACAAAAATGATGGAAGGCATATTCAAATTGAAATTAACGATGTAAATATTCATTCGTTATATATTCCAGCTGGAGGTGATGAACCAGACCCAGTTTTGAATAAAAAATTTAAACATAAACTTAATTTTTTAGATGAATTTTTAGAGTTTTCAGAGAAAGAAAAAAAATCAAAAAACATATTTTGCGGTGATTTCAATGTTGCTCCATACGAAGACGATGTGTGGTCGCATAAAAGCTTAAGAAATGTAGTAAGTCATACGAAAGTTGAAAGGCAAAAACTCTTGGAAATACTAGACAAAGGAAATCTAATAGATTCCACAAGACAATTAATTTTTCCTCCGGAGAATTTATTTACTTGGTGGAGTTATCGATCACCAGATTTTAAAAAAAACAATAGAGGAAGAAGACTGGATCATATTTGGGTTACAAACCACAAAGGACTTAAATTGAAGAAAGCAAAAATAATTTCTGAGACGAGAGAACTTAAAAAGCCTTCGGACCATGTTCCGGTTTTAGTTGAAATCAAGGTTTAAATTTATTTTGAAACCAAGGGGCCTATAGATTTCCCACCTAGTATGTGGAAATGCAAGTGTGGAACCTCTTGCCCACCATGCTTTCCAATATTTGCAATTATTCTGTAACCATCCTTGAGATTTAATTTTTTGGTAATTTTTCCAATCGTTCGAACCAAATTTAAAATTGTTTCATCATCAGCTTTTTCAGAAAAATCATTAAAACTACAAAAGGGTTCTTTTGGAACCACTAAAATATGCACAGGTGCTTTTGCACTTATATCCTTAAATGCATATATGAAATCATCTTCATAAACCACATCTGATGGAACTTCCTTTCGAAGAATTTTTGCAAAAATATTATTTTTGTCATAATTTTCTATATCAATCATTCTTCATTCTTTTCTGGAGAACTTTTAAAACATCATCCATAGATGCACCTGCATATTCAAGCAAGACCAAGAGGTGGAAGATCAAGTCAGCTGACTCTTCAACTAAATCATTTTTGCCCTCTGCTAAAAAAGCAGTAAGTGTTTCAGAAGCTTCTTCGCCAAATTTATTTGCTATTTTTATTTTTCCTTTTTTAAAAAGTTTTGCAACATATGAATCATCTGGCAATCTTGTTCTTCGATCTCTAATAATTAACGAAAGTTCATTTATTACTTTTTTTTTATCCATTTTCATTCATTCCTAATGTAATCCATTCTTACATCAATACCATTAGAGTTTAAATGTTTTTTTACATCAGTTATAGTAAACTTATTAAAGTGAAAAACAGAAGCGGCTAAAAGTGCCGAGGCTTTTCCAATCTTGACGCCATCCACAAAGTCATCTAGATTACCCACCCCACCTGATGCAACTACCGGAATTTGAACGGATTCAGATATTTTTTTTGTAAGCTCTAGATCAAAACCACTTTTAGTTCCATCTTTATCCATAGATGTTAGCAAAATTTCGCCTGCCCCCAGTTTTTCAACCTTCTTGGCCCATTTTGTGGCATCAAGTCCAGTATCAATCCTGCCACCATTAATAAATACGTTCCATTTTCCAGAAGATTTTTTTGCATCTATTGCTACTACAATACACTGATTACCAAACTTTTCTGCTCCTTTGGTTATTAAAGCCGGGGTTTTTATTGCGGAACTGTTTATGGAAACTTTGTCGGCCCCAGCCAAAAGAAAATTTTTCATATCTCCAACTTTTTTTATTCCACCTCCAACAGTTAGAGGAACGAAGCAACTTTTGGCAGTTTTTTCTATTACGTTGATCATTGCCTCTCTTTTTTCGTGTGTGGCAGTTATATCTAAAAACGTTATTTCATCGGCACCATGTTCACTGTAAACTTTGGCCTGTTCGACTGGATCACCTGCATCCCTCAGGTCAAGAAAGTTTATCCCCTTAACGACTCTTCCGCCATCGACATCTAGGCAGGGTATAATTCTTGTTTTTAACATATTTATTTCTCTAAGATTTCAACGGCTTGATTGACAGAAAATTTTTTTTCATATATCGCTCTTCCAGCAATTACTCCAACTAAATTTTTTGCACCAATTTTTTTTAGTATTTTCAAATCTTCTAAAGATGAAACACCACCAGAAGCTATGACATTCAAAGAAGTTGAGTCTAGGAGATTTGACAATTGATCAAAACTTACACCTTCCATAAGCCCATCTTTTTCGATATCAGTGAAAATTACTACAGAAACACCAGCATCTTCGTAAATTTTCACTAGATCATTAATCGAAACCTTACTAGTTTTGGCCCATCCTTCGATAGAAACAAAACCATTTTTTGTATCAATTCCTACAGCAATTTTTCCAGGATATAGACGACATATTTCTTTTACTAAACTTGGATTTTTTAAAGAAATAGTTCCCAAAACAATTCTATCAATTTTATTCTCTAAAAAAAAGGCAGCTGATTTTACAGTCCGAATCCCCCCGCCCACCTGAATTTTACAATTGGTGGACCTCTTTACTTTAAGAATAATGTTGTGATTCAAACTCTTGCCCCTAAAAGCCCCATCAATGTCAACCATATGAACCCATTTTGCACCCATTGCAGAGAATTTTTTTGCTTGGTCTATTGGATCTTTATTGTAAAAAGTTATTTTGTCCAAGAGCCCCTTTTCAAGTCTAATACACTTACCCTTTTTAAGGTCTATTGCGGGGTAGAAATTCATCTATATTCTTCACTTTCTAGAAAGGTCTGCAAGAAGGCCAGGCCAAAGAAATGACTTTTTTCTGGATGAAACTGCGTTCCAATTATGTTTTCTCTTGAAACCATAGCCGTAATTTCTTGACCATAACTGGTTGTAAGTATTTTTTCTGATTGATCACTTACAAGAAAATTATAGCTATGTATAAAGTAGGCAGAAAATCGATTTTGCCCATTGTAATTAATTTTTTTTTTTAGGTTTTCTATAAAAGGAGTGTTTGCTTTGAAATTTATGTCATTCCAGCCCATATGGGGTATTTTTAGGTTTTTATTATTATCAGAAATTTTTTTTACTTTACCCTTAATCCAATCTAAACCGGAAAACTCTCCTTTTTCATATCCCTTGCTAGCCAACATTTGCATTCCCACACAGATACCTAAGAAAGGTGTTTTAAGATTGCAAACTTTTTCTTGAATAACATTTACAAGAGAACTTCTTTTTAAACCTTTGACACATGATTGAAAGGAGCCAACCCCAGGTAAAATTATGTGGCTTGCATCTTTGATATCTGAAATTGAAGATGTCACTACAACCTTTTCCTTTCTTTTTTGATTTGAAAGATGGTTCACAGCGTTATAAACAGATTTTAAATTCCCTGAACCATAGTCAATAATAGAAATTAATCCCATTAATTACTTTCTGATAAAAAAATTAACAATGCCTTTTTTTTGGAATCAGCGACAATCATTTTTTCTGCATAATATTTGTTATCTAAAAGTTTTTGAATATACAGGTCTCTAGCAAAAATCCCCCAGAAAACATTTGAAGAAAAAAAAACAAAATAAAAAAAATTATTACTGATCATTTCTATGGAAAGAAATTTTGAGATTAGTAGTAACAAAAAACCAATTAATGAAAAACTCCAGAGTTTTTGGGATATTGCCCAAAAAGGACCAAAAAATAAGGCCCAAAAAGAAAAACCAGTTTCAGTTACCTCTAATTGCGAATTTTTACTGTATTTTTTAAATATGCAATAGGTTTTCATTCTCTTAAAGTGAATCCCGAAGCGTCCCTTTTGTTGATGGTATTTCATTGGATCTTTTAAGATCTATAGCGGCGGCTTCTCTTAGTGCTCTTGCAAGCCCCTTGAAACACGATTCAACTATGTGGTGGCAATTTTCACCATAAAGGTTTTCTATGTGTAAAGTTATTCCTGCACTTTGTGCAAACGCTTGAAACCATTCTCTGAACAATTCAGTGTCCATTTCACCTAATTTTGGTTTTGATAAGCTTACTTTCCACACTAGATATGGACGATTAGAGCAATCAACCACTACTCTAGAAAGTGTCTCATCCATTGCTGAAAGAGCCTGTCCAAATCTTGCTATTCCTTTTTTGTCACCAAGAGATTTGTTGAAAGCATCTCCAAGTGCCAGAGCAGTGTCTTCTGTAGTATGATGGTAGTCTATGTGTAAATCTCCACGGGCTTTAATTGTGATATCAAATAAACTGTGTTTTGATAGTTGATCAAGCATATGGTCAAGAAAACCTATGCCAGTTTCAATATTACTTTTTCCTTTTCCATCAAGCTTTAAATCAACCTGGATATTAGTTTCTTTCGTTTTTCTTTTTAGTGAACATTTGCGCATTTTTAAATTTTATTGGATATTAAATTTAAAATATATAGATTAATATTAATTAATCAATGTGACTAGAAATTTATGAATATAAAAAATAATCTAAATCAATGGCATGGGACCACAGTTGTTTCTGTAAGAAAAGGGAGTGAAGTTGTAGTAGCTGCCGATGGCCAAGTTACACTAGGAGATACAGTTATAAAAGCTGATGCCCGAAAAGCCAGAGTGTTGGCAGAAGGAAAGGTTATAACTGGATTTGCTGGTGCAACGGCAGATGCCTTTGCACTTTTTGAAAGATTAGAGACAAAACTTGAAAAATTTTCAAACAACTTAATGAGAGCCTGTGTTGAACTAGCTAAAGACTGGAGAACTGATAAATATTTAAGAAGATTGGAAGCTATGATGCTTGTAGCTGATAAAGAGTCAAGCTTGATTCTATCAGGTACAGGTGACGTTCTGGAACCTAAAGATGGTTTAATGGCAATAGGTTCTGGAGGAAACTATGCGCTTGCAGCTGCCAGAGCTCTATATCCATCAAAATTAAATGCAGAAGAGATTGCAAAAAAAAGTCTCGAAATTGCCGCAGAACTTTGTATTTATACCAACCAAAATATAGTAATTGAAAAAATAAAATGACGTCTTTTACTCCAAGAGAAATAGTCTCTGAATTGGATAGATTTATTGTTGGCCAAAAAAATGCAAAAAGAGCCGTTGCCATTGCATTAAGAAATCGGTGGAGAAGGCAACAAATTGAAGGTGCATTGAAGGAAGAGGTTCTTCCAAAAAACATTCTAATGATTGGTCCCACCGGTGTTGGAAAAACTGAAATTGCGAGAAGGCTTGCAAGATTAGCTGATGCACCATTCATCAAAGTTGAAGCAACAAAATTTACAGAAGTTGGTTATGTTGGGCGTGATGTTGAACAAATAATTAGAGATCTACTAGAAATTTCCATAAGCAATAATAAAGAAAATTTAAAAACTGAGATTAAGGCTAAGGCGGAGTTAAATGCTGAAAAAAGAGTTGTTGAAGCACTTGTAGGCTCATCTGCGACCAACCAAACACGAGAAAAATTTAAAAAAATGCTTAGAAATGGTGAATTGGACAATCAAGAAATAGAAATTGAATTGTCGCTACAGTCGGGATCACCACTCAAATCTATGGATATTCCTGGAATGCCCGGGGGTATGATGGGAATGATTAATCTTGGAGACATTCTAGGAAAAGGATTTGGTCAAAAAAAAGAAAAAAGAAAATTAACAGTTAAGGAATCATACGATTATCTTTTAGATGAAGAATCTGAAAAGCTTATTGATACGGAGAACCTTATTAAAAGATCAATTAATAATGTTGAACAGGATGGCATTGTATTTATTGATGAAATAGATAAAATTTGTGGAAAGAACTCTCGGGGAACTGCTGAAGTTAGCAGAGAAGGTGTTCAAAGAGATTTACTTCCTCTAATAGAAGGTTCAACGATCAGTACCAAATATGGATCAGTGAAGACGGACCATATTCTTTTTATAGCCTCTGGTGCCTTTCACATTGCCAAGCCATCAGACCTTTTGCCTGAACTTCAAGGCCGCTTACCTAATCGAGTTGAGTTGGCAGCACTTTCAAAAGATGATTTCATAAAAATTTTAAAAGAACCAGAAAATAATTTAATTATACAATATGTAGAATTGATTGCTACGGAAGGGGTTAAACTTAATTTTTCAGAAGGCGCAATTTCGGAAATTGCCCATATTGCAACTAAAGTTAATGAGGAAATAGAAAATATCGGGGCAAGAAGACTTCATACCATTCTTGAAAAAGTTTTAGAAGAAATTAGTTTTTCTGCTTCTGACAAGAAGGCAAAAGAAATAAATATTGATGAGAAATATATAAGAAATCAAATAGGAGATATTTATAAAGACCAGGATTTAACAAAATTTATTTTGTAATTTTTTTTTTCAAATATACTAACATTGCTCCACTTCCCCCTTTTTCTTGTGGTGCATGCCCATACCACAAAATTTTACTAGATATAGCCAAGGAATTTAACCATTTAGGCAAGTTTTTTTTCAGCACACCAGTTCCTTTCCATCCGTCTGATACGGCTAGTCTTTGGCCTTTTCCTGTGATTACTAATGCCAATCTATTTTCAATCTCATAATTTCGGTTTATAAAGTTCATAACCATTGTTCTGGCATCATTTAAGTTTTGCCCGTGTAAGTCTAGAACGCAGTTTATTTTAATTCGACCCTTTTTTATCTTCTTTAATAAATTTTTGTCGAGTGTTTTTTTATCATAATTCCCTATTGTTTCCATTTGTCCTAAAGATTCCTGGCTGTCAATGACTTTTTCAGTTTTCTGACTAATTGACTTGATCTTGTTATTTTGAGGGTAGGGGTTAATTCCCCCTTTTTCCAATCGTACCACGCTCTTCTTAAAAGTTTCCCAATCTTCTTCGTTCATTTAATTTCTCCTAGGAACCATTGCGTGCAGAAACAATTTTTTTTTTAATACTCCTGCTAAATTTGCAGCTTTTTCTCCTCTTCCCATAAAAATATCTGCTCTATTAGCCCCTTTAATTGCAGCACCCGTATCAGCAGAAATGGCAAGAGAAAAAAGAGTATCAGTTGGTGTATTCATCATAAATGGGAGTCCAAGGGGATAAATTTTTTTGTCTATAGCAATACTAACTTTAGATATAAGGTTGATTCCTAGAGCTCCTTTTGGGCTGGAATTAACATTTTGGTTGATCTTGAAAAAAATGTATCTTTCATTTTTATTTAATATTCCATCTATCTTAGCTGGATGTTTTTTCAGCCACTTTTTTATAGTAAACATGGATACCTGATTTCTTTTAATTAAGTTCTTCTGAACCATTATTTTCCCGATGGATTGGTATTTTTTATTATTATTTCCATCATATATGATTTTTATTTTTCTTTTGTCTGGCAATATTCCAACTCCCGAGCCTTGAATATGCAAAAAAAACAAATCTATTTTATCATCTGTCCATATAAGGACATCTTCATCGCTAAATTTTTTTTCTATATAGTATCGGCTTTTCCCAATAAATTTTTTATTTTTTTTTAGTATAGGATATTTGAATTTCTGGTCTTTTCGAGTTGATACTTTTATCAATGGTTCATAGTAACCTGTTAATAGGCCTTCTTGCTTATCTAAAAGGACTAGCTGGAAATTTTTTTTTATGAAACTGATGATTTCTCTTTTAGTGTTTCCTATTTTTTTTAATTCCTCACAATTTTTTTTCCATACCTTTACAGTACCAAACTTTGGGTATGAATGATGTGACTTTATGCTTGCAAAAATTTTTTTTGATTTACACACATTATTAATCATCACCTGGAAATTCAAAAGATTTTCAGACGACAAGTTTTCCAAGAAACTAAATTCTTTGGCTAAAGTACTTTTGAATACTAGGACAGTTGCAAGAAACAGAGGAAGAAAAAAAAGCTTATTAACTGTTTTCTTCAATTTTCTCCAAAATCCAATTAGGGTCTTTGCTCTTGAGGTTTCTAATAAAGGACCAGTTCTCTGTTATGTTTAAGATTTGGTTGTTATCCCCATCTATCACCTCATTAGCAGTATTTTTAGTTACCTGTACCTGCTCAGTGATAAATTTTACAATAATTCTTGCGAAATTTTTTTTGAATATTTCAGCTTTTATTAAATTTGGTTTTTCAATTGAGATAATAGTTATTTCAAGGTTTTCTCCTTTCTTATTTCTTTCATTTATTTGAAGATTGAATGCATCAAACATTTTTGGCGCAAGAAGTTTCTTAATTGAGGCGGCATTACCACTAGAATAGTTTTTGATAATATACTCAAAAGCCTTTTTAGCACCCAAAATAAAATCTTCTGTCGAAAAGTTTAAATCAAACTTATATATTATTTTTAAAACATCATTGATCTTGTTATCTTTGTGGAAATTTTCATTTGATTTTTTTTCAGTTTTTGAACCTTTTGTTGATTTAATTGTTTTGTCTGGAGTTGATTCATTGAAAGTAGATTTACCTTGAGTAAATTTTTCAACGATATCTGATTCATTTCCAGTTTTTTTCCCTAATACGTTTCTTAATCTGTTTATGATGAATACGGCAATCATTGCAAGGATTAATATGTCTATATATGGAAAATTATTCATTATTTATATAAATTTGTCTGGAATCTAGCTAGCATATTATGTATTATATTGATTTCGTCTTAATAATAAAACCTAAATATGGCAAATAAAAAAAAAAATTCAAACAATAACAACCTTAAATTTATTATTAATGCCCAGTACTTAAGAGACTTTTCCTTTGAAAACCCGAAAGCCCCAGAATCTCTAAGGAAATTCGCCAGCGACCCTACATTTAAAATTGACATAGATGTTAAAACCAAACCACTAAATGACCATGGTCCAAATATTCATGAAGTTGACCTGATTGTAAAAGGTGAAACTAAAGTTGAAAATAATACAATGTTTATAATAGAAGCTTCATATTGTGGGATTTTTACAATTGAGAATGTAAAGGACGATGTTTTAGAAAGGATTCTTTTAATCGAATGCCCTAAATTTTTGTTTCCATTTTTAAGATCTATAGTTGCAACTTGCACAAGGGAAGGAGGCTTTCCTCCTTTGTTAATAGCTCCAGTTGATTTTGTTGGGATGTATGAGCAGAAAAAAGCAACCCAAAAAAAGTAATTCTGTTCGTTAGATTTCTTAACCCTTGCGTAAAAAAAGCAAGGTAAATTCTTTAAACACTTTAAATACAAAGCATCAGAATTTGTGTGTCATTAGTGTGTCATGCCCCAGATTTTTTTTTTGTAAACTTTGATTTCATTCTATTTTAGTGGTTTTGGTGGTTATTTTTTTAAAATTGTGTGTGTCAAAAAAATTCTTTAATTTTTAGCAACTTAGGGCCTTTTAGCGTCTTGTGAAAAAAAATAAAATAATTATAATTGTTCCTCCCGTTATTAAAACAAGGAAATCTTTTAAAAACCTAGGAAAAGATATATTTATTTATTGTGTGGCCTGTGTGTGGCTATGTAATTTCAAATTAGTGACTTCATATCTATTACAAACCTATATTTTACATCAGCTGTCAACATTCTTTCATATGCCACATTGATTTTTTTTATGTCTATAATCTCTACTTCTGGAACTATATTATGCTCACTGCAAAAATTTAACATTTCCTGAGTTTCACTTATTCCTCCAATTAAAGAGCCTGCAATAGATTTTCTCCCAAAAATTAATTTTCTAATATTTACCTTATCAAAAGAATCAATGGCCCCAACTATAACCATGGTTTTATCTCTTTTAAGTAATTCCAAATAATTATCTAAATTGTGAGGTACAGGTATGGTGTTTATTAACAAATCAAAACTATTTTTATATGATTTTATGTTGTCTATGTCTTTGGAAATTATTACTCCGTTTGCACCAAGCCTTAATGCGTCTTCCTTTTTTTTCTCAGATCCAGTGATCACAAATACTTCAGTTTTCATTGCAGAAGCGAATTTTAAAGCCATATGCCCTAGGCCTCCAAGGCCTACGATCCCTACTCTTTCGCCTTTTGACGCTTTCCATTTTTTTAAAGGAGAGTATGTTGTAATACCTGCACAAAGCAAAGGTGCAGTTGATTTTAAATCAAGATTACTAGGTATTTTTAGAATGAAACTTTGATTTACAACAATTTTTTTAGAATATCCACCAAAAGTAAAGCCACCTAAAATTTTGTCTGGAGCATTATAAGTGAAAGTTGCCACTTTTTCACAGTACGGCTCTAAATTTTCTCTGCAAGATAAGCATTTTTGGCACGAATCAACTATCACACCTACACCAACCAAATCATTTTTTTTAAATTTCTTTACACTCTTTCCAACTTGAATGATTTTTCCAATAATTTCATGTCCTGGAACTAGAGGATAGTTAGACGTTTTCCAATCATTTCTTATGTAGTGAATGTCTGTGTGACAAACACCACAATATAAGATGTCTATCAGCACATCATCAAAACCAACCTCTCTTCTATTTATTTTGAAGGGCTTTAATTTTTCATTAGGAGAGTTAACGGCATATGCTCGTACATTTTTGAACATAATGTTTAGTAAATAAAATTCTTTTTGTATTTTTTTTCAATAATATCCGAATAGTATTTTTCAATGATGGCAATGGAAGATCCTACGGACAGGGCAAGTTGATTGAGTGGAATATCAGAATTAACAAGCCTTTGTTCAATGAATTCGTGACGACAGCTTGTAAGGTTCCTAGTCTTTCCATTTTGTGCTTTATATAGGTTGTAACGGTTCAAAAAACTTCTAAACTGTTTTTTAAAGTCTCCTATAGGTTTTCCTGCCATCCGTCCTGATTGATGACAGAAAACATAGTCATTTCCATCTGGGAAATTTGTCAAGGCACGAAGATTTTGCAGTGGTGGTTCAAGACATTTTAACCCTATGGCAAGGCGTTTGGGAGTTTTAGGCTTGGGGTGCTTGATCTTAATTTCCAAATGTGACAGATTCTTATGAAGTTTTTTGTCAAACTGAGTAGCTATCCTAAGTTTTTTGCCATTATTCAAGACCAAGTCAAAATCTTCCCACTTCAAATTTTGGTTACTTTCTTTGTTAACTCGAATCCCGCTGTAACCCATCAATTCAACTAATGTTTTAAGCTGAATCTTTAGGATGTAATCATTAAAACTACATTTTTTTTTTTCATATTCTATCTTTTTTTTTCCAATCTCAGAATCTAATTTATTAATAATCTTCTTCCAATCAGAAGATCCAAAGCTACTTCTACAAAGTTTTACATTAAATGTTGGAATAATAGGCTCTCTTTTAATTTGACCATTCCTATGGGCAAATCGGAAGAATTTTCTTAGGTAAATATTTTCTCTATTTAATGTTGCATTTGCGGGTTGACCAGTCCTTATAGCATTTTTCTTTCGCCTCCACGTAAGATAATCACTAACAGTTTCGTCATTTATAATTTGAATCCTAAATTGTTTAAAAAAAGGAACGAAGTAATTGTCAAAGCTTGACTTGCAGTCCCTAAATTTCCTATAACTTATCTTATTTGATGTGGCATTGTCTTTTAGTTTCGCGAGAAATGAGTTTACTATTTCCAAAAAACTACTCGACGGCCTTATCAACATCCCCTCTTTGCTTCTAGCTTTGTAAAGCTTATAGCGTTCCATAGAAAGCAATTTAGCCTCACTGAAACTTTCAGTTTGTAAGGACTCTCTGATTCTTTTGTAGTTAGGAATGTTGATACTGCAGTTCCAGACAGAACAAACTTTACCTCTTATCACTCGTTGATAAAGGGTTATCTTTCCATTCTCCAAAAGTTCTTGATTGACGTAATAATTTCCCATTTTCTGCTTTTGTGTGGCATCTCATAAAAAAAATTTTAAGAGATGAAAAACTTGAAGTCAAGTAGTTTATCTAAAGCTAGTAATTTTAGAAGCATGGATTTCATATGCGACCCTTTCGTAAACCCACAACTATTAGAAGCGTTATTTTTGATCATTTATGAATAATTGGACAAACATTCAAAGACCTCGTAAGATAACTTTGAGATCAAATGGGGTTTTATCATTTTCCTTAATTATGGAATTTACAATAGAAAAATTATTATGGTCTTTAATATTTGCTGATAGCATTGTATCAAACGTGTTAGCATGGTTTTTTCCTCAGTGGTATAAAAAAAAGTTTAAGACTTTATCCAAACTTTTTCCTGCCAGCAAAGGTTGGTGTTTTTGGTATTTGGCAATTGTACTGTGGTTGGGTTATGCCTTGTTAAGGATTGATTAACCAATTGGATCGAATGTACCAACTTGCAGCAAACTTGACACTAACATTACATTTTATTTTTATTATTTTTGTTGTTTTTGGTTCAATATTATTTTTAGTTCAAAAAAAAATAATTTTTCTTCATGTTCCAGCTCTTTTTTGGGGTGCGTATGTTGAACTTTCACATTCGATTTGTCCGTTAACCTATCTTGAAAACTGGTTTTTGAGAAAGGCAAAGCTGACAACATATTCAGAAGGATTCATTTCAAACTACATATTTCCTATAGTCTACCCAGTCGATCTAACTATTGAAATTCAAACATATCTTGGCATAATCTTAATGGTTGTAAATGTCATTAGTTATGGATTAATATTTAAAAATAGATTTTAATTTTTTTTACAATGTATTTTGAAAATAGAAGCAGAAACAAATTAAAAAAATGTCTGATATAAAAAATTTTGACCTTAATGATGGCACAACCTTTCGATACAAAAAAATTGGGAAAGGGCCACCTCTAATATTACTTCATACCATTCGAAACAGATTAGAATATTTTTACAGTGTCATCCCGTCATTGAAAAATATATACACCATTTATGCCATTGATCTTCCAGGTTTTGGGGACTCACCTGTAAACCCAAAAGTAAACTATGACGAGGTATATATGAGAAATGCTATTATAGAATTTATAAAAAATAAAAATCTTTCAAAGGTTACTCTTGCTGGCGAGTCTATAGGCGGTGTACTTCCAATTACTGTTGCAGAAAAAATCCCAGATAAAATCAAACATATTTTTTCATTTAACCCATATGATTATGACAAGAAGTTTGGTGATGGAATTAGAAGGGGCAGCTTGATCGCTCGTTTTATAATTTGGAGTATGAGCCTCCCCTTCCTAGGTAATTTTTTTGCTATGCTAGAAAGTAAGCCTATACTTTGGCTGATCTTTAGGGGTGGGGTATACAGAAAATCAGCTATAACAAATCAATACCTATCCATTCTTACATCTTCGATTGGGAAACCTGGAAATCTTTACCACTTGAGGAATGTTCTAGCCAACTATGATTCATGGACAAAATCAAAAGTTAGTTACGGAAAAATCAAAACACCAGTGACTTTGGTATATGGAGAGTATGACTGGTCTAAACCAAGTGAGAGAAATGAAACGATGAAATTACTTGGTTTAAAAAAATTCAGAACAATTCCTGAATGTGGTCATTTTTCTTTTTTAGAAGCCCCAGAGAAGGTAGCAAACATTTTGTCAAAGCCTGCCTTAATCAGAATCTTGTCCAAAAAATAATGGAGCGGGAAACGAGATTCGAACTCGCGACCCTCACGTTGGCAACGTGATGCTCTACCACTGAGCTATTCCCGCTAAATATCAAGTATTCCGCGATATTCAATATAATCAAAAATAATTTTTTTACAATTATATTAGCAATAATAAATATATTTTAATACTTAAACTGCTTTTGTTGTATAATTAAAAATACATACTGTAATTAAAAATAGATGCTGTACAGTTTTGAAAAAAATTTTGAAGATCTTCCTCGAGTAATCCCGTTATTTCCTTTAAATAAGGTGCTTATTCTTCCTAGGTCTAAGCTTCCCCTTAATCTATTTGAGAATAGATATTTACATATGTTTGACTATGCCCTTGAGAACGGAAGAATAATAGGTCTAATTCAACCTACGGAGAGCAATAAAAATCCTAATAAAACTAGCTTCCCCAAGCTATTCAAAATAGGTTGTGCAGGTTATATTTCAGCTTTTTCTGAAACGAATGATAAAAGATACGAGATAATTTTGAAGGGCTTGTGTCGTTTCAAAATAAAGACTGAACTTAAATTGTTTAATGGCTTTAGAAGGGCTGATGTAGATTGGATGAATTTTAAGAACGATTTTAAAAGATCATTTTGTTCAGATAAAAAAGTTAGAGAAGAATTGCAAAAAGTAATGAAAACTTATCTTGATAAAATTTCTGCAAATGCAGATTGGGACTCAATTTATGCATCAACAGATGAAGATCTTGTTAACTCTATTTCTATGGGATGTCCCTTTGATTTCAATGAAAAGCAGGCATTGCTTGAAGCAAATAGTATCAATGAAAGAGCAAAAATGCTTATATCAATTTTGAATATGCATATTAATGATAGCAAGCTAACTTCGCCGCGCACTAGGTCCTAATAAACATACATATGCAGAAATTTAACCCAACCATTTTAGACCTAATTGTTTGTCCAAGAACTGGTCAGAAGCTTTATTATGATAAAGAGGACAAATTGCTAGTTACTAAAGATAAAAAATATTCTTACAAAATAAGGAATGGAACCCCAATTTTATTAGTTAAAAATGAATCTAATTTATGACCCCTATTTCCATTGTTTTAAATAAAAGCAAAAAAAAATTGCAAATAAATTACCACAATGAAAGGCACTTATTGCTAACCTCATCATTTTTAAGAGCATACAGTCCTTCAGCTGAAAACAAAGAGAACCTGAAAAACCCGGACCTAATTATTCACCAAAATGTAAAAATAAATCAAATTAAAACAGTAGGGAATTATGCAATAAGAATAATATTTGATGATGGACACAATACAGGTATATATAGCTGGGAATATATATATAAATTAGGTTCTAAATTTCAAAACTTTTTAAACCCATAGCAAATAACATACTTTGTTTTTTCAGAAACAAGGATTTGTTAAATATTTTAAGCCCGGTTTCTCTGAGCTTTTTAATGATTTTAGAATTATTTGAAAAAAAATTATTAAGTCTGTGAGTTGATTGAATGAATATTGTTTTATCTAAAGTTCTCTTTTGAGAATATTTTTTTAGAACAATCTGACTACCATAATCTAGGCCTAAATTTTTGGCATTTTTTAATGATTGAGAAAGAAAAAATGCATCTCTTAATCCTAGATTAAATCCTTGTCCAGCTATAGGATGTATTGCTTGACAGGCGTCTCCTATTAGGACGACTCTATTTCTAAAATAATCATAGCAAGAAAAAATATTTAGAGGATAAACGGAAGGTTTTGAAATATTAATTAAGCTCCCAAAAAAATTCTGATAGCAGACTTTAAATTTTTTTTTAAATTCATCATCAAAATTCTTCATAGACTTTTCTCTATTACCGTCAACTGTCCAAACGACTGATGATTTGTTTCCCTTTAATGTTTTCATTGGCAATAAAGCAAGGGGTCCATCTGGAAAGAATCTTTCCAGTGCAACTGCATTATGTGGTTTCTTGTGAGTTATGCAGAAAACATAGGCATTTTGCCCATATTCTTGATAGTGATATTTTATATTTGCATGAAATCGTGTCTTAGAGTATCTTCCGTCTGCGCCGACAAGAAGATTACATGAAATAGATTTACCATTTGCAACAAGGTTTAAATGACTCGAACAATTAGAAAGGGAATTAGTAATTTCTGTTCTATCTAAAAAAGTTATCCGCTTTGAATTTTCAATTCTATTAATAAAAGCTTTTCTTAACAACTGGTTTTCAATAATAAAACCCATAGGCCCCTGGTTGGCAATCCTAGAGTCGAAATTTATTTTGCTACCTGACAAACCTTCTGTAACAACAATTTTATTTATAGGTTGCGCAAAACTTTGAAGGTTTTCCCATAAACCTATAGTTTTAAGCATCCTTGATGAACCTTGCGATACAGCGGTTGTTCGATTATCTTTTGGGGCATTAGACAGTGTTTTTTTCTGTTTATCTATTAGACAAACATTAATGTTTTCTTTAGCTAACTTTAGTGCCAGAAACATTCCAACAAGGCCTGCTCCTAGAATGACAATGTCAAAATCTTTTTTCATTGATTAATTTTTTTTTACAATTTTTCTTAAATTAATGTAAATATTAATAAATTAACTAATGTTTGATAGATTAAAAGAAAATTTAAAAAAAATTTCAATCTCCTTGTTCTACCTAACATTAGGACTATTTACATTTATATCTATAGTCTCCTATAGCCCTCTAGATAACACCTTATTTAAGTTTGATCTTTCTCTTTCCACGTCAAAGAATTGGATGGGGCCAGTTGGCTCAATTTTATCAGGAGCTTTAATGCAAGCAATTGGTCATTCTTCTTACTTAATTTCAGTGTTTTTTATTTTTCGTTCACTAAGAAGCTTTTTTGATAATTCTATGACTTGGTATTCCTGGGCATTTCTCCCATTTTCTATTTTATCTGTTTGTTTTTTAGGTGAATTTATAGCTAAAAACTTTAGCTTTTTTTTATTTTTTGATGGTGGATTGCTAGGTAGCGGATTGAATCTTTATTTCAATCATTTTCTTGTAGACTTTGCATATGTAAATTTCATAACTCTTTTTATTTTTTTTATTTCAATTTTCTTTATTTCTTTGTCTTATAACATAAGGTTTTCTGAATTAAGACAGTTCGTATTAATTTTGACAAGACTCCTTACGAATGCACTTCTTTTACTTGCCGTTACACTAAGAGTCACAAGAAAAGTCAAGTTTAAAACACTATTTGAAAAAAATAAAAGTGTAAGCAATAGAAGTTTGAAAACTTCTAATGACAAAAAACATCCATTGGTACCAAAATTAAATCCAAATTATGTTTTTCCATCATTAGAATTGTTGGAAAAATCAAAAAAAATTCCTGGTATGGAAAGTGAAAATAAGAAAAGCACCCAAATAAATAGAGAGCTATTAACCAATGTTTTGAATGATTTCAGAATTAGTGGGAATATAACAGAGGTTAAACAAGGACCAATCGTTTCTTTGTTTGAATTAACTCCAGCTCCAGGAACTCAATCTTCTAGTGTAATTCGTTTGTCTGATGATATTGCAAGGTCAATGAGTGCAACGTCAACCAGAATATCCACAATTCCTGGCAAAGATGCCTTAGGGATAGAAATTCCAAATAAGCACAGGGAAACAGTATTTCTAAGAGAACTACTTGATCATGATTTATATAAATCAACAAAATGTAAACTACCCTTGACTCTTGGAAAGGATATTTTGGGGAAACCAGTTATTGTTGATTTAGCCAAAATGCCTCATCTTTTGGTTGCGGGAACAACTGGTTCAGGAAAATCTGTGGGTATTAACGCAATGTTATTATCCTTATTATATTCCTTAACACCTGAAGAATGCAGGCTGATTTTAATTGATCCGAAGATGCTTGAACTATCTGTGTATCAGAATATTCCACATCTTCTAACTGAAGTTGTAACGGATACCAAAAAAGCAGTATCTTCTTTAAAATGGACAGTAAAAGAGATGGAATCAAGGTATGAAATGATGACTAACCTTGGTGTAAGGGATATTGATGACTATAACGCTAGAGTGAGAAAAATTCTTGATGATGGTGAAGTAATATTTAAAGAAATACAGGTGGGTTATGATTCTGAAACTGGAGTACCAGTAATGGAGAAAAAGGCGCTTGATTTAGCTGTGTTTCCTAAAATTGTGGTGGTGGTTGATGAACTGGCTGATTTAATGATAACTTCAGGCAAGGAAATTGAAAATGCAATCCAAAGGTTATCTCAAATGGCTAGAGCCGCAGGCATACATTTAATAGTTGCCACCCAAAGACCTTCTGTCGACGTCATCACTGGTACAATAAAATCCAATTTTCCAACTAGGATAAGTTACAAGGTTGTTAATAAAATTAATAGCAGAACTATATTAGAAGAACAAGGAGCTGAGCAGTTACTTGGTCAGGGGGACCTGTTGATAACTATGCCAGGAGAGAGGTTATTAAGAGTCCATGGGCCTTATGTGAGAACAGAGGAAGTTCAATCAGTTGTTGAACATATAAAAAAGCAAGGTGAGCCTGATTATTTGCAGTCTGTTACATTAGAAGAGGAAGAGATAGAAAACTTCAGTTTAGGACTTAATGATGGTGCAGACGATCTTTATAATCAAGCAGTTGCCATTGTATGCAGAGAAAAAAAAGCTTCCACAAGCTTTATTCAAAGGCATCTTAAGATAGGTTACAATAGAGCGGCCACAATAATAGAGAAAATGGAATCAGAGGGAATAGTTAGTGCTGCAAACCATGTTGGGAGAAGAGAGGTTTTAGTTGGCAAGGATAACTAAACTTCTATATTATGTTATATTGCTTATTACTTTTAATGCCTGCTCACCAATTGGCCCTATAACATCAGCTGTTGGTACGGTTGGCAATGCAAGTATTTCTGAAAAAGGACTGACTAAAACGGTTGAAGATACCTATACCAAGTCTAAAATTTTGGCAAAGATTTCAACAATCAAGATCAAGAACCTTACCAATGTAGAAGTAAATGTTGCCTTTGGAAAGGTATTACTTACTGGATACGTCAATGATCAAGTCAACAGGCTAAAAGTTGTTAATTCCGTATGGAACATAGATGGCGTAAAGGAGGTGTTTAATGAAATTAATATTGGTAATCCCCCGACATTTTCGCAAAGGACAGATGATATGATTTTTCAGACAAAAATCCAGAGCAGACTTTTATTTAAGTCTGGGATAAATAGTAGTAACTACCATATTGATGTTGTAAAGGGGAATGTTTATGTAATTGGTTTTGCTGACAATCTGGAAGAAAAAACTTTAGTTGAAAACTTTTTAAAGAAAATGGATGATATTGGTCGTTTGGTGACAATTATTTCAATACCAAGGCAGGTTAAAAATGAATAAAAAAGTTTCTGTGTTATTTCAAATTGATCCATTAAATAAATTGAATTTGGAAACTGATTCAACAATTTCTCTTATTAAAGAGGCAATGAGAATTAATCTTGAAATTTCGATATGTAATCCTGAAAACATTAGATTTTCAGGCAAGAGTGCAATTACAATATCACAAAGAATTGTGAATCAGGACTTAAAGGTAGGAAAGAAAGAGGAAGTAGAAATAAAAGAATTCGATTTTTTTTTTATTAGACAAGACCCACCTATCAATATGAGTTATCTGACTAACTGCTATCTTCTTGAAATGCACGGAAAATTCAATAAGAAACCCTATTTCGTTAATGATCCGTCAGGAATCAAGAATTTTACAGAGAAGATTTTCCCACTCTACTTTGTGAATATCATCCCATCTACTCTAATATCATCCAATTTGAATTCAGTGTATTTTATGATGGAGAAATTTGGAACAGTTGTTTTGAAAACACTTTATAATAAGGGTGGGCATGACGTATACAAGGTATCAAAAAAAGAAGATGCAGAGAAAATTTTTAAAAAATTGACCCAAAAATTTAAAAATCAAGTGATAGTTCAAGAATTTCTGGAGGAGGTAAA
Organism: uncultured Alphaproteobacteria bacterium; assembly: GCA_964484795.1. Lineage (GTDB taxonomy): Bacteria > Pseudomonadota > Alphaproteobacteria > Methylaequorales > Methylaequoraceae > CAZAFN01. The sequence continues at coordinate 18,101 of CAZAFN010000001.1, read as the reverse complement.
ATTGGGAGATAAAAGAATAATTATCCTAGACGGTTCTCCTGTTGGGGTTGTTAATAGAATACCCAAAAAAGGAAACTTTAAAGCTAATCTTCATTTGGGAGGAATTGCCAAAAAAACTGTTTTGACTGGTAAAGAGAAGAAAATATGTGATGTTTTGCGACCATTTTTAAAAAAAAATAACTTATTTTTTGTGGGGATTGATGTAATTAATGAAAAACTTACAGAAATAAATGTTACTTCACCAACTGGTATCAATCAAATTGATGATCTTTACAAAACAAATTTGTCAGGCCTAGTCTGGAAAAAGTTGTTAAAAAAAATATAATTAAAATTTGTTCCAAATCGGGGAGTCAATTTTTTCTAGCATTTTAGAATGTGATACTTGCTCCTCATCAGAAACCTTAATATCTAGAAAAGAGCTTGACTTTGAAACTTCATCGTATTTTTCCCCCTTACTTTCTTTGACTGAAAGCCCTAGTTTTCCCTGCCTACCCCCAAGTAACTCTGTATAAACTTGTAAAAGCAAGTAACAATCTGTCAATGCGCTATGTTTAACTCTATCTTCCAAGCTGATATCAAATCTTCGACAAAGAGCATTTAGATTATTTTTACTACCAGGAAATTTCTTTTTTGACATTTCTAATGTACATATTGCCGAATCATAATTGATTATTTTCTTACCGCATCTTTTCAGAGCACTATTTATCATTGATATATCAAACTGTGCGTTATGAATTATTAGCGGTGAATCATCAACAAAATCAAGGAATTCCATAATTCTTTGATCAAAAGTTTTAAAATCCTTAAGAAACTTGTTGTTTAACCCATGAATTTGCTCAGCTTGATCTGAAATAATTATGCCATCAGTTCCATAATACTCATGGTACTTTTTACCTGTGTGGGAGTCATTAATCATCTCAAGACAGGCAATTTCAATGATTCTGTCATTCTCGTAATCAAGACCAGTTGTTTCTGTATCTAAAATCAACTTCCTCATTTTATTTAATAATTTCAGTCATTTAGGCCTCCACTTGAGCTTATCAATAATTGGTTGAAGTTGATCCAAGCTTTTGTAGTATACGGACATATGGCCGCTATTATTTGCTTTATGACTTAGTATTACGCTCAAACCAAGAATATTTGTTAGTTCCCTTTCAATAAACTCTATGTTAGGGTCTCTAGCTTGAGTGTTTTTTGCTGTTCTAGAAGTTCCTACACTCCTTTTTAGACTATTAACATATTTTTCTGTCTCTCTTACACTTAATTGTTTATCAATAATCTGGTCAGCAAGATCATTTGCTTGACTCTCTGTTAAAGTAACCAAAGCTCTTGCATGGCCAAAAGAAATTTCCCCACTAATTATATGTCTTTTGACATATTTAGAAAGAGATAGCATTCTAAGAACATTGGCAATATGGCTTCTGCTCTTTCCTATTTGAATCGATAATTTTTCTTGCGTATATTGAAACTGGTTCATTAACGTTCTGTATCCCTCTGCCTCTTCAACAAGGTTCAAGTCCGATCTTTGCAGATTTTCTATCATTGCAACTCCAAGAGCGGTTTCATCATCAAACCTTCTTATTATTACTGGTACCTCATGTAATTTTGCGATTTGAGAGGCCCTCCATCTTCTTTCTCCTGCAATAATCTCATAACTTGAGCCAGTGGTTTTTAAAGGTCTAACTAATATGGGTTGAAGAACTCCGTTAGTCTTAATTGATTCAGCTAACTCTTCAAGTTCTTTTTGATCAAAACTTTTTCTTGGTTGAAATTTTCCTGATATCAAATATTGTATGGGAATTGACGTTTGTGTTAGGCTATCTTTGGCCTTAAAATTTACAACACCCTGGTTTGCCGGATCTTCCAAAGTCGGCCGAGAGATTTTATAAGATACGGACCCTTTTTTTACATTTAATTTAGAATCTTTATTTTCTTGATCCAGCTTTGTCTTGATTTTAGATTTTATAACTGATGCTAATTCTTCATCCTTAGAGAGAAGTGATGACAGACCCATTCCAAGCTTTCTTTTCATAGCTGGTTTGGTTTTAGATTTTTTCGTCGCAATGGCTTTTTTCTTCATATTTAATCACCCTTTATTTGTTTAGTGTTTTTCAAGTCTTTTCTAATCCTCCAAAATTTCCTTTTCCTAAGACTTCAGCTGCCAGATTCACGTATGCTTCTGAGCCAATGCAGGTGTGATCGTAGAGTAAGACTGGTTTGCCGTGGGAAGGAGATTCAGAAATTTTTATGTTTCTGGGTATTATTGTTTTATATACAGCTGTGCCCATAACCTCCCTTACGTCTTCTTCTACTTGAACGCTTAATTTATTTCTAGAGTCATACATTGTTAGAAGTATGCCATCTAAGTTCAGAGAAGGGTTAAGCTCTTCTTTAACCTTTTTAATAATTCTTAAAATTTGGCTTAATCCTTCCAAAGCGTAAAATTCGCATTGAAGAGGTATTAAAACTTTTTGTGAAGCAACCAAAGCGTTTGTGGTTAAGAAGCCAAGACCAGGAGGACAATCAACAATTACTGCTGAATATTGTTCTGGTAGTTTGGCTATGGCTGATTTAAGTAAATATTCATTTTCTTCTTGTTGAAGTAATTCATGTTGAGCATTGGCCAGGGCAACTCGGGCTGGAACAATCCCACAACCATTAACTTCAGTTGCCTTAATTGCTTCAGCCAATGGTGTTTGCTGTGAAAGAACTTCGTATGTACCTGGCTTTCTTTGTTCCGAAGGGATTGCAAACCCAGTGCTAGCATTTCCTTGAGGGTCTAAGTCAACAACCAGACAAGACTTGCCAGACATTGAAAGTGCTGTTGCCAAATTAACAGCTGTTGTGGTTTTTCCAACTCCACCTTTTTGATTTACAATTGAAAAAACAGTTCTCATTTAATTTTCCTTAAATTAGTTATCTCTAGCGTAACGCCACCTGATGGGTCTAGAGATACTTTATTTTTAACAACATTCATATTGAATTTCCACCTATTTTTTATTTCTAATAGTTCATCAGACCAATTTTTCCCTTTTACAAGGAGTATTTTTGAATAAGGTTTTTTTATAATGTTTATTAGAGGTAGCAATCTATGCATTGGTGCAACCGCTCTGCAGGTAATGAGATCATATTTTTTTCTTGAATCTTCTGCCCTTAAATGGTGAACATTAAATGACAGATTTAAGCTTTTCCTTAGTTCTTCTAAAAACATACATTTTTTTGCATTAGACTCTATTAGAGTGACTGTATTTTTAAATCCAGCTTCTTCCATTAATATTGCAAGAACTGCCCCAGGAAATCCAGCCCCACTTCCTATGTCACACACGCTCCCTCGAATTTTTTGTGACAAAAGAAAGGGTCGTGCAATAAAAAAAATTTTTCCTGAATCAGCAAAGTGCCGGACCCATATGTCATCAATGTCGCCTTTAGACATTAAATTAAATTTAGATTGATATTTAATTATAAGTTTTCGGTAGAAATCGAACTTTTTCAGTGTTTCACGTGAAACATTGCAAAGCTTAACGAACGCTTGTCTTTTATTTTTTTGACTCAATTTATTTTTTCAAATGTCTAAGAAGAATAGCTGCGGCTGCAGGCGTCATACCAGGCAATTCCCTGGCCTCACCAATGCTAGCTGGTCTGTGCTTGTTTAGCATTTCCTTGATTTCATTTGAGAGTCCTCCACACTCATCATAATTAATGTTTCTTTTCAAAAGTAATTTTGCATCTCTTCTTAATTCCTCAATTTCTGTAATCTGTCTTTTTGCATATCTACTATAAAAACAATTGACCTTTATCTGTCTTTCAATTTTTTGGTTTAATTTAAGACTTTTTAGTTCAGGCCAGATAGCCTTT
>CAZAFN010000001.1:0-14236 GCA_964484795.1 uncultured Alphaproteobacteria bacterium | reverse complement strand
ACATTCTCCACGTTGCATTCTTGTATCCCAAAATTTCATAAGCTGTTCGTTTTTTTCCGTCTAGATTAATTTGCAAACCAAAATTTGAGTATGTCTGAGGAGAGGCATCGAGGCTGTCCAGCATTTTTGAGGCTTTTTCGATCTTTTTTTTCTTTAGCAACCAACTCCTTTCTCTTTCTTTTTCAACAGTTCCTATTTTTATTCCTAAATCAGTTAATCTTTCATCAGCATTGTCTGCTCTCAACATCAGTCTATATTCAGCCCTGGAAGTAAACATTCTATAAGGCTCTAGCAACCCTCCCTTGCAAATGTCAGAAGTTAAAACACCCAAATAACCTTTTGACCTAGGCACAACAAAAAAATCCTTCCCCTGTATTTTTCTGGCGGCATTTATTCCTGCCAACAGGCCTTGTGCTGCAGCTTCTTCATAACCAGTCGTCCCATTAATCTGACCGGCTAGGAACAGTCCTTCAACTCTTTTAGTTTCATAGGTGTCAGAGATTTCATTGCTTTCAATGCAGTCATATTCGATTGCATAGCCATATTTATCAATAATTACATTCTTAAGACCTTGAACTGTTTTCAAAAATTTAGATTGTACTTCTGTTGGCAGAGAAGTTGAGATACCATTGGGGTAAATAATTTTGCCTTCTGCCGTTTCAGGTTCCAGAAAGATCTGATGAGAATCCTTGTGTTCAAACCTTTTTACCTTGTCTTCTATGGAGGGACAATATCTCGGTCCCTTGGAGTTCAACCCCCCATTGAACAAGGGTGACTTATCAAGGTTGTCATCAATTATTTTGTGGGTTTTGGGATTTGTATGAGTAATGTAGCAGTTATGCTGTTTGGTCCTAATTTTATCAGTCAAAAATGAGAAAGGCTCGGGATTTTCGTCTCCCTCTTGAATGATGCAGTGACGGTAGTCTATTGATTTCCCTATTAGCCTTGGAGGAGTACCAGTCTTAAGCCTATGAATCTTGAAATGTTTTTTTTTAAAAAAATCTGCCAGTTTTACTGCTGGGTTGCAACCGAGTCTACCAGCAGGCCATTTTTCTTTTCCACGATAAATAAGGCCTGACAAAAAAGTGCCGGTTGTAATAACGAGAGTACGGCAAGTAATTCTTCCTGACTTTTCAGTTAATATTCCATCAACTATTTCTTTGCCACCCTTCCGGAAGGTTAGAACGTCAATTACTTCATCGTAGATAAAGGAAATATTTTCATTTGATGCTAGGTCAAGGGTGTTTTTTTTGTATTTATTTCGGTCAATCTGAGCTCTTGGTCCCTGAACTGCTTCTCCGCGAGTTTTGTTTAGCATTCGGAATTGAATTCCAGAAACATCTGATGCACGTCCAATGATTCCACCTAGTGAGTCAATTTCTCTAATTAAATGACCTTTTCCTAGTCCTCCCATAGCTGGGTTGCATGACATTGTTCCGATGTCTTCAGGCCCAAAGGTTATCAAGGCAGTTCTAGCGCCAACTCTGGATGCCATAGTTGCCGCCTCAACCCCGGCGTGTCCTCCTCCAACGATGATAGTGTCAAAATTCATAGCTACGTTCCACGTGAAACAATTTATTTTCCAATACAAAAGTTTTTAAATATAATTCCTAATTTGTTATCTTCATCAGACCGCCCATAAAGATCATCTGTTTCCTTCAGGGCATTCCTCAAAAAATCTGCGGATATTTCTAATTCACGCAAATGTTCAAGTGAATTTTTTAAATTAGAATTAATCCTTTTAATACATTCTAATTGTCTTTGGTCAGAAAAGTAATAGTCATCATTTTCACTTCTGTCAACAGCAATTAGATTTTGGTTTATAAAGTCGAATAAGGGCTCTAGTGTTTTTGAGTTATTCCTTGAATTTTTACATGAAATTTCAAATGAATAATAATTTGTTAGTTCCGGGATGTGTTTCGTCCAAGCTTCATACTTTCTTTTGGATCCTGAAAGATCAGTTTTGTTAAAAATGACTACCATTTTCTTGCGTTTTATTTTCTTCAATACGCTAAAAACTCCATCTACATTTTGTTTGTTGAAGGAATCAGGAGAAAGAACAAGTATTAGTTTTTTAAATATGGAGAGAGATTGAAATGTTTTCTTAATCCCCTTTTTTTCTATTGGGTCTCTAGTTTCTCTTATTCCTGCAGAATCAGTAATATTAATTTTATTTCCAAACAAATCTATTTGGCTAGATGTTTGGTCGCGCGTAGTGCCTTGTAAATTAGAGGTTATGGTCTTGTCATCCTGACACAACAAGTTAAAAAAAGAGGACTTCCCAACATTTGGTGGCCCAAATATGAGAATGTTAAAGCCAAAATTTAGTTCTTTAGCTACCTCGGCATTTTTAAGTATGTTGTGAGTTTGGTTTATTATCGTTCTTATTGACTGCTCAATTGAATTTAGCTCTAAAGTGTCTACATCATCAGAAAATTCAATTACGGCATCAATCATAGCCAATATTCTAGCCATTCCTTCTCTCCATAAAAAACAGATATTCTCGCTTTCTCCAAAAGTTTGCTTGGTCGCCATTAATCTCTGGTTTTCCGTTTCAGACAAAATTAAATTGTTTAAGCCTTCATACTTTAGTAGATTGCCTTTTCCATTTTGAAATGCACGTTTAGAAAATTCCCCGGGTAGGGCGGGTCGTGTTTGTGGAAAATCAGAAAGAACTTTAATTAGCCGGTTTATGACTGCAATACTACCATGAGTATGGATTTCCAAAAGATCCTCACCAGTATATGACTTAGGTGATTTGAAAAAAACAACCATCCCTTCGTCTATTAGTTTGCCCTGTAAATCTTTAATTTTGCAAAGATATGCATATCTTTGAGCTAGTTTTGTTCTCCCGCAAACCCTGCCAGCTATTTTTTTTGCCTGCTCACCTGATATTCTAATGACTGCAATGGCAGATTGGCCATAAGAAGTTGATAAGGCAAAGATAGACTCTCTTGAACTTGAATTAATCATTAAATAAATTTAAATAAAAAATTTCAAAAAATAAATAGCAAATTCGTGAAAACTTAAAATATGCCTATTTTTCGGGCAACTTTAAATTTGTTTAAATTTTAAATTAAATTTGTTTTTATAGTAAAAAAAATCTGATATGATGCAAATTGATTAAAATGGGAGGTGCCGTGAGTAAAATAGTATTTTTATCTTTGTTATTAGTTTCTACCGTTGCTAAAGCTGAAATAAATTCTGGTGACACAGCGTGGATACTTACGTCCTCAAGTCTAGTTTTGTTTATGACGCTCCCGGGACTTGCTTTGTTTTATGCAGGTCTGGTTCAATCTAAAAATGTAGTTTCTGTTTTATGCCAGCACTTTGGGATTGCTTGCTTAATGTCAATTCTTTGGGTGGTAGTAGGGTATTCTTTGGCATTTTCAGGTGGAGACTCTCAAATCATTGGCGATTTTTCAAAGATTTTTTTGCATTCCGTTAGAGATTCCGAAAGTGGAACTATCCCAGAAGTATTATTTGTAGTCTTTCAAATGACATTTTGCGTAATAACACCAGCTCTAATAATAGGGGCATACGTAGAAAGGGTAAGGTTTTCTGCTATTTTAATTTTTTCAGCACTTTGGTTGCTGTTAGTTTATTGCCCAATTGCTTTTTGGGTATGGGGAGGTGGCCTTCTGTCTAATGGAGATGTTGTAGTTAAAGATTTTGCTGGTGGAATAGTTGTTCACACTACAGCTGGAGTTGCAGCATTGATTATGGCTTTGGTAATAGGGAAGCGAAGTAGTTTCAAAAACAACGTGTCACACCCTCCTCATAATCCAGTTCTTTCAATGGTTGGGGCGTGTATGCTTTGGGTTGGCTGGTTTGGGTTTAACGGTGGATCTGCCCTTGCTGCAGATGCAACAGCCTCAATGGCAATTTTAGTTACGCATATAGCGGCATCATTAGGAGCTTTTTCGTGGGTTGTCATTGAATGGATAAGATTTGGAAAACCTTCATTAGTTGGAATGATAACAGGAATGGTTGCAGGCTTAGCCACAATAACCCCGGCTTCTGGATTTGTTGGTTTAGAAGGAGGTATAATTCTAGGAATTCTTGGAGGCGTGGTCTGCTATGCTGCTGTTGATTTAATAAGACTAAAATTAAAAATTGATGATAGTCTGGACGTCTTTGCAGTACATGGAGTAGGCGGAATGCTTGGAACAATATTATGCTCTGTACTTATGACACAGGAATTTGGGGGCGTTGGTCTAGATGAAGGAGTTACAGTTACTACTCAATTTTTATATCAGGCAAAATCAGTTCTTTACGCGGTAGTTTGGACGACGGTATTTACTTATATTGCTCTTAAAATCACATCAATTGTAACGGATTTAAGGGTGGACGATGAAAATGAGTCAAGTGGTTTAGACAACTCTCTGCATGGTGAAAGCGGCTACACCAACCTTTAAAACTTAAAACGCCACAGTTTAAATAGGACTTTAATTTTTAAACCTATGAGAGCACGGGTTTAGCTTTTGAATCAGTGCAAGTACGATTGCATAAAACATTGCGACGAACAAGTCGATAATATGTATGACAAAAGAGAAGTATAAATAAACATGAAATCAAAAAAGACTATGTTTTAAAGGGCTTTTAGAGTATTATCCACAGGTAAGGGAAATTAAAATTTAGGCTTGATGTAAATGAAAAAAAAAATCATAACACAACGTTTTTTATCTTTTAGAAATGATATGGCAAATTTCAATAAATCGCAGATTTCTCTCACTGTTTTTCTTGCCTTCAGTTTTTTTTCTAAACTCCTTAATGCAGCAAGTCAAACACCAAGTCAGGCAATCCCAAAAGAATTTCAAAGACCAAACATATTTCAAGATTATAAAAGTAGAAAACAAAACGATTTGCTTCCGGATGTTAGAAAATTAACGCCTAGTCAAGAACAAATAGGCAAGATTAAAATTTATCCTAAAAGGTTAATCATACTAGCTCCTGAAGAGTTGCAAAATAAGGTTAATTTTAAAATTTACCAAGAAAAAATCACTGGAAAATACCAAAGCATAGAAGATCTGTATAAATTAGCATCTGAAATTACAAGAGAATTCAATAGAATTGGGTATCCTTTAGTTAGAGCAATTGTGCCAAAACAGGAACTGAATGCTGATCAGGCGACTATTTTTTTAAAAATCGTAAGTGGCTTCATTGAAAAGGTTGATTTGTCAAAAGTGCCTTCTCTGCAAACATTAAGAACATATTCATACCTAAAGCCTTTGATTAGAGAAAAGTCATTGACAAAAGATAGTCTTGAAAGACAGTTGATATTAGCTGGAAACACGGTTGGATTGACATTGAAAAGCGGTCTTGTCCCTGGAAAAGAAGAAGGGGGTACGGTGTTGGTAATTGAGGCAGATCACAAAGTAATCAGCGGCAGTGTGCAGTTTAATAACACACAAAGCGAGGAGCTAGGAAGACAATTAGGGCAAACGAGTGTTACGCTGAATTCATTAATGGGTTTCGGCGAGTCTGTATCACTATTCGGTTTATCTCGTCCAACCTTAAAGGGAATGCAGGGAACTGGCATTGATGTTCCGATTAGAGGAGGTGGATTTGCTACTTCGGTACCATTCGGAAACAAAGGGTTTTCGGTAAGTGTTTCTTATCTTGAGAGTATGACAAGGCCTGGAGGAGAGGTTGAAAGCCTTGGATTAGAAGCCAATATGAAATCAGCAACAGTAAGCCTATCTTACCCACTAGTATTGGAAAAAGACAGAGTCTGGTTTTTGAGAGGTACTGTGGGTTGGGCTGATGAAATTCAGCAAACGAATACTAGTGGGGTTGATTCAGAATTAAGCCATGATAGACTCACAAGTTTGAGGTTTGGGATTAATTACAATGGATGTATGAAAGGCTGTCTAGGTTTTGATGCAGAATTATCTAGAGGGCTAGAAATAGCTTCGCGTTCAGCAAGTGAAGTAGGAGAAGAAGGAACGCCATTGTCAAGAGCTTCAGGAACATCCACGTATACACATATGAAAATGGATGCATCGTACTCATTTAATTTTATAGAACAAACAATGGTGAAATTTAGTAGTGGTGGGCAGTACACAGATGACGGGTTGCTGAATTCTGAACAAAACACCATTATAGGACAAAACAAAATAAGTTCTCTAACGTCGGGGTCTATCTCTGGAGATAAAGTTTGGTATGCTAGGGGTGAAATAAATAGAAACATAAGTCTTGCTCCACAGCTATCATTTTCGCCTTACGTATACTCTGCAATGGGTGTTGCATATCTTAATAAACCCACGGCTACGGAAAACAAGGAAACAGCCGCAAAATCCATAGGGCTTGGACTCGATTTTCAGGGGGGAGATAACAGTTTTTTTGATAAAAACATTTCTGGTAGATTAGAACTGTCAAAGACATGGGCAACCCAGAAATTGGAAGACCTGTCTGATGTTAGACTAAATAAGCACCAGGTTCTAGTATCCTTAGCAATGAATTTTTAAAGATAATGTTTATTAACAAAATGATTAGAGCCAGAGAACACAAAAAGAAACAAGGAATGATTTTCGGATCTTTAGTTGGAGTCTTAATTACTTTGTATCCTGAAAATTATTTACTAGCTCAGGAAATGCCTACCGGTGCAAGTGTTAAATCAGGAAACATAACCATTACTGGTACTGGAACGAACCATATGGTTATTGATCAAAAAACCCATACCTCCATCATAAACTGGAAAGGTTTTTCGATTCATTCAGGTGGCAGAGTTGACTTTAATATGCCATCATCAAGCTCATCATCTCTAAATAGAGTAAGTGGATCTACCTCATCAACGATATCAGGAAGATTGAACTCTAATGGAAAGGTAACTTTAATTAATCCAAATGGAGTTTTAATAACACCAGAAGGAGTAATAAAAACCAATTCATTTACAGCTTCGAGCTTAGACATAAATAATCAAGATTTTTTGAATGATAATTTGTCTTTTAAGGGTAATGGAAAATCCAAAGGTGTTACCAATAACGGCAACATTTCGGTCGAAGCTGGAGGAAACACAGCCTTAATTGGTGGATACGTGTCTAATTCAGGTTCAATTACTGCTAGACTAGGAAAAATAACTCTTGGAGCAGGTGAAAAAATAACTTTGGACGTTGAGGGAAGCGGCTTAATGAACATAATTTTATCGTCAAATCAACTTGAAACTGTTAAAGACATAAAAGGAAGAACGCTCAAAAGCCTTGTTACAAATAACGGCAAACTAATTGCAGATGGCGGGGTAGTTGAATTAAGCGCTTCCACGGCAGAGTCTTTGTCAATGGGTGCAATTAATTTAGAATCAACAAGTTCCATTACAGCAACGACTGTAAATCAGACAACTGGAAGAGTATTGATAGGTGGTTCTGATTCCAATTTTGTAAATATTGGTGGTGAAATAAATGCTTCTGGTAATTTAGATAGTTACTCGGGCAATGTTACCGTTAAAGGTCAGAACATTTATCAAGGTGGAAAAATCTCTGCAAATGGAAAAAAGGGTGGAAATGTAAACATCTTGTCTGAAGACGTTCTGGTTCTGGATGGAACGATTGAGGCGAAAGGCATTAATGGTCAAGGTGGTTCTTTGATCGTAATGTCTGAAAATTCACTTTATTCATCACCCAATAACTCATTAGATGCATCTGGCAATGAAAAAGGTGGAACAATTCGTTCAATTTCCGATAATCTGAACCTTGCAGCGGGTTCATATAAGGCCAATTCATCTTCTGGCAAGGGAGGAAAAGTAGATATTACGGCTAATTACGTTGGTTTGTACTTGGCAAATGTTAGTGTTACTGGGAAAAACCAAGGAGGAAAAGCAAGAATAGGTGGAGAGTATTTGGGAGGAAAAACACTCTCTAGCACAACAAATAAAGAGTACCAGGGTTTTATTAATCGATATGAAGAGCAGCCAAAAATCCAAAATGCAAAACAAACCATCGTTCAGTCTAGTGCTAAAATTGATGTTTCCAGCACCAAAGGAAAAGGCGGCACGGCCATAGTTTGGTCAGATGAAATAACGGATTTTAGTGGAACAATTGACGCAAACGGAGCTAAAAAGGAATGGATTGAGAAAGTTTCATTAGACAATGATTATAAAACAGGCGGAGGATTTGTAGAAATTTCGTCGTCAGATCTAATAAGAAACCTTGATTTATCTAATGTAAGTGTAAAAGATGGAACCTTGTTGCTTGATCCAAAAAACATAACGGTTGATTCTAGCTCTGGAGCAGGAAGCTTGTCTAGCGGCTTGCGAGCCCAGGTATATTACGGATATTTTAACGATAGTTTAAGTTGGTTTAGTGGCCGTAGCCAGGATTCTCGGTCATCAGTGAGAAATAGGTTCACAAGTGACTTCACAAAAGTTAATTATACAACACCAGGCAGGAACTTTGCTGAACGTTATTCAGCAGAATGGAGAGGATTCTTTAAACCTCCAACTACTGGTAGTTATAGGTTCCTTACATCTAGTGACGATGCAAGCTGGATGTGGTTGTTTAACACAAGTCAAGTTAGTAATTGGTCAAGCTTTATTAACTATAGAAGTAAAAGCAATGAAATCGTTGATAACAGCAGGCCGCACGGAATTAGAACTAGATACAGTAGCTATATGACTCTGCAAGAAGATACATATTACCCAATATTATCGTATTTTGGTGAAAGAACAGGTGGAGACGCAATGAAAATTCAGTGGATGGGACCTGGACAAAGCTGGACAGACAATGGCTCAAACGTTTACTTCCATAATGATCTCGAATTTAGTTCTGGGGCATTTACAGGAATTGACGGGGGCAACATAAGTAGCGTAAATGCATTTGCAACAGACTCATCATCTTCAAACAACATTGGTAGTTCAACCATAGCAGACCTACTATCGGCTGGAACTGATGTCTACCTCAGGGCAAACCAAGACATAACTATTTCAAATGCAATAGCTGCAACGGGCTCTTCAGGGGGAGATCTTTCATTTTTGGCTGGACGTGACATAACAATTAATAGCAACATAACCACTGCGAATGGTGATTTTACCATGAGAGCGAATACGTCAACATCCTATGGGGTTGTTGACGCCCAAAGGGGTAGCGGAACCGCTGACATAGCCAATAACGCCACAATAAATGCCGGAACAGGCACGGTTTCTGCTATTATTGATGGAGGAGCAGGGCTTACAAATGATCAGCCAGGAAACATTGCTCTAGGTAATGTGACGGCAGGATCGATAGTTGCGACAGGGGATTCTGCAACTGGGACCATTACTGGTACTTCTCTGACAGCATCAGGAAGTGGAACGGCGATTAGCATTTCTGGTTACGATATCGGCGCGATTTCCTCATTAAGTGCTTCTAATGGCAATTGGAGGCTTTCAAGGCTAGCAACAAATAATAGTACAATGAGCAACGTTCCTGCAGCGAGCTTTATTCAATATAATTATAGTAGCGGAAATTCAGTATTAGGTTCAGGAAATGGAATTTTGCATGGGTATAACCCAGGGGCAATCTCGAAGAGTTATGATTATGTTAGATCTGGGGGTACGTCACTTGGGTATAGAGCGGTAAAAACATATGATGGATCTTCGTCTACTTCGGGCGTTACATACGGCACAGCTACTGTAGTTGGGGCAAATGGGTTGCCAAGTGAAGTAACCGTTTCTTTGAATAGTCCAACGTTAACCTATGATTCAAAGGATTTTAATAACAACAGCAAGACAATAACCGCTGGAAGCGCATACACTATTTCATCACCAACACATAGCAGGCACGGAACCGTATATGGCTTGGTGGCTGGGACGCAAAGTATTAGTGATGCAAGAATTTCAAAAAGAGGTTTATCTCTATCTGGAAAAAGAACAAACAAAAGAGGTTCCAGAAACGTAGCCTCCAGAGAGTTGAGGGTTTCTAATTTAGTCGGCAGTGAAAGATTAAGATTAACAGGAAGTGGAAGTATTCCATCAAATAGCTCAAGCAAACATACATTACAAAAAGGAACACTAAAGTTGGCTAATAGCAATGGTTTGGCAATCAATTACACCCTTGATGGAACACCACATATGTTTGAGATAGACTTCTCTCCCAAGAAGGAAGTCAAAAGCAAGATTGCTGCGTTTGAAAAAAAAGGAAAAAAAATTTCCAATATGATGAGAATAGTTAAAAGTCCGTCTGCGGCGCCCTCAATCACTCCGGTCATATCAGTCGCAGCCCCAAGAGCTGGTGGTGGCGGAAGATCAACCCCAGCAGTTAGCAGTAGTGGGCCTGTTGGCGGAGGTGGCAAACCTGCGGTATCAAGTGGTGGCACTAGTGGAGGAAATGCTTCCTCCAGTTCCCCAAGCGGTGGAGATTCATCAAGTGATGGAAATAAAGAAGAAAAATAATCAACATTTTTGATTAAATTCCATTTATACATCTACATATGGTGTATGTGGATAAAATAAAAAAAGATAACTCGTTTTTCTTGCTTTTGCAGGGGTTTCGTGGCATTATCCACAGGCTTGGTAATTAAAATTGGGGGATTGTGGTTGATGGTCACAATAATAGATACGTTTGTTCAAAAAATAAAGGGCATATCGAAAAGTTTTGTTAGAAAACTAGGTCTTGGAGTGTTCAAACTAGGAATTATGGCTTCAGTTCCGTTAATTTTATGGGTATCACAAGTCAATGCAGCACCTCGAACACCAAGTCAAGCGCTCCCCCAAATGTTTCAGCGTCCTTCCGGCCTTGATTACTACGACTTTAAAAAGCAAGATAAAGTAATTCCAGAGCTTCCACAGGTCCAAATACAGCAACAGCCAGAGATAGGAGTGGAGATAACGCCACGCACTATGATTATTCTTGCACCAAAAGAACTTCAGAAAGTAATAGACATTAAAAAATACCAGACAAAAATCATTGGAGTTCCGCAGAATGTTTCAAATCTTTATGATATTGCCTTGGAAATAGAAAAAGACTTTAACCAAAACGGCTTTCCACTGGTTCGTGTAATATTACCTGCCCAAGAGCTTGAACCTGAGCAAGCAACTATAGTGTTCAAGGTAATTGATGGATTCATTGAAAAACTTGATTTGTCAAAGGTCCCAAGGAAGCAGGTTCTGCGAACCTATTCATATTTAAAACCACTAATCAAGAAAAAGGCAATTACCCTGAAACAAATAGAGAGGCAGTTGCTATTGGCGGGAAATTCAGCTGGATTATCATTAACAAGCACGTTGATACCTGGTCAGAATGAAGGGGGAACTCAACTGGTTATTGAAGCAGAACAGAAAACTCTTTCAGGGGGACTAACCTTTGACAATTCTCAAAGCAATGAACTTGGAAGACAGCAAGGACAAGCCCGGGCAGTAATAAGCTCATCTCTTGGGCTAGGTGAAACAATATCCTTGTTTGGTCTTGCAAGGCCTACGTTTAAAGGAATGAAGGGTGCAGGCGCTGATGTGCCCATCCGGGCAGGAGGCCTCTCATTATCCGTTCCAGTTGGCAACAGAGGTTTGACCACTGGGATTTCATATATGGAAAGTATGACTCGACCCGGAGCAGACGTTGAGTCTTTGCAGCTAGAGGCAAATTTGAAGTCAGCTACGACTACCGCTTCATTTCCTTTGATTTATCAAAGGAATACGGCCCTATATCTTCGTGGCTCGATAAATTGGACAGACGAGGTTCAGCATACTAGTGCGGGTGGAGCAGATGAAGACTTAAGTCATGACAGGATTACTGCCGCTAGATTGGGGGCAAGCTTTAACACTTGTTTTAAGGGTTGTCTTGGCATAGATGCTGAAATATCTAAAGGCCTAGCAATTGGGTCTCGTTCTAGCGGTCAAGTTGGAGAAGGCACACCATTATCGCGCTCTACGGCAAATTCTAATTTTACCCATTATCGCCTTAGTACCAGCTATTCTGTAAGTCCATTTGAGAATTTTATCTTTAAAGTTAATTGGGGTGGGCAATACACGATGAATGATCTGCTGAATTCTGAGCAAATTACAATTGCAGGAGAAAATAGGTTGAGCGGTCTTACTTCAGGTGCTATTTCAGGAGATGAGGCCTGGTATGCTAGAGGTCAATTGAACAGGAACATACAATTATCTGAAAATTTAATTGTTTCTCCTTACGTTTACACTGCAGGAGGAACGGCATATTTGAATGAGCCAACAGCTACAGAAAGGTCGGCGACTTCAGCCAAAGCCGTGGGTGTTGGGCTGGAGATTTCAGGAGGAGATGATTATTTTTTTGACAAAAATATAAGTGCCAAAGTTGAATATTCAAAAAACTGGGCTACTGGAAACATAGAACATGTTTCAGATACAAGATTAAATAAACGACAAATGTTGGTAACAATGGCAATGAGGTTTTAGGGAGAAAGTTTAACGTAGAACAAAGCGATGACTTTTGGAGGAAATGGTCATAAAAAACGTTGATGGAAATATAAAGCGCAGAATTGCGAAGGCGATTATAATTGGTGTTATATCGAGCGTGCCCCTTTATCACCTTGAGGCACAGGATATGCCTACGGGAGGAAACGTTCAATCCGGCAGTGCTACGATAAGCGGACAAGGCACCAACCATATGATAATCAATCAGTCCACCAACAAGTCAATCATAAAGTGGGATAGTTTTTCTATTCATTCAGGCGGACGAGTAGATTTTCAGCAGCCTTCGTCCGACTCTTTTTCGTTGAATAGAGTTAATGGTTCAACACCCTCGACCATAGCAGGTCAGTTGAATTCAAATGGAAAAGTTATGCTGGTGAACCCTAATGGCGTAGCCATAACTCCCAATGGGGTCGTAAATACCGGATCTTTTACTGCTTCAACCTTGAACATAAAAAACGATGATTTTTTAAGTGACAGTTACACTTTTGAAGGGAGCGGAAGCTCTAAGGGAGTTAAAAACGGTGGAAAAATAATTGTTGGCGGTGGCGGTCATGCTGCACTTTTGGGTGGGTATGTTTCCAACACAGGTACAGTCACTGCAAAGCTGGGGAAAATTACAATGGGATCAGGAGAAAGAATAACCCTTGATTTCGTTGGTGATGGTCTGATGAGCATAACTGTTCCAACCAGCCAGTTGGGGGTAATTAAAGATATTAACGGGAGATCTTTAAAAAGTTTAGTCACAAATTCGGGTGTTTTAAAGGCAAATGGAGGAATGGTTCAGTTGTCGGCATCCACGGCTCAAAGACTTTCAAGAGGCACGGTAAATATAGGGTCTTCCGGCGTAGTCATAGCCAGAACGTACAAAAACAAACCTGGTAGGGTGGTAATTGGTAGTCCAACCAGCAGACAAATTCAGGTGGCCGGACAAATCAACGTCTCAGGAACAACTCCTTCAGGCCCATCGGGCTCTGTCTACATTCGCGGGCGTAACATTAATCATACTGGGAAAATATATGCCAATGGTTCAACGGGAGGAAACGTAAAAATTGCATCTAAAGACAAACTTACGATAGATGGATCGATTTTGGCTAAGGGCAAGACCAAAAATGGTGGGTCAGTAGTCGTGCTATCTGAAAATGCCATGAAATCGACCATAAAAAGTTTAATTGATGTATCGGGTGAAAATAAAGGCGGCAGAATACAATCTCTAGCCAAAACGACTAATAGTTCGTCAGGAACATTGAAGGCTGATTCTGCTAGCGGAAAAGGCGGTGAGATCGATGTCACCGGAAAAACGGTTAAATTAGCATCAATTTCCATTGATGCCTCTGGGAAAAAACAGGGAGGAAAAGTTAGAATCGGAGGAGATTATCAAGGAGGAATAAAATTAACCAATACGGATAATGAAAATTATAAAGGATTTGTAACCCGCTTTGGCGATCAACCATCAATCCAAAATGCCAAGCAAACGATTGTTGAAGCGGATGCAAATATTGATGTATCCAGCTCAAACGGACAAGGAGGAACGACCGTCATTTGGTCTGACTCCATGACTGATTTTGCGGGATCCATTGATGCGAAAGGTACGGAATATAAGAAGAATTCTTATAATCTCATAAACAAGGAATTTGCTCGCTTCGACGATCAACCATCAATCCTAAATACCAAGCAAATGATTGTTGAAGCGAATGCAAATATTAATGAATCCAATCAAAAGTCGTCATTAAACCTGGAAATCGATCAGTCAGGCAAGAAGATGGATTTTATTGGATCCATTAAGGGAAAAAGCAGGGATTCTCCAGCTTTGATCTATGATAAAGGTGGCGGAACTCTTGTTGAATCTGGGGTTGATCCCCCCGATAGACCCCCTGA